>DATCDQ010000061.1:0-83771 GCA_036510655.1 Microbacteriaceae bacterium | reverse complement strand
CGAAGACTTCGCCCGCCTGGACCAGCGCAGGAGCTGTTCCCGCTCATCCTCACTCAGCGTCAACTCGGCCTTCGGACGTCCCGTTCTTGGCATACCCCATTCTACAACTTAACCAGAGAATTTCAGGCGCAGGACACTAGTTAGTGTCGGTGACGACGACGATCTGACGGATGAAGGTGTCTTCCACGGCGGAGCGGAGGAGGAAGTCGGCGACGTTTGCTCGGGATGTCGTGGGGAGGATCGGCAATCGTGTGACATCCTCGAGCACGGTTGCGGTGTATTGGGTGCTGTCCTGGTCGTTCAAGGCGCCGGGGTATTCGAGGGTCCATTTCAGGTTGCTCGCGGTCAAGAGAACTTCCGACGCGGCTTTGTCTGCGTACTTTTTGCGTAACGCTGTGCGGAATATCAGACCGGCCAAGAATGAGGCTTTGGCCAGTGAGTCGCCGACTCCGAACGCGGAGACGACGACGAAGCGATCGACCCCTGATGTTTTCGCGGACGCGATCACTGCACGGACCATGTCCGTGATTAGCGTGGGGGTTTCACGGACGCTTTTGGCTCCGAGGGTACTGATGACCGCGTCGTGGCCTCGGGCTGCCGTCGCGATCACGGCGGCGTCGGTGACGTCTCCGCTGACGATCTGGACACGCGAGTCGGCGGTGGCGTCGGCTCTTCGAACGAGGGCGGTGACCTGGTGTCCCTGGTCGAGTGCCTTTTTGACGAAGGGGACGCCGGTGCGGCCGGTTGCGCCGAGGACGAGAAACTTCATGATATTTCGCTTTCTAATGAGAGATGAAGTGTCAGAATCATTGACCATATTAGTCAATAAAGCTGACTAATGTCAAGACTGAATCGAAGTCTGCCGGCGCCCCCTGCCCCGGCGGCTCGGGCGAACAGGAATCGGGGGCGGACGGCTCGGGGCGGCCGTCCTACCGTTCGTATGGGTCGGTGATCTCGCGGAGTTGATCCAGGATCTGATGCAATAACGTGAAGTTGCGGGTGCCCAGGTAGGCCTTCCACTCCGAGAGGATCTCGTCGAGTGTCACCTTGGCCACCTCGACCGCCCGCCGGCCGCGTTGTTCGATCACGATCAATCGGGCGCGGCCATCCGTGGGATCGGGGACCCGGCGGACATAGCCCAAGCGTTCCAGTTGATCGACCAGCACGCCGGCGCTCTGCTTGCTCATTTGTGCCTGGTCCGCGAGGTCCGTGAGGCGCGAACCGTCCGGGGCAATGCGTTGAAAGACCCGGCATTGGACGAGTGTCCAGTCGTCGAACCCGGCATCCTGGATGGCCCGGAAAATCCGGTCCTCGGTGTACCGGTACGGGATGTACAACGACACCCCTAGATCAACCCGCTGCTCGTCGTCCATCCCGCTCTCGGCTCCATTCGTCCACTCTGATCCCACGAGGTTCACACCCTACGCCAATGTTGCTGCGCCGCGCCGGTCCTGCTGGATGACCTCAGTAGTAATGATACTTGACTAGTGTGGGTGGCTGGAGGGTCACGTGACGGATCGCCGACAAGTGGGCGGCGGCACTATCGACGTGATCATCACGAGGTCACTGAGAAATGGGGATGCGACGAGAATGAGAGCATGACTGAATACCGGGCACACTTCGACGCACACGTCACGTTCGTCAACGGGGGTGGGTTGAGCGCCGACGGCTTCCGGCTCGACCTGCCGAGCGACGACGCAGATGCTGTGACCGTCGGCCGCCTGTTCGTGCAGCATCTGGGGCTGGCGCTCGTGGCGAGTGCGGAGATCCGGAATCTCGAGATCGTCGAGGAGCAGCACCAGGGCAGCCGTGGGATCGAGACGAAGGCACGCGCGGACGCGGGCCGGATTGTCGACCTGAGCCACACCATCCGTGTCGGGATGATCACGCTGCCCGGGCTGCCTGTGCCGGTGATCACGCCGCACCTGACCCGCGAGGACTCGCGCTCCCGCTACGCTCCCGGCACCGAATTCGTGATGGATGTCATCACGATGGCGGGCAACACCGGCACGTATCTCGACAGTCCGTACCACCGCTATGACGGCGGCGCGGACCTCGCCGGCCTCGACCTGTCGACCATGGTTGGCCTGCCTGCCGACGTCTTCCATCTGACGGAAGCGCACGAGCGCGGCATCCCTGCCGAAGTGTTCTACGATCGAGAACTGGCAGGGGCGGCCGTGCTCTTGCACACCGGATGGGATCGGCACTTCGGCGCAGCGGCGTACGCAAACGGTGCTCCATTTCTCACCGAGGCAGGTGCGCGTCACCTGGTAGACGCCGGGATTGCGCTCGTCGGCATCGACTCGGTAAATGTCGACGACATGGAATCGGGCGGCGAGCGGCCGGCGCATTCGCTGTTGCTTGCCGCGGGCATCCACGTGGTCGAACATCTGACGAATCTGGGCGAGGTGCCGGCGCGCGGGGCGCACTTTACGGCTGCACCACCGAAGGTCGAAGGGTTTGGCACGTTCCCTGTGCGCGCATTCGCTGTGATCTGACCTGGCGCTCGCCTCGTGCCTGCGCCACTCCATGCCGTGTGCGCCGGCGAGAATGCGCAATGTCAGTGGGTAGCGGCACACTGAAACGGTGAGCGACACGACTGAATCGGGAACGACCCGCCGCGGGCTCGGACTCGCCCAGGGAACGGCACTCTATATCGCGGCCGTTCTCGGCACCGGCGTGCTCGTGCTGCCCGCCCTCGCCGCACGCGTGGCCGGCCCCGGCGCGGTTCTTGCGGTGGCCGTGCTTGCCGTGATCTCCGTTCCGCTCGCGTCAACGTTTGCGGCGCTCTCGCGTCGACACCCGGATGCCGGCGGCGTCGCGACGTTCGCACGACGCGCATTCGGGCCGACGGCCGCGCGGGTGATCAGCTACTGGTTCTTCTTCGGAACGCCGATCGGAGCCCCCGTTGCCGCGCTGATGACCGCGCAGTACGTCGTGGCGATCGTCGGCGGTGACCGACTTGAGACGGTGCTGATCGCGGCGGCACTCATTGTCATTCCGCTCGTCGTGGCCGTGTTCGGCATCCGCTTCACCGGGTGGGTCCAGTTGGTCCTGAGCGGAGCGCTCGTAGCCGTGTTGGTGTTCGTGCTCGTTGCGGCCGTGCCACACTCAAATTCGGCAAACCTCGCCCCGTTCCTGCCGCATGGGCTCACCGGAGTCGGAGGTGCGATCAGCCTCTACATTTGGGCGTTTGCAGGCTGGGAAGCCGTCGCCGGCATCGGCGGCGAATTTCGCAACCCGCGACGCGACATCCCGCGCGCGACAGCGCTCGCGCTGGTGGTCGTGTCGGTCGCGTACCTGGCCATCCAGTCGATGACGGTTTTGACTCTCGGATCAAGTGCCGGTGCGGGCGAAGTGCCGCTGCTGTCGATCGTCACCCTGTCTCTCGGGCGCGGGTGGGGTGTGATCGTCGCCGCGATCGCAGCCATCGTGGTTGCCGGCGTGTTCAACACGTATGTCGCGGCGTTCAGCAAACTTGGTGCTGCCATGGGCCGCGATGGCGACCTGCCGCGCTGGTTCGGTCACGGCGCGGAGAGCGGCGGAATCGCCCGTCGCGGACTCGCACTCAGCGCCGTCGTCATGGCGATCTATTTCGCGATCGTGGCGGGCGTCGGCGAACTGGCCCCGATCATCCTCATCCATACGAGCATCGCGGCCGCGATCTACGGAGTGGGTGTCGCCGCGGCGCTCGTGCTGCTTCCGAGATGGTCGCTCGGCTGGTGGATGGCCGCTGTTTCGTGCGTGCTCGTGCTCGGCCTGCTGCTGCTCGCCGGTGCCAATCTTCTCTACCCGGCCGGTATGGCGCTTGCGGCCGTTCTTGTCGGGGTGGTGCTGCGCCGCCGCGCGCGACGACGAATGCCCTCTCTCACCAGCGCGGAACCCGACCAGCACGTAAAGTCGAATGTGTGACTGCTGACGAGACGATCGCCGAACGCTTCGGCGATTCCGGGCGTCCCGGGCGATCCGGCAAACCTGCGGGCATCTTCGGCCGCGAATACCTCTGGATCAGTATCGGCATGTGCGCCCTTGTGACGCTGGCCGCGTTCGAGTCGATGGCCGTGACGACGATCATGCCGATGATCAGCGCCGAGTTGAACGGCGCATCCGTCTACGCTCTGGCGTTCGCGGGTCCGCTCGCGGTCGGTGTCGTCGGGATGGTGCTGGCCGGCAATTGGTCGGATCGCAACGGTCCGCGCGGGGCGTTGTACGCATCCGCTGTGTCGTTCGTCGTCGGACTCGCCGTTGTCGGCACGGCATCCAGCATGGGAATCTTCATTCTCGGCCGGCTGGTGCAGGGCCTCGGCGCGGGCGGGTTGACGGTTGCGCTCTACGTCATCATTGCGCGCGTCTATCCGCCGCGGTTGCATCCGCCGATCTTCGCAGCGTTCGCCGCAGCCTGGGTCGTTCCATCACTTGTCGGGCCGCTGATTGCCGGGCTCGTCGCTGACTACGTCGGCTGGCGTTGGGTTTTTCTCGGCGTCATCGCGCTCGTCTTCGTGGCCGCCGCGATGGTGATTCCGGCGCTGCGATCGCTCGTCCACGACCCGATCGCCGCGCCGGATGTTCCGTGGAATTTCGGCAGGATCGGCTGGGCCGTGCTCGCCGCCGCTGCTGTGCTCGGCGTGAATCTCAGTGCGGATGCCGCCGGGCTGGTGTTCTGGGGCGGCCCGATTGTCGCGATCGTCGTCGCCGTGATCGCCCTGCGACCGCTGCTTCCGGGCGGCACACTGCGCCTGCGTGCGGGGTTGCCCGCAGTCATCGTGATGCGGGGTCTTCTCGCCGGATCGTTCTTCGGTGCTGAGGTATACATTCCGTATCTGCTCACGAAGGAGTACGGGTTCGTTGCCGCAGGCGCTGGTCTTGCGCTGACGGCCTCCGGCTTGACCTGGGCGGGCGGGTCCTGGCTGCAGAGCAAGTTTGCGACGCAGCTGTCGCACGTGGTCAGTTTTCGGATCGGGGCATCGCTGCTCTCGGCCGCCGTGTTGACCGCTGCGCTGACGGCAGCACTGTCACTGCCGCCGGCGCTTGCGATCATCGGCTGGGCGATCGGTGGCGCGGGAATGGGGCTGATGTACCCGCGCACGAGCGTGCTGACACTGGAGTACTCGACGATCGAGAACCAGGGTTTCAACAGTTCTGCGCTGAGCATTGCCGATTCAATCGGTGCGTCGATCGCGCTCGCGGCGACCGCGATCGTCTTTGCTGTGCTGCTTCCGCTCGGCGGAGCCTGGCCGTTCGCCGGCTGTTTCATCCTGACGGCGCTGCTCGGCATATGCGCGCTCGTGCTGTCCCCCCGGGTCGCGCAGCGCGCCTGAGGGCCCGCCGTCGACCGTCGTCCACCTCCTCACCCGTCCCTGAGGTGCGGACTTCGGTCGCTCGCGACCAGGGGGAAGCGACAGAAGTCCGCACCTCGGCGAGGCGAGGTGACGCGCGGCGATGCGTGGTGTCGCATCCACGCGCGAAAAGCAATTCAGCGGACTCCCAGCGGAGCATAAGCAGACGCTGGGTTCCTCATAGCAGACGCAAACCGTCGTTCCGCACGGTAGGTGGATGACTCCACCGACAGAGATCCTCGACCTCGACATCGTCGTGTCCGTCTACAACGAGCAACCAACGCTGGAGCGGAGCATCCGCGCCCTGCACGACTACCTGGTGACGGACATCCCCGAGTCGTGGCGCATCACCATCGCAGACAACGCGAGCACGGACGACACGGCCCGAATCGCTGACCGCCTCGAGCGTGAGCTGCCCGGCGTTGTGGCGGTGCATCTCCCATTGAAAGGCCGGGGACGTGCCCTGAAAGCGGTATGGGCGGCATCCCCGGCCCGTGTGCTTGTCTACCTCGATGAGGATCTCTCCACCGACCTGACCGCGTTGCGCCCACTGGTGGCGCCGGTGCTTTCGGGTCACTCAGACCTCTCGATCGGCACCCGGTTGGATCGGTCGTCGCGCGTCAGCCGCGGCGGCAAACGGGAGTTCATCTCACGCAGCTACAACGCGCTGCTGCGGGGCGCGATGTCCGTGCGTTTCAGCGATGCTCAGTGCGGCTTCAAGGCGATCAGCCACGATGTCGCCGTCCGGCTGTTGCCGCTGATCGAGGACAACGGCTGGTTCTTCGACACGGAGCTGCTGATCGTTGCGGAGCGCGCCGGCTTGCGCATCCACGAGGTGCCGGTCGACTGGGTCGACGACACGCACAGCTCGGTGGAGATCGTCGCGACAGCGCGTGAGGACCTGAAAGGCTTGGTGCGGGTCGGCTGGAGTATTGCTCGCGGTCGGATTCCGCTCGGCGAGATCTATGCAGAGGTCGGTAGGCAGCCACTAAGACCGGTGAGACCACCGAGCTTCTTCGGACAGGTTGTGCGATTCGCCGCCGTCGGCGTTGCGTCGACCGTTGCCTACGCACTGCTGTACCTCGCCCTGCAGGCGGTTGTTGTGCCGCAGCTCGCCAACTTCCTGGCGCTGCTGATCACCACGATCGCCAACACGGCCGCGAATCGCCGCTTCACCTTCGGTGTGCGTGGTCGGCCGTATGCCGTGAAGCACCAGTTCCAGGGATTGATCGTGTTCGGTGTGGCCTGGGCTGTCACCGCCGGATCGTTGGCTCTTCTGCACCTGATCAATCCGGATGCCGGCGCGCACGTCGATCTCATCGTGCTCACCGCAGCGAACCTGCTGGCCACCGTGCTGCGCTTCATCCTGCTCCGGGTGTGGGTGTTTCGAGCGCAAGCCCGGGCACCACGGCGGACTGCTGACCCAACCAATGACCCGATCGCTGATCCGGCCGCTAACCCGGCAGCCGAACCCACCACCGAATCGGCCGTCGGACTCCAAACCGAGGCCATCCAGAAAGTGAGCAGCTGATGAGCACCGCAACACGCACCGTAACAACAGGCACTACAGCGGCGCCCGCCGGTGTCACCGCCGCAGCGACTCGCCGATCGGCCACGCGCTCGGGGGTCTTCGTGCATTGGCTGATTCGAGGCAGGGCCGAGGCTGCGGCATGGGAGCGCCCTGCGCTGCTGGGCTTGCTTGCGCTTGCCGCCCTGTTGTACCTGTGGGACCTGAGCGCGAGCGGATGGGCGAACTCGTTCTATTCGGCGGCAGTACAGGCGGGGACCAAGAACTGGGAGGCGTTCTTCTATGGATCGTCTGACGCCGGAAACTCGATCACCGTCGACAAACCACCCGCCAGTCTCTGGCTGATGGGGCTGTCCGCACGGATTTTCGGGCTGAGTTCGTTCAGCATCCTCCTGCCGGAAGCGCTGATGGGCGTCGCGACCGTCGGCGTCGTGTACCTCATCGTCAGGCGGCACTTCCGCGCGCAAACCGCGCTGCTGGCGGGAGCGGTGCTCGCGCTCACACCGGTCGCCGCGTTGATGTTCCGGTTCAACAATCCGGATGCGCTGCTCGTCTTGCTGATGACTCTCGCGACTTACTTCACCCTGCGTGGCATCGAATCGGGCAAGATTCGTTGGCTCATCTGGGCGGGGGTGGCGGTCGGCTTCGGCTTCCTGACCAAGCAATTGCAAGTGTTCCTCATTCTGCCGGCCCTCGTCGGCGTCTATCTCGCGGCGGCGCGCACGTCCGTCGGCAAACGTTTCCTGCACTTGTTTGCTGCGCTCGGCGCCGTGATCGTCTCTGCCGGTTGGTGGGTTGCAATTGTCGAACTGGTGCCCGCGAACCTCAGGCCGTACGTCGGCGGTTCGCAGGACAACAGCTTTCTCGGGCTGACGTTCGGTTACAACGGGTTCGGTCGGCTGACCGGAAACGAGACGGGAAGCGTCACGGGCGGTGGCACGACCGCGGGCGGGCAGTGGGGTCCGACCGGAATCCTCCGCCTGTTCGAGAACGAGTTCGGCGGCCAGATCACCTGGCTGCTTCCTGCTGGGCTTGTTCTGCTCGTTGCCTCGATCATTCTGATCGGGCGTTCCCCAAGAACGGATGCTCGGCGCGCGACGGTGTTGCTCTTCGCCGGTTGGCTCATCGTGACGGCACTCGCGTTCAGCTTCATGGCAGGCATCTTCCATGCCTACTACACGGTTGCGCTGGCGCCGGCTCTCGCTGGGGTCGTCGCGATCGGAGCCGGGCTGGTGTGGAAGGAGCGCGCACGACTGTGGGTGCGCATCCTCTCGGCGGCGACGGTGCTCGGCACCGTGGCGTGGGCCTGGGTGCTATTGAGTGAAGCGAGCGGGTGGCTGCCGTGGTTGAAGTTCCTGGTCGTCGCAGCCGGGATCGTCGCGGCTGCGTTGCTGCTGATCCCTCGACCGACTCGAGTGATGGCAATCGTCACAGTCGTTGCGGCATTGACTGCAGGCCTCAGTGCGCCGGCGGCGTACACGCTAGAGACCGTCACAACAGCGCACGGTGGAGCGATCGTGACCGCCGGGCCGACGGTCCCGGGTGGGACAGGTGGTGGCGGTCGTCCGGGGATCGGCCAAGGCGCTCGCGGGGGTCAGGCGGGTGCAGGCGGCACGGGCACTGCGGGCGCGCGGGGCGGAACGCCGCCGGGTGGTTTCGGCGGCACGGCTCAACAGAATGGTGCTGCCCCTGGGGGCGCGACGACCGGTACGGCCAGGGGCGCTGCCGGCGGGACGGCAGGCGGCGGCATCGGCAATCTGCTCGGCTCGGGCGCAGTGAGTTCGACGCTGGCGGCGACCCTCACCGAGAACGCCTCGAGCTACACCTGGGTTGCCGCCGCGATCGGATCCAACAGCGCAGCCGGCTACCAGCTGGCAACGGGTGACGCGGTTATGCCGATCGGCGGCTTCAACGGCAGCGATCCATCACCCACCCTCGCGCAGTTCAAGCAGTACGTGGCGCAGGGCAAGATCCACTATTTCATCGGCGGATCGGTCGGCCGGGCGAACGGTGGGAGCAGCTCCCCAACCGCCATCGCGAGCTGGGTTGCGAAGAACTTCACGGCGACGACGGTGGGCGGTGTCACGCTGTACGACCTGACGGCGCCCACTTCCTGACCGCCGCGCGGTCCGTTCCATCCGTTCCATCCGTGAGGTGCGGTCTTCGGTCGTCTTCCCCGCGGGGAAAGCGACCGAAGCCCGCACCTCAGCGAGGTGGGGAGAGGGGGTGAGGGGTGGGGGGCGAGTGGGGTGGGGGTGGGGCGGGCGGATGTTTGGGGGCGGGTGTGCGTAAGTGCCTGACTGCGTGCATAATGGTGTCATCAGGGGCGGATGTGACCGTGCACATCAAGAAGGGGTCGGCGAGTGTGAGCATGGATCCGCAGCCGCGCCGGGCACCAAGTATTCGCGATGTCGCGCGCCTAGCGGGTGTCTCGCACCAGACGGTGTCCCGGGTGATGAACCACCATCCGTCGGTCCGCGACACGACAAAAGACCGAGTGTTGCAGGCCATGGAGACCCTGCAATACCGACCGAATCGCGCGGCACGGATGCTCGTCACCAGTCATTCGCGCACCATCGGAGTGATCGCTGCGGCCAGCGGCTCGTTCTATGGCCCCTCCAGCAGCATCACCGCAATCGAGGATGCTGCGCGCGCAGCAGATTATTACGTATCGATCGCCAATCTCGCTGCCTTGGATGAGGCCTCGATCAAGGCGGCCGTCGACCATTTGACCGCGCAGGCAGTTGAAGGCGTCGTCGTCATCGCACCACAGGAACGGGTGTTCGACGCGGTCGCCACTCTCTCACTGCATGTGCCGTTCATCACGTTGCAGTCGACGGGCGGATTCGAAGGCCCGAGCGCGTCCGTCGACCAGCTGGCGGGTGCCCGGTTGGCGATGCAGCACCTGATTTCCCTGGGACATCGCCGAATCCTTCACGTGGCCGGACCGCAGGACTGGTTCGAGGCAGAAGCCAGGTTGAGCGGATACCTCGCAGAACTGGAGTCGAACGGACTCGCGCCGTTGGAACCCGTGCTCGGCGATTGGACCGCGAAGTTCGGATATCAAGCGGGCCGCGAGTTGGCACGCCGACGTGACGTGACAGCAGTCTTCTCGTCGAACGATCAGATGGCGCTCGGGCTGATGCACGCAATGCACGATGAGGGGCTCGATATCCCCGGAGACGTCAGCATCGTGGGCTTTGACGACATTCCAGAGGCGGCACACTTCTGGCCGCCGCTGACCACGGTGCGGCAGGACTTCGCGGAGCTCGGCAAGCGCTCGATCGCGCTGCTCCTGCGGGAACTCGGCGGTGAAGTCGTCTCAGGGCGAGACGAGATCACTCCAGAGCTCATTGTGCGATCCTCAACTGCCGCCTCGGCGGCTTAACGGGTCAGAGTCCGGACAGGTCAACTCGCTGATCCGCGCATCTCGCCGAGCAGGCGACCGCGATCGCCGGCGAGCTTGCCGCCGCGCCGATATTCGTTGGCGACCAGCTCCATCAACTCGTCGACGGAGGTGTCTTGCGTGCGCTTGTTCAGTGTGATCTCGCCATGCTGCAGAAGGTTGATCCTGTCGCAGACGTCGAGCACCTGGGTGTAATTGTGGGCAATCAGGATAATCGAGACCTCGCCGCGCTCGCGCAACATCGCAATCAGATCCAGGATGATCCCGCCCTCTTTTGCTCCCATCGCGGCGAGTGGTTCGTCCAGCAGCAGCACATTGGCATTGGAGTAGACAGACCGTGCAACGGCGATTGCCTGCCGTTGCCCTCCTGAGAGATTGGCAACCTCGTCGTTGACCGACGCGATGCGGATGCCGATGTCGTCGAGATAGCGCCGTGAATCCCTACGCATCTGGGACCGCTTGAGGAACGGACCGAATCGAGGCTCCCTGTTCAGATGTAGATTCAGATACACCGGGAGCGTGTTGATCAGGGCGAGGTCCTGAAAGACGGTCTCGATTCCGTGCGCCCGCGCATCCGCAACGCTGGTGAGTTTGGTCGGCACACCGGCCAGTAAAATTTCGCCGCTGGTCGGCTGGTGGAACCCCGTGATGATCTTGATCAGGGTCGACTTGCCCGCACCGTTATCCCCGATCAGCCCAAGAACTTCGCCCTTGCGAACGTGAAGGCTGACGTCGTTCAGCGCCGTGACGGAACCGAACTTCTTACTGATGTTGCGGACTTCGATAGCCGGAGGTTCGTTCGATTCGTCCGGAGGAGTGCCGACCGGTACCGTTGTGCTCATTTCATTGCTCCCTTGCTCGGGTGCGGAATCGGGCAAGCCACGTGTTGAGTGCCATCGCCAATAGGATCGCGATACCCTCCACGATCACGAACGTCGTCGCACTGATGCCTTGGATGTTGAAGCCATCTTGCAGAACTGCGAGCAGCAGTGCGCCGAGAGCGGCTCCGATCACGGTTCCGGATCCACCGAGAAGGGCGGTTCCACCGATGACGGAAGCGGCGACTGCCATGAACATCAGGTCATTGCCTCCCGCGTTCGGATCGAACGACTTCGCGATGTTGGTTCCGTCGAGGATGCCGGCGAAACCGGCGAACAGCGCCGTGATCACGAATGCGCGGATCTTGATCTGCCTGACCTTGATGCCGGATTCGGATGCACCGAGCACATTTGCTCCCGTCGCGATCGTGTGGGCGCCCCACCGCGTCTGGGTCAAGACGATCTGCATGACCACAACGATGACCAGAGTCCAGATCAGCTCTGACCACGACCATCCGCCGAAGATTTGCGAAAAAGCGCCCGCCTCCGGCGCGGGGAGAGGGGTGCTTCCGGCCAGCGTCAGAGATATCCCGTGCAAAACGTAGAGCGTGCCGAGCGTCGTGATGAAGGACGGCAGCTTCAGGAATTGCGTGACGAGCCCGTTGAAGAGGCCGATGACCGCTGCAGCGATCAGGCTGATGATCATGGCCAGCCAGAGCGGCATGCCCTGGCCGTTTTCACCGTTCAGGGTGACCATGATCACCGGGACCACCGCGAACGTCATGCCTGCGGACAGGTCGATCTCGCCGCAGATCAACAAGAACGTCTCGCCTGCTGCGATCAGTGCGACAGCGCTGAAGAAGTTCGCGATGTTCGAGATATTCGACGACGAGAAGAACGCAGGATTCACGGCACCGAAGTACACGATCAGTGCAATGTTGACGACGAGCACGGACAACTCCCGCACCCGCAGAAGCCGCGAGCCGACGCCGATCCATCGGCTCGCGGGCGGGGGAGCTGTCGTACCCGTGGTATCCGTCGCAGTTACCGACATTGGTTCACCGGACCCTCCTCGAACGGCACAACGCTACTTGATGTAGAGCTGCGTCTTGGAACTTCCCTCGAAGCGGTTGGGAGCCTTCAGATAAGGCGCGACGTTGTCCTTTGTGACGAACTTGAGTCCGGTGTTCGTCATGGGAGGGGCAACGAGGGTGCCGGACAGCTTGTACAGGTAAAGGTACAGCGTCGGCAGGAAGCCTTGAAGATAGGCCGACTGGTCGATTGTGAAGTCGAGGTTTCCGGCCTTGATCGCCGTTTCAGTCGCTGGGAGCAAGTCGAAACCGCCCCCATGGAAACCCTTCGCCGGGAGCGCGTACTTGGTCATCGTGGCGGCAACACCTGCGGTACTGCCCGCGTCAACGGCGAAGAGGCCCTTCGTGTTGGGGTTTCCGGTGTGGTACGCGTCGATGGCGGTGATTTCTTTACCTTCGTCCGCGCCGGTCGCGACCTGTTTGACGGTGAACGGAAGTCCGCTGGCCTTCAAGGCCGCAGCGGCACCATCCGCCCGCGGCTGGATGTTGAGGGAACCCGGAGTCGCGATGAAGATCGCGACGTCGCCACCACTGGGCATGAGTGTGGCGATCCGCTCACCCATCGCCTGGCCAGACGCATACAAGTCTTGCCCGATATAGCCGAGACGTGCGTTTGTTGCCACGTCCGAGTTGTATGAAACCACGGGGATGCCCGCGGCAAGTGCCTTTTGAACCGGCTCGTTGAACGCCTTCAGGTCAACCAACGCGACGGCGATGCCATCGACACCGGCCGTGATCGCCGTGTTCATCGCGTTGACCATCTGAGACACGTTCGACGTCTCTGACCCCGTCCACTGCGGCGTCGGCAAGTTGAGCAGGGCTGCCGCGTCCTGGAGGCCGTACTGTGTCGCCTGGAAAAACGTGTTGGTCGTCACGTGGTTCACGAAGGTGAACTTGAACTTGGGTGTGCTGGCAAAGTCTCCCGGGCCGCCACCACTCCCTGTCGCTGCTGCCTGACTGGTTCCGCCTGTGCACGCTGCGAGCAGAGCGGCCGATGCGGCCGCTACGCCAGTCAGTCCGGCACCGCGCAGAATGCTGCGTCGAGTGAGCGGATTCAACAGTGCTTCACGCACTTCTTCTGCCATGATTGTTCCTCCTTGAGCAAGAGGAGTTCACAAGGCCACGCTCACGCCGAATCAGCCTTGGAGCTCTCGATTTCGGATGTCATCGGCGCTCGGTCGCCATCGAAATGACGGGCTGTGCGGGCTGGCACTTGTTTGTGACTGTAGCCGTGCTTGTTTTCAGTGTCAATCGCCCACAACATGCGGATGTGACCGTTCTCATGTATTTGCTGTGACCGTTCTCATTAATGTGATGTGACCGTTATCATGTGTGGCCGACTCGTCGCGTTTCGAGGAAGCCCACGGCGCCATCAGCTTGACAGTGACCACGCCCGGTCGGGTAGCATAAGAGAGTCAATGTGACCGGTCACATGCGATCGGTCGCCGCTACGAAAGCGTCAGAACAGGAACCAGCGCCGTGACTCCCCTCGACCCCATTGCCGGGCCCCGTGATGCCACCGCCGAGCGCGGAGGCGAGAGTTACGTGATCGGCGTCGACTACGGCACGCTGTCGGGTCGTGCCGTCGTCGTTCGAGTCTCCGATGGAGCGGAGCTCGGCACCGCCGTGCTCGATTATCCGCACGCCGTCATGGACACGGTTCTTGGGTCGACCGGAGCCGCGCTCCCGCCGGACTGGGCACTTCAGGTGCCGAGTGACTACGTCGACGTGTTGAAGGATGCCGTGCCGGCAGCCGTCGCGGCCGCAGGTATCGATCCGCACCTGGTCATCGGCATCGGCACAGACTTCACCGCCTGCACCGTGCTGCCAGTGCTTGCAGACGGCACACCGCTGAACGAATTGCCCGAATACGCCGATCGCCCGCACGCCTACGTCAAGCTGTGGAAGCATCACGCCGCGCAGCCGCACGCCGACCGGATCAACGCGCTGGCGGCGGAGCGCGGCGAGAGTTGGCTGCCGCGCTACGGCGGGCTGATCTCCAGCGAGTGGGAGTTCGCCAAGGGCCTGCAACTGCTCGAAGAAGATGCGGAACTGTACGACCGGATGGACCACTGGGTCGAGGCCGCAGACTGGATCATCTGGCAACTCACCGGGCGTTACCTGCGCAACGCATGCACCGCCGGCTACAAGGGCATCCTGCAGGACGGTGTGTATCCGAGCCGCGACTTCCTGGCGGCCCTCAATCCGGCGTTCGCCGCGTTCGCTGACGACAAGGTCGCGCATGAAGTCGGGCAGCTGGGTGCCGTCGCCGGCACGCTGAGCGCTGAGGCGGCCGGCTGGACCGGCCTGCCGGAGGGTGTCGCCGTCGCGGTCGGCAACGTCGACGCGCACGTGACCGCGCCCGCCGCTCAGGCGGTCGAACCCGGCCAAATGGTCGCGATCATGGGCACCAGCACCTGCCACGTGATGAACGGCGACCATCTCGCGGAGGTCCCAGGCATGTGCGGTGCCGTCGACGGCGGCATCGTGTCTGGGCTGTGGGGTTACGAAGCCGGGCAGTCCGGAGTCGGCGACATCTTCGCGTGGTACGTGAAGAACCAGGTTCCGGGCCGCTACTACGAGGCCGCGGCGAAGGCCGGCCAGAACATCCATGAGTATCTGACCGAGCTGATCGAAGACCAGCCGGTCGGCGCGCACGGCTTGATCGCGCTCGATTGGCAGTCGGGCAACCGGTCCGTGCTCGTCGACCACGAACTCTCGGGCGTTGTGCTTGGCATCACCTTGACCACGCGCGCTGAGGAGATCTACCGAGCGCTGTTCGAAGCAACGGCATTCGGTACGCGCACGATCGTTGAGACGTTCAACGCATCCGGAGTACCGGTCACCGAGTTCATCGTGGCGGGCGGCTTGCTCAAGAACGCGTTCCTGATGCAGACCTACTCGAACATCTTGCGGATGCCGATCTCCACGATCGCGAGCGACCAGGGCCCCGCGCTCGGCTCGGCCATCCACGCAGCGGTCGCAGCGGGCGCCTACCCGGACGTGCGGGTCGCCGGTGCTGCGATGGGCAAGCTCAACCGCAACGTGTACATGCCGGATGACGCGGCTGCCGCCGCGTACGACCGGCTCTATGCGGAGTACACGCTCATCCACGACTACTTCGGGCGTGGCGGGAACGATGTGATGCACCGACTGCGAGCACTCAAGCGCGAGGGCGCGGGCACGGTTGCTGACTCGACGGCGATCGACACGACGTGCGACATGGCGGAGCAGACTGCATTCGAGGTAGAAGTATGAGCACGATCGAGCCAGCGGTCGAGGTCGCGATCGCGCGGGTTCGCGCGGAAGTGGCGCACCTGCACGGCGAACTTGCGCGCAACGGCCTGGTGGTGTGGACAGGCGGCAACGTGTCTGGCCGCGTGCCCGGCGCCGATCTTTTCGTCATCAAACCAAGCGGGGTCGACTACGCCGACTTGACGCCGCAGAACATGATCCTGTGCACGCTCGACGGTGTGGTCGTTCTCGGCACTCCGGGCGCAGAACGCTCGCCCTCGAGCGACACGGCTGCACACGCATACGTCTATCGGCATATGCCGGAAGTCGGTGGGGTGGTGCACACGCACTCGACCTACGCAACCGCGTGGGCTGCGCGCGGCGAGGAGATTCCGTGCGTCCTGACCGCCATGGCGGATGAGTTCGGCGGGGCGATCCCGGTCGGCCCGTTCGTGATCATCGGCGACGATTCGATCGGGCGTGGCATCGTTGCAACGCTGACCGGGCATCGCAGTCGAGCGGTGCTGATGCGCAATCACGGACCGTTCACGATCGGCGCGGATGCGCGCGACGCGGTCAAGGCCGCCGTCATGGTCGAGGACGTGGCCCGCACTGTGCACATCGCCCGAGCCGGCGGTGAACTGCTGCCGATCTCGCAGGACGCGATCGACGCGCTCTTCAACCGCTACCAGAACGTTTACGGGCAAGACCCGCGAGGAGCACTTTCATGACCGCACTCAGCACCTCTCTCGACCAGTACGAGGTCTGGTTCCTCACCGGCAGTCAGGGGCTCTACGGCGATGAGACGCTGCGTCAGGTGGCGCAGCAGTCGCAGGAGATTGCTCGGACGCTGGGGGCGGCATCCGATGTGCCGGTGCGAATCGTCTGGAAGCCGGTGCTGACCGACTCGGATGCCATCCGCCGGGCTGCGCTCGATGCAAATGCCACCGACAGCGTGATCGGCCTGATCGCGTGGATGCATACATTCAGCCCGGCCAAGATGTGGATCGCCGGCCTCGACGCCCTGCGGAAGCCTCTGCTGCATCTTCACACGCAGTCGAACGTTGCGCTGCCTTGGTCGGAGATCGACATGGACTTCATGAACCTCAACCAGGCAGCGCACGGCGACCGTGAGTTCGGCTACATTCAGTCCAGGCTCGGGGTCGCGCGCAAGACGGTCGTCGGGCACGCCAGCGATCCGGCCGTCACGGCGAAGGTTGCGACCTGGGCGCGCGCCGCGGCGGGCTGGGCGGCGACGCACGAGCTGAAGCTTGCGCGCTTCGGCGACAACATGCGCTACGTCGCCGTCACCGAGGGCGACAAGACCGAGGCCGAGCTGCGCTTCGGCGTGCAGGTGAACACGTGGGGGGTCAACGAGCTGGCGGATGCCGTCGGCGCGGCATCCGACGCATCCATCGACGCGCTCGTGGCCGAGTACGAAGAACTGTACGATGTCGTTCCCGAGTTGCGACGGGGCGGCGAGCGTCACGAATCGCTACGCGACGGTGCCGCGATCGAGTTGGGGCTGCGCTCGTTCCTTGAAGAGGGCGGGTTCGGCGCGTTCACCACGAGTTTCGAAGACTTAGGCGCGCTCACGCAGTTGCCCGGCTTGGCGGTGCAGCGGCTGATGGCCGACGGCTACGGCTTCGGCGCGGAAGGTGACTGGAAGACCGCGGTGCTCGTGCGCGCGGCGAAGGTCATGGGTGCCGGGTTGCCGGGCGGTGCCAGCCTGATGGAGGACTACACCTACGATCTGACGCCGGGCGCCGAACTGATCCTCGGTGCGCACATGCTCGAGGTCTGCCCGACGCTGTCGAGTGAGAGGCCGACACTGGAGATCCACCCGCTCGGCATCGGAGGTAAGGACGACCCCGTGCGACTCGTGTTCACAGCGGATGCCGGCCCCGCGGTCGTCGTCGCCCTGTCGGACATGCGGGAACGGTTCCGCCTCGTGGCAAACGTCGTGGACGTGGTCGAGCCGCCGCATCCGTTGCCGAAGTTGCCGGTCGGCCGCGCGGTCTGGGAGCCGCGGCCCGACTTCCAAACTTCGGCGGCCGCCTGGCTGAGTGCGGGCGGTGCGCACCACACGGTGATGTCCACCGCCGTCGGCCTCGAAGTGTTTGAGGACTTCGCCGAGATTGCACGCACCGAGTTGCTTGTGATCGACGAGGCGACGACGCTGCGCGAGTTCCAGAAGGAGTTGCGCTGGAATCAGGCGTACTGGCGGCTGGCGCAGGGGTTCTAAGTAGATTCGATGCGTGTCTGCACGCCACACGGTTGCGGACATTGCTGTTGCGGACGGTGCTGACCTGCGCTACAACTGCACAGAAGCAAACAGATGCAGAGGCCGCAACGAGGAGGTAATCATGGCTCAGCTTTCACCCATCCAGCCGTGTCTGTGGTTCGACGATCAGGCGCGCGAAGCGATGGAGTACTACGTGGGCGTGTTCCCGAATTCGCGCGTCGGCTCGATCGTCGAGTACCCCGATGAGGCACTCGACGAACACTTCACCGGCATGTCCGGCAAAGTGCTCAACGGACAGTTCACCCTGAACGGGGTGGACTTCGTCTGCCTCGACGGTGGACCGATATTTACCTTTAACGAGTCGATCTCATTCGTCGTCTCCTGTGCGGATCAGGCGGAGATCGACCACTACTGGTCGAAGCTGTCGCACGTGCCCGAGTCGGAGCAATGCGGCTGGTGCAAGGACCGGTTCGGTGTCAGCTGGCAGATCATCCCGGAGAACATGGGCGACCTGACGCGCCGGCCCGAACAAGTCGCTGTGATGATGAGCCAAAAGAAGATCGTGATCACCGAGCTCGAAGGCGCGTGAAACGGGACGCACTTGACGCAACTACGCGTTACTCGATGGCCGGGGCAGCCGGCGTTTGAGCCGAGTAGCGTTGCAGGGGACCTGCTCGTGAGGGTACTGGTTCGGGCGAGGGAGGCAGCATGGGACCATCCCAAGTATTGATCGACGCGTTCGATCGAATCCAGAAGATTGTTCACGCGGCGATCCGCGACGCATCTGCGGAGACATTGGCCTATCGGCCGGATGCGGAGGCCAATAGCGTCGCCTGGTTGGTCTGGCATCTCACGAGAGTGCAAGACGATCATCTCGCCGATGCTTTCGGCACGCGGCAAGTGTGGACAGACGACGATTGGGCCGTGCGCTTTGGCCTGCCGTTCGCCGACTCCGCAACCGGGTACGGACACAGTCGTGACGAGGTTGCATCTGTGCGTGTAAGCGCCGAGCTGCTGCGGGGTTATCACGACAACGTGCACGATCGAACCATCGAGCTTCTGAAAGACATGACCGCGCAGGACGTGGAGCGAATCGTCGACACCGCGTGGGATCCGCCGGTAACACTTGCTGTGCGCCTGATCAGCGTCATTTCGGACGACCTGCAGCACGCAGGCCAAGCCTCGTACGTGCGCGGGCTTGCCAAACGCGCTGGAGTCTGACCCTGGCCGGTGACCCTGCAGACCCGACCTTCGGCGGTGCACGATGCGCTTCAGCGCCAAGTCGGAATGGGTTTTCCAGGGCGCGTGTGCAGGCGAGATTCTACGCCGCTTGACACCAGTTGCACTCAGAGGTAACGTCGTGTCGAGACATTGGTAAGCGCATTCCCATCTCAGTAAGCCAATGCCAAACATCCGACCGGCCGCACCATCAAGTAGCGAGCCAGCCTGGCACGCGGGTGTCACGCAGTGTCGGAACTTGCCACTCAATGAGGAGAAAGAATGCAACGCAAACACCGCATCAGGCGAGCTCTCGGAGTGCTGACAAGCACTGCCGTGCTCGTTGCACTCACCGCGTGCAGCGGGGCAGGCGGCGCCCCGACCAGCCCCACACCGTCGGCCAAGCTGAGCGGCACCCTGAATGTCTGGGTTCGCGCCGCCGGCGATTCCGCGCAGGCGTATCAGAAGATCTTCGACAAGTTCACGGCGAAGACCGGGGTCAAGATCAATATCTTTTCCACGCTCACGGACTTCGAGACCAAGTTGAATGCTGCTGCTGCAGGCCACAAGCTGCCTGATGTCGTTGTGGACGACGCTGCACAGCAGGGGAATTTTGAGAGCCAGGGCATCATCCGCCCAATTGACCGCAAGAGCGTCGTCGGCGGAAACAACCTGACGGATGCCGCGTGGAAGTCTGCACAGGACTCGTCAGGGCAATATCTTGCAGTTCCGTTCTCTGCGCAGGCGAACCTGTTGTTCATCCGCACGGACTGGCTGCAGAAACTCGGCCTTCAGGTGCCGAAGACCTGGGATCAACTGGTTAAGGTCGCCAAGGCTTTCACGACGGAGGATCCCGACGGCAACGGCCAGAACGATACATTCGGCCTCGCGATTCCAGGATCGACGACCCGGGGATACGTGTCATGGAACTGGTCGACCTATCTGTGGCAGAACGGTGGGGACTATATCAGCCAGAAGAACGGCAAGGTCACGCCTACTATCAATTCGGCCAAGGCTGTTGCGGCAGCAAAGTGGTATGAGGACCTCTTCTGCACCGACAAAGTGGTACAGCCTGGCGCGCTCAACGCCGTCAGCGCCGATTCCAACAAGGCGTGGCAGACCGGCGTCGCCGGAATGTACCTGACCGGGCCTTACGCCATTGCCACCTCGGACGCGACACCCATCAAGGGCAAGTACACCGTTGTGGCACCTCCCGCGGGCCCGGACGGGTCCAGCGTTCTGGCTGAGGGCACGAACATATACATGATGGCGGGATCGAAGCAGGAACAGGCCTCTCAAGCGCTGGCTGAGTACATGATCACTGCAGAAGCGCAAAAGATCGGTATGGTCGGCGTGCCGACGGCGAGCATCGTGCGACTGCCGGTCAACTCGAAGGTGGACGCGAAGGCGGTCTACCAGGATGACCCGCGATGGGAGGTCGCGCAGCAGGTTTACAAGACCAGCGCACACTACGAGCCGGTCGCGTTACCGCAGTGGCAAGAGATGCGACAGGCAGCTTCGGATACGTTGAACAAAGTGATCTCCACCTGCGGTGATCCGAAGGCTGCGCTTGACGAGCTCAACAACACGTACAAGTCGTTGTTGGCGCAGAAGTAGGCATCCACTTGGTTCAGGTCAAAACGGTTGCGCCGACGCCGAGGCGGCACTCCGACGACGAACAAGCACTCTCGGGCCGACCAGTCATGGTCGGCCCGGGTGGGTCCCCGGCCCGAGATCGCATGGGGCGAATCACGCGACTGAAGTTCATGCGTGGCGTGTCGCCGTGGGCCTTCCTTGCTCCGGCGCTACTCGTATTCGCGGTCTTCAAATTCTGGCCGACGTTGTATGGCATGTTCCTCAGCTTCTTCAACGTCCGACCGTATCTGGGAAACCAGTGGATCGGATTCGATAACTTCACCCGGGCGTTCAACGATCCAACGCTATTCGCCGCGACCTGGCACACGCTGCTCGACGCGGCCGTGACAGTCGCCGCATCGATGCTCATCGGCTTCTTCCTCGCTCTTCTGCTCGAGGGCCCGACGCTGCACCTTCGGATCGTAAGAACAGCGGCATTCCTGCCGGTCGTGACCGCCATGGTCGTCGTTGCTCAACTCTGGGATGTGCTGCTGTACCCAGGCCAGTACGGTGCTGTGAACAGCGTGCTCGGAGCGGTTGGAGTGGGACCGCAGGGCTTTCTCAGCGACCCGAATCAGGCGCTTGGCTCAGTGATGCTCGTACAGATCTGGAAGAGCGCACCGTACGACATGGTCATTTTCATCGCCGGCCTCGCCGGCGTGGATCGTCAGCTCTATGACGCTGCCGACATCGACGGTGCGAGTGCGTGGCAGCGACTTCGTTACGTCACGATTCCCGCGCTTCGACCTATCACGACGATCGTGCTGACACTCGGCATCATCCGCGGCCTCAGGGTTTTCACCGAAATCTTCGTCCTGACAAACGGTGGGCCGGCGGGCTCGACTGAGACGATCGTCACCTTCCTCTACAAGGCCGGCATCGAGAACAACAAGCTCGGCTACGCCTCGGCCATCTCGACCATGCTTCTCATCGCCACGGTCGTCCTCACCTGCCTCAATTTGTGGTGGCGAGCCCGAAAGGACCGATCATGAGCACGACAAAAACGGCGTTGGGCATCCGGATGCCGTCGCCGCGGCTTTTGCGCGGGAAGATCGCGCGAGGGGTTCTGTACCTGCTGGTACTCGCAGTATTCCTGGTGCCGGTATGGTCGATGGTTGCGACCGTGTTTAGTGGGATACCGATGAAGTCGGGAGAGATCTCGCTCTTCCCGCTGGATTTCACTTTCAACAACATCATCCAAGCGTGGAACTTCGGCGTGGCAGTCGGGCTCTTCAACTCGGTGGTCGTGGTCGTGATCGGACTGGCGCTGCAGCTCACCGTCAGCTCGTTGGCGGCGTACTCGCTGGCCCGTAAGAAGTTCCGCGGAATGAGTGTCGTGATGGTATTGATCCTCGCGACCATGATGATGCCCGAAGAAGTTATCGCCATTCCGCTCTACCTGGTGCTCGGCCAGATTCCGGCACCGACGGAGAGTGGCTCCCTGCTCAACTCCTTCGGGGGGCTCATACTGCCCCTGGTCGGCTGGGCGCTCCCGATTTATGTCCTTACAGGTTTCATGCGCAACATTCCCCTCGAACTGGAGGAATCGGCGCGGATGGATGGGGCAGGCGATTTCCGGATCTTCTGGAAGATCATCCTCCCGTTGTGCAAGCCGGCACTGGGCACGTGTGCAGTGTTCGGTTTCCTGATGATCTGGGACCAATACTTGCTGCCCCTGCTTGTCGCACAGACGCCGGCAAAATACACACTGACGCTGATCGTGACGAGCCTGCAATCGAGTCAGGAACTCGGCGAGGGTGTTCGACTTGCCGCGGCGTTGATACTGATGGTTCCCGGCGTCATCGTCTACCTGATACTGCAGAAATTCTTCGAGCGCGGGCTGCTCGGAGGCTCCCTGAAGGGCTAACCGAGTCTGCTCGCTACGATGCGAACGCTGTACGTGCGTGCTCGAGGTCGATCCGCGCGAGTTGATCGACGTCTTGCACGCCCGTGTACTGCGCGCTCAGGCAGACGGTGCCGGTGAAAGTCGTTGCAGCGACCGCCGAACCGACGTCGGCCCAGTCGCCGAGCCCCTCTGCTCCTGAGACCCACACGGGCTGCCAGCGTGTGCCGCCTTCCTCTTGGGGGAGCCGACGATAAAGTCCATTCTTGAGATTGATCATGCCGATGCGGCCCTCCAGCTGGGCGAGGGCGAGGTCCGGGTCCTCCCCGGACAACGCGTTGTGTCCGGCGTCCCATGCGGCGAGGATGTGCTCGCGCGGGAGATCGGCGAGGAGGCTTCGGAGCCCGCCTGCGGTCGAAACAAAGCGGCCGTGGTGCTGCTGCACCAGCACTGCCACCGAATAGCGTTCACACAGCGGGACGAGCGCGGCAAGTTCTGCGCGGATCCGTGATTCGGATTCAAGATAGTCGGCGACGACCGGAGCCATTACCCGGATAAATGGAATGCTCGCGCGTTCGCATGCCGCGAAAAGTCGTTCGTCGGCGTTGCCTGCCACGCTGAAGATGCGCAAGTCGGCGTCGGCAAACGTCCGCGCCAGATCGGCCAGTCGTTGTTCGACATTCGTCGGGGTGACCTCGTGTCCGTCGCGCACAGGCGCCTCGATCCCGTCGAATCCGAGCCGTGCGACCAGTGATGCCAACGCCGGGCCGTGTAACATCGGCCATGGCTTGGCGAAGACCGACCAGGTATACCTCGACACCGCTCGCGGGTCGCTCACGCGTCGATCCGCAGTTTGTGTTCGCGCAGCTTGTCCTCGTTGACCGTGATGCCGAGTCCGGGCGCATCGGGCACGACGATGTGCCCTGCGTCGAAGCGAAGCCCATCGACAAACAGCTCGGCCAGCAGCTCCGGGCCGTTCAACTCTGCAGGCAGCGACAGGGAGAGTGTACTGAAAAGATGCACGGCGGCCGCGAACCCGACGCCGCAATCGGTCAATCCGCTGGCCAGAATTTCGATTCCGTTCGCCTGCGCGACGTGCGCGGTCTTCAAACTGTTGCGGATGCCTCCGGACTTGCAGATCTTGACTACCACCAGGTCGGCGGCCTCGAACCGGGCCAGTTTCGCGACGTCCCCGGACGTGAAGCAGCCTTCGTCGACGGCGATCGGGACCGAGCTTCGTGCTCGGATTGCTGCCATTCCGAACCAGTCCGTGCTGGCCACCGGCTGCTCAGCACAGACGAGTTGGGTGAGATCTGAAATGCCGTTGAGGAGCCGGGCCATGGACGACGGGGAGTAGGACTGGTTGGCGTCCAGCCACAGCGGTTTGCCGGCAGTGACTCTGGAGACGGCCCGAATGCGCTCGATGTCGAGTTGCACGTTCCCCGTGATCTTGATCTTGTACGCGTGGTAGTCCGACGATTCCTCAGCCCGTTGTGCCATCTCGCCGGGGGTATCGGCGCCGATGGCGGAACACAGTGGGATGGTATCCGTGATTTTTCCGCCGAGTAGTCGGTGGATCGGCTGGCCTGCGATGCGACCGGCGAGATCGTGCATAGCGATGTCGATCGCTACCCGCGCGAAGGGCATCCCGTTGGATACGGAGGGGCTGAGGGCTCTGTTGGCGCGAGCCTGGAACAACTCGACGTCGAAAGGAGACAGCCCGATGACGAGTGGCCCGAGATGGTGGCGGATGGCGGCCACCATCGTCTCGATTGTCTCGTAACTCCAGGTGGGCAGCGCACGTTGCTCCCCCCAGCCGACGTGGCCGTCATCCGTTTCGAGTTTGACGAAGAGAACCGCGCCCGTCATGTTCGACCCGCTTGCGCTTCCGCTGCCCAGCGTGAATGAATGCTTGAACGGTGCCGCCACCGGGATCAGAGTTATTCGGTCGATAGTGCTCATGAATGGATGCTCCTCGTCGTTGGCCCGGTCGCGTTGCCCCGGTGGCGTTGGTCGGGTCGGTGGTTACGCTGAGAGTCGCCACACAGCAGGGTCCACGAAGCCGCTCCCCTGTTCGCCGTCGTCGAGCCAGCGCATGATGTCACGGACGACGAATTCCATCAGCGCGAGATGCCCTTGCGCAGTGTCCCCTGCAATATGTGGACTGAGCAACACGTTGGCCGCCCCACGGATGTCGGCGCCTAGCGCCGGAGGTTCCGACTCGAAGACGTCGAGCGCCGCCGAAATTCTTCCCGTTGCCAGCTCGCAGTAGAGCGCGTTCGTATCCACCGTGGTACCCCGTGACGAATTGATGAGGATTCCGCCGTCCGGGATTCGCGCGACGAGCGTCGCCGTGATCATGCCCTCGGTCTCGCCGGTTGCGGGGAGGTGGATCGAGACGATGTCACTTCCCATCACGTCCTCGAGCGGCGCCTTCGCGGCGCGCAGAAGCGACGCCGCGTCGTCGCTGAGATAAGGATCAAAAAGCCGTACGGTGACATTGAACGGCCGCAGAAGCCGCATGAATGCTCGTGCCGTTGAACTTCCGCCGACAATGCCGACGGTGCGACCGCGGAGCTCCTGCCCGCGGAAGCCGTCGCTTTTCCATCCGCCCGCCCGCATGCGTGCGTCGAAGCGCGGAAGGCGACGCAGAAGCGTCATCGCGGCGGCCAGGCAGTACTCACCGACGGAGTCGGCGATTCGCGGGGCGGCCGAGAAGACCGCATCGAGATGTTCGAATGCATTCTGTGGGAGGATGCCCTTGACCGAGCCGGCTGCATGACCGACGATGCGCAACGAAGGCAGCGAGCGCAGGAGCGCCCCGTCAAGGTGGGGAGAACCCCAACTCGTCAGCAGTACCTCCGCATCGCCGAGTTGCGAGGCCAATTCCCGCGATGTTAACTCGGGTCCGCTATTCCAGCGCATGTCGAACGCACCCTCGAGCAGGCGTCGGGCGGAGGTGCTGCACACGTCCGTGACTCGGTTTGGGCTTGAGGCGACGAACACCTTGGGCTGCATTGATCCTCCGTCGTCGATCGCTCGGAATGCGCTTACCACAATGCCCTCGACTTTACGCGGATCGAAGTCGAATTGTCAACGTGACCCGGCGGGTTGGCGCCGACGTGGTGTGCACGACGAAGGCCGGTCACCTTCGCCGTGCACGCCACGTCGGCTGTATCCGGCGGTCAGCTGAGGAAGTCGGCTGCCGGCCGCAACTGCCAGATGTCTCCATTCTTCGGGGGTAAGGGGATCAGGGGGAGCGCCGCGATGGCGCTCCGATCGCCGGCGTCGGCAGCCGCATGGATGACGTCGAGCATGCGGAACTGCTGGAACAGCGTCTCCGGATACGGCCAGTCCAGCGCTCCGGTTGCAGCCGGGATAACAAAATCGACCGCCTTCGCCAGCGAGCCGCCGTTTGGCGTGGTGTACTCCCAGAGATTGACACCGACATGATTGCCGACGTCAGCGAGACGCGTGAGCGCCATCAGGTTGAACATCGAATAGTGCCAGCTACGCGTTCGGGATAGTTCCAGAGGCTGGCTGCCGTCGCCGGCTATCTGCACGTCGAGTCGGCTGGTGGCCGCGGGGAGAACAATATTCTTGGCAAGTTCGGGCTGCCCGATGTACAACGCGAGCGCAGCCTCCTGCTCGTCGAAGAAGCTGCCGTGATTGTTTTCGGCCGCTTTCTCCTCGCGCCCGTTCTGGCTGGTCTGCAGCCATTCGAGGAATTGTGAGAACCAGGAAGTCATACCTGCGTGATCCTTGTCTGTCCATCCCGGGGCACCGGAGTCAAGGACCGCGACCGCATCGATCACGTCAGGCAGAGCCTCGGAGAAGTCGATGATGCCGATACCGCGGCCGTCGACTGTGCATGGGATGAATTGAGTGAAGTCGAGATTCGGATTCATCCCGGTTTTCGAATCAAGGAACCAGGTGCGCAGGTCGAGCGTGGCGCGCTGGGCGTACTGCGGCTCACCCGTGTAGTACCACGCCAGCGCGAGCTTGTAGATGGCGTCGAAGGCCACTCCGCGATCGTTGTGGTCCTGGATCGCGTCGGCTCCCGGATAGCGCTGCCCGTCGCGCTGCACATACGGGCAACCGTACGGGTTATCAGCAGTCTGCGGCTGAGTCGGCCACCAATATGGCGCCTCGCTGACATAGTCGCGCTTGTCGCCGCTCGGTGGTACCAGATCCTTCGACGTGACGCTCCAGGGTCCCGCTGTCAGCGCGGCATCCGCCTGCGTCAGGAGTGTGTCGAGTTGTGCCCGCAGCCTCGGATCGCCGGCGCGCAATTCATTGCGTGTATTCAGCATCCGTTGGCCGTCGAGAACGACTGTCTTCGGGGCGCAGAAGCCGTGCGAGATCGGTCCGGCGCAGCGGTGATGCGATGCCGCCGGCGGTTGCGCGGGCGGTGACGCCGAAGCCATTCCAGGAACGACGAGCAGCGACAGTGCCGTCGTCAGGGCGAGGGCAGAGGTTCGGACAAGCCAGCGGCGTTGCGAACGTCGTGGCCTTTCAATGGTTGTGAGCATGCTTCCTCCTCGATGAGTGCGGCAGTTCCGCGATGAATGCATCGGTGTCGGTTCCGCACCCGAAGATCTGGTTCGCTTTGAAAAATCTAGGAGAAGGGAATGCGCTTACCGATGTATTCCGGCGACCCTATCCCCAATCTCGGGGTAGCGTCAAGGCATTCGATGCGGCATAGTAAGAGTGGGGCAAGCGCATTCCGAACTTTGTCGTCGCCCTGAACGCCGAGGAGAAGTGCATGGGGCTCGACAGCGCGAGGTTGGGTTGGGAGAACCCGCTCCCCGGCGAGGATCGCGCGCTGAGCCCGATGACCGGTCTCACGCGGCAGCACTGGGCCGGAGTGGCGGACAACCTCCTTCTCGCTGTGCGCGCTTATCGGTCTCCAAGTGGCGCGCACATCGACCTGCCCGGATACCCTGCGCGCGCTGGGACCCGCTCGGACGGCCTCGAGGGATTCGCGCGCACCTTCCTGTTGGCCGCCATACGCATGGCCGGCGAGAACGGGGCTGATGCGCATGGACTCTTTGCGGACTACGTCGCAGGACTGGTTGCCGGAACCCAACGAGCCAGAGCCACTACGCTGAAGGACGAGCGTTGGCAGGCGATCGGGGATACCGGCCCGGGCGGGCAACCGATGGTCGAGTCGGCATCCATCGCGCTCGGCCTTCAGTTGACGCGTCGATGGTCGTGGGATGTCTTGAGTGCCGAACAACGTGACGATGTGGAAGCGTGGCTGAGAGGCGCGCTCCGCCGTGAGCCTGCACCGAACAACTGGTATCTCTTTCCGATGACCGTGGCAGGCTTCCTGGATTCGGTGGGGCGGGGCGATGACGAGACGCGATCGGGCATCGAGCGGGCACTCTTCCTGCTCGAAGGGTGGTACCGCGGCGAGGGCTGGTACAGCGATGGCGACGGTCGCGCATTCGATCATTACGTCGGGTGGGCGTTGCATTTCTACCCGGTGCTGTATGCGATGTTGCGCGCGCGCGAGGAACCAAGCAACCACGTGTCACGCGATTTGGAACTGTTCGAGAGACTGCGGGATCGACTCCGCACGTTCCTCGCAACGTTCGCTCTCACTTTCGACCGCAACGGCTCCCCGATCTACCTCGGACGCTCGCTGACCTATCGCATCGCGGCCGTGGCGTCGCTGGGGCTGGGGGAAGTCGCCTCGTGTTCGCCGCTGCGCCCAGGACAATCGCGCCGTGTCATGAGTGCGACCCTCAAGTACTTTCTCGACCGCGGGGCCGTGGTTGACGGACTCCTGTCCAGCGGCTGGCACGGAACACACGCGGCGTCCGTGCAGCCGTACTCGGGTCCGGCGTCGCCTTACTGGGCGTCCAAGGGATTCATCGGCCTGCTCTTGCCGGCAGAGCATCGGTTGTGGGCGTCGCCGGAAGAGGATCTCGAGGACGAGACTCATGACCAGCTCCGCGGGCTGAGATCCGTCGGCTGGCTGATCCAGCGCACCGGGAGCGACGGGATCGCGCGTGTGCACAATCACGGCAGTGACCACGTAGTGCATGGGGCGGCCGACGGAGGACAGCCCGACCCGCTCTATGCGCGGCTGGCTTACTCCACGAGAACAGGGAACACCGCTCTGAGGAATCCGTCGGACAACGATGTGCAGGTGACGTTTCGCGGCGTCCCCAGCGTGCGTAGGAGAATTCATCCACTCGGCGTCGGAACAGACTGGGCAGCCTCGTTTCATGTGCCACGCTTTCCGCTTCCGATCGCTCTCTCTGGAGGAGGCGCAGAATCAGCTGGCCCTGTGTTGCCATCGTGCCGCATCGAAAGCCTTGTGATCGCGCGGGGTGCGTGGGAAGTGCGCGTGCATCGCTTCATCGGTATCCCTAATGGCGCGTCGGCGAGGCTGTCTGGCTGGGCTCTTGCCGCAGACACTCCGCGGAACTTCGTGATGACCGGGTTCGGCGGCTCGTCGGCCGACAGCAACGCGGACGGCGCGAGCACTGCGATCTCGCTCGCAGCCGCAGGTCTTCATTCCGATCTTGTTGCGCTGCTCGGCTGGTCGGACGTTTCGCACAGTGTCGCACCCCAGGGCACCGCCTTTGGACGCTTCGCCATAGTGCCAGAAGCCACGGCGCTCGTCGTTTCCGGTTTCTTCGCTGCAGCGCTCAGACTGACCGAGGGCGATCGAAGCATGCCGCCCGACGTGACCGAGACGGGCGAAATACTGATAGTGCGGTGGGGCGACGGTTCTCATCGTGTGAACTGGACCGCCAAGGAGCCGGACGTCGTGTGGAACGGCCGGAGGGAGGATCGTCAATGAACACGAAGTTGAAAGGGCTGCTCGTCATGGAGCAGTCGCGGCGGAACGACGTGTATCCACCGTCAGTGCTGGAACGACTGCAAGCGACGATCGATTGGGTGGCGCCAGCGTGCACGCGCGAGCAACTCGAGTCGGATCCGCAGCTGATGGTAGATGCCGACGTGCTCTTCACCGGATGGGGTGCGCCCGTACTGGATGCTGCATTTCTTGCGCTAGCACCGCGGTTGCGTCTCGTGCTTGCCGCGGCAGGCTCGATTCGGGCGACGACAACGACGGAATTCTGGGACTGCGGAATACCGATCGTGTCCGCAGCATCCGCAAACGCGATACCCGTCGCGGAATACGCCTTCGCCCAGATCATCCTGGCACTCAAGCAGGCTCACAGGATCAGTCGCGAAGTCCGGGCTACACGATCGTATCCGGACAAATCGGGCGTGACCGGGGCGTACGGGGCGAGGGTCGGCATCCTCTCGCTCGGTGAAATCGGCCGTCTGGTGGCCGCGCGGATGGCCACGCTCGACGTCACGGTCGCGGCATACGACCCATTCCTCGGCGAGCAGGCGGCTCACCGTTTCGGGGTGCAGACAGACAGCCTCCAAGGGATCTTCGCGACCAGCGACGTGGTCAGCGTGCATACGCCGCTGTTGGATGAGACCGTCGGCTTGATCGACGAGCCGCTGTTGCGCAGCATGAAACGGGGGGCAACACTGATCAACACCGCGCGAGGTGCGGTCATCAATGAGGGCGATCTTGCGCTGGTGCTGCTGAGCCGCCCTGACCTCACTGCGGTGCTCGATGTGACCTGGCCGGAACCGCCTGCCACGGACTCTGCTCTGTTCGCGCTGCCGAACGTCGTGCTCACCGGACACGTCGCTGGGTCGCAAGGTCGGGAATGCGCGCGCATGGGCGAACTCGTGACCGAAGAGGTCGAGCGGTTCGCGCGGCGCGAGTCGCTCAAGCACGCGGTCGACGCGTCGACGGCACAGAACAGGGCATGATCGTGTCTCATGCCACCACGTTCCGACTCGGATTGATGTCCGTGACCTTCCGGGCGAGGACCGTCGCGGAAGTCATCGACATCGCGGGTAGAGCCAATCTCGGCTCCATCGTCTGGACTGGCGATGTCCACGTGCCAGTCGGCGACACGGCGAGAGCAGAGACAGTTCGACGGGCATGCTCGCAAGCCTCGATCGTAGTGGATGGCTATGGGTCGTACTGGCGTGCCGACGAGCTTCCTTTCGAACCAACGCTCGCAACCGCGCACGCGCTCGGTGCGGGAGACATCCGGATCTGGGCGGGCACCGCGGCTGCCGCCGCGGTTGACGAGGTCGGGCGCAAAGCCATTGCCGCCAGAGTCGCGGCCTTTGCCGACCACGCGGCTTCGTTGGGCGTCAGGCTGAATCTAGAATTCCATCGCAACACGCTGACCGACTCGGCCGACTCGACGGTGCGCCTTCTCGATGAAATCGAGGAACTGCGTGGGAGTGCCCAGTTGCCGGTTGCGAGCTATTGGCAGCCGCGCCCGGGCATATCGACCTCCGAGGCTGTCGACAAAATCAGCATTCTGGGACAGCGGCTCAGTTCGATTCATGTCTTCTCCTGGGCAGGCGATGGAACGCGCCTGCCCCTCGAAGCGCGCCGCGAGCAGTGGATGGCCGTGCTCGCCGCGTTGGCACCGCATCCGCCCGGTGCTCAGTATGATCAAGCACGCGCGCTCCTTCTCGAATTCGTGCAGGCCGACTCGGAGGCGCAACTCATGGAGGATGCTGCCGAGTTGCATCACCTGCTTGCGCTTGCCGACACGGAGGGAGCTTAATGCACGGGAAAATTGGATTGCGCCGCGCGACGGCGAAATCGAAACGAGACGTTCGTGCGCGGATAGGAGACGCGGCCAATGGTGGATAGAAAGCGTATATCGGCGGCGACATTGCAAGACGTGGCCCGTGAGGCCGGCGTTTCGCTGGCCACGGCGTCACGCACTCTGAACGGCAGCACGCGCCGTGTCAACGATGAATATCGGGATCGCGTGCGCGCCGCTGCCGCGCGTCTGAACTATTCGGCGAACCTGTCCGCGCAGGCCGTCGCGCGCGGCAGATCGAAGTCGATCGGGCTGGTGGTCGGCGACATCGCGGACCCTTACTTCTCTTCGATCGCGGCAGGCGTTTTCCGGGCGGCCGAAGAAGCCGGACTGATCGTGACTGTCGCGGCGTCCGAGCGCCGACCTGAGCATGAGATCAACATCGTCGCGGCACTGCGCGGGCAGAAGCCTCAGGTGCTGCTTCTGGCAGGCAGCCGGATAGTCGATGAGGCGATAACCCTCAGACTGGTGGACGAGCTCAAGGCATTCGAGCGGGACGGCGGGCGCGTAGCGCTCATCAGTCAGGAAGGCCTGCCGTTCGACACGGTAACGCTTCAAAATGAGGATGGCGCTCGGCGACTCGCTCGGCGCATGGTCGAGTTGGGTTACACCCGATTCGCTGTGCTTGCCGGGCCGAGGAACCTGCTCACCGCGCGCGATCGATTGAAAGGGATTCGAGCCGGGCTCGCGGAGCTGGGCATCGATTTGCCCGGCGGGAACGTGATTCACGGCGAGTTCACCCGCGACGGTGGCTATGCAGCTGCGGGTGAGTTCCTGAGCCTGTACACGGACGCAGAAATCATCCTTGCCGTGAATGATGTGATGGCGGTCGGCGCTATGGCGCGGCTTCGGGAGTCGAATCTTAGCCTGCCGGGCGATGTCGCGGTCGCGGGATTCGACGACATCGCGACGCTTCGTGACGTGACCCCTTCGCTGACGACCTTCCGATTGCCGCTCGAGAGTCTCGGAAGCATCGCTGTCGCGCTTGCCCTCGACCCGGATGCGCCCGGCCCGCGCCTCCGCACCGTGGACGGCGATGTCGTCGTGAGGCAGAGCACTCCTCCTCGCGTCTGAGCCACTTCTTGCACGCGGCGCAGGTTTTCGATTAGGCTGGGGGAAGCGCTTTCCCACCGCAAGGGTGAGTGGCACGTATTCGAGACGGGACTATTTCAGTGTCAGAGTCGACCATCGGCATCATCATGAACGGCGTCTCGGGGCGCATGGGTTATCGACAGCATCTCGTGCGCTCCATCCTTGCCATTCGTGAGCAGGGTGGGGTGCTGTTGAAAGACGGCAGCCTCATTCCGGTCGAACCGATCCTCGTCGGCCGCAACGAGGCCAAGCTCAAGGATCTGGCCGACCGCCACGGCCTCACACACTACACAACGGATCTCGACGCGGCATTGGCCGATCCCCGGTGGCAGATCTACGCGGACTTTCTTGTCACGAAGGCGCGCGTTCCCGCAATCAAGAAGGCGATCGCTGCGGGTAAGGCGATCTACACGGAGAAGCCGACCGCCGAGAGTTTCGAGGAGGCACTCGAACTCGCTGCGCTTGCCGCTGACGCCGGCATCAAGAACGGCGTCGTGCACGACAAGCTGTACCTGCCGGGCCTGCGCAAGCTGCGCCGCCTGATCGACTCCGCGTTCTTCGGCCGCATCCTGTCCGTTCGCGGGGAGTTCGGCTATTGGGTGTTCGAGGGCGACTGGCAGGACGCCCAGCGCCCCAGTTGGAACTACCGTGCCGAGGATGGCGGCGGCATCGTCGTCGACATGTTCCCGCACTGGAGCTATGTGCTGGAAAACCTGTTCGGACGGGTCGAGTCCGTGTATGCACGGGCGGTCACCGAGATCCCCGAGCGCGTCGATGAGCGCGGCCTGCCGTATGCGGCGACCGCGGATGACGCCGCGTACGCGGTCTTCGAACTCGCCGGCGGCATTACGGCCCAGTTGAACTCGAGTTGGACCACCCGAGTCAACCGCGACGAACTGGTCGAGTTCCAGGTCGATGGAACGCTGGGCAGCGCCGTTGTCGGATTGTTCGGCTGCAAGATCCAGCCGCGCACCGCGACGCCGAAGCCCACGTGGAACCCGGACATCCCGGACACACATGACTATGCCGCCGACTGGATCGAGGCACCCACCAACGATGTCTTCGAGAACGGCTTCAAAGTGCAGTGGGAGGAATTCATCCGCCACGTCGTCGAAGACGGGCCGAACCCTTACGACTTCCTGGCCGGCGCGCGCGGTGTGCTGCTCGCTGAGAAAGGACTCGAAAGTTCGCGCACCGGCCGTCGCATCGAGCTCCCCGTCGTCACACTGACCGACGATCGCGATTCCATCTCGGAAGAACTGTCGGGCATGCGATGACGCAGGCGCTGTTGCTCGATGGCGCTGGTCGCACGCGAACGCAACCGCTCGCATCCGCCCCCGCATTCTCGAGGCCGACCGCTCCGCTGCAGTCGCGCATCGCATACGCGGCCGCGCATGTGATTCCCAAGCCGTGGGCGGAGAATGTTCCCGGCGCCCCGGCCGACATCGACTGGGATGCAACGCTCGCGTTTCGCCACCACCTCTGGTCGTGGGGCCTCGGCGTTGCGGACGCGATGGACACGGCTCAGCGCAACATGGGCCTGGACGCCGAGGCGACCCGCGAACTGATCTCCCGCAGCGCGGCAGAAGCGCGCTCCGCGGGCGGAGCCCTCGTCGTCGGCGTGAATACGGACCATGTCGACGACGAGTTCATCTCCCTCGATGCGGTGATCGACGCATATGTCTCGCAGCTCGAATTCGCTGAGGATGCCGGTGCCGGCGTCGTTCTGATGGCTTCGCGCCATCTGGCGCGGGCCGCGCAATCCGCTGCCGAGTACGAACGCGTGTACGCGGCCGTGCTCGCACGCGCCGGTGCCCCGGTCATCCTGCACTGGCTGGGTGAGGCGTTCGATCCTGTGCTTGCCGGGTACTTTGACCCTTCGACAAGCTCAGGGACCGATGTCTCTAAGTCGTCTGACACGGTCATCCGGATCATCGAAGCGAACGCGGCGAAGGTGTCCGGCATCAAGATGAGCCTCCTGGATGCGCCGGCCGAGGTCGCATTGCGCGCCCGGCTCCCCGAAACGGCGACCATGTTCACCGGCGACGACTTCAACTACGTGGGCCTGATCGCCGGCGACGGAGCGGTCGCGGTCGACGCCTCGCCCGTTGGTCGAGTAGCCCGCGACGAAGGAGCCGGTGTATCGAGACCCCCGCACGCGTCGTACTCCAACGCGCTTCTGGGCGCGTTCGCCGCGATCGCGCCGAACGCATCCGCCGCGATCCAGGCGCTGGATCAGGGCGACGCGGATGCCTACCGGCGCATCCTCGGTCCGACAGAAGCCCTATCGCGCCAGATCTTCGCCGCCCCGACCTTCAATTACAAGACCGGCATCGCGTTCCTGTCCTGGCTGAACGGTCATCAGGGTGCCTCCAGCATGGTCGGCGGGCTGCACTCCGCGCGCAGCCTGCCGCATCTGTCGGAAATCGTGCGATTGGCCAATGCATCCGGTGCTCTGGAACAGCCGGAGTTGGCCGCTGCTCGGTGGAACGGTCTCCTGGCTCAGAACGGAGTCAGCGCATGAAAGCGCATCCGCGCCTGTCGCTGAATCAGGCGACGATCAAATACGCGACGCTCGAGGAAGCGCTGGGCGTGACCGCGGCGGCGGGCATCCAGAGCATCGGCCTGTGGCGCGAACCGATTGCTGCGGTCGGGCTCGACGATGCGGTCAAGCTGGTCGGTGACTCAGGCCTGCGGGTGTCGAGCCTGTGCCGCGGCGGGTTCTTCACCGTGCCCCCCGGCGCCGATCGTGCCGCCGCCATCGACGACAATCGGCGTGCGATCGAGGAGACTGCCGTACTCGCGGCTGCGGGGACAGCAGGCTCTGCAGCCGTGCTCGTTCTCGTCGCCGGAGGGCTACCCGAAGAATCACGAGACCTCCCCGGTGCGCGCGAGCGCGTGCGCGACGCCATCGGCGAACTCGAAGCGGATGCGGCGTCCGCCGGAGTCACGCTCGCGATCGAGGCGCTGCATCCGATGTATGCCGCGGACCGCGCCGTCGTCTCAACGCTGGGGCAGGCGATCGACATCGCTGAGCAGTTCGGCCCGTCCGTCGGCGTTGTGGCGGATGCGTTCCATGTCTGGTGGGACCCACAGCTGCTCGAGCAGATCGCGCGGGCGGGTCAGCTTGGTCGGATCGCGAGCTACCAGGTCTGCGACTGGATCACCCCGCTGCCGGCCGACGTGCTGTTGGCGCGCGGCATGATGGGCGACGGGCATATCGACTTCGGCCCGCTGACTCGCGCAGTCGAGGCAGCAGGTTACACGGGCGACATCGAGGTCGAGATCTTCAACCAGGCGATCTGGGACATGGCGTTCGCGCCCGTGGCCGAGCGCACGGCGCACGCCTTCGGCGAGCACGTCGTCCCATTCCTCGCGCCTTCCCTTCGCTGAGGTGCGGACTTTGGTCGCTTCGCCGCGTGGCAAAGCGACCAAAGTCCGCACCTCACCCGGAAGTCTCCCCCGTTCCGCGACCGCCGCGGGCCGAAGGCCCCGGGCCGCTCACGGGCCGACGAGCGGCCACGAGCGCCCGTTCACGGGGCCACGCGCGCCTGTAGAAGTGCCGAGTGCGTCTAAGTGGTCGTTTCGGCTCCGCAGAAGGTGCTCAGTACGGCCACTTGAGCGCACTCGGCCGCTGGAAACGGGCGCGGGCTTAGACCTGCGCGGCCGCGGCGGCAGCCGCAGTCGCTGCTGCCGCCTCAGCCGCGTAGCGCGCATACTGCTCGCGGATGACCGGGCGGTAGTCCGGCGCCGGCGACGCCGCAATCGTGAGCGGCCAGGCGGGGCGCACGCCCGTCAGCGCCCACGCGGCCTGCACGGCTGCGCCATCCGCTACGTATTCGCCCGGCGCCGGAACGATCACGGGTGCATCGAACACCTGCGCCGCGATGGCCTGCACCGCCGGGTTCTGCGCCGCGCCGCCGATCAGCAGCAGCCGTCGTTCGCGCACGCCGACCGCGCGCACCGCGTCGAGCCCGGCTGCGAGTCCGCAGAGCATGCCTTCGACCGCGGCCCGCGAAATATTCTGCCGTGTTGTCGAGCCGAGCGTGAGCCCGTGGAAGCTCGCCGTCGCATCCGGCAAGTTCGGAGTGCGCTCGCCCTCGAAATACGGAACGAGCACCACACCGCCGGCGCCGGCATCCACCTCAAGGGCGAGTCGCGCGAGCGCGTCGTGATCGACACCGAGCACGCCGGCAATCGAACTGAGCACGCGCGCGGCGTTGAGTGTCGCGATGAGCGGCAAGAATGCGCCGCTCGCATCCGCGAAACCGGCCACAGCACCGGTCGTGTCGAGCGCGGGTTCGCCGGTGACGGCAAAGACCGTGCCGCTCGTGCCGATCGAGACGACCACATCGCCGGATGCCGCCCCCAACCCGAGCGCCGCCCCCGCGTTGTCGCCCGCCCCGACACCGACGACGATGCCGTCCGGGGTCGTGCCGGCGCGTTCGCCGGGGCCGAGCACGCGCGGCAGGATGGCGTCATGCCCGAGCGCGCGTACGAACAGTTCGCGGTCGTAATCGCCCGTTGTCGGGCTCCAATATGAGGTCCCGCTGGCATCGGAGCGGTCGGTCGTCAGCTCCTCGAGCGCCGGGCCGAGGGGGCTCTCGCCGGTCGGGCCATACCCGCGCAGCCGCCAGGTGAGCCAGTCGTGGGGGAGCGCGACCGCGGCGACCTTCGCCGCATTCTCCGGTTCGGCGTCGCGCAGCCAGCGCAGCTTGGTCGCGGTGAAGGATGCGACGGGGACCGTCCCGGTGCGGCGCGCATATGCATCGGCACCGACCTCGCCGATCAGATCGAGTGCGGCCTGAGCGCTCCGCGTGTCGTTCCAGAGCAGGGCGGGGCGGATGACGCGACCCAGGGCATCCAGCACGACCATGCCGTGCTGCTGTCCAGCCACGGATACGGACCCGACGCCGTCGAGGCCACCGGCATCCGCAATGGCGGTGAGCAGCGCGCCCCACCAGGCCGCCGGGTCAACCTCAGTCCCGTCCGGATGCGCCGCGCGGCCGGAGCGCACGAGCGCACCGGTGGCGGCATCCCGGACCACGATCTTGCAGCTCTGGGTTGACGAGTCGATGCCGGCGACGAGTGTCATCTGTGCTCCTTGCGTGAAACACCCGCTGAGGTGCGGACTTCGGTCGTTATTACCCGGGGGAAAGCGACCGAAGTCCGCACCTCAGCGGAGGGTGGTAGAGAGTTTAGCCTCAGCCGCGAGCGCCGAGCAGGTGCTCGAGTGCCAGCTGCTGCAACCGCACGAAGCCGAAGCCTTTTGCACCGAAGTACGAATCGGCGTCGAAGTCCTCGAATGCGCTGCGGTCGGCCAGCAGGTCGTCGTACGACTCGCCCGCACCCAGTGTCGGTACAGAAAGCTCGGGCACACGCGAGGCGGCAAGCGCTTCCTGCACCTCTGGGTCAGCGCGGAACGCGGCCGCGCGCTCCTTCAGCAGAAGGTAGGTGCGCATGTTCGCGGCGGCCGAGTCCCATACGCCCGAAATGTCTTCCGTGCGCGACGGCTTGTAGTCGAAGTGGCGCGGGCCGTCGTAGGACGGGCCGCCGTTCGGACCACCGTTTTCGAGGATGTCCACGAGCGCGAACGCGTTCTGCAGGTCGCCGTGACCGAAGACGAGGTCTTGGTCGTACTTGATGCCGCGCTGGCCGTTCAGGTCGATGTGGAACAGCTTGCCCTGGTACAGCGCCTGCGCGATGCCGGCGGCGTAGTTCAGCCCGGCCATCTGCTCGTGGCCGACCTCGGGGTTGATGCCGACCAGCTCAGGCCGCTCGAGCGTCGTGATGAACGCGAGCGCGTGACCGAGCGTCGGCAGCAGGATGTCGCCGCGCGGCTCGTTCGGCTTCGGCTCGATCGCGAAGCGGATGTCGTAGCCCTTGTCCGTGACGTAGTCGCCGAGCAGGTTGACGGCCTCGCGGTAGCGCTCGAGCGCCGCCTGGATGTCCTTGGCCGAGTCGTATTCTGCACCCTCGCGTCCGCCCCACATCACGAATGTCTTCGCGCCGAGCTCTGCGGCGAGGTCGAGGTTGCGCAGCACTTTGCGCAGTGCGAATCGGCGGACCGCGCGGTCGTTCGAGGTGAAGCCGCCGTCCTTGAAGACGGGGGCGCTGAACAGGTTGGTGGTGATCATCGGCACGATGATGCCGGTGTCGGCGAGCACCTGCTTGAGGCGGTCAATCTGCTTCTGCCGCGCAGCATCCGTCGATCCGAACGCGAACAGATCGTCGTCGTGGAAGGTCAGGCCGTATGCGCCGAGTTCGTTGAGCTTGTTAACGGCCTCGACGACGTCGAGCTGCGGGCGGGTCGGACCGCCGAACGGGTCGGTGCCGTTGTAGCCGATGGTCCACAGACCAAAGGAAAACTTGTCTTCGCGGGTGGGTGTTGCAACCATGGTTGTCCTTCAGCTTCCTTGATGATTTGTTGTTACTTAGAACATATCAGGAAAGCCATGTTGAGTCATCCCTTTGTGCTCACCGACTGGAGGGTGTCCAACGGTGGCCTGCCTGTTGGTGCGAGCCCGACCGAGGCGCCGTCGTGCCGCTGGCAGGCGACCAGGACCTGGGTCGGTGGGCCGTCTCGCCCCTTCAGATGTGCGATCAGCGCCTCGGCCGCGCGCCCGCCGAGCTCGCCGCCGGGCGCATCGTAGGTGGTCAGGCCCGGATCGATGAGCAGTCCCAGGGCGGTGGCTGGCGCGATCGAGACGATCGAGAGGTCGCCTGGTATCGCAACGGCGCGTCGCCGCAACCCGTTCACCAGCCCGAAGCTCGCCTCGTCGTGCATGACGATGATCGCCGTCGTCTGTGGTGCCTGCTCGACAAGCTGGTGGGCTAGGGCGAGTTCGGCCAGCGGATCACGCGGGACGCGGAACACTCGGCCGTCCAGGCCCAGGTCGGCCGTCGCGTTGCGGAAGGTCTGCTCCGCACGCGTCGGCGGGCTATAGCCGGCCAGCGCTGTGCCGTCGAATTCTTCGATCACCAGTGCGAGCTGCCGGTGGCCGAGCCCGGCGAGGTAGTCGACGGCATCCGTCGTGGCCTGTTCGAAGTCGATGTCGACAAAGTCGATGCCGTCGGTGTCGCGCGTGCGCCCGATCAGGGCGAACGGCGCGTTCGCCTCGCGCAGTTTTGCGACCCTCTCGTCGTCCAGCTGCACCTCCAGGAGGAGGACACCGTCGGCGATTCCGCTTTTGATCAGGGAGGTCACCTCGGCAGCTTGATTGTCTGGGCGCACGGGCCAGAGCATCAGGTGATAACCCTGCGCTTCCGCAGCTGCGGCCGCAGCTTCAACGAAGGAGTTGAGGTTGCGCTCCATCAACGGGTACAGCAGCGCGATAACGTGTGATCGACGGGTCGCTAACGCCCGGGCCGTGGCGTTCCTGCGGTAGCCGAGTGCGTCGATCGCCTCGAGAATCCGCTCACGGGTCTGCGGGGTCACCGGTTTCGTGTTGTTGACCACGAAAGACACGGTGGAGATGGAGACGTTCGCGCGGTCTGCGACCTGCTGCATTGTCACCACGGTGCATCTCCTTGTCTTCGGCTTGCCGTAGCCAGTATTGCACTCGCATAACGAAATCTGGTCAAGCGCTTGACTTTGGGCGCGGCGTGCGCGCACAATACCGGGAAGTACTTGCCGGAGTTTCATCGCAGACCCCCCGGTCTTTATTTTTGAAGCTGTAGTCAAGCGCTTGACTAAATTATCCGTTGACAGCAGAATTCCCTCTGGAAGCGAAGCAAAGGAGCTCATCCGTGAAAAAGTCACGCATCATCGAAGCAGTCGCGGGAGTGGCGGTGATCACACTCTCGCTTGCGGCCTGTTCCGCGGGAACGACCAGTTCGAGCACTTCAGGCGCAAAGCAGACGCTGACCGTTGAGGACTACTACAGCGCGAACCCGAGCATGAGCGGCTACAACTCCGTTTACGCAGAGTGCGGAACTCAAATAGGCGCCAAAATCAACCCCGTGCACGTCGCTGGGGCAGCGCTGATCGCGAAGGTGTTGCAGCAGGCATCGTCGAAGACTCTGCCCGACGTGCTCATGCTCGACAACCCTGACGTACAGCAGATTGCAGCAACGGGCGCGTTGACTCCGCTCAAGGACTACGGCGTCAGCGCACCGAAGGGCGACGTGCCCGCTGTGGTGCAGGCCGGCACGTATGCCGGGCAGGTCTACGGTCTCGCACCCGTGATCAACTCGATCGCGCTCTACTACAACGTCGACATGCTGAAGGCCGCCGGCGTCACCCCGCCCAAGACATGGGACGAACTCAAGGCCGCCGCACTCAAGCTCACCGACCAGAGCAAGGGCGTGTATGGATTTGCCATGAGCAACATCAACACCTACGAGGGCACCTGGCAGTTCTTGCCCCTCATGTGGAGCAACGGCGGCAATGAGAAGAACATCGACACGACGGCCACCGCGCAGGCGCTGCAGTTCGACGTAGACCTGCAGAATGACGGATCGATGTCCAAGAGTTCGGTCAGCTGGGCACAGGCAGATGTGAATGACCAGTTTGTCGCAGGCAAGACCGCAATGATGATCAATGGCCCATGGCAACTGCCCGTGCTCAATGCGACAAAGGGTCTCAACTTCGCCAGTGTTCCGATCCCCACGCGTACGGCGTCTCAGAAGGTTGTGTCGCCGCTCGGTGGCGAGACGTACAACGTGCCGAACACGGGCGACAAGACCAAGATGGCGCTCGCCGGCAAGTTCGTCGAATGCTTGAACGAGCCGGCCACGCAGCTCAAGATTGCCAAGATCTCCGGCAACCTGCCGGCTGATGAGGCATCCGCAGCGACGTGGGCGAAGTCACACCCCCAGGTCGAGTCGTTCGTCGAAACGGTGAAGACCGCTCGCGCCCGCACGGCGCAGCTCGGGCCGAAGTGGCCGACCGCCGCGACCGCCATCTACACGGGTGTGCAACTCGCACTGACGGGCAAGGCAACTCCGCAGGCGGCGCTCCAACAGGCGCAGGCACAAAACAAGTAGCGACGACGCCGGGCAGGCGACAGCTGCCGCCTGCCCGGGGTCCGATCCGCAAAGGAGCGTGAGATGACCTCAGTAGATGCCGGCCTTGATCGCAGGGCCGGGTCTCAGCTGCACGACAGGAGAGCACCGCGACGCACGTCGCGTATCGCGCGCTCCGTGACGAAGTGGCTGTTCGTGGCCCCGGCCATCGTGTTCGTGTTGGTGTTCTTCGGTTACCCGATCATCGAGAACGTGGTGATGTCGCTGCAGAACTACACGACAGCCACGTTCTACACGGGTGCCGCGCCCTGGGTCGGGTTCGCCAACTATCTGAGCATCTTCAGCGACTCGATTTTCACGACGACGATCGTCAACACCGCCCTCTTCACGATCGGGTCGATCGTGCTGCAGTTCAGCATCGGGCTCGGGCTCGCGCTGTTCTTCAAACGTCACTTCCCGTTGAGCGGATTCCTGCGTTCACTTCTGCTGCTGCCGTGGCTGCTTCCGCTCATCGCATCCGCCGCGGTGTGGAAGTGGATCCTCGACCAGGGCAGTGGCGCACTGAACCAGTTCCTCAGCCTGTTCGGCGTGAGTCCGCTTCCGTGGCTGGTCAGCCCGAGCTTGGCGCTGATCGCCGTGATCGGAGTGAACATCTGGCTGGGCATCCCGTTCAACACGACCATTCTCTATAGCGGGCTGCAGTCGGTGCCTGAGGAGTTGTACGAGGCGGCCTCCCTCGACGGCGCCGTCGGCTGGCGTGCGTTCCGGCACATCACTTGGCCGAGCATCCGCCCCGTGGTCAGCGTCGTGATCGTTCTCGGGGTGGTGTACACGCTCAAAGTCGTCGACATCATCCTCGGATTGACGGGCGGCGGTCCGGCGAACTCGACGGAAACCCTCGCGACCTGGGCGTACCACAAGTCCTTCGTTCAATTCATGTTCGGCGAGGGCGCGTCGGTCAGCAACGTGTTGATCGCCGTCTCGCTGGTCTTCGCGATGATCTATCTCTATATCAACCGCAAGGGGGTCGACGAATGACGGTGACTCAAGCGATCGTGCTGGCGACGGGTTCGCCGACCAACCGTCGCAGGCACGCCAGAACGTGGCCGATGACTGTGCTCGGCATCATTTTCCTGGCTGTGATGATCTTCCCGGTCTACTGGATGATCAACAGCAGCCTGCAAGCGAACTCGGGTGCTGCGAATACCGCCTGGTTCCCCTTCCACCCGACCTTCGCCGGTTACGATGCCGCGATCCAGCAGCAGTGGCCCAACCTTGTGACCAGCCTGATCATCTCGGTGAGCGCCGTGGCGCTGACTCTCCTGGTCGCCACCCCGGCAGCCTACGGTCTCGCTCGCTTCAAGATGAAGGGGATGACCGCGTTCGTGTTCGTGCTCCTGATCACGCAGATGATCCCGACGATCGTGATTGCCAACGCACTGTACACACTGTTCAACAACTGGGGCCTGCTCAACTCCTACCTCGGCCTGATCCTGGCGGACAGCGCGGCTCAGATCCCGTTCGCGATCATCCTGATGCGCGCCTTCATGGCGTCCATTCCGCAGAGCCTGGTCGAAGCCGCGCTGGTGGACGGCGCGAACAACTTCAGGGCTTTCGTCTCGATCGTCGTGCCGATCAGCAAAAACGCGATCGTCACGGCCGCGCTGTTCACGTTTCTGGGTGCCTGGGGGGACTTCCTCTTCGCGCTGACCCTGACCAGTACGCCGGCCGTGCGCCCGATCACGCTCGGAATCTACAACTATCTGGGCGCGAACGTGCAGCAGTGGGGGCCGGTCATGGCCACGGCCGTGATCGCGTCCATCCCGGCGGGAATCCTGCTCATCCTCGCTCAGAAGTACATCGCGGCGGGTGCGCTCGGCGGCGCGATCAAGTGATTCGGCCGAACAAGTTCACTGCGCCTGCCGCGCTACTTCACTCAACAAAAAGGAGAACCCGATGAATATCACTGCCGACCGGCCTCTGCGCGTCGTCGTCTGGGGTGAGAACCGCCACGAGCAGGTCGAGCCACACGTGGCCGAAATCTATCCCGATGGCATGCACAACGCCATCAAGGCGGGGATCGAAGAGAACCTCGGCGACAGGGTGTCCGTCACGACCGCGTTGCTGGACGATCCCGAGCACGGACTGACCGAGGAGCGGCTTGCAGAGACAGACGTGCTCACCTGGTGGGGGCACGCCGCCCACGCCGAGGTCTCAGACGAGGTCGTCGAGCGCGTGCACAGGCACGTGCTGGAGGGCATGGGCCTGGTCGTGCTGCACTCCGGGCACTGGTCGAAGATCTTCACCAAGCTGATGGGCACGACCTGCACGCTGCGCTGGCGCAGTGAGCAGGATCGTGAGCTTGTCTGGACGGTCGACCCGACGCATCCGATCGCCCAGGGGGTACCGCATCCGATCGAGATCCCGCAGCAGGAGATGTACGGCGAGCAGTTCGACATTCCGCGCCCCGACGAGATCGTCTTCATCAGTTCGTTCTCCGGGGGAGAGGTGTTCCGCAGCGGCATCACGTATCGGCGCGGCAACGGCAAGATCTTCTACTTCAGCCCCGGCGACCAGGACTTCCCCGTCTATCATCACAAGGATGTGCGCAGGGTCATCGCCAACGGCGTCGCCTGGGCGGCATCCGAGCGACCCGCTCGGAAGCTGCCGGTGTTGCTGCGGTATGACTCGGGAGACTTCTTCAACGGCAAGGATTATCAGGGCGCCATGCAGAACACGGGTGAGCACGAGTGACCTCGTTCGCCACTCTCCCCGATAACGGCCCGGTTCGAGTCGTGCTCGTCGGTGCCGGGAACATGGGACAACACTGGATGCGTGTGGTCGAGGAATCCACGAACGTCGAACTGGTCGGACTCGTCGACCTTGACCTCGCCTTGGCGCAACGCGTGGTGGCCGAGCATAGGCTCTCCGTGACCGTCGGTGGCTCGCTTACCGCAGTCGCCGACGAGTCGGGCGCCGAGGCGGTGATCGACGTGACCGTTCCGCCCGCGCACCACGCCGTCAACACGGAGGCGCTTTTCGCCGGCCTGCCTGTGCTGTGCGAGAAGCCGATCGCCCCGACAGTCTCAGAGACGCTGTCGCTGATCGCCGCGTCGGAGATCTCCGGCCGCCTGCTGATGACAAGCCAGTCACGTCGCTACTACCCTGCTCTCGCTGAGTTGAGAGACATCGTGCCAACGCTCGGCGACATCGGCGCGGTGACGACAGAGTTCTTCAAAGCGCCGCACTTCGGCGGTTTCCGTGACGAGATGGCGCATCCACTGCTGATCGACATGGCGATCCACGCTTTCGACGTGGCACGGTATCTGCTCGACGCGGATCCGGTGACGGTCGACTGCCGCACCTTCAACCCGAGCTGGAGTTGGTACCGGGGCGATGCCGCGGCCACCGCCCTATTCGAATTCGAGGGCGGCACACGTTACAGCTATGTGGGCAGCTGGTGCAGCCCGGGGCTGGAGACGTCTTGGAACGGGAACTGGCGGGTCAGCGGATCACGCGGCACCGCGACCTGGGATGGCGAGAGGGAGCCTGCGGTCGAGTACGTCGACGGTGCACCGCCCAGTGCCGGTCGAGTGGATCCGGTGCGGGCGGAGATCGCCGGAGCCCTGGATGAATTCGTCGAGGCGCTGAGGACCGGCGTGGCGCCATCCGGAGAAGTGCATTCGAACGTGCACAGCCTGGCCATGGTCGAAGCCGCCGTGCTCTCGGCCGATCGAGCGGGCACCGTCGAGATCGCCGTGGTCATGGAGGATGCCTATCGCACCGCCATCGAGAACGAACGCCGTGACGACGTCCGAGCCGTGCTCGAATCGTGGGGCTCCGCATCCGCACGTCTCGGAAGCGGTCGCGAGGTGCGCAGCCACGGCTCTGAACGGCGGCCGGGGCCGACACATCCGATCGAGGTGTCCCCGTGACGCGGATGGAGAATCACGTGCGGACGATTGTGGGCCCGGTGGCCGGTTCCAGGCTGGGCGTGGTCGTACCGATCGGCGCTGGCGATGTGCGACTCGGCGATGGCACGCTCGGCCGGTGGCAGCGCCGTAATCGGGCGGTGACCATCCCGCATGGGATTGCGGCGCTGGAGGACGAGGGGGCTCTCGACAATCTGCGGCGGCTGATCGGAGCATCGGATGCGCGCTTCCGCGGCCCGGTTTTCGTCGACAGCGACGTCTACAAAGTGCTCGAAGGCGTGGCGTGGGAATTGGGCCGCGCAGAAGATGCTGAGCTGCGCGCGTTCTACGAGAACACCATTGGGTTACTCGCGCACGTTCAAGACGAAGACGGCTACCTGGATTCGGCGTTTCAGCGCGAGGATCGTGCACAGGAGCGATGGACTGATTTTGCCGGCGGGCACGAACTGTACTGTGCGGGGCATCTGATCCAGGCCGCCGTCGCGTCTGCCCGCGCGCTCGGCGACGACAGGCTGCTCACGATCGCTGCTCGTTTTGCAGACCTGATCGTGCGATTGTTCGGCGGGCCGGAATCATCCGCGTATCCGGGGCACCCCGAGATCGAGTATGCGCTGGTCGAGCTGTACCGCCTGACGGGCCGCCGCGAGTATCTCCGCACCGCGCAAGCCTTTGTCGATCGCCGCGGCACCGGCTGGTTGGGGCGTGGCGCGTTCGGCTCCACATACTTCCAGGACGACGCGCCGATACGCGCTACAGGCGTGATGCGGGGCCACGCCGTGCGCGCGTTGTATCTGAACAGCGGAGCAACGGATGTCTACCTCGAGACCGGCGATCCGACCTTGCTCGCGGCGCTGAAGACTCAATGGGATGACATGGTCACCCGGCGCAGCTACATCACGGGAGGCACCGGCTCCCGTCACAGAGACGAAGCATTCGGTGATGCCTACGAGCTTCCAAGTGATCGCGCATACGCAGAGACGTGCGCTGGGATCGGCACGATGCACTGGGCGTGGCGCATGTACACGGCCACAGGGGAGGCTCGCTTTGCCGACTTCTTCGAGACGGCGCTGTACAACGTGGTAGCTGACGGGATATCGGAGGGTGGCACGCAGTTCTTTTACAGCAATCCGCTGCAGTTGCGCGCCGACCACGTGTCGGTGCAGGAGGAGGCGACCGCGCACCGTCTGGATTGGTACTTCTGCGCGTGCTGCCCACCGAATCTCATGCGAACCTTCGCCAGCATCGAAAGCTACATCGCATCAGTCAGCGACGACGAACTGCAGCTTGTTCAGTACACCCGCTCGCGGATCGAAACGAGCGTGCGTGGCGGCCGCGTGGTGCTGGAGGTGGACACGGACTACCCGCTCGACGGTGTTGTACACATCACCGTGGTTGAGGGCGTCGGCGAAGGCACGCTCGCGCTGCGGATTCCCAGCTGGAATACGAGTCGTCGGGTGTACCTCAACGGCGAGCGTGTCGACGTGGATTCCGAGCAGGGTTGGTTGCGACTGCATGGCGCGCTCGCCGCGGGCACGGACATCCGTGTGGAATTCGACATGAGTCCGGAGTTCGTTCGCGCCGACCCGCGGGTCGACGCCGTGCGCGGCGCAGTAGCGCTCAGACGCGGCCCCGTCGTGTACTGCCTCGAGCAGGGGGACAACGCGAGCGACCTGGAGCGGGTGGCCGTTGATCCCGGGCACGCGCCGGTGGAAACCACAGCGAGCACACCGCTCGGCCCGGTCGTTCGGTGCGCAGGTGCTCTGATCGCGTCGACGGACGGCCCGTTGTACGCCTCGTGGCCGCCGCCGGATCCGACCGATCTGCGCGAGGTGGACCTGCACTTCCGGCCGTACTCTACCTGGGGGAACGGCCCGCCCGGCGCGATGCGTGTCTGGTTGCCGACGGGACGCGGCCCGAGTGGCGCGCGCGCAAAGCTGTAACGTGTCCGTCGGCGATGCGACACCCCGGCACGCAGAAGCGGAGACCTCGTTATGAAGGAACCGATCAGGAATCCGGCGCAGATCGAGCTCGATCGCCCGGCGGACCATTTCCACGAGGCATTCCTGCTTGGCAACGGCTCGTTGGGCGCGGCTCTCTACGGGAGGCCCGAGACGGAGTGGTTCGATCTGAATCACGACACCCTGTGGTCGGGCGGCCCCGCGACCGAGACCTCGGGGCGCACCGATGATGCCGCGCGAAGCCAGGCGCTGCAAGAGTTGAGAGCGGCTATTGCCGAAGGAGATCACGAGGCTGCCGATGCTGTCGCGCGCGAACTCCAGGCGCCGGGTTGGACCGAGTCGTACCAGCCCGTCGGGCGACTCGCCTGGCGATGGAGGCGTCGGGGCGATGCGGGTCAAGGCTATCGGCGCGTACTCGACCTGAGCCGCGCACGTGCCGAGGTCCACTCCGGAGGCGAGAGCATGTTCTCGTTCGTCTCGCATCCCGACCGCGTCCTCGTCGTTCAGACTTCGCAGTCGGATGATGCTCCGCCGCCGGACTTCGTGACCCCTCACGTCGCGGCGTCCGTAAATGTCGAACAGCTCGACACAGTTACGTGGCTGACGGCGGTGGGTCGGGCTCCCGCTCATGTGATCCCCGAATACGAGCGCGACGAGCATCCGATCCTCTACGACGCCGAGCCTCCCGCCGCTGACGGAACTGTCGCGGCGGGCATGGGCTGGGCACTCGTCGCCGCAGTTCAACGGACGGCGGGGGGAGTTCGACTGCTCGCGGCGGTACACACCGGCTTTCGCGGTTGGAATCAGCGCCCCTCCGCAGACCTGGCGACTCTCTGCGCGGTGGCGAGATCGCGGGTGGCTGCGTCACTCGCTTGTGAGACCGCCGAGCTCGTCGCACGGCACGAGGATGACTACCATGCCCTCTTCGATCGCGTGCGTTTGGATCTGACGCCGTCCGGAGACCGCGCCGCGGTCGAGGCTCAGCGCTATTTTGACTTCGGTCGCTATCTGCTCGTTTCATCGTCGCGACCCGGAACGCAAGCCGCAAACCTTCAGGGTATTTGGAATACCGACGTGCGGCCGGGGTGGTGCAGTGAGTACACGACGAACATCAATGCGGAGATGAATTACTGGGGCGCCGAGGTCGCGGGCCTGCCTGAGCTGCACGAACCACTGTTCGACCTCGTGTCCGAACTCACAGACTCCGGACGGTCAACGGCCAGGTCGCTCTACGAGGCGCACGGCGCCACCACCCATCACAACACCGACCTATGGCGTTTCACAGCCCCGGTCAACGGCGATCCTCAGTGGGCGAACTGGCAGATGGGTCTCGCCTGGATGTCAGCACATCTAGGGACCAGCTTGGACTTCAAATGGTCTGAGGAGTTCGCTCGCGAAAGCGTGCTACCCATCTGCCGGGAGGTCGCCGCCTTCGTTCTCGATCAGTTGGTGGAGGACGGCGGCACACTCCTCGTCAGCCCGTCGAGCTCGCCAGAGCATCAATTCCGCGATGCGGGGGGCGTGCGAGGTGCAGTCACGGCGGGCGCGACCATCGACCAGGAAATCGCCCGCGAGGTGCTCGTCCGGCTCGTTTGGCTTGCGAAGCGGCTCGATGAGTCGGACGCACTCAGCGCACGTGCCGCGGCAACCCTCGAACGGCTTCGAATGCCTTCGATCGACGAGCACGGGCGCCTGCGCGAGTGGGATGCGCCGCTCCGGCCGGTCGAGCCCGGCCACCGGCATCTCTCGCATCTCTATGGTGCGTTCCCCGGCACGCGGATCACTTCGACCGCGGCGCCGGGAGAGTTCCAGGCGGTCGGTCGTGCGCTCGCCCATCGTCTCGAGAACGGCAGCGGGTATACAGGCTGGAGTCAGGCATGGGTGCTCTGTCTCGCAGCGCGACTGCATGACCGGACGCTGGCCGCGGCCTCGATCGATGTGCTGATCCACCAGCTCAGTTCGCCGTCCTTGCTCGACCTGCATCCGCACGCGGACCGCCCGGGCGGCGTGATCTTCCAGATCGACGGCAATCTCGGTGCCGTCGCCGGCATCGCGGAGCTGCTTTTGCAGAGCCACGACGGAGCGATCTCACTGCTGCCGACTCTGCCCACGATGTGGAGCGCCGGTTCCGTGCGCGGTCTGCGTGCGCGAGGCGGCCACGTGATAGACATCGTTTGGCGTGACGGGCGGCCCAGGTCGGCCCTGATCCATTCAACTGAGCCGGGCGATGTCGTCGTCGAGCTCGAGGAGGGTGGGTCGCCGCGAATCGTGGACAGCGGCGGCTGCTCCATCGAGGCGACACGGTTGCCAGAGGCCGCGATTGGGCGCTCGCGTTGGCAGTGGGCGACGTCACCTGATGGAGTCTCGGTTGTCGACTTTCCTGGCTGATGGCTCACCTGAATCCTGACCATGCGGATTCCACTCATCTCATGATCGCATTCAGAAGTCGGCGCCGACGGTGATCTTGACGAACCCCCACACGATCGTCTATGGTCATCGAAGCGGTTCGATTAATTCGGCCGCAATGGTCGCGATTTCCATACTTTCCGTCCCGAGGCGAGTGTCGACCGAGTCGGACCAGCAAGACACCACAAAGGAGTGAGATGGAGCGCGACCAGGAACGCGGAACCTGTCGGCCGATCGCCGCCGCGGTTAAGGTCGCGCTGTCGTGACGGCGCAGACGATTCTCGAGGAGGCGCCGTCGAGCCCGGTGCCGCAGAAGCCGCGCAGGGATTCGCCTACGAAGCCCAGACGCACCGGCAAGAAGTCCGTGGGAATGTTCCTGTGCATCACCCCGCTGCTCGGGCTCGTCTTCGTCTTTTCCTATCTGCCGCTGTACGGCTGGATCTTCTCGCTTTACGACTACCAGCCTGCGCTCGGCTTGAAGGGCAGCCAGTTCGTGGGCCTGCAGTGGTTCCAGATGCTGGTGAGCTCACCGACGCAGATGGCGCAGATCGGCCAGGTGCTGATCAACACGCTCGCTATGAGCTTCCTCGGTATCGCCACCTCGGTGTTGCCTGTCATATTCGCGGTGCTGCTCCACGAGGTCAAGGCACCGTGGTTCCGCAACACCGTGCAGACCTTGACGACGTTGCCCAACTTCATCTCCTGGGTGCTCGTCTATATGATCGCCTTCTCGCTGTTCTCGAGTTCCGGCCTGGTCAACAGCGTATTGGTCGACTCGGGCATCATCACGACACCGCTGAAGTTCCTCGACTCGGGCCAGCACGTCTGGCTCATGATGCTGCTGTGGAGTCTGTGGAAGGGGCTCGGCTGGGGTGCCATCATCTATTTGGCGGCCATCACGGGCATCGACCCTACGCTCTATGAATCGGCCCGAATCGACGGTGCCGGGCGATTCCAGCTCATGCGCTACATCACTGTGCCGCAGCTGATGCCCACGTATGTCGTGCTGCTCATGCTGTCCGTCGCCAATCTGCTGAACAACGGCATGGACCAGTACTACGTGTTCCAGAACGCATTTAACATGCAGCACATCCAGGTGCTCGACCTCTACGTCTACAACGTCGGCATGACCGGCAACAACCTGTCGCTGGCGACCGCGATCGGCATGCTCAAGAGCCTGATCTCGGTCATCCTGCTGCTCACCGTCAACATCATCGCGAAGCGCGCTCGCGGAACCTCGATCATCTAGGAGCCGACAACCATGGCCATTGCATCGGATGCCCACCTCCCACACGGCAAGCGCCTGCCCCATTCCAAGCGGTTACGACGCACGAAGGGCGAGAAGGCCTTCAGCGTCGTCAACTACGCAATGTTCGCTCTGTTCGCGCTGATCTGCGCGTATCCGTTCTACTACCTGATCATCAATTCAGTCAGCGCCAACAATCTGGCGGCACTCGGCGACGTGCGATTCTGGCCGATCGGCTTCCACCTCTCGAACTATGGACAGGTGTTCCAACTGCAGGGACTCACGCTGGCAGCGGCTGTGAGCGTGGCGCGCACAGTGCTCGGCACGGTGGGCACCGTGTTCGTCTCTGCGTATTTGGGGTTCATGTTCACCCAGGAACGCATGTGGGCGCGGGCGTTCTGGTATCGGTTCACCGTTATCACGATGTATTTCAGCGCAGGGCTGATTCCGGTCTTCCTGATCATCCGGGGTCTGGGTCTGACGAACAACTTCTGGGTGTACGTGATCCCGTACCTTGTGCAGCCCTTCAACATCATCCTCGTCAAGACGTTCGTCGAGTCGATGCCCCAGTCGCTGCAGGAGGCGGCCGAGATGGACGGCGCCAACATCTTTCAGGTGTTCTTCCGCGTCTATCTGCCCAACATGACGGCGATTCTGGCTACGGTCGCGATCTTCTCCGCCGTTGCCCAATGGAACATGTTCCAGGACACGCTGATCTACATCACCAATCAGAGCCTGTACACGCTTCAGTACCTGCTCTACATGTTCATCAACCAGGCGAACAGCCTGGCGCAGGCCGCCCAGAACGCGGCCGGGGGCAATCTCAGCTCGATCGCCAACGCCGCAACCACGCAGACCCCCACCTCGATCCAGATGACAGTCGCCGTGGTCGTCGTGCTGCCCATCATCTTCGTCTACCCCCTCTTCCAGCGCTTTTTCGTGAAGGGGATCATGCTCGGTGCCGTCAAGGGTTGACGGCGCCGATTTCGCGATCCAAAGAATCCAAGAAAGGTATGCAATGAAGCGCAGACAGTTCATAACCGCGGCATTCGTCACGGCTCTAGCACCGGCCACGTTGGCAGGCTGCACGTTGGTCAATGGCGAGACGACATCGGCGGCCGGTAAATCCGGAGCATTTCCGACGAAGTGGTCCAAGCCGATCACCATCGACGTCTTCGACGACCTCGCGAACTACCAGGGCATCCAGACTGGATGGTTCGCCAAACTCGTCGAAGAGAAGTTCAACATGAAGCTCAACGTCATCGCGCCCAACGTGGCGGGAGGCGGCGAAACGCTCTTCAACACCCGCTCAGCGGCCGGAGAACTAGGCGACCTGGTGGTCTTGGGCTCGTCGCAGCACCTTGACGAGTCGCTGAAGGGTGGGTTGCTTCTGGATGCGTCGACTTACTACAAGAACATGACGGCCACAAAGAAGTATGACACCGCGGTGGCCTTCACCAACAAGGGAAAGAAGGGCACGTACGCCTTCCCGACGTCGGTGTCGAGCCTGAAGCCCACGCAATCCTCTGAGGGCACGGACCCGACTTTCGGGCCGTACGTGCGCTGGGACGTCTACAGCAAGGTCGGATTCCCGAAGATCGACACGCTCGAGGACTTGATTCCCGTGCTGGCAGACATGCAGCATGCTGAGCCCACCGCACCCAACGGAAAGTCCGTCTACGCGGTGTCCTTGTTCAAGGACTGGGACGGCAACATGATGAATAACGCGAAGCAGCCGGCGTGCTACTACGGCTTCGACGAAATGGGCTTCGTGCTGGCGGCCGCCGACGGGTCATCCTATGAGAGCATCGTCGACTCCGACTCCCACTATGTGCGCTCTCTCAAGTTCTTCTTCAATGCGAACGCAGCCGGGCTTGTCGATCCGGACTCGCCGACGCAGAATTACTCGACTCTGTTTGCCAAGTATCAGACCGGGCAGGTGCTGTTCTCGTTCTGGCCCTGGCTGGCGCAACCCGCTTACAACACGGACACGAACATGGCGGCCGGCCGCGGGTTCGAGATCGTGCCGCTGAAAGACATGAAGATCTTCTCCTACGGCTCCGAGGTGTATGGCAACAGCAACTACTCCATCGGGATCGGGTCCAAGGCCGCGGATCCGCAGCGCGTTGCGGCTTTCATCGACTGGCTGTATTCGGTAGACGGTGTGTATGCGAACGGGAGCCAGACCGGTTCGGCCGCCGGCCCGAAGGGGCTCACCTGGGAACTGACGTCGGGAAAGCCCGCGCTGAACGCGTTCGGCAAGAACGCCTTCCTGGGCGGCGCAACAGACCAGGTGCCTTCCACGTGGGGTCAGGGGACCTTCACCAAGGGTGTCTCCGCGCTGAATGTAACGACCGTGACCGCAGTCGACAAAGACCCGTCGACCGGCTACCCGTACATGTATCAGATGTGGCCGAGCTACGAGAAGCTGATCGCCAATCCCCTCACGAAGAGCTGGGCGGGCCACATGGGCGATGCTGCGACCACGATGGCCTACCTCAGGGACAAAGGGGAGATCATCGTCGCTCCCGGATCGGGCTACGTCGCTCCGCAGGACAACTCGGAGATCCAGACGCTGCGCAACCAGATCAAGGCTGTGATCGTCCAGGACTCCTGGAAGATGTCGATGGCGACCAGCAAGTCGCAGTTCAACTCGTTGCTCAAAGACATGCAGACGACCGTCAATGGGCTTGGTTATCAGAAGGTTCTGAAGGTCGACATGGAGCACGCGAAGGCGCAGAACGCCGCCCGCCTCGCAGTGGCCAAGAAGTTCGGCTGACTCGATCGGTAACGGGGCGGGGTCTTGCGACCCCGCCCCTTCACGCGGCGGTCATCGCCTGACGCTAGTGTTTGGCGAACACGCTGCGGAACAGGAGCGCGACCGCATATGCGCCGACCGAGAACCCGATTGTCGCCACGATTACGATGAACACGGGGAACACGGCGGTGAGGCTAACGACAGTGGCGGGGATGACCGCCAGCACGAAGGTGCGCCACGGTTCGACCACCGACAGCAGCATCGCGTTCTTGACGGTTTGGCGCACCGAATTTCGGTAGCGTGCCACTAGCGCCATGCCGTAGAGGAACGCTGTGAACAGGTAGACCGCGCCGAGGAATGCGACGATCGCTGCCGCCAACGAGACGATGCCGCCTTGAAACAGCCAGAACAGCCCGCTGAACGCGAGCGCTACGAGTGGCGCAACCAAGCACAGGTAGACGGCCGTTGCGCGCCCGGCATTGCGCCGCAGCGCCGTCAGATAGTCATTGATAAGTTGTCCGCCCTCATCGTCCGAATACCGCAGGGTCGCTTCGAACAGCGCGCTCGTTGCCATTCCGATGGTGATCACAGGAATGCACGTGATGACAAAGAGCACGTTCAGTGCGACGAACATCACGAAAGTCGATGCTCCATGAAAGGTCTTGCTGTTCGGATCAATCTTCATGTCGATGCCCGCTGCCTCGCCTCCACAGTGGCCTCACTTTTGCGGCGCGGCAGATTTCGTCCGCACGGTAAGCGACGGCGCGATGAGCCGCACACTGGGAGGAGTGCCGCCGTCGATCATGTCGCAGATGACGTCGGCAGCCGCAGCTCCGATTGCTTCGGCCGGCACGGCGATGCTGTCCACGGGCCCGGGGACAGCGAGTGCAACGTCTTCGGGGCAGAGCGCTACGATGGCTGGCGCCGCCGGCGTGTGGACTCCGGCCTCGATCAACTGCGCGTACACATGCGGAAGGGCCGCTTCGTTGTGCACTAAGAAGCCCGTAACTTTGGGAACTGCCGCAAGCACCTCCTCGACGACGGTCGTTGCACCGGCGTCGCCTGGGCACGCATGCACGGTGCCCACCACGCCCGACGCTGCGCACGCTGCGAGGAACCCCCGTGCAAGGCGATCCGCGTACGACGTGTGCCTCGCCATCACCTCGGCGGGCGACCCGATCAGTGCCAGGCTGCGGTGGCCTTGTGCGACAAGGCGTTCCACTGCGAGCCAGCCGGCTTCTTCGAAGTCGAAGTCGATGCAGGGTATGCTGCGACGACCCTCGGGTAGCCCGATTAGTGCGCTCGGCTGCTCGAGGTGTGTGAGCACGCTTATTCGCGGATCGTCGGATTCGATGTCCATGAGGAGCAGGGCATCCACCATCGAACCTTTCGCGGCGCGCTCCATGCCCCGCGGGTCGTCGCTGGTGAGCAGCAGGATGTCATAGCCGTGCGTGCGTGCCCTCGCCACAACCCCGCTTACGACCTCCATGACCACATGCACGTCGACGCCTGAGCGTAGCGGGATCTGCAGACCGATCACGTTTGTGGAGCGGGATGCCAGTGAACGGGCTCCGGCATGCGGGCTGAATCCAAGTCCGCTGATCGCGCGCTCGACGCGTCGACGGGTCTCGGGCGAAATCGTTCGCTTGCCACTCATCACATAGGACACGGTCGAGATGGAGACGCCTGCCTCTTGCGCAACGTCGGCGATTGTGACCATCTGGGCGCTCCTGCCTTTCCCGCACGTGCCGCTTCCCGACGCCGATCGGCCGGGAATGCGAATGCGTATCGACGCCGCGTGGACATCACTCGCACACATCTTATAAGGTTGCCTGGTGAAGCGCTTCGACGATGTGGCAGACGATGTCGCAAATAATGTGCTGGAACCGACTCCTGCAACGGGTCGGTCGTCCGGTGCGGACTTCGCGGCGCTTTGTGCCGATCTTGGCCTCTGCTTCGGTGGTGACTACAACCCCGAGCAATGGCCGCGTAGCGTGTGGGCGCAGGATGTCGACCTCATGGTGCGTGCCGGTGTCAACCTGGTCACCATCGGCGTCTTCAGCTGGGCGACGATCGAGCCGGTTCCCGGCGAACGGAACTTCGACTGGCTCGACGAGGTGCTCGATCTGCTGCACAGCAACGGCATCGCGGTCGATTTGGCAACGCCGACGGCATCGCCCCCTGCATGGCTGGCGCTACGGCATCCCGAGACGCTCCCGGTGGATCGCGACGGCGTGCGCTTGGTCCCGGGCTCCCGTAATCAGTTCTCGCCGGCCTCCGTTGTCTACCGTGACCACGCCCTGGCGATCACGCGCGACCTGGTCGAGCGCTACGCAGATCATGCTGCGGTACGTCTGTGGCACATCGGAAACGAGTACGGTCAGCTCGACTACGGTGACGAGGCAGCGCGCGAGTTCCGCAACTGGCTGCGCCGCCGGTACGGTTCAATCGACCAGCTCAACGAAGCGTGGGGCACGGCCGTCTGGTCGCAGCGGTATGGCTCGTTCGACGAAATCCTGCCACCCCGTCGGGCGCCCTATCTGATCAACCCGACGCAGTCACTCGACTTCCGGCGATACACATCGGACCAGCTGTTGCAGTGCTACACGGAACAACGCGATGCCATCCGGGCAGCGGGCGCCACTCAACCGATCACGACCAATTTCATGGGCTTCTTTCCCCACGTGGACTACTGGTCGTGGGCCGACGAGGTCGATGTGATTGCCGACGATCAGTATCCCGACCCGGCTTCCTCCGACGCCCCGTGCGATACAGCGCTAGTCCAGGACCTGATGCGCTCCCTCGGGCGCGGACGGCCGTGGCTGCTCATGGAGCAGGCGATAAGCGCCGTATCGTGGCGCGAGCACAACCTGCCGAAGTCGCCGGAGCAGGCGCGTCTGACCTCCCTACAGGCAGTCGCCCGCGGCGCGGATGGCGTCTGCTTCTTCCAATGGCGGCAGCCCCCGACCGGCGCGGAGCGCTTCCATTCTGCGATGCTGCCGCATGCCGGCGCTGACACCGAGGTCTTCCGTGGCGTGGAGCGGATCGGCAGCGACTTACGGCGACTTCGGGGGGTCGTGGGCGGTCGCATCGACGCGTCGGTGGCCATTCTGTTCGACTGGACGTCGTGGTGGGCGGGTGAGGAACCGGCGCGACCCACTGAGAAGCTGCGGACGCTCGAACAGCTCCAACGCTGGTATCGAGTGCTCTGGCGCCAGGGGGTGGCGGCCGACATCGTGCGGCCCGGAACTGAATTGAGCGGATACCGACTGGTGCTCGTGCCACACAGTTATGTGATCAGGCCGGATGCGGCGGACGCGCTCCGCCGTGCCGTGGCCGCAGGAACTCGTGTGCTGGTTGGCCCATTCAGCGGAGTCGCCGATGATAGAGGACACATTCTCCAAGGCCGTTCGCCCGTATTGCTGAGCGAGCTCGTGGGCGTGAGCGGGGAAGAATGGATCGGGCTGCCCGATGCGCCCACGCCTCTCCTCGTCGATCCGAGCTGGGATGCGGCGCCGATCGGCGATCAAACCGCGACCGTGTTCGGCGAGCGACTGCGCACCGATGGTGCCGATGTCCTGGCGACATACGGCGACGGCGCACTTGCCGGGCTTCCCGCTGTGTCGCGTCAACGCTTCGGCGAAGGCTGTGCGTGGTATCTGGGCGGCGTTGTCTCCGAAAATCTGCTTACCGCGGTTCTCGATGAGGCGCTGAGTGATGCGGGCGTCACGGGAGCGTTGCAGGAAGCGGGTCTTCCCGAACAGGCCTTGCCGAGCGGTCTCGAGGCGGTGAAGCGCGGAACGGCATTGTTCCTACTCAATCACGGTCCGGAGACGGCCCGGGTCACGCTCTCTACAACCATGCACGACCTCTTGACCGATGAAGATGTCGACGGTGCCGCAACGGTGGCGCCCGGCGCGGTAGTAGTGCTAATCGAAGGGTGCACGAGGTGAAATTTACCGATGGATATTGGCTGACCAGACCGGGATTGGCACCGCTGTATGCGGTCGAGGTCGACGACATCCGGGCCGATAGGGATGCGGGCACCATGACGGTTTATGCGCCAACTAGTGCGATACGGCACCGTAGTGACACCCTCAACCTGGCGATGCTGACGCTCACCTTCTCGGCGCCCATGCCGGGTGTCATCAAAGTGCGAGTGGAGCGGCATGCTGGTGCTGTGCACCGCGGGCCTGACTTCGAGACGTTCGCCGACGCATCCTTCCGCCCGACGATCGGCATCGATGAGGAGCGCGGAGTGCTCGAGTCTGGCAATCTCAGAGTCCGGGTGGATCGGAAAGGTCCGTGGCGATTTGACTTCGAGTCGGACGGCGCCGTGCTGACCAGCTCGCAGCCCCGATCCGTCGGGCACATCACCGGTGACGGAACCTGGATGCATCAGCAACTCTCGATCGCGCCAGGGGAGCGGGTGTACGGCTTGGGAGAGCGATTCGGAGCGTTCGTCAAGAATGGACAGGTAGTCGACACCTGGAACGCCGACGGCGGAACGTCGAGCGAGCAGGCCTACAAGAACATTCCGTTCTACTTGACCAGCCGAGGGTATGGTGTCTTCGTCGACGATCCCGCGAACGTGTCGTTCGAGGTGTGCTCAGAGGTCAACTCACGGGTGCAGTTCTCGGTCGCTGGCGAGTCACTTGAGTATTACGTGGTCGCAGGGCCCACGCCCAAGGACGTGCTGCGCCGATACACTGCGCTCACCGGTCGCCCCGCGCGGGTGCCGGCCTGGTCGTTCGGGCTGTGGCTGACCACGTCTTTTACGGCCAGCTACGATGAGCAGTCGGTGAACGCCTTCGTGGACGGAATGGCCGAGCGTGACATCCCGTTGAGTGTTTTCCACTACGACTGCTTCTGGATGCGCGAGTTCCAGTGGACCGATTTCGAATGGGATACCCGCTTCTTCCCCGATCCGGAGGGCCAACTCAGGCGCCTGCACGAGAAGTCGCTGCACGTCTCCGCTTGGATCAATCCCTACATCGCTCAGCGGTCCGCGCTGTTCGCGGAGGCGGTCGAGGCTGGATACCTACTCAAGCGCAGTGACGGCAGCATCTGGCAATGGGATCTGTGGCAGGCGGGCATGGGGCTCGTCGACTTCACGAACCCCGCGGCGAGCGAGTGGTATATCGGCAAACTCGAGGGTCTGATGGATCAGGGTATCGACGCGTTCAAGACCGACTTCGGTGAACGGATTCCCGTCGACGGAGTCGTCTGGTACGACGGATCCGACCCGACCCGTATGCATAATTACTACGCGAAACTCTACAACGGAGCCGTCTTTCGGGCTCTGGAACGCAGCCGCGGCATAGGCGACGCGATCGTTTTCGCCCGGTCGGCCACCGTGGGGTGCCAGCAGTTCCCGGTGCACTGGGGCGGTGACTCCGATTCGTCTTTCGCGTCCATGGCAGAGTCGCTGCGCGGCGGCCTGTCGCTGGCCGTGTCAGGTTTCGGCTACTGGAGCCACGACATCGGGGGGTTCGAGGGCACGCCGGACCCCGCGCTCTTCAAGCGCTGGCTCGCGTTCGGCCTGCTGAGCTCCCACTCTCGTCTGCACGGGTCGGATTCGGTGCGCGTGCCTTGGGCTTTCGACGAAGAGTCGGTTGATATCGCCAAAGCCTTCACGAAGCTCAAGATGACGCTGATGCCCTACCTCGCGGGTGCTGCCGGTCAAGCGCATACCGAGGGAACCCCGATGATGCGTCCGATGGTGCTCGAATTCCCCGACGACCGCGGTGGTCACGACGCGGACTGCCAGTACATGCTCGGCGACGCCTTATTGGTCGCGCCCGTGTTCACCGAAGACGGCTCCGTTGAGTACTACCTGCCGGAGGGGCGGTGGACCTCGCTGCTCGACGGCTCTACGCGTGACGGCTACCGCTGGTTGGCCGAGCGACACGATTTCGATTCCCTTCCTCTGCTGGTGAGACCCGGAACGGTGCTTCCAATGGGATCCAGGGACGACCGGCCCGACTATGACTGGGCGCACGGCGTGACGCTACGATGCTTCGAACTGCCCGACGGCTACGATCGCGTGACGATCGTGCCTGGGCACGACGGGACGGCCGACACCGCATACCGCGTGCGCCGCGACGGCCCGCGCATCATTGCCAGCAGCGACGACGCCCGCGCGCCGTGGGCTTTGCAAGTGGGCGACGCGATCGCGCGCATCCAGGGCGCGGGCGACCTCGCCGTGCCGATCAACAATCAGATAGGCGACGAGCCGATCGGTGAACCGCACCGGGAAGGCGAAAACCAGTGACATCTCACGACGACGCATTCCGTCGGACCGATCTTTCCATCGCAGACCGGGCCTTGGATCTCCTCGTGCGGCTTACCCCGCAGGAGCGCATCTCCATGCTGCATCAGGCGGCTCCCGCTGTCGAACGGCTCGGCATGCGCGCTTTCCACACTGGATGCGAGGCGCTGCACGGCGTGGCATGGCTGGGCACAGGCACGGTCTTCCCTCAGGCGGTCGGGCTGGCGGCCACCTGGGACATCGATCTGCTGCGGGCGGTCGGCGCGGTTACCTCGACCGAGGTGCGGGCCAAGCATGCCCTCGACAATTCTGTGAGCCTGAACGTGTGGGCGCCTGTGGTCAACACTTTGCGCCATCCCGGCTGGGGGCGCAACGAGGAGGGGTATTCGGAAGACCCGCAGCTTACGGCGCACTTCGCGACAGCTTATTCACGGGGGCTGCGCGGCGATCACGAACGCGTCTGGCGCACCGTGCCGACGCTCAAGCACTTCCTCGCCTACAACAACGAGGCCGACCGGTCGACCACCTCGTCCAACATGTCGCTTCGCACACTGCACGAGGAGGAACTTCCTGCGTTTCGCGGACCGATCGAGTCCGGTGTCGCTGGCGCCGTGATGCTCGCCTACAACCGGGTGAACGGTGTTCCCGCGCATACGCAGCCCGAACTTGTGGGCGAGGCGCGGTCGTGGGTGCACGAATCGATCGCGTTCGTCTCCGACGCCGGTGCGCGGAGCCTTCTTGTGACGACGCAGCGCGCGTACCCCGATCATGTGTCGGCCAGCGCCGCGCTCGTTCGTTCGAGCATGGACTCGTTCACCGACAACGACGCGGATGCCGCGCCGACCATCGGGTATCTGAACGAGGCGATTGCTACCGGGCAGCTGACAATGGCCGACATCGACACGGCGGTTCTGCGTTTGCTGGAACTGCGTCTGCGCACCGGTGAGTTCGACGGCGGCGACGACCCATACGCGTCCATTGGGGCGGATGCCATCGATGCGCCCGCCTCGCGCGAGCTCGCCCGGGAAGTCGCGGCGAGTGCCGTCGTCGTACTGCGCAACGATGTCGGTGTGCTACCGCTCGCCGATCCAGGCGTGATCGGTGTCGTCGGGCCGATGGGCGACGCCGTGCTCACTGACTGGTATTCGGGCACACCGCCGTATTCGGTAGGGCTGGCGACGGCGCTCGCCGAGCGGTACCCCTCGTCGCGCGTCGAGCTGGTCACGGGCGCTGACACCGTGGCGCTTCGATCGACGTCGACGGGTCACTACGTCACGAGCACGACGAGCGGGGCGCAGGTCGAAGCCGCAGCAGCCGAGGTGACCGGGGCGGCTCACTTCGACGTGACGGACTGGGGTGACGGCATCCTCACGTTGAGGTCGCACTCCAGCGGGCGCCTGCTGACCGGAGCGAGCTGGCCGATGCACGCGGACGCCGATTCAGTGGGCGAATGGGTGGTGCAAGAGAGTTTCCGGCGCCACGTGCACGGCGACGGCACGTGGTCGCTCCTGCACCTCGGTTCCGGGCGCTGGGTGCGGGTGATGCGCGACTCCGGACTGCTGGCTGCCGAGGCGGTCATGATCGAACATGCCGAGCATTTCGTGGTACGCACGATCGTGTCAGGTCAAGCGTCGATTGCCCAGCTGGCGACATCCGCCGATGTCGTCTTCGTCGCAGTGGGGAATGACCCGCACCTCGCTGGGCGGGAGACTGAGGACCGCCCGCACCTCATGCTGCCGGAGTCGGCCGCCGAGCTGTGGAGAACGGCGCACGAGGCAAACGGGCGCTGTGTGCTGACCGTGATCTCAAGTTATCCCTATGTGCTTCCGGAAGGCGTGCGGGATGCCGCGACCATCGCGTGGTCGAGCCACGGTGGCCAGGAACTGGGCCATGGCCTCGTCGATGTGTTCAGCGGTGACCGGGAGCCGCGCGGTCGTCTTGCCCAATCCTGGCCGGCGTATCCGGAGCAGGCGGGTGATCTGTTCGACTATGACACGGCCAAGCAGCGGGCCACGTACCGACACCAGCCTGACGCGTACGCGTTTCCGATCGGACACGGGTGCACATATTCCGAGGTGTTGTACGAGTCGGTCGAGCTCGTCGACGGCACCGCGACAGCTCCAGCGGCGACGCACAGGCATGCCGCGTTCGAGCCGCGCCCGGGCGAAGCCAGCGTGCGAGCGGCGGTTTCGGTGCGGAATGTCGGCGACCGCGAGGCTGATGAGCTGGTGCAGCTGTACGCGCTGCCACCGGCGGGTCTTCCCATCGCCGCACCCCTGCGCATTTTGGTCGCGTATCAGCGACTGCGTCTTGCCCCCAGAGAACATCGCATGGTTGAACTGGAGTTCCCGCTTGAGCGACTGGCAGTGTGGGATGACTCTATTCGTCTCGCCGACGCCGTTGTCGATTGGTTGCACGCTGGTGCGCTTCGCGTACAGCCGGGGAAATACCGGGTGGCGGCCGGGCCTTCCGCGGGTGCGCTCCCCATCGAAGATACCCTCACCGTGGCCAGTCCTGCACGAGGTGGTCGGAGACGCGCATCGCATTCGCCACGATCGTCAGAGTCGGGTTGACACTGCCGTTGGTCGGGTGCAGCGACGCGTCGCAGACGACGACGCGTTTCGTTCCGTGAACGCGGCCGTAGGCATCCGTCGCGGACGTTTCGGGAGACGTGCCCATCCGTGCTGTACCGCTGGAGTGCTCACCGGCGGCCGATGCGGTGGCCGTGCCAAGCTGACGACGGATGTCGCGAGCACCCGCGGCGCTCAGCCAGGCTGCGCCCTGCGTCGCCATGCCTTCCTCGACTTCTACTGACGCCCAGTGCACGTCTTTGCGCAGTGCGGCCACGGGTTTGCCCCAACGGTCGTGAAGGCCGTCAGCGAGGGTGACACGCGACGACGCCATCGGGATCTCCTGGCCGATGCCGAAGACGCCGAACGCGTGCGAGCGGTCGCCGCGCATCCACTCCTTGTGTCCTGCACCCCACAGCGGCACGCCCGGCATCGACGGTTCCGACGCCGAGGTGAGCGGAAGCAGGCTCATCAGGTCGACGATCACACCACCGCCCCACGGGATGCTCCGGCCGTGCACGTGATCGAGAGTCGCGACCGAGTGGCCGGGGCCGATGTATTGTTTGACGGCTTCGTCCATCGTGCCGAGCATGGTGACGAAGCGGTGATCGTGCAGATGCCGCCCAAGCTCGTCGTTGCCGATCCCGCTGGCCAGCAGCAGTCGCGGCGTCTCGACGGCGCCCGCTGAAACGACCACGACGTCGGCGTTCACGTTGAGCTCGACGGGCGCGCCCGACGCGGATGCCATGATCGTCACCCCGGCAATGTTCACACCGTCGCGCACCTGGATGACTTCGGCGTCGTACAACACATCGCACAATCCCGTCGCGACAGCACGCGGGATGAATGTGTTATTCGACCCATTCTTGGCGTTGACCGGGCAGGCATGCCCGACGCACTGCGGGCACAGCACGCAGGCGGGCCTGCCGTCGTGCGGCACACTGTTGATGGCCAGTGGGATCGGGCCCCAGCCCCAGCCGAGCGACTCCGCGGCCGCGCCGAGGCGTTCGCGTGTCGGTTCGCTCGGCATCGGCGGCATCGGATAGCCGGCCGACCGAGGAGTGCGCGACGTCAGCCCGCCCTCCGTGCCGGAGACACCGAGTTCCCATTCCGCTCGTGTGTAGTACGGCTCGAGATCGTCGTATCCGATCGGCCAATCGGCCAGGCTGGCGCCGTCCGGATTGCCGTAACGGCTCTTCATCTCGAAGTCTTCCGGCAGGAACCGCCACGCCATCCCCTGCCACAGGCGGGTGCCGCCTCCGAAGACCATGGCGTTGAGTCCGTACAGAGACGCGTCGCCCGTGCCATCGATGACGCGGTCCTCTCCGCCAGGCAGATAGGCGAGCCGCGGATGCCCGAGCCCCGGGCCCGCGGACGGCCAGTAGACAGCGTTGCGCTTGCCATGGAGGTGATCGCCACGCAGCGCCGCGTTCGGCAGCGGGAGCGCGCGTTCGATCAACAAAACGGTCTTGCCGGCCTTGGTCAGGGTGTCTGCCGCGACGCCGCCGCCCGGCCCGCTCCCGATCACGATCGCGTCGTAGCCCGCGCGCACCTGCTCGGGCCGCGGGCCGTCGATCGGGTCCGGCTCCACGGGTATGACATCCTCTGGCACCGCGCGGAAACCAACCATTTCCAGCCCGATCGGATTGTGCCTGTCGGATGCCGCGTAGAAACCTTCCCAGCAGATGCGGCGCAGCGCGGTGAAATGACCCGCGGCATCCGGGTCGGCCGGGGCCGCCTCGAGGGTGGCGAGGATCGCATCCTGCTGCTGTTCGGTCAATCTGGCGAACGGGTCGGCGCCCAGCGCGAGTGCGGCCGTGTCGAGCGCCGCGTTCAGCCAGTGCAGCGAGGGCGTCGCCCAATCGAGATCTCGGTTCGCAGGTTCGACGTAGTTTGCGACGCCGCCGTCCCACCCGCCGGGCCAGCGGTCGGCCGGGATGATTCGGTCGACCGCTGCACGGATCGTTGATGTGAAGAGCTCGTTCGAACTATTTGCCGGCAAGCGAGCCGCCGATGCCACCCACGCTGAAGTACTTGTTCAGAACCGAGAACAAGATCACCGGAGGCAACATCATGATGACCGCGACCGCCATGACGAGGCCCCAGTTGGTCTGGTTCTGCTGGAAGAAGGTCTGCAGTCCGATCTGGAGGGTGTAGTTCTGGTCGGAACGCAGGAACACGACCGCGACCAGGTAGTCGTTCCATGCGAGCAGGAACGCGAAGATCGCAGTTGAGAGCACCCCGGGCAACGAGTTGCGCAGGACAATGCGCATGAAGCCGCCGAATACAGAGCAGCCGTCCATCCAGGCGGCCTCTTCGAGCGAGATCGGGATCGAGTCGAAGTACGCTGCCATCATCCACACGGCGACCGACATGGTCGAGCCCACGTAGATGATGGTGACGCCGGCCAGATTGTCGACAAGGCCGATCTGCGCGAACAGGATGAACAGCGGGATGACCGCGGTCACGATGGGCAACGACTGAACGATGAACAAGATCAGCGAGTAGCTGGAGACGAGCTTGCTGCGCCCACGTGACAGCACGTAGCCGGCCGGCGCTGCGACCGCCACGGCGATGATAACGGTCACGAGTGTGACGACAAGGCTGTTTTGGAGCCAGGTTCCGACGGAGGTTTCCGTGAAGACCTGGCCGAAGTTCTCCAGCGTCCATCCTGTGGCCTTGCTGCCCAGCGACGGCTCGAGGGAGAGGATCAGCACAGAGATGATCGGCACCAGCACAACCGCGGCAATGATCAGGATGGCGACGAAACGCCACCACTTGCCGCGCTCCTGAGCCTGAGTCAACGTGCGGCGCTTGCCTGCGATCACACCGATCTGCAGATGACCGGTGAGTGACGCTTCTTCAGTTTCGGCGCTCATTCGATGTTCACCTTTCGGATCTGACGGTAGAGCAACGTTGCGATGACCACGAGAACGATCGTCATGATGAACGCGATTGCCACACCGGGGCCGGTCTGGAAGTTCTGGAACACGGTGATGTAGGCCATCACGACGAGCGACTGTGTGGCGTTAACCGGGCCGCCGCCTGTGAGCAGGAAGATGGTCGGAAAGTCGTTGACGCAGAAAATCGTCATCAGAATCCAGCTGATGTACGTCGAGCGGGAGATCATCGGAAGCGTGATCTGCCGGAAGGTCTGCCAACCGCTGGCGCCGTCGACCTTGGACGCCTCATAGACGTTGACGTCGACGGATGCGAGGGCGGCAGCCATCATCATCATCATGAAGGGGAAGCTGATCCACACCTTGAAGACGCAGACAAGGATTTGCGCGAGCAGCGGATCCGCGAGAAACAGCACATTGCCGAGGCCGAGGGCCTGCGCGAGCATCGGCAGGGGGGACTGCGGGGTGGCGACGAGCCAGTTCCACGAGGTGGCCGAAACAACCACGGGAACGACCCATGGCAGCAGCAGGAGGACCTTGAAGAGGCCGTTCGCCGGGATCCGGGTGCGGAGCAGAAGCGCAAGGCCGAGGCCGACGGCCCAGCTGCCGAACACTCCGACCACGGTGAAGACGACCGTGAAGCCGGCGGCGTGCCAGAAGACAGGGGACTGCAGTACGGAGAAGTAGTTCGCCAGGCCGACGAAATCTCCCGCGCTCAGGAGATCACCGTTGCGCAGCGATTGCAGCCCCGCGTAGATCACCGGGTACAGGTTCAGGAGCAGCAGCAGGATCACCGACGGCAACGCAAATAGCACGAATGCTCTCGCATGCGAGGTGGTGCTCTTGCGCCTACCCGTGTCGGGCGATCGACCCGAACCGGCGTTCCCCACGCCTCTGCGCGCCTTTCTCAGCGCTCCGGCCATGGACTCGGTCGACATGTACTTCTCCTTCGAAGGTCTTCGTGATGGTGAAACGGGTGGGCCCCGCTTTCGCTGGGACCCACCCGATTCTGAGTGTTACTTCATGAGCCCTTCGATTGAACTCTGCAGCGTGGTCAGCGCGGTCTTGGCATCAGTCTTACCACCGAGGATAGCCTGGGAGAAGGTTGTCATCGGGGCGGTGCCGTCAACGGTGTTGGCAATGTTGTAGAACAGCCCGCTGCCGCCCGGTGCGGCCCAGGTCTTGAAGATGGGCTGCCACTCGTTCACGATCTTCACGTTGTTCGGATCCGACTTGAACTCACTGGTAGCCGCGATGGACTTCAGCGGAGGCAAGCCGATGCCGGTGTTCGAGGTCCACAGCTTCTTCATGTTCTGGTAGTAGTACGTGAGGAACGCCTCGGAGCTCTTCTGGTTCGGGGTGTTCTTGTACATCATGATGTTGTTCGGGAAGTACAGTCCACCTTTCTTGCCGCTCGGGCTGGTCAACGGGCTGCCGACGACCATGTCGCTGACGACATCTCCGCCGACGCTGGCCGCGAGGCCCGCACCGTCCCAGCCGAAACCGAACTTCTTCGCCTTCCACTGCGCCTGCACGTTCGCGCTGGTGTATGTGGCACCCGCCGGGTCGGAGTAGCCGGAGTTCACGAGGTCGAGGATGAACGTCATCGCCTCGATGTTCTCGGGGGTGGCGCAGTCCGGCTTCTTGTCGGCATTGAAGAGACCGCCGCCGTTGTTGATCATGAACGCCGTCAGGATGTGACTGCCAGTGAAGTTACCGGCACCAGCGCCGAGCCCGAAGCCGTAGACGCCGATCTTCTTGAGCGCTGCACACACGGTCTTGTATTCGTCCCACGTGGTCGGCGGCTGAACCCCGGCCTGCTGGAGCAGAGCCTTGTTGTACCACGAGATGCGCACGTCGAGGTTATACGGCACGGCCGCGTAGCCCTGATCGGTCTTCATCGTGTCGACGAGCCCGTCGAAGAAGTCGTCGTAGATGCCGTTCTTCTTCCAGCTGGCGAGCAGGCTGTCCGCGTACGCGATCTTGCCCTGCTGTGCGAACTGGAAGGCCTGAGTTCCACCGCCAGAACTGACGGCAGGGCCGGTGTTCGACGCAACCGCCGAGGCAAACGTCTGGGTGAAGTTCGCCCACTGGATTTCCTGGTAGCTTGCCGCTCCCAGACCAGAAGCCGGTTTGTACGCCAGCGTGATCGTCTTGTCGAGCTTATTGAAGTCCGTGTTACCCCACGGCATGTTCCAGAACTTGATGGCCTTAGCGGAACCGCTGGCGCCACCACCGCCTCCGCTGGAACAAGCAGCGAGGAGCGAGGTGGCTGCGACGCCACCTGCGAGTCCGATAAAGCCGCGGCGGGTGAATGCTGCACCCGTGGATTGAGAAGCCATAGCAGGTTCCTTCCGAGTCGCCGATGCCTCGGGCGACCACGATTCGACATTGAATGCAAGTGTCGCTCGCTATTCAGCAATATTTCGTTGCGACGGCTTCAGTATTCATCCCCAGGCCTTGGAAGTCAACACCGCTGCTCGGACCCGCGGAAACACAAGCGAGTGAGCACCAACACCGGTCCACGCGCGGCCCGTGACGGGAGTCCACTCCGGCCTGAGCTGGCACCATTGGGCTTCAGGCGGAGGAAAGAAAACCCCCGAGATCCGCGGATTCGTGAGTACGATAACGCCATGAGTGTGCAAAAGGTTTCGTCTCAGCGAGCGACACTCGCCGAGATCGCACGGGACGCATCGGTGTCGATGTCGACCGTGTCCAAGGTGCTCAACGGCCGTTCCGGAGTTTCCGAGCCCGTTCGCGACCGTATCGAGCAGTTGTTGCACTCATCCGGTTACAGCCGCCGCGGCGTGGAGAACTCGCGGGGTCGTCTCATCGAGCTGGTGTTCGAGAACATCGACAGCGAGTGGTCCCTTGAGATCATTCGCGGAGCAGACAGGGTGGCGCGCGAGAACGGCATGAGCGTTGTGCTCACCGAGAGCGGAAATCGTCATACCCAAACGGCCGACTGGATCGACGGCGTGCTCCAGCGTCAGCCGGCCGGCGTGCTCCTGCTGTTCTCTGATCTCTCCGCCGATCACAAGCGCCAAATGCGCACACGGGGTATCCCGTTCGTCGTCGTCGACCCCGCCGGCGACCCTGCGCCTGACGTGGCATCGGTCGGCACCGGGAACTGGTCGGGCGGACTCGTCGCAACACGGCATCTCGTCGAGCTCGGCCACCGCAGGATCGGCATCATCACGGGGCCGATGGACATGCTGTGTTCCCGCGCGCGGCTTTCGGGCTATCGCACCGCACTCGACGAGGCGGGCATCCCGATCGATGCGAGCCTCATCGAGAACGGCGAATTTCACTACGAAAACGGGCTCGGGGCGGGCACGCGGATGTTGTCGCGCTCTGATCGCCCGACGGCGATCTTCACGGGCAACGACCTGCAGGCATTCGGGGTATACCAGGCCGCTCGGTCGCTCGGCCTCGGCATTCCGGACGACGTGTCGGTCGTCGGCTACGACGACGTGCCATCGGCGAGCTGGGTTGGACCGCAATTGACCACGGTTCATCAGCCTCTGAAAGAGATGGCCGAGCAGGCCGTGCGCCTGGTGTTGGCGCTGCGCGACGACCCGGAACGCAGCACCGTTCGGCTGGATTTGGCGACGAATCTGATCGTGCGCGGCAGCACCGCGGTCCCACGCCACTAGCCTCGCTCCGCGCAGCCGACGCGGCCTTTGATGCACCTCTACGACAGCTCGAGCGATATGTTTCTTGATCCACGTCTAAAACTTGCGCCACTTCGAGCGTTAGGGCTAGCGTGAACTCATACGAGCGGCTGCCACAGTGCGTGCGCGCGCCGATCTGAAACATCAAGATTTCACTTCTGAAGATCCACCAGACGAAGGAGTCCGTGAAATGAGTCAGCCTTCGCTCGGCGTTGCGATGGTCGGGTACGGCTTCATGGGCGCCGCGCATTCGCAGGCGTGGCGTGTGGCGCCGCGCTTTTTCGAGTTGCCGTATTCGCCCCGGATGTCTGTGATCGTCGGGCGGGACCGGCCTCGGGTCGAGGCTGCGGCGGAGCGTTTCGGCTGGGCAGAGGCTGAGACGGACTGGCGCCGTGTCATCGAGCGTGAAGACATCGGCCTGGTGGATATTTGCAGTCCTGGTGCCTCGCATGTTGAGATCGCGATCGCCGCGCTGGATGCAGGCAAGCACGTGTTGTGCGAGAAGCCGCTTGCGAACACGGTCGCGGAAGCTGAGGCGATGACCGCGGCTGCCGAGCGCGCTGCGGCGCGCGGTGTGTTCGCGATGGTCGGGTTCAGCTACCGTCGGGTGCCGGCGATCACGTTCGCCCGTGACTTGGTCGCGGCGGGTCGCATTGGCGAGGTGCGTCAGGTGCGCGCTGCGTATCTGCAGGACTGGTTGGTGGATGCGGAAGGACCGATGACCTGGCGCCTGGACAAGGCGTTGGCCGGTTCCGGTTCGCTCGGCGACATCGGCGCGCACGCGATCGATGCGGTGCAGTTCATCACCGGTCAGCGCATCACCGGCGTGAGCGGCACGCTGCAGACGCTCGTCACCGAGCGTCCGCTGCTCGGCGAGTCCGTCGGGCTCGGCGGCACGGCTTCGAGCGAGCGTGGCAAGGTCACCGTTGATGACGTCGCCCTGTTCACCGCCCGACTGACCGGCGGTGCGCTCGGTTCGTTCGAGGCGACCCGGTTTGCCACGGGGCGCAAGAACGCATTTCGGCTCGAATTCAGTGGTTCGGACGGTGCTATCGCGTTCGACCTGGAGCGGATGAACGAGCTCGAGTTCTACGATCGCACCGAGGAGGCCGGGCTGCAGGGTTTCCGGCGGATCCTGGTGACGGAGCCGGAGCATCCGTACATGTCGGCATGGTGGCCGACGGGGCATGCGATCGGGTATGAGCACCCGTTCTCGCATCAGGTCTACGACCTGCTGGCGGACATCGCGGCCGGCAGGCAGCCGCGGCCGTCGTTCGCCGACGGCCTGCAGGTGCAGCGGGTGCTGGAGTCGATCGAGACCAGCGCCGCGGCCGCGAGCGTGTGGACAGACGTGAGCAATCAGACATCCGCAGTAGAAGAAGGAGAAGACCGATGACCCGGCCGATCACGTTGTTCACCGGCCAGTGGGCCGACCTGCCGTTCGAGAAGGTTGCAGAACTGGCCAGCGGTTGGGGCTACGACGGTCTGGAGGTCGCCTGTTGGGGCGATCACCTGGATCCGTGGCGCTGGGACGACGAGGAGTACCTCGCCGGCAAGAAAGCCGTGCTGGAAAAGAACGGCCTCGGTTTCTGGGCGATCTCGAACCATCTGAAGGGTCAAGCGGTGTGCGATGATCCGATCGATCAGCGGCATCGTGACATTCTCAGCGACCGGGTGTGGGGCGACGGCGACCCGGAGGGCGTGCGTCAGCGTGCCGCCGAGGAGTTGAAGAACACGGCGCGCCTGGCGGCGAAACTGGGTGTGAAGACGGTCACCGGGTTCACCGGGTCCTCGATCTGGAAGTATGTGGCGATGTTCCCGCCGGCTTCGCAGGCGATGGTGGATGCCGGTTACCAGGATTTCGCGGACCGGTGGAACCCGATCCTCGACGTTTTCGATGAGGTGGGCGTGCGGTTCGCGCATGAGGTGCACCCGTCGGAGATCGCCTATGACTATTGGACGACGGTGCAAACGCTCGAGGCGATCGGGCATCGTGAGGCGTTCGGCCTGAACTGGGACCCGAGCCACATGGTCTGGCAGGATATCGACCCGGTCAGTTTCCTCTGGGACTTCCGCGATCGCATCTACAACGTGCACGTGAAGGACACGAAGAAGCGGATGACCAACGGCCGCAACGGGCGGCTCTCCTCGCACCTGGCCTGGGCTGATCCGCGCCGCGGCTGGGACTTCATCTCGACCGGTCACGGTGACGTGCCGTGGGAGAACGCGTTCCGCATGCTGAACTCGATCGACTACCAGGGTCCGCTCTCCGTCGAGTGGGAAGACGCGGGCATGGATCGCCTGGTCGGCGCCCCTGAAGCCCTCGGCTTCGTCAAACGCCTCGCGTTCGATGCGCCGGACGCGGCATTCGACGCCGCATTCAGCACCAAGTGACAGAGGGCCGTAGTGACACCGCGCCGTAGTCACACGGCGCCGTAGTTACCTTCGACCGCACCGTGCGGTCGAAGGCTTACCAAACACGAGTAAAAGAAAGCAGCTATGTCTCCGGAAATTCGCCCCCGCAACGCCCTGATCGTGCGTGGCGGATGGGACGGGCATCAACCCGTCGAAACCACCGATTCGATGATTCCGTTCCTCGAACGCAATGGTTTCACGGTGCGTGTCGAAGAATCGACCGCGATTTACACCGATGCCGAATACCTTGCCACCGTCGATCTGATTCTGCAGATCGTGACGATGTCGACCATCGAGAAGGACGAGTTCGCCGGGCTGCAGCAGGCCGTGCTGAACGGCACCGGTCTTGGCGGATGGCACGGCGGCATCGCAGACTCGTACCGCAACAACGCGGACTACCTTCACATGATCGGCGGCCAGTTCGCGCATCACGCGGGCAAGGACCCGGCCGAGCGCATCGGCGAGCAGTCGGACAACTACATTCCGTACACCGTGCACATCACCGACCTCGGCAAGACGCATCCGATCACGGAGGGCATCGAGGACTTCGACCTCGTCACCGAGCAATACTGGGTGCTGAGCGACGAATACAACGACGTGCTTGCGACGACCACGCAGTCGGTGAGGCCGTGGGATGCGTGGAATCGCCCCGTCACGGCCCCCGCGGTGTGGACCAGGCAGTGGGGCAAGGGGCGGGTCTTCGTCTCGGCGCCCGGGCACCGCCTCGACGTTCTCGACAATCCGAACGTGCGCACGATCGTGGAGAGGGGCCTGCTGTGGGCAGCCCGCTGAACAGCGGCCCGCTCAGCAGCAGCCCGCACAACAGCAGTCCGCTGAACAGTAGCCCGCTCAACAGCAGCCCTCTCAACGTTGGTGTGATCGGCGTCGGCACCATCAGTGCGCAGTATTTCGCTGAGTTCCCGAAGCTGCCCGGGCTGCGTCTTGTCGCCGTCGCCGACGTGAATGAGTCACGTGCCGCCGAGGTGGCTGCCGAACAGGGGGTCGAGGCGCTGACCGTCGACGCGTTGCTGACGGATCCGCGGATCGACGCCGTCCTGAACCTGACCATTCCGGCTGCACACGTCGAGATCGGGATGCGCGCGCTTGCGGCGGGCAAGCACGTCTTCGCCGAGAAGCCTCTCGCGTTGAGCCCCGCTGAGGCGACGCCGATGCTCGAACTCGCGACCGCGCGCGGGCTGCGCGTCGGAAGCGCGCCGGACACCGTGCTGGGCACCGGCGTGCAGACTGCCCGCGCGGTGCTCGATTCCGGTGCGATCGGCCAGCCGGTCGCGGCATCGGTGCAGTGGGCATCCGCGGGTCACGAGCTGTGGCATCCGGCGCCCGCCTTCTATTACCAGCCTGGCGGCGGCCCGCTGTTCGACATGGCGCCGTATTACCTGACGAGTCTCGTTACGCTTTTCGGCCCGGTCGTGCGCGTCTCCGGTGCCGCCACGCGATCGAACCGCGAACGCACCATTGCGACGGGGCCGGCCGCCGGCACGCCGATACCTGTCGATGTCGACACCCATGTGAGCGCAATTCTCGAGCATGCCAGTGGTGTGACCTCGACGATCACGGTCAGTTTCGAGGTCTGGGCCTCGCGCGCACCGTTGTTCGAGGTGTACGGCACGGCGGGCACGATTGCCGTGCCGGATCCGAATCGATTCTCCGACCCGGTCGAGGTCTGGACGACGGACGAGCCCGAGTGGCACAGCGTTGCCGTCGCGGGCGGTTACGCCGATGCGGGTCGAGGATTTGGCCTGGCAGACATGGCTCGGGCGATCGCGACCGATCGCCCGCATCGCGCATCCGGCGAACTCGCCTTCCACGTCCTTGAAATCATGGATGCCGTGCTGCGCGCTGGCCACGAACATCGCGTGATCGAGCTGGCCAGCACCGCCCCGCGGCCTGCCGCGGTGACACTCGGAACGACGCCGGACGCGTGGTGAAGGCGCCCGCCGTCGTCGCGTGCGACCGAGAGGATGGGCGGACGGCACAGGCCAGGAGGAAGCAGGCCACGGAGAAGATCGGATGACTCTGACAGGCGGCGCGACAGGGATTCTTTTCGGCGGGGACTACAACCCGGAGCAATGGTCCGAGGAGGTCTGGCACGACGACATCCGACTGATGAGGCAGGCCGGCGTAAACACGGCAAGTGTCGGCATCTTCGCCTGGTCTTCGATCGAGCCGGAGGAAGGCCGCTATGAGTTCGGCTGGCTGGATCGCATCATCCGGTTGCTCCACGAGAACGATATCGGCGTGATCCTTGCTACTCCGACGGCCTCCCCGCCGCCGTGGTTCAGCATCGCCCACCCTGAGGGGCTGCCGGTCACGCGTGAGGGCGTGCGTCTGACGCATGGCAGCCGCGACACGTACAACCCGGCATCACCCGCTTACCGCGCCGCGGCATCCGGGGTGGCGCGTGCGCTCGCCGCGCGGTACGGCGCCCACCCGGCCATCCGCGCATGGCATCTGCACAACGAATACGGCACCGTTAGCTATGGCCCGCTTGTGGACGCCGGATTTCGAGTGTGGCTCCAGAAGCGCTACGGCGACCTGACGACGCTGAACCGGGTATGGCATACCGCTTTCTGGTCGCAGGGCTACGGAACGTGGGACGAGATTCTCTCACCGCAGCAGACGCAATACCTGCCGAATCCAACCCAGGTGCTCGACTTCAAACGGTTCACCGCCGACCTGCTGCTGGACTGCTACCGCGAGCAGATCGACATCGTGCATGCACTGAGCGACGCGCCGGTGACCACGAATTTCATGTTGCCGACCTGGCTGCACTACGATAGCTGGGCGTTCGGCGACGCCTCCGACTTCGTCTCGATCGACCATTACGTCGACGCGTCGGGCGCGGATGGTGCCGCCCATGCCGCTTTCGGCGCCGACCAGGCGCGCTCGTTCGCTCACGGGAGGCCGTGGCTGCTCATGGAGCAGGCGGCCAACACGACGCAGTCAGGTGGCCGCATTCTGGCCAAGGAACCGGGGCAGGCGCTCGCCACCAGTGTGCAACACGTGTCGCGCGGGGCCTTCGGTGTGTTGTTCTTTCAATGGCGGGCCCCGTATTCCGGTGCGGAGTTCTTCCACTCGACGATGGTGCCGCACATCGGTGAGGACAGCAGGATTTTCCGCGAGGTGACCAGGTTGGGCGAGCTGCTGAGAACTCTAGCTGAGCTGGCGATCGATCCGGTCGGAGCAGACGGTGGGCAGCGTAAAGTGAACGGTGCGCGCGTCGCGATCGCGTGGGAGGCGGATGCCTGGTGGGCGAGCGAGACCGCCGGCCTGCCCAGTGATGCGTTTTCGTTCTACCGGTCGACGCGCCGCACGCATCGCGCACTGTGGTACCTCGGCATCATCTGCGACTTCGTGCACCTGGATCACGATCTGAGCGGATACGACGTCGTGCTCGTGCCGAGTCAACTGCTGGCCACGGATGTGCAGGCCGCGTCGCTGCGCGCGTTCGTCGAGGCGGGCGGCCAGGCTGTCGTCTGGTACTTCAGCGGAACGTTCGACGGTGACCTGCATGTCATCCCTGGCGGCTACAGCGGTGCATTCGCCGACCTGCTCGGCGTGCGCATCGAAGAGTTGCTGCCGCTGGCAGAGGGGGCGACCGTCTCTCTGGATGACGGCCGCACGGCATCCGAGTGGAGCGAGCGGATCGAGCTGCGTGGCGCGCAGGCCCTGGTTCACTACGCGAGCGGACACGCCACCGGGCTCCCTGCCGTCACGCGCCACGAGGTGGGCGCTGGCAGCGCCACGTACGTGTCAACCGAGCTTGGCGACTCCGGACTGAGTCTGCTTCTCACCGATGTGCTCGCGCGGGCCGGTGTCGAACCGGACGCGCCCGGTGCGGGCGCAGGACTGGAGGCAGTGCGGCGCTACGCGGGCACCGACGTCTACCTGTTCCTGATCAACCATGATGAGAGCGCCCGCGAAACAACCGCCGTGGGAACGGACATCCTGACCGGTGCGCGGCACCACGGCGTCGTGACCCTGGCGCCCGGGGCCGTGCTGGTGCTGCGCGAGACGCCGTCCAGTGTGAGTAACGCGGAAATCGACGGCAGAGAGGCTATGGCACAACTATGAGTACAGACAACGCGGACTACCGGGACAGCGGGGTGCAATTTCCGCCGGACTTCGTCTTCGGATCGGCGACGGCGTCGTACCAGGTCGAGGGCGCGGTGCACGAAGATGGTCGCGGTCAGAGCATCTGGGACACCTTCAGTCACACGCCGGGCAAAATCTGGAACGACGACACCGGCGACATTGCGGATGACCATTACCACCGGCTCGAGGCAGACCTCGATCTGATGCAGAGCTTGAACCTGCACGCGTACCGCTTCTCCATTGCGTGGCCGCGCATCCAGCCGACCGGTCATGGTCCGGCGAACGAAGCAGGCCTGGCGTTCTATTCGCGACTGATCGACGGTCTGATCGCGCGTGGAATCACGCCCGTCGCCACGCTTTATCACTGGGATCTGCCGCAGGCGCTCGAAGACGAAGGCGGCTGGGTCAACCGCGAAACCGCCCTCGCGTTCGAGAAGTACGCACGCATCGTCGGTGAGGCATTCGGCGATCGGGTCGCCGTCTGGACCACGCTCAACGAGCCGTGGTGTGCTGCCTACCTGGGATACGCATCCGGCGCTCACGCCCCAGGTCGTACCGAGCCGCACGCCTCGTTGCGTGCGGTGCATCATCTCAATCTGGCGCATGGACTCGCGATCAAAGCGCTGCGCGAGGTCGTGACGAACGATCCGCAGTTCTCGGTGACACTGAACGTGCATGCCCTGCGTGGTGACGGCCCGACCGGTGCGGAGGCGGTGCGTCGCATCGACGCACTCGGCAACCGTGCCTTCACGGGTCCGATGCTGCACGGCGCGTATCCGGCCGATCTGGTCGAGGACACCAAGGACATCACGGACTGGCAGTTTGTTCGGCCGGGCGACCTCGAGAACATCCACCAGAAGATCGACGTTCTCGGCGTCAACTATTACTCGACCACGCTCGTGCGGATGTGGGACGGCAACGGTGATCGGGAGCTTGCGGATGGCCACAAGGCGGTCGGTGCATCGCCGTGGCCGGGCGCTGACGACATCGAGTTCCTCACGCAGCCGGGTCCGTACACCTCGATGGGCTGGAACATCGAGCCGAGCGGTCTCGAGGAACTGCTGCTGGCGCTGCATGTCGAGTTCCCCGATCAGCCACTGATGGTCACGGAGAACGGCGCGGCCTTCGAGGACGTGGTGACGCCGGCGGATGCTGCGGGTGCTGCGGCTGCGGATGCTGCGGCTGCGGATGCCACGGGCGCGGCCGTTCACGACGCTGACCGCATCGATTACCTGCGCAGGCACATCACCGCCGTGCACCGTGCTCTGTCGGCCGGCGTCGATCTGCGCGGCTACTTCGTCTGGTCGCTGCTGGACAACTTCGAGTGGGCCTTCGGCTACTCGATGCGCTTTGGCATCGTGCGTGTGGACTACGACACTCTCGAGCGGCTACCCAAGGACAGCGCCCACTGGTACGCCGAGCTGGCGTCGACCGGGCGTCTTCCCGACTAGGCTGCCGAGCGTGGCAGCACCGACCGGCAGAGGGAACAATCTCGACAGCGTGCGACAGCACAATCTGTCGACCGTGCTCGGCCTCGTGCATCGGCAGGGGCCGTCGTCGCGTGCAGCGCTGACCGCGGCCACGGGGCTGAACCGGTCCACGATCGGCGCGCTGGTCGCCGAACTCGCCGAGCTCGGCCTGGCAAGCGAGGGCGAACCGGATGCCAACAATCGCGTCGGGCGCCCCAGTCCCGTCGTCACGCCCAATGCTGCGGTGACCGCGCTCGCGGTCAACCCGGAGATCGACGCCGTGACGGTCGGCCTGGTCGGCCTCGATGCACGCGTTCACCGCCGGGTGCGGCATGCCACGAGTGCGCCGGTCGGTTCCCTGGAAGCGGCGCGTATCGCATCCGCTGTGATCGACGAGCTGCGTTCAGGCCTCGGCGCGGCGCCCGTGGCGATCGGCGTCGCGATGCCGGGGCTGGTGCGGCGCAGCGACGGGCTGGTGCGCCTTGCCCCACACCTGAATTGGGTCGACGAGCCGTTCACTGAGCAGTTGCGCGAGCTGTCCGGACTGCCGGTCGTCGCCGCAAACGACGCGAATCTTGGTGCGAACGCTGAGCGGCTGTTCGGTGCGGGGCGCGGAGTCCGCGATCTCGTGTACCTCAACGGGGGCGCGAGCGGCATCGGCGGTGGGGTGATCGCCGACGGCCGCCCGGTAACCGGGCTGGCAGGTTATGCCGGAGAGCTCGGTCACACACTGGTCAACAGCTCAGGGGTGCGCTGCCACTGCGGCGCGATCGGATGCCTCGAGACCGAGGTCAATCAGCGTTCCCTTCTCGCCGTGCTGGGTCGGGCAACCGCGGACGGCGACGAGCTCGAGCAGGCGCTCGTGGCATCCGATTCGCCTGCGGTGCGGGACGAGATCGAACGGCAACTCGGGTTTCTTGCGGTGTCCGTTCGCAACGCGACCAACATCTTCAACCCGCAGCTGATCGTGCTGGGTGGATTTCTCGGGGCACTGGTCGCGGCGGCGCCGAGACGACTGCACGAGCTGGTCGCGGAGACCGCGCTGCGTGCATCCGGTGAATCATTGCATATCGTGCGCGCGGAGCTCGGTCGCAATCTGCTGATGATCGGCGCGGCGGAACTGGCGTTCGCGCCGCTGCTGGCCGATCCGGCCGCGTTCGCCCCCAGCTCCGGACCGTATTCAGGCTGAACCGGGGTCTCGCGGCAGAAACCCGGCGAAATGTCGCATCCAGCCTGAATGTGGCACACTTCACCGTCGCTCCGGCGCGCCACCTTCCCGTGAGTCGCCGCAAATGACCCTTCGTGGGGCAACTCAGTGGGGGAACGCCATCCACTAAGCTGGATCGGTCGATATCGAATCGATTCGAGGCTGTGCAGACTTCGCTGTGCAGACTTCGCTGTCCCGACTTCGCTGTCCCGACTTCGCTGTCAGGGCTACCGCCGAACTTCGCTCGCCGAACTTCGCTGTCCCGACTTCACGGCCTGACTAAACTGTCCGATTTCACTGCGCTGACTTCCCAGTGCTCACTTCACAAGGACCACACGCTCTGTGACTACCGTTGCCCACCCCGGGGATTCGCTCTCCGGTCGCGAACGACTCGTCTATATCCTCGTGCTCGGTGCGCTCACCGCACTCGGACCGTTTACAATCGACCTTTATTTGCCGGCGTTCCCGGTGCTCGAGTCGGACATGCACGTGTCCGCCGCCGCGATCCAACTGACGCTCACCGGCACGACGATCGGCTTCGCGGTCGGCCAGCTACTGGTCGGACCATGGAGCGACAAGGTCGGGCGCCGTCTGCCACTGATCCTCGCGACCGGGCTGCACATCGCGGCGTCGATGGGGGCAGCGGTGTCCCCGGACATCACCTGGCTGGCAGTTTTCCGCATCCTGCAGGGTTTCGGGGCAGCGGCCGGCGGTGTGGTTGCGATGGCGATGGTGCGCGACCTGTTCGGCGGACGACCCCTCGTGCGGATGCTTTCCCGCCTCGCCCTCGTCAGCGGGCTCGCCCCCGTGCTGGCCCCTGTAATCGGGTCGCAGTTGCTGTCGATCATGCCCTGGCGCGGCATCTTCTGGGTTCTCGCCGGCTATGGCGCTGTCGTGCTCGCGGCCGTCTGGTTCCTGATCGTGGAGACCCGCCCGGCCGAGCGGCGGCTGGATGCCGGGCACTCGACTCTTCGGGACCGCTACCGCGCGGTGCTCACAGACCGCGTGTTCGTCGGCACCGCCATCGTCGGTGGCATGACATTCAGCGGGTTGTTCGCGTATCTGTCGGCGTCGCCGTTCCTGTTCCAGCAGGTTTATGCGTTCGACGCACAACAGTACGGACTGCTGTTTGCGGTCAACTCGCTGGGCGTCGTGTTCGGTGTACAGGCCAGCGCGCGTTTGACGAAATATCTCGGTCCGCAATGGATCTTGGTCGGGACGACCACGGCGATGCTCGTGCTCGGCGCGCTGATCGTGGTGCTGGATATCGCAGGTGCCGGGCTGTGGGGGATCCTGATCCCGCTGTGGTTCTTCATCGCGTGTTGTGGCTTCAGCTTCCCCTGCATCCAGGTTCTTGGTCTCAATATGCACGGAAATGAGGCGGGCACTGCGGCGTCGCTGCTCGGCGCAGTCAACTTCGGCATGGCCGGAATTATCTCGCCGATCGTCGGCATCCTCGGTGTGAGCAACGCGATCCCGATGGGCGCGGTGATGATCGGAACATCGCTGATCTCCGTCATCGTGCTGTGGTTCGTCGTGCGGCCTCGCAGTGTGCCCGCACTGACCAACTGACGATGCTGACCAGCTGACGATGCTCACCAACTGGGGATGCGTCCTATCGGCTGGTGCCCCGCTCGACCATCATCTTTCCGCATGGGCGACTCACTCACGCGATCGCGACCATCGCGGAGGTTCATGGCGCTCAAAGTGCTGTTTGAGACGGGGCGAACAGCGTTTTGCGCACCACAAAGTTGGCGGAGCATCCGCCGCCGACGCACGGAGCGGCGCACATACGCTGAGTTGCCTCACGAAGGGTCATTCAGGGCAACTCAGCGGGGGGTTCGATACGCTCGCTGGCGCTCCAATCCTCGCTCGCCCTTCGACAAGCTCGGGGACCGATGCTCGGCGCTGGGGTCGCGCAATCGCTGGCGCGATTGCCTGAGCTCCACCGCGCTATTCGACCAAGGTAATGGTGCGATTCGATGACTTTGACAAAGCCCCGCTCTTGCGGCCGCACCGCGATGCTGCTAATCAAGGGGGATGGTGCTCAAGCGGCTCCGCACGGCGGCGACCTGGCTACTGGTACTGTTCGCCGCGCAATTCGCGTTCGGAATGACCCTAAACCTTTTCGTCACGCTACCGAAGACGCATCCAGGCAGTACTGGCGGGGAGTACTTCAGCCGATCTGCCGCGAGTCTGGTCTGGGCCTTGACGTTCGGTGGCGGTACCGTGCTGTTCCTTCACGCGCTGCTCGGTGCCGTCTTGTTTCTTGGGACTCTCGGCCTGTTCATCAGCACCTTCGGTCGCGCGGGGCGGGGCTGGCGTTGGGCGAGCGGCATCGCGCTGTTCTTCACCTTCGGAGCATTCTTCAACGGGATGAGTTTCGTCGATTACAACGAGGACTTCAGCTCAGCGATCATGGCCGGATGCTGGCTGATCGCGGTCATCGCTCTCGTCATCTGTCTTGCGCGCTCACCTGTGCGCCCGGCGTGACCCCGGGGAAACCCGTCGTTTTGGTGTTGGTAACGTGGCGGCATGAGAATACTTCTGGTCGGTGCCGGCGGCGTCGGCGATTCGATTGCAAAGATCGCGGCCCGACGCAGCTTCTATGAGCAGATCATCGTCAGCGACTTCGATCTCGCCCGCGCACAGCGCACGATCGCCTGGATCGCGGACAAACACGGGGCGGATGTTGCGGCCCGGTTCGTTGCGGCGGCGATCGACGCGTCCAATCCCGACATCGTCGCATCCGTTGCCCGAGAATACCGGGCGACGCACGTGATGAACGCGGTCGAACCAAAGTTCGTGCCGACGATTTTCGCCGGCGCGCTCGCAGCAGGGGCCGACTATCTCGACATGGCGATGAGCCTGTCCGAGCCGCACCCGACCGACCCGTATGCGCAGACCGGGGTGAAGCTCGGCGATGACCAGTTCGAGCAGGCTCCTGATTGGGAAAGCACGGGTCGCCTCGCCCTGGTCGGCATGGGCGTTGAGCCGGGCATGTCTGATGTCTTCGCCCGCTACGCCTCGGATCACCTGTTCAGTGAGATCGACGAACTCGGCACACGCGATGGCGCGAACCTGGTGGTGCGCGACGAGAACGGCGAGGAGGTCTTCGCACCCAGCTTCAGCATCTGGACGACGATCGAGGAGTGCCTGAACCCACCGGTGATCTTCGAAAAGGACACCGGGTGGTACACAACGGCACCGTTCAGCGAGCCCGAGGTCTTCACCTTCCCTGAAGGGATCGGGCCGGTCGAGTGCGTCAACGTCGAACACGAGGAGGTGCTGCTGATGCCGCGCTGGCTGAACGCCAAGCGGGTGACCTTCAAGTACGGCCTCGGCGACGAGTTCATCGGCATTCTGAAGACGCTGCACCAGCTCGGCCTGGACTCGACGACACCGCTTCGCGTGCGCAGCGCGAACGGACCGGTTGAGGTGGCGCCGCGCGACGTCGTGGCCGCCGCGCTGCCGGATCCTGCGTCGATCGGACCGCAGATGACCCGCAAGACCTGTGCTGGCGTCTGGGTGCGGGGCACCGGTCTCGACGGCAATCCGCGCGAGGTCTACCTCTATCACGTCAGCGACAACGAGTGGACGATGCGCGAATACGGCAGTCAGTGCGTCGTCTGGCAGACGGCACTGAATCCGGTGATCGCCCTCGAGCTGTTGGCGGCGGGAACCTGGACGGGCCGCGGAGTGCTTGGGCCGGAGGCATTCGATGCCGCGCCGTTCCTCGAGTTGATGGCGCGGCCCGAGTCAGACGGCGGTTACGGCCAGACCTGGAGGCTCGAGGAGCGCACGCCGTCTGTCTGATTCGGATGCGCCTGCGGTTCAGTAGGCTAACGCCATGACGGATGACGCGGTCCGGCAAGCGCAAGCAGAGGCGGCCGCCGCGGTGGCCGCGGCCGAGAAAGCGCAGGCCGAAGCGCAGGCGGCGATCAAGAGAGCCGAGGATACTGCAGCCGCGGCGAAAGCGGCAGCGGATGCTGCGTCTGCTGCGACCACGCTCCCGGTCGCTGAGCCTGCCGGCGTGTCTGCCCCCGGCCCTTCGACAAGCTCAGGGAACGAAACAGGGAACGAAAGCGCCGCGAGCACGGGGCCGCTGGACGCCGCGCACGTCGACGCCATCCGCGCGGGTTATGGATTCAGTGAATTCGCGCTCGAGATGGGGGCTCTCGTCAACGGGGATGCGCTGGCTGACGTGCCGATTCGCATCCCGATCGCGATGCTCAACAGGCACGGCCTGGTTGCCGGTGCGACTGGAACGGGCAAGACCAAGACACTGCAGGTGCTCGCCGAGCAACTCTCTGCAGCGGGTGTGCCCGTTTTCGCCGCGGACATCAAGGGCGATCTGTCTGGCATTGCGAGTGCCGGGGAGTCGAACGACAAGCTTTTGGCGCGCACGAAGGGCATCGGCCAAGACTGGCAGCCGCAGGCGGCTCCCACCGAGTACTTCAGCCTCGGCGGTGTGGGTAAAGGCGTTCCGATTCGAGCGACGATCGCCGGTTTCGGGCCACTGCTGCTGTCCAAGGTGCTGGGGCTCAATGCGACGCAAGAGTCAAGCCTCGGCCTCGTTTTTCACTACGCAGACAAGGCAGGCCTGCCGCTCCTTGACCTGTCCGACCTGCGAGCCGTGCTCAGCTATCTGACCAGCAATGACGGCAAGGCCGAGCTTGCCGACCTCGGCGGGCTCTCGAGCGCGACGGTCGGCGTCATTCTGCGCGAACTGATCACGTTCGCCGATCAAGGCGCGGATGCCTTCTTCGGCGAACCAGAGATCGACACCCCCGAATTCCTCAAGACGACAGCGGACGGCAAGGGTGTCATCTGCCTGCTCGAGGTGCCCGGTGTGCAGGACAAGCCTGCACTGTTCAGCACCTTCCTGATGTGGTTGCTGGCCGACCTATTCAACGATCTGCCCGAGGTCGGCGACCCGGACAAACCGAAGCTGGTGTTCTTCTTCGACGAAGCACACCTGCTGTTCAAGGACGCGTCGAAGGACTTCCTCACCTCGATCACCCAGACCGTGCGGCTCATCCGCTCGAAGGGCGTCGGTATCTTCTTCGTCACGCAGACCCCCAAAGACGTGCCAAGTGACATCCTCGGCCAGCTGGGTTCGCGCGTGCAGCACCAGCTGCGCGCATTCACACCGGATGATGCGAAGGCGTTGCGCGCGACCGTCTCGACGTATCCGACGTCGGGCTACAACCTCGAGCAGGTGCTGCAGTCGCTGGCCACCGGTGAGGCGATCGTGACGGTGATGAACGAGAAGGGCGCACCGAGCCCGGTCGCGTGGACCAGGATGCGCGCACCTCAAGGGTCGATGTCGCCGACCCCGGATGCGCAGATCGACGCCACGGTGGCCGCCTCACCGTTGCTCGCCAAGTACGGCACACCGATCGACCGCGACTCCGCTCGCGAGATGCTCGGCCGCAAGCTCAGTGCTGCCGCCGACGCCGAGGCGGCACGACAGCAGGTCGCGGCCGACGCGCAGGCATCCATCGACGCCCAGAAGGCGGACGCCAAGTCGGCGGCCGATCAGGCGAAGGCCCAGAAAGCGGCGGATGCTGAGTACAACCGCATCCTGAAGTCGACCGGTGGGACGGCGCGCGCGACCGCGGCCAAGCCCCAGAAGAACATGCTCGAGGAGGTGCTCGGCTCCCGTACTACTCAGACGATTCTGACCAGCGTCGTTGCCGGCATCTTCGGCACCCGCCGGCGTCGCTGATCGCTCGGTTCAACCTGACTGCCCGGTTCA
>DATCDQ010000060.1:0-4159 GCA_036510655.1 Microbacteriaceae bacterium | reverse complement strand
GCGGGGTATGACGCACGGGGACATCGCCGCGCACCTGGCCGACGTCTACGGCAGTGACGTGTCGAAGACGACGATCTCCACGATCACCGACAAGGTGTTGGAGGGCATGGCGGAGTGGCAGGGCCGGCCGTTGGATCCGGTCTACCCGGTCGTGTTCATCGACGCGATCCACGTCAAGGTGCGGGACGGGCAAGTCGCCAACCGGCCCATCTACGTCGCCCTGGCGGTGACCGCGGAGGGCAACCGGGACATCCTGGGCCGGTGGGCCGGGGACGGCGGGGAGGGCGCGAAGTACTGGCTGCAGGTGCTCACCGAGATCAAGAACCGCGGCGCCGAGGACATTCTGATGATCGTGTGCGACGGGCTGAAGGGCCTGCCCGACTCCGTCGCGGCGGTCTGGCCCGACACCATCGTGCAGACGTGCATCGTGCACCTGATGCGCAACAGCTTCAAGTACTCCTCCCGGAAGGACTGGGACGCCATCTCCCGCGGTCTGAAGCCGGTCTACCAGGCTTCGACCCTGGACGAGGCCGAGACCCGGTTCCTCGAGTTCCAGGAGGCGTGGGGCGGCAAGTATCCGGCGATCGTAAGGTTGTGGGAGAACGCGTTGGCCGAGTTCGTGCCGTTCCTGCAGTTCGACCGGGAGATACGCCGCATCGTGTGCACGACCAACGCGATTGAGTCCGTGAACGCGCGCATCCGCAAGGCCGTCAAGGCCCGCGGCCACTTCCCGAACGAGCAGGCCGCCCTGAAGTGCGTCTACCCCGCGGTGATGGCGCTGGACCCCACCGGCAAGGGTCGCGCCCGGTGGACGCAACGCTGGAAAGGCGCGCTCAACGCGTTCGACATCACCTTCAACGGGCGCCTCTCCGCCCACACCAACTAACGCAACAACAACCCAGTTACACCGTTAATTTGACAGACCCCGAGACGCGCAACAGTCGTTGCGGGTTGCGGGTTGCGGGTTGCGGGTCGCGGGTGGTGTCGTGTCAGGGGTGATCTGGGAGCGAGGAGAATGGGGCGCCTTGCGGGCGCAAGGGCAGACGGATGGTGAATGTGGAGCCTTGACCGGGTTGGCTCTCCAGCGTGATCGTTCCGCCGTGCGCTTCGATGATCGTCTTCGCGATCGGCAGGCCGATACCGACTCCTTGTATTGCGGCCTCGCGAACCTCGCGAGAGCGGAAGAAGCGTTCGAAGACACGCGTTTGGTCGTTCTTGCTGATGCCACGGCCTGTGTCGGCGATCCGGATGACGGCGTCCTCGCCGTCACGCGACAGCGACACTTTGATCGTTCCGCCTGCCGGCGTGAACTTGACCGCATTGGAGACGATATTGTCGAGCGCTCGGGCGACGCGGGCCGCATCAATCTGCCCGATCAGGGATGAGGGCGGGACCTCGACTTCGAGTCGCTGCCCGGCCTGATCGATTGAGGGCGTCAAGGCTGCGATTGAATGCGATACCAAAGCGGCCAGATCGACGGGTTCGATGCGCAGGCTATGTTCGCGCGCTCCTGCGCTTGCGAGGTCGCGAACGAGAGTTACCATCTGGTCGACTTTGTGTTGGATGACTCGGAATTCTTGTTCGAGGCCTAACTCTGCGATGTCGTAAGTGTCCGAGATCATGTCGAGATATCCGACGATCGAAGTCAGCGGTGTGCGTAGCTCGTGAGATACGGTTGCCAGGTATTCTTCGCGCACTTCGATGGCATTGGCCAGGTCCGTGACGTCATAGGTCACGACGGCCGATCCGAGGGGTTCGCCGTCGGGGCGGGTGATGTGGTGGGCTTCAGTGAGCACCGCTCGCTGGTCGTCTTTGTCCGGGTCACCGACCCAGTAGATCACTCCGCGTTGATCGCCTTCGAGGGTCTCCGAAACGATGTCCTTGTCGCGCTTGACCGGTGTGCGCCGGTCGGAGGCATAGACGTGGGTGCTCTTTCCGGTTTTCGGGTCGTAGCCGGTCAGCTTCAGGATTTCGTCGACCTTGCGGTTATGCATTGTGGGGTGGTTGTCTATGTCGTAGAAAATGACGGCGACGTTGACCGCGTCCGCGATCGAGCGAACGATGATGCTGAGATCGTTCATTTTTGCCTCAAGGTCGTGCAGCCTCGTGGTGGTCTCCTCCAGGGTGGCCTCGGTCTGCGTGTGCTGTGCTTGCGCCCGAAGCTGCGAGGCGGCGTATCCGATCTGCTTGCCGAGATAGTTCAGCAACTCGTGGTCGTGTGGTGCGCGTCGCCGGTCCTCGTCGCTGGTGATGAGCAGAGCCCCGAGTAAGGTGTCACCAGCCGTGATCGGGATGGCTCGAATCGGGTGTGTGCGCGCGTGCGGCATCGAATTCAGCAGCGACTCGGCGGGCGGAGTCCCGCTGGGCGTGATCCACAGTTCGGTGTCCTTCTGCCAGACGCGCGAGAGTTCATCGCCGAATTGCGTGTGCACCTGAACGACCATCTCGGGATCCATAGGTCCCTCAAGGCTGCGGCCGGAGGGATCGCTGAGGTGGTCACCGAACCACAGCACCGCGGAAGAGACGGGTTGAAACAGCCGGATGACACCATCCAGAACGAGAGTCGTGATCGCTTCAGTTGTCGTCGCTTGGTGAAGCGCCGCGACGAGCTTTAGTATTCCGGCATGCGGCGATTCAACAGTGCTCTGCTGAGTTTCGCGTGCGTACCGTTGGGCGAGGACCTGCGCCCGCAATAGTAGTTGCTGGGGGGTGAAGGGGCTCGGCAGGAAATCACGGTCAGGGACCGACAATGCCGTGATGCTGAGCGATTGGGCCAACTCGCCCACCACTAGTGTTGGGCCTTCCGGCAAGGTCATCGCGTTCGAGGCGACCCGGATCTGCGCATGTTCGATGACATCGGCGAGGGCAGCGCGGGTCGTCTGGGCCTCTGCTTCATTCGCCACCACGATGGCAATATCGGCGATATTTGCGATCGGCGCACCGTCGGCGCTGAGGCGTTCCCAGGATTCGGACACACTCGACTCCTTTGTTCGCGGTGGTTGGATAGTGATGGTCCCGGCGCTGACCCACCGCTTCAGCGTAGATTATCCTCATCCTATGGGCGCATGGGGGGTAGCGGTGGGTGCTGTCCGTGGACCGACTGGCTCCGGAGCTGGGACGGCACAACGGCGCGGCCCACGAAGTCTGGAGCGTTCTGCTTTCCTTTCACAGTTCGCCGTCGTCTCCGCGATGCTGTGCCTGGCCGGGGTGATCACCGTCGCGAACCTTCGGATCCTCGCGTCGCCCATGGTCCTGGCCGGTTATGCGCTTTTGGGTGCTCTGACTGCGGCGACCGTGCTGGTTGAGTGGAGCCGGATGCCTAAGAGCGCGCTGTTGATCATCCCGCTTGGAGACATCCTGGCGATCGCGCTGACCACCTTCAGCAGTGGCACAGTCGCTTTCTCGCTGCTTTATACATTGCCGGTCATCTGGTTAGCGACGCATTTCCGGTTGCTCGGAGTCGTCCTCAGTGTGATACTGCCTACTGTATTCCCGATCGCGCGGGTGGGGATTTCCCGGATCGATTCAGGAACGATGATCACGCAGGTTGTTGTCATCCCCGTCGGGTTGGGCTTGGTGGCAGTTACCGTGTACCTGTCGCGTCGTCGTGTCGATGCACAACGCACCCTCCTGCGCCGCCAGGCTGAGGCGTCGCGGCAGGCCGAGGCGCAGGGTCGACGCCATGAGGACTACCTTGATGCGACGCTGGAAGCTGTGGGCTTCGGCATCGTCACCTTCGATCTCGAGGGCCGTCCCGGATTGATCAACACCGTGTACCGGAAGATGCGTTTGCATGTGGATGGCCGAGCGGATGGTCCTGAATTTTGTGAGGTTTACGCGGCGGACGGCTTCACCCTGCTTCCCGAGGCCGAGCGCCCGGCGCGCCGCGCGGCGGACGGCGACTTGCGCGAGACGGTGGTGTGGGTGGGTCCGCCCGGCGGTGTTCGCCTCGCACTCGCGGTGTCTGCGCGACGCACGTACGATCTGGCGGGCAGAGCGGACGGTGTTGTGATGATCAGCCGCGATGTGACCTCCGAACGCCTCGCCGTGCGGGCCCGCGACGACCTGGTTGCGATGGTGTCGCATGAGCTGCGAACCCCGTTGACCGCAATCATCGGCTACCTCGATCTCGCCCTGGACAGCGACATTGAGGACACCA
>DATCDQ010000059.1:0-52981 GCA_036510655.1 Microbacteriaceae bacterium | reverse complement strand
TGCAGCGGCCCGCGGTTCACCACCAGGGCGAGGTCGGGCTTTCCGCTCGTCTTCAAGCCGGCCGAAACGCCACTCGCCTCGAATCCTGCCGGCGTGGTCACACTCATGGGGCTACTCCATCCACACTGAGGCCGGAGCGCTCCGGCAGGCCGAGCGCGATGTTGGCCGATTGGATCGCGGCCCCTGCCGTGCCTTTGGTCAGGTTGTCCAACGCCAGGACCGCGATCACACGGCCGACGGCTTCATCGATGGCGAGGCCGATCAGCGCGGTGTTCGCGCCGACCGTATCGGCCGTGCGCGGCATCCGCCCTGCTGGCAAAACCTGCACGAATGCCTCGCCTGCGTACGCGTCTTGCCAGGCGGCTCTGAGCTGGTGTGCCGTGGTCCCGGGGCGGATGCGCGCGCTGGCCGTTGCGAGGATGCCGCGAGCCATCGGCACCAGAATCGGCGTGAACGACACGGTGGGTGCGATCGCGCCGGCCAGGCGTAGGTTCTGCTGGATCTCGGGGATGTGCCTGTGAGTTCCGCCGACGGCGTACGGCGACGCGGACCCGATGATTTCGCTCGCCAGATACATCGGGGCGAGCTTTTTGCCGGCGCCCGATGGCCCGACCACCAGGACCGCGACGATGTCTTGCTCCTCAACGAGCCCGGCCTTGAGACCAGGGGCGATGGCCAGAGAGACCGCGCTGGCATTGCAGCCGGGCGCGGCGATCCGCGTGGCGCCGACCAGGGATTCGCGCAATTTGCCGGTTGTGGTCGGTAGCTCGGGCACGCCGTACGCCCAGGCGCCATGGTACTCGCCGCCGTAGTACGCCGCCCAGTCTGACGGGTCGGTGAGGCGATGGTCGGCCCCGCAGTCGACAATCAGTGTGTGGGCGTTGGCCGGGTCTGCGTCGAGGGCGGCCGTAATGGCGCCGGACGCCCCGTGCGGCAGGGCGAGGAAGACCACGTCGTGGCCGGAAAGGTTCTCCGGTGAGGTCTCCACGAGGGTGAGGTCTGCCAACGACCGTAGATGCGGTTGATGAACTGCGAGCGATTGCCCGGCGTTCGAGTGCGCGGTGACGGTGCGCACGTGGAAGTCGGGATGCTGCGCCAGGATGCGGAGGAGTTCTCCCCCGGCGTACCCCGAAGCGCCGGCAACGGCGACAGAGAGAGTCATGGTTCTACCTTATTGAGTGCACGGAAGCGGTGACGAAACGGCGGCGCCCACGCGACCCCTGTCAGACCAGATATCGGCAGGGTCGCCGAATGCGTCGCCTAGCTTCGGCGCTCGCCACGGCGTCGGCGCAGTGCACGGGTCGAGAAGACCTGTGTCAGAACGGTGCGCCGGTTCGGTAGCATGCGGTGAGCATAGCGCGGAACCGCTCGAACGCGCGAATCGAGCGTCGTCCTAGTCGCGGATGGTCGCGCCAAACAGTTCGCCGGCGCGCGCGGCACCCGCGAGCTTGGCATCGCTCGCCTCTGCCGCCGTCAGCGTGCGATCCGACGACCGGAAACGAAGCGCGAACGTCAGACTCTTCGCGTCGGCCTTCACCCCGGAACCGCGATAGTCGTCGATCAGGCGTGCCTCCTCCAGTAGGGAGCCCGCTCCGTCGATGACGGCGGCCAGTACATCGCCGGCCGGGGTCCCATCGGCGACGACAAGAGAGAGATCCTGCGTCGCTGCCGGGAAGGTGGAGATCGGATGCGCATCAACGAGATCCGGGGCGGCCGCGATCAGCGCGCCCAAGTCGAGTTCGAGCACGCCGACGACGCGCGGCAGATCCGCTTCAGTCGCCAGTACCGGCAGCAGTTCGCCGGCATAACCGATCGCCTCATCCGCGCCGGCGGATGATACGAAAAGTTCAGCGGTGCGTCCGGGGTGCATGGCCGCGTGCGAGCCTTGCTTGACCACGATCGCGACGCCGAGAGCTGCGGCGAGCTGCTGTGCGGCATCCAGGGCGTCAGCGATCCCTGCCGGGACCGGCGCCTGCCCCGGTTGCTTGGGCAACACGTTGCCGAGGAACAGTGCTCCCACGTGGCGAGGCTGCGGAGGAATCCCGGCATTGAGGGCGTCGATCACGTCGACGGTCGGCCGCATTGCGCCGGGTGGCAGCGCAGCGGTGCCGTAATCGACGTGTGCCCCCGGGCGGAACACCAGCCCGATCTCGAACAACGCCAAATCGGTCAGGCCCCGCGACAGGTTGCGCCGGGCCGTGTCGATCAGTCCGGGGAGCAGCGAGGTGCGCAAGAACGGCACGCTCGCGTCCAGTGGGTTCGCCAGGGTCACGGCGGGCACGGCGCGGCCCGTCGCAGAGCCGTACGTGTCGTTCTGTGCCCGTGTGACGAACGGATAGGCCAACACCTCGACGAATCCACCTTCGGCAAGGGCAGCAGCCGCGGCCCTGCGCAGCCGCTGTTCGCGGGTTAGCCCGCGCCCGGAAGGCGCGACAGGCAGCACAGATGGAATGCGGTCATAGCCCACAATGCGGGCGACCTCTTCTGCGAGGGTTGACTTGTCGGTAAGGTCCGGACGCCAACTCGGCGGCGTGACGCGCAGGCCGGTCTCGGTCTGTTCGAGCCGGGTGCCGATCTCCGTCAGCGACGACGTGATCTCATCATCGGTGAAGTCCACCCCGACCAGGCCGGAAACGTAGCCCGCCGGCAGGTCGATCGGCGCAAGCGGTGTCGAGGTGTCCAGATTGCTGCCGAGGGCATCAGCGGTGCCGCCGGCGAGTTCGACGAGCAGTTGAACGACACGGGCGGCGGCCGGTGCCGCGACTTCGGGGTCGACGCCGCGTTCAAACCGGCGGGATGCCTCACTCGGTAGCTTGTGGCGGCGCGCGCTGCGCGCGATCGAAACCGGATCGAAATTAGCCGCCTCGACGAGCACGTCGGTGGTTGTCGCGCTCATTTCAGTGCGCGCGCCGCCCATCACTCCGGCCAGGCCGATCGGGCCGGCGTCGTCGGTGATCAGCAGGTCCTCAGGGTCGAGCGCACGGGTCTGTTCGTCGAGCGTGACGATCTTCTCGCCCGGCAGTGCACGGCGCACCGTGATGCCCCCGACGAGCTTGTCGAGGTCGTAGCCGTGCAACGGCTGGCCGAATTCGACCATGACGTAGTTGGTGATATCCACCGGCAATGACAGCGAACGGATGCCCGCAAGCTTCAGCCGCGCGACCATCCAGGCGGGCGTCGGCCGGGTTGCGTCGATGCCGCGCACGGCCCGCGTCACGAACACGGTGGCTCCGACACGTCCACGGATCGGGGAAACATCGTCGACTGCAACAGGGAAGATCGTGGCGTCCTCGGCGGGCGCATCGTCGACCTGCTCCGCCGGGTCGCGGAACGGCACGCCGGTGGCGTGCGAGTATTCACGGGCGATTCCGCGGATCGACAGCGCGTAGCCACGGTCGGGGGTGACGTTGACCTCGACGGCGGTGTCGTCCAGACCGAGCAGCGCGAGCGCATCCGTGCCGACAGGCGCATCGAGGCCGAGCGTCGACAGCCGCAGAATTCCGTCGTGGTCCTCGCCGAGTGTCAGCTCACGCGCCGAGGCGATCATGCCGTCAGAGATGTGGCCATACGTCTTACGGGCCGCGATCACGAATGGGTCAGCCGGTGTCGGTCCGGGCAGCGCTGAGCCAGGCAGTGTCACGACGACCTTGTCGCCGACGAAGAAGTTGCGGGCGCCGCAGACGATGCCGTGCACGGCCGGTCCGCCGTCGGCCGCCGTTGCATCGCCGGGGGCGACGCGCACCTGGCACCAGCGGATGGTCTTGCCGTTGGTCTGCGGCTCCTCGACGAATTCCAGCACCTCACCGACGACGATGGGGCCGCTCAACTCGAAGCGGTGAATGGCTTCCTCTTCGAGGCCGACCGACACGAGGGACGCGTGCACATCCTCCGGCGTCGTGCCCGGGGCGAGGTCGACATATTCTGCCAGCCAGCTGAGGGGGATGCGCATCAGACCACCATTCCGAATTGCTTGCTGAAACGCACATCGCCCTCGACGATGTCGCGCATGTCGTTGAGATCCGATCGGAACTGCAGCGTGCGCTCGATTCCCATGCCGAACGCGAAGCCGGAGTATTCGTCGGGGTCGATTCCGGCCGCTCGAAGCACATTGGGGTTGACCATCCCGCAGCCGCCCCATTCGATCCAACGGGCGCCGCCCTTGGCGTGCGGTTGCCAGACGTCCATCTCGGCACTCGGCTCGGTGAACGGGAAGTAGTTCGGGCGAAGCCGGATCTTCGCCTCGTCACCGAACATCTGCCGTGCGAAGTGTTCGAGCGTTCCTCGCAGGTGTGCCATGGTCAGCCCTGTGTCAACGGCAATGCCTTCAACCTGGCTGAACACGGGCGTGTGCGTTGCATCGAGTTCGTCGGTGCGGTAGACGCGGCCCGGCGCGACCACGTACAACGGCACTCCGCGCTCAAGCAGCGCGCGAATCTGTACCGGCGAGGTGTGGGTACGCAACACGAGGTGTGATTCCGCCGGGGCGATGAAGAACGTGTCCTGTAGTGCGCGCGCCGGGTGGTCCTCGTCGAAGTTGAGTGCGTCGAAATTGAACCACTCGTTTTCCAGTTCCGGTCCTTCGGCGACCTCCCAGCCCATGCCGACGAAGATGTCGGCGATCTTCTCCTGCATCAGAGCGAGCGGATGCCGCGCTCCGGCGCGTCGCCGCGACGCAACGGCGGTGACGTCGATGGCCTCGCCTGCAAGGCGGCGTGCGTCTTCGACCGCCTGAATTTCGACTTCCTTCGCGGCGAACGCCTGATTCACTTGGCTCCGAGCCTGGCCCACGAGTTTGCCGAAGGCGGCCTTCTGCTCCGGGGCAACGCTGCGAAGGGCGCCGTTGAGTCGCGCCAGGGGCGAGTGCTCTGCTGTGTGCGCCGCTCGCACGGACTTCAGCGACTCGGAGTCGGTCGCTGAGGCGATCGCCGCAACGGCGGCATCGAGGGCAGTCGAAACTTCCGACTCGGAGATTTCAATTGATTCAGACACGAGTCACAAGTTTAGCCAAGGCACTGGAGCTCTAAGAATCGGTTGGCGCCTGGCCGCTCAGCTGCGCTGAGCGAATGCGGACTCGTACAGGCAGACGGATGCCGCCGTCGCCAGATTCATCGACTCGGCACTGCCGTAGATGGGCACCGTGACGACGCGATCGGTCAGTTGGAGGTCGGCATCGGTGAGTCCGCGCGCTTCATTGCCGAAGATCCATGCGGTCGGCCGGGCCAGCAGCCCCTCAGTCCGCGCAAGCAGCAGGTCCTCCCCCTTGACGTCGGCAGCGAGCAGCTGGAGGCCGGCGGAGCGCGCGCGGGCGGCGACATCCGTCAGTGTGGCAGAGACCGCCACGGGCAGGTGGAAGATCGACCCGGTCGATGCTCTCACCACCTTCGGGTTGTACAGGTCGACGGACCGGCCGGTGAGGATCACCGCGTCGGCGCCGGCCGAATCGGCCGCACGGACGATGGTTCCTGCGTTGCCCGGGTCCCGTACCTCTTCCAGAATCGCGATCAGGCGCGGATTCAGTGCAAAGACGTCCTTGAGCGAGGTCGGGAACTGCCTGCAGACGGCGACAAAGCCCTGAGACGTAACGGTGTCGGACATCGACTCGAGCACCTGTTCGGAGACGAACACGACCTCGAGCTGGGCGGCGCTGGCGGCCCGGGCGATCTCGGAATGACGTTCGAGCGCGGTCGGTGTCGCGAACAATTCGACGACGAGTTCGGGGCGGAAAGTCAGCGCCTCTGCTGTGGCTTGCGGGCCCTCGAGCAGAAAACAGCCGGTGTCCGCCCGCGCACTCTTCTTGGCCAGCTTGGCAACAGAGCGAACGCGGGGTGACCGTGGATTGTCGAGCACACTTCAAGTATGCCGCACGAGGCATGCGAAAGGCCCGCAATGAACTCGTTGCGGACCTTTCGCCGGGATGGCGTTGCGGTGCAGACTACGCGGCAGCCTCGACCTTGGGAGCCGAAGTGTTGGCCGGCAGAGCCTTCTTGGCCGTTTCGACGAGCGCCGCGAACGTGGCGGGCTCTGTGACGGCGAGATCGGCGAGAATGCGGCGATCCACCTCGACGCCCGCCAGGTTCAAGCCCTGGATCAGACGGTTGTAGGTGAGCCCGTTCGCCCGGCTTGCGGCGTTGATGCGCTGAATCCACAGACGACGGAAGTCACCCTTGCGTGCTCGGCGGTCGCGGTAGCTGTAGACGAAGGAGTGAGTGACCTGCTCCTTGGCCTTGCGGTACAGGCGCGACCGCTGACCGCGGTAACCCTCGGCACGCTCGAGGATGACCCTGCGCTTCTTGTGGGCGTTGACGGCCCGCTTTACTCTTGCCATTTTCTTGTAGTCCTTACGTCAGTGCCGGCGTTACTTGCCGAGAAGCTTCTTGGCGACCTTGGTGTCGGCCTTGGACAGCACGACTTCCTGGTTGAGGCGGCGCTTGCGGTCGCTCGACTTCAGTTCGAGGTTGTGGCGCATGCCGGACTGCTGCTTCATGATCTTGCCGCTGCCGGTGATCTTGAAGCGCTTCTTGGCCCCGGAGTGGGTCTTCTGCTTGGGCATTATTTCTCCTGTTCGGTGACGGATGTGGTACCCGTCGCTTCAGCTGCTGTGCCTGCGGCCGGGGAGTGTCCCCCGCGCGCCTTCGATGCAGCACGTTGTGCATTGGCTTCGCCTTTGACCTCTGATTTGTTCTTCAGAGGGCCAATGACCATGACCATATTTCGACCGTCGATGGTCGGAGTCGATTCGACAGAACCGAATTCCGCGACATCCTCGGCAAATCTTTGGAGCAGGCGGACGCCTTGCTCGGGGCGGGACTGCTCGCGACCACGGAAGAGGATCATGGCCTTGACCTTGTCTCCGCCCTTCAGGAAACCTTCGGCGCGCTTGCGCTTGGTCTCGTAGTCGTGCTTGTCGATTTTGAGGCGGAAACGAACCTCTTTCAGGATCGTGTTCGCCTGGTTGCGCCGGGCCTCCTTGGCCTTCTGCGCAGCCTCGTACTTGAACTTGCCGTAGTCCATGATCTTCGCGACGGGCGGCTTCGAATTCGGAGCCACCTCGACTAGGTCGAGGTCTGCTTCCTGCGCAAGACGCAGGGCGACCTCGATTTTCACGACGCCGACCTGTTCTCCGGCGGGGCCGACGAGACGCACTTCGGGGACGCGGATACGGTCATTGGTACGGGGATCGCTGATGCGTTTCTCCTCTGGGTGAGCGTGTTTACCGGCCACAGGCATCCGCCGGTTGACGAAGCGTGACGAGAGAAGAAATTCGCGCACCCACGAGCGACGATCACTCATCGTTCCGGCACGGCACCCAGACGACCGGCACGATTTTCATCGCGTCGGCGGAGTGCGAACAACCCGGTAACCTAGTAAAGCGGTCAAGCGCGGGTGGGAGAATCTCCACTTTCGTTCCAAGACTGATGTCTTGAAGCCTGCAAAAGTCTAACAGATATCACGAGCAACTCGTAAAGGACCAGGATGACCGACGCCCACAGCACGCAGCTCGAGCAGGACTCGGCGCAGACCGAGGCCGTCGCGGCAGCGACCCGGGACATTGCGGATGTCGCCGCCATCGAGGTCATCACCACAGCGTCCGTGCATCTGATGAGTGCTGCGGCGGTCAAGTGCGGACTTGCCGACGACCCGGCGACCCAGACCGATCTCGACGAAGCACGCAAACTCATCGATGCTTTGGCCGGTCTGATCACGGCGGCGTCGCCCCACATCGGCGGTGAGCATGCGCGCAGCCTGCGTGACGGATTGAGGTCTTTGCAACTCGCGTTCCGCGAGGCATCGACCATTGCAGACCCGATCGGCAAAGGCCCCGGCGAGAAGTACACCGGCCCGGTCAACTGAGTTCGCTCGGCGCAGCTCAGTTCAGGTCGGTTCGGTTCAGTTCGGCCAGTTCAGTTCAGGTCAGGTCAGTTCGGCTTAGTCAGTCGGCCGCTGCGCCAGCTGCACGGTCAGGGAGTCGACCCGCGTGGCGATCACGTCGTCTGCAGCCCAGCGCGCGGCCAACCGGGCCAGAATCACGTCGAGTTCCTGCGCCGTGAGACCCGCTGCCAGCTGCAGGCGCACGATCAGCTCCGGCCCGGCAAGCCGATACCCGGGGTCACCCGCGGCGAGCTCGACCGCTTGCACGGCGAGTTCGCGCTCGATCGACGTCGAGAATGCATCACGCACCGCGGCATCCGAGTAGCTGGGAGTCCACGGCTGACTCTGCGCGAGCGCCCAGAGTGCCGGTCGGCGCAACACGAATTCGGTGTCGCTGCCCGGGTCGAGCACAACGAGCTCTGTCTGTTCGCTTACGGCGCCCAACGCGACGCGCGCCCCGTTCTGCGGCACCGGCCGCGCCTTCGGATTCCACGCGCTCATCGTCGCGACACAGGAGAAGACCGGCAGCACGTTGCGGCCTTCCGGCCCCGCCACCGTGACGATTGCCAACTCCTGCTTCTTGTCGACGCGGCGACCATATTCGTCTATGCCGGCCTCGGCCAGATGTGCGACGAGCGGAACCAGCAACCGCGCGTCACGGAACGCGTCGACGACGTCTTCGGCGCCGCCGACACCATCGCGAAATGCCTGTAGCGCGGCAGCCAGAGCCGGCGTGGCAGTGCCGTCGTCGGTCGCGGCCGTGTTCGCGCTGAACTCCCGACCGGCCCACGGCTGACCGGCGGAGTCTGCTGCGTGCGTGTGCGGATCAGTCTCCGGCAACATCCAACGCTTCCGCCAGGGTGAAGGCGCCGGCGTACAGCGCCTTGCCCACGATCGCACCCTCGACGCCCGACGGCACGAGCGCTCGCAGGGCGGCGATATCGTCGAGGTTCGAAACACCGCCGGACGCGACAACCGGGCGCGCTGTCCGGGCAGTCACTGCCCGTAGCAACTCGAGGTTCGGGCCTTGCAGAGTGCCATCCTTCGTGACGTCCGTCACCACGTAGCGTGCGCATCCGGCCTCTTCGAGGCGGTCGATGACCTGCCAGAGATCCCCGCCGTCCTTTGTCCAGCCACGTGCGGCCAGCGTCGTGCCGCGCACGTCGAGGCCGACGGCGATGGCCTCGCCGTAACGCGTGATCACGTTGGCGGCCCACTCGGGGTTCTCCAGTGCCGCCGTGCCGAGGTTGATCCTCTTGGCGCCGATTTCCAGTGCGGACTCCAGCGACGCGTCATCGCGGATGCCGCCGGACAGCTCGACGTTGACACCCTTGACCTGCTTGATCACTCGGCGCAGGACGGCACGGTTGTCACCGCGGCCGAACGCGGCGTCCAGATCGACGAGATGAATCCACTCAGCGCCCTGGGCAGCCCAATCCGCCGCAGCCGCGACCGGGTCGCCGTAGTTCGTCTCCGAGCCGGCCTCGCCCTGCGTCAACCGAACGGCTTTGCCCCCCGCGACATCGACGGCGGGCAGAAGCACGAGACGTGGCGTTCTGTTGAACTCACTCATGGTCGTTTTCGATCCTCGAATAGCAGTGATCGCGCCGATTCCGGCACAAGCATCAAATTTAGCGCAGGCCGTTCACCCAGTTGCGCAACAGCCGGATGCCGGCTTCGCCGGACTTCTCCGGGTGGAATTGCGTGGCCGAAAGCGGCCCGTTCTCGACCGCCGCCAGGAATGTCGACCCGTGCGTCGCCCAGGTCAGGGCCGGCTCCCGGAAGGCACGGCCCGGCTCGATCAGCCATTCATGTGCCGCGAAGGAGTGAACGAAATAGAACCGCTGATCGCGAACCCCGTCGAAAAGGACGGAGTTTTCGGGCGCCTCGATCGTGTTCCAGCCGATGTGCGGGAGGATCTCGCTGCGCAACTCGGTGATCTCACCGGGCCACTCGCCGAGGCCGTCGGCATCCGTTCCAAACTCCACGCTGTGTTCAAACAGCACCTGCATGCCGACGCAGATGCCGAGTACGGGCCGGTCGCCGGCCAACCGGCGGTCGATGATCACGTCGCCGCGCACCGCACGCAGCGCGTCGATGACGGCACGGAACGCGCCGACACCAGGCACGACGAGTCCATCCGCTTCCTGCGCGCGAGTTGCATCGGCCGTCAGTTCTACGCGCGCTCCCGCGGCCTCGAGCGCCTTTGCGGCCGAATGCACATTGCCCGTTCCATAGTCGAGGACGACGACGGATCGCTGCGTCACAGAGCACCCTTTGTTGACGGGATGCCGACGATGAGCGGGTCGAGCGCCTTGGCTTGGCGGAATGCGCGCGCGAACGCCTTGAATTCCGCCTCGGCGATGTGGTGCGGGTCACGCCCGCCCAGCACCGTGATGTGGGTCGTCAGCGCAGCATTGAACGCGATCGCCTCGAACACGTGCCGCACCATCGATCCAGTGAAGTGGCCACCGATCAGGTGGTACTCGAACCCGGCAGGCTCGCCGGCGTGCACGAGGTAGGGTCGCCCCGAGATGTCGACGACTGCCTGGACAAGCGCCTCATCGAGGGGCACGAGGGCGTCTCCGTAGCGGGAGATGCCACTCTTGTCGCCGAGCGCCTGCAGGATCGCCTTGCCCAGCACGATCCCGATGTCCTCCACGGTGTGGTGCACGTCAATCTCGACGTCGCCGGATGCGCGGACGGACAGATCCGTCAGCGAGTGCTTCGCGAACGCGGTAAGCAGGTGATCGAAGAATGGCACGGAGGTGTGAATGTCGGCGATTCCTGAGCCATCCAAGTCCAGGGACAAGTCGATGCTCGACTCTGTCGTCTCTCGCTGAACCTGCGCGATTCGCCTACCGGTGCTCATGATTCACAACCCTAGCGGCGCAGCGACGCTGTTCGCCTGCGCGTGGAAGCGCGCTGCCGCCTCGAGGAACGCCGTCGTCTCCGTCTCGGTCCCCGCACTGACCCGCAGGTGGCCGGCGATCCCGACATCGCGGATCAACACTCCGTCGGCCAGGAGCGCCTCGAACATCGCGTTCGGGTCGGCGACGCCGCCGAACAGGATGAAGTTGCTGCCGCTGTCGTGCGGGCGGTAGCCGAGTGCAGTCAAGCCCTGCGCGATGCGGTCACGCTGCGTGCGGATGTCATCGACCATCGCGAGCATCTCGTCGGCGTGGTCGAGTGCTGCGATCGCAGCAGCCTGGGTGAGCACAGACAGGTGGTAGGGCAGGCGGACCAGGCGCATCGCATCCGCTATGGCCGGGGCTGCGGCCAGGTAGCCAAGGCGAACACCGGCGAACGCGAACGCCTTGCTCATCGTGCGGGAGACGATCAAGCGGTCGCGCCCGGGCAGCAGTGTCAACGCGCTCGGCTGACCCTGTGGCATGAACTCGGAATAGGCCTCATCGACGACGACGATTCCGTCTGTGGCGTCGTAGGCGGCGGCGATGACGTCCAACGGCAACGGCGTGCCGGTCGGGTTGTTCGGCGCGCACAGCAGGATGACGTCAGGGTGACTGCGATTGATCCAATCGACGGCATGCGCGGGCGACACGCTGAACTCGTCGCCACGGTCCCCCGCGATCCACCGTGTTCCGGTTCCGTTCGCCAGGATCGGGTACATCGAGTACGTCGGAGTAAACCCGAGCACGCTCCTTCCCGGTCCGCCGAACGCCTGAAGGATCTGCTGCAGGACTTCATTGGATCCGTTCGCGGCCCAGATGTTGTCCGCGGTGAGTCCGTGGCCCAGATAGCGCGCAAGCGAGTGTCGCAGCTCGGTGAACTCGCGATCCGGATAGCGATTCGCGCGGCCAACCGCATCCGACAGCGCTGCAACAATGTCGCGTGCAACGGCATCGGGAATCGGATGCGTGTTCTCATTCACGTTCAACGCAACCCGCACATGCTTCTGCGGTGCCCCGTACGGAGCCTTTCCTCGCAGGTTGTCACGCAGCGGCAGATCAGAAAGTGAACTCACCCTTCAATGCTAGAGGCTCGTCGCGGCGGAACCTTCGCGGTCACCACTCGGCGCAGCAGTCGACGCGCGGCTAGTGGTCGTACTGCGGCTAGTGGTCGTACTGCGTTGGAATGGCCAGGCTCTGGCCCGGCATCAACACGGAACTCGACAGCTGGTTGAGATCGATGATCGCTGTGACGACATCGCGCGGATCGGCTGACGGGGCCACGGTTTCGGCGATCTTCCACAGTGATTCGCCCGTTGTCACCGTCACGTGCGAGAACGTTGTCGTGTTTCCGTGACCCGCGGCGACCGCAGCGGCGCCGTTGAACGCGAACACCAGCACTGCGACGAGGAGCGGAATCGCTGCAAGCGCAGTGAGGACGATCCTGCCGCGACGGGTCAGGTGCAGACGTGTGTGCGCTGTTGGTGCGGTGCGTGCGATGCTCATGACTGCCTCCTGGCACTCTCTTCGGATTCAACATCTCCAGATTCAACATCTCCGGATTCAACATCTCCGGATTCAATTTCTCTGCTGTATTCGACGGCCGGCCGATCGAATTGCGTGAATTGATTCGCATCCGGCGTTCGGCCGGAATCACCGGATACGAAACTCTGTTCCGAATATATCTTCGAAGTTACGTGAATTCAACCTTATCTTCGTACAATTCTCAAAATAGTTTCAGACACGCTCGAACAGGTGTTTGCCTTGTCGAGGTCAAACAGCTACAGTTTCGATTGTCTGGATCACATGCAACCAGGCACCACCGACATTCGGGCATCCGAACGGTGTTGGCTCATCCGAATCGAGCGGTCGCATGGCGAGAAGGGACGCACGACGTGGCGAGCAAAGGCGACGAACCGAAACAGCGCGGCACCCGTCGGCGCAAGTCTCTCAGCGACAAACAGTTGTCGATTCTGGACTTCATCCAGCGATCGGTCAGCCAGCGCGGCTATCCGCCGAGCATGCGCGAGATCGGCGATGCGGTCGGGCTGGCCTCGCTGTCCAGCGTGACACACCAGCTCAACCAGCTCGAGTTGAGCGGTTATCTGCGGCGTGACCCGAACCGGCCCCGCGCTCTTGAGATCTTGATCGACATCCCCAGCACCAGCGGCGACAGCGCGGACTTCGAGAATTCGACACCCGTCGGCGATGCCGCGATGGTCCCGCTGGTCGGTCGAATCGCTGCCGGCATCCCGATCACGGCGGAAGAACAGATCGATGAGGTGTTCCCGCTGCCGCGGCAGCTTGTCGGAAACGGCACACTATTCATGCTGAAGGTCGTCGGAGAGTCGATGATCGACGCAGCGATTTGCGACGGCGACTGGGTCGTCGTTCGTCAACAGAGCGATGCCGAGAACGGCGACATTGTTGCGGCGATGCTCGACGGCGAAGCCACGGTCAAGGTCTTCCGCCAGCGCGACGGCCACACCTGGTTGCTGCCGCGGAACAGCGCGTTCGAACCGATTGTCGGCGACTTCGCCGACGTACTCGGCAAGGTCGTCGCCGTTCTCCGCTCCGTTTAGGGTCTCTCACGCCGAATTCTCACGCCGAGCTCTCGCGTCAGCGCATTGGTCTTCTCGCGCACGCGTTGTGGTCTCTTCGCGCAAGACCGGACTTTGCACGCTGCCCCGGACTGGCAACCGGCTGCCAGTCCGGTTTATCGTCAAATCTCCGGGGCAGCGTGAAGGCGGCCCACCTGGTCGCGCACCAAACCTCCTAGCCAGCGCGCAGCTGGCTCGGCCACCCCCGGATCAGCGCGCAGCCAGCTAGACGGCAGTGGCCGCAGCGCTTGCGCGAACGGCGCGCGTCGCCTCCAGAATGTTCTTCAACGACGCCACGGTCTCGTCGTAGCCGCGCGTCTTGAGGCCGCAGTCGGGGTTCACCCAGACCTGTCGCGACGGGATCGCTTCCAGCGCCTTCTGCAACAGTTCGGTCACCTCGGCGACCGACGGTACGCGCGGCGAGTGGATGTCGTACACGCCCGGCCCGATGCCGTGATCAAATCCGCTGGTCTTGATGTCGGCAACGACCTCCATCCGACTGCGTGCTGCCTCGATGCTGGTCACATCCGCGTCAAGGTTCTTGATGGCGTCGATGACCACACCGAATTCCGAGTAGCACAGGTGCGTGTGAATCTGCGTCTGCGCTTCAACGCCTGCAGTGGCGAGCCGGAACGATCCGACCGACCAGTCGAGGTATGCGGGCTGATCCTTCTTCTTCAGCGGCAGCAGCTCGCGTAGCGCCGGCTCGTCGACCTGGATGATCCGGATACCCGCGGCCTGCAGATCCGCAATCTCGTCCCGCAGAGCGAGCGCGACCTGGTTGGCGGTGTCGCCCAGCGGCTGGTCGTCGCGCACGAACGACCACGCAAGGATCGTCACAGGACCGGTGAGCATCCCCTTGACCGGCTTCGCGGTCAGCGACTGCGTGTAGCTGGACCAGTCGACGGTGATCGGCTTGGGCCGCGAGACATCGCCCCAGAGGATGGACGGGCGCGTGCAGCGACTGCCGTACGACTGCACCCATCCGTTCTGGGTCACGACGAACCCGTCGAGGTTCTCGGCGAAGTACTGCACCATGTCGTTGCGCTCCGGCTCCCCGTGGACGAGCACATCGAGGCCGATCTCCTCCTGCAGGTCGATCACGCGACGGATCTCGGCCTGCATGGCCTCGCGATAGTCCGCCTCGCTGAGGTCTCCCTTTGCGAACTGAGCCCGGCTTCGGCGGATCTCTCCGGTCTGCGGGAACGACCCGATGGTCGTGGTGGGCAGAAACGGCAGGTCGAGTGCCGCATTCTGGGCAACGACGCGGTCCGCGTATGCACCGCGGTGGAAGTCGGCCTCTGACAGCCCGGCGACACGCTCACGAACGGCTGCAACGTGCACGCCTGCGGCGTTGTGTCGCTGGGCGAGTGCCGCGGATGCCGCGTCCAACTCAGTCTGGATCTCCTCATGCCCGTCGTCCAAACCTCGAGCAAGAACGGCGATTTGGCCGACCTTCTGGTCGGCGAAGGCCAACCAGCTCTTCAGCTCGTCGGAGAGATTGGGTTCGTCGTCGACATCGTGCGGTACGTGCAGCAGCGAGGTCGATGTGGATGCGACGACGTTGATGGTCAACGCGAGCAGGCTCTCCAGCTTGCCGAACGCTGCTTCGAGGTCACCGCGCCAGATGTTGTGCCCGTCGACGACCCCGCCGACGAGCGTCTTCGTCTTGAGTGCGCTACGTGTGGCGTCATCGAGATCGGCAACAGCCGGGACCGACCCGCGTACGAGGTCGAGACCGATGGCCTCGACCCTGCTCGCGGCGAGTACAGGCAGGGCGTCGTCAAGGGTCCCGTATGGGGCCGCGACGAACAGAGCCGGCCGGTCGGCTGCGTCGCCGAGCACCCCGTACGCAACGCGGGCTGCTTCGAGGAGGTTCACGCGGGCATCCGCGACGCTCTCACTGACCAGCGCAGGCTCATCCAACTGCACCCACTGCACGCCCGCAGCTCGAAGCCTGCCCAGAAGTTCCTGGTAAACCGGCAGAACATCAGCAAGTCTCGACAGCGGGCGGAAGCCGTTCGGGGCGGCGTCGCTCGGTTTGCTCAGTGCGAGGACGGTGACAGGGCCGACGATCACCGGGCGGGTGCGGTAGCCGGCCGTCGCGGCCTCCTCCGCTTCACGCACGATGCGGTCGGACGCCAGCGAGAAGGCAGTCTCCGGCCCGATCTCCGGCACCAGGTAGTGGTAGTTCGAGTCAAACCATTTGGTCATCTCGAGTGGCGGCCGGTCCCCTTCGCCGCGGGCCAGGGTGAAGTACCCGGCCAGATCGAGCGATCCGTCTGCTCCGACAAGAGAGCTGAAACGCTCCGGCACCGCACCGAGCGTGACCGCGGCGTCGAGCACCTGATCGTAGTAGCTGAAGCTCTCGGGGATTGACGAGTCTGCACGCCCGAGGCCGAGTGCGGAAAGGCGCTCCCGAGTCACGGCACGCAACTGCGCTGCGGTCTGCTCCAGTTCGGTCGAGCTGATCGCCCCTGCCCAGAACGCCTCGACGGCCTTCTTGAGTTCGCGTCGGCGCCCGATTCTCGGGTAGCCCAGGATGGTCCCGGTCGGGAATGGTGTGATCTGGCTCATGCTGGTTCCTTTTCGGTACAGGGGGTGAGGATGCCGCATCGTTCGAGAACGGCGAGGACTGTTTCGTGTTGGTTGAATGTGTACAGGTGCACTCCAGGCGCACCGCCGGCGATCAGGCGATCGGCGAAGCGCGCAGCGTGTTCGATTCCGATTTCCCGCTGCCCTTGTTCGGTCGGCTCGATCTCGAGTTGAATGGCGAGTTCGCTGGGCATGTCCTCGCCGCTGAGTTCGAGCATCCGTCGCAGGCGCGCCGGACTGGTGACCGGCATGATGCCCGGCAGGATCGGGAATTCGACGCCCGCCTGCTTCGCGCGCTGCGCGAAAGCGAGGTAGTCATCTGCATGGAAGAACAACTGCGTGATCGCCAGGTTTGCGCCGGCCGCTTGTTTTGCCAGCAGCGTGTCGATGTCCTGACTGACTGAACGCGACCGCGGATGCCCGTTCGGGAACGCCGCAACGGCGATCGTGACACGTTCGCGGCGGCTGCGCACCGTGCGCAGGCCGGGCAGGCCGGGCACGGATACCTCGCTGTACGGCACGCGCTCGGCCTGGACGCGATGGATCAGTTGCACCAACTCCGCGGCGCTGTGCAGGTCACCACCGGGCAGATCGCCGAGCTGGTACTCGCCTTCGGCCGAGCCGTCTGGGGGATCGCCGCGCAGCGCGAGGAAGCTTCGCACCCCGGCTTCGAGGAATTCATGAATCAGCCGGTTGGCTTGCGCGTGCGACGAGCCGACGCAGGTCAGGTGTGCCATCGGCTCGACCGAGGTGTTCTCTCGGATGTAGCGGATCACGTCGAGCGACGACGATCGGGAGGAACCGCCTGCACCGTAGGTAACCGAGATGAAGTCAGGATTCACTGCAGCAAGGCTATCGATCGTGTGCGGCAGCCGGGCCGCTGCCGCGTCGCTGCGCGGTGGATACAGTTCGAACGAAAACGCCGTGCCGGCACTGTCTCGATCAGCACGACATCGGCCAGTGCCGGTGTCGTCGTGCTTCTGCTCGCTCATGCGCGTGGATCGTCTCCTGGATGATCAGACACGCGCCGGCCGGTCGGGCCGCGCGCGTCCGTTGTGGAACGTCAGCCCGAGGGCCTGTCGCGGGCGGATGCCGGGCTCGGCTGTCGCTCCACATCGACACGGGCGGTCAGGCACGTGCCGACGTTTGTAGATCAAGAATACCAAGCCGACGCACGCCTGCCGCGGTCGTTGCGTACTGTTACGACGTCGCGATTTCGGATGCCGGTGGCGCAGTATCCGTGTCTGCGAACGTCTCGAAGGCCGGCGCATACTCGGGCATCACGAGAGCGCGGACGTGAGTGCCGTCGGCAACGTAGGCCGTCTCGAGTACTCGACCACGCTCGTGCAACGCAGAGATCAGGTCGCCCCTGTCGTATGGGATCAGAAGGGTCAGTTCGATCGATGGGTCCGGCAGCAAGCGAGCGATCGCGGCAAGCACATCGTCGATGCCCTCACCGGTTCGCGCCGAGGCGAATACGGCATCCGGATCGATCCCGCGCAGGACGAGGCGCTGGTCGTCGTCTACCAGATCGGCCTTGTTGAAAACCACCAGCTCCGGCACGTCGCGTGCATCGATCTCGCGGATGACGTCGCGAACGGTCGCCAGTTGGCTGCCCGGATCCGGGTGCGATGCGTCGACCACATGCACGATGACGTCCGCATCGGCGACTTCTTCGAGGGTCGAGCGGAACGCTTCCACCAGCTGATGCGGAAGATTGCGCACGAAGCCCACGGTGTCGGTGAGCGTGTACAGGCGGCCATCGGCCGTCACCGACTTGCGAACAGTGGCGTCGAGTGTCGCGAACAGTGCGTTTTCAACGAGCACGCCGGCTTGGGTGATCCGATTGAGCAGGCTTGACTTGCCGGCGTTGGTGTAACCGGCGATCGCGACAGACGGCACAGAGTTGCGTTTGCGGTTGGCGCGCTTCGCCTCGCGCGCCGGTTTCATGGCCGTGATTTGCTTGCGCAACCTGGCCATACGGGTGTGGATGCGGCGGCGATCGAGTTCGATCTTCGTCTCACCCGGCCCACGACTGCCCATACCGGCCCCAGCGCCACCGACCTGGCCGCCGGCTTGGCGGCTCATCGATTCGCCCCAGCCGCGCAACCGAGGCAGCAGGTATTCCAGCTGCGCGAGCTCGACCTGTGCCTTGCCCTCCCGGGACTTCGCATGCTGGCTGAAGATGTCCAGAATTACTGCGGTGCGATCGATCACTTTCACCTTGACCACGTCTTCGAGGGCGCGCCGCTGGCTGGGGGCCAGTTCGGTGTCTGCCACGACGGTGTCTGCGCCGAGCGATGCGACGATGCCCTGAAGTTCTTGGGCCTTACCGCGGCCGAGGTAGGTGCTCGGGTCCGGATGCGGCCTCCGTTGCAGCAGTCCGTCGAGCACCACCGCGCCCGCGGTCTCCGCCAGTGCGGCGAGTTCGCGCATCGAGTTCTCTGCGTCTGTCTGGCTACCCTGCTGATATACGCCGATCAGAACGACGTTCTCCAACCGCAACTGGCGGTATTCGACCTCTGTGACGTCTTCGAGTTCCGTCGACAGGCCCGCGACGCGGCGCAACGCGGCGCGCTCCTCGCGATCGAGCTGGTCGCCATCCGCGCCGCCGAGGTCGCCGCGATCGGCGTCCGCATTGTTCTGCAGCGCCTGTGCCCCTGTGCTGAACAGGGAGTATCCGGATGCCCGCGCCTCGGCGTGCGCAAGCACCCGAGCGACCACGTCGTCGTCGATCGGTGTCTGATTGTCGGAATTCTCGTGCGTATCACTCATTCCTGTTAACCCTAGCCGCACGATCTTGCGGTACCTTTCCCCTATGGCAAGCGGAGACCACTATTTCACCTCTGCCCCGACGAGCGATGCTCAGTTGCGGCCGTTCACCGTGCGGGTTGCCGATCAGACCTTCGAGCTCACCACGGCGAACGGAATCTTCAGCCCGGAGCGGATTGACACCGGCACACAGGTACTTCTTGCGAACACCCCACCGGCCCCGCCCGGCGGTGACCTGCTCGACCTCGGTTGCGGTTGGGGCCCGATCGCGCTCACGCTCGCACTGGCGTCGCCCCACGCGCGGGTGTGGGCCGTCGACGTCAACGAACGGGCTCTCGACCTCGTGCGCCGCAACGCGAAGACGATGGGACTGACCAACGTGACGGCGGTGCTGCCACAGGATCTACCTACGGATGTGACATTCACCACGATCTGGTCGAACCCACCGATCAGGGTCGGCAAAAACGAGCTGCATAGCATGCTCGAACACTGGCTGCCCCGCCTCGACTCAGAATCGGATGCCTGGCTCGTCGTGCAGCGCAACCTCGGCTCCGATTCGCTGCAGCGTTGGTTGCAGGCAACGTTGGGCGATGAATTCCACGTGAGCCGCGCGGCCACGAGTAAGGGTTACCGGGTGCTGCGCGTACGGCAGAAGGGCTGACGTCGCCCTGAGTCAGCCGCGACGGGCCGGGCAGGCCGGTCAGGCGAGCAGTAGTGTGCCGTCGTAGACGAGTTCTGCCGGGCCGGACAGGCCGACGTGTTCGCCGTCTTCGGCGGCGAACATCCGCACGCCGAGGGTTCCGCCGGGCATCTCAACCCGCCATTCGTTCGGCGCTTTGCTTCCCGCGTAGTAGCGAATCGCCAGCGCGGCCGCGGCGGTGCCTGTTCCGCAGGACAGGGTTTCGCCCACGCCGCGCTCGTGCACCCGCATCGTGATACGCCCAATACCGTCCTTCACCAGCGGTTCCATCGGTACGACGAATTCGACATTCGCGCCATCCACCGGCTCAGGGTCGAGTTGGGGAACGTAGGTGAGGTCCGCCCCTGCGAGTTCCGATTCGTCGGCCAGCGCGACCACGACGTGCGGATTTCCCACGTCAATTCCGAGCCCAGGGCGCGCCACAGGCACTTCCCTCGCGCGCACGAGCGGTTCGCCGCCCTCAAGGCGCCAGCGACCGAGGTCGACCTGGAATCCCCTGGTGCTGCGCTGAACGTCGCGCACTCCTGCTCGGGTTCCGATCGGCAGCGTTTGGCCGTCGGCCAAGGTCGCGAAGCCATTTTCGATCAAGTACTGCACGTAAACCCGGATGCCATTCCCGCACATCTCCGCGCTTGATCCATCGGCGTTGTGATAGTCCATGAACCATTCGGCGTCGGGGTCCTCGGCGAGAGCCGCTGCTCCTGCCGGCAGGTTCGCCGAGCGCACGGCGCGGATCACTCCGTCGGCACCAACCCCGAAATGACGGTCGCAGATCGTCGCGATCTGGGTGGCGCTGAGGTCGACGGCGCCATCCGGATCAGCGAACAGAACGAAGTCGTTACCGGTGCCGTGGCCCTTGGTGAAGCGGAGCGTGATCGCCATTGTGCAATTCTATGGGTTGCGCGATGACCGCGTTCATCACGCTGTCGGTGAGCTGTGGGGCTCCTGAGTTGAACCAGGTGAGGTCGAGGTAGCGCTTGAACCAGCTGACCTGCCGCCGCGCATATCGGCGGGTCAGCTGCTGTGTCTGCTCGATTGCAGCGGCCTGGGTGAGCGTGCCATGCAACTGGGCGAGTGCCTGCGCGTAGCCGATCGCACTCCGCGCCGTTGTGCCGCGTTCGATACCGTTCTGCATCAGCCCGGCGACCTCGTCGAGCATGCCGTGTGCCCACATCGCCTCCACGCGCGCATCCAAACGTGCGGTCAGAACGTCGCGAGGCGTATGCAGACCGATGATACGAGAGGATCGCCAGAGAACGGGTCGCTCAGGCAGCGTGCCTCCGTGCCCCGCTGCAGAGAGTTCGAACACCTCGAGTGCACGGACAATTCTGCGGCCGTTCGCTGCGTCGACGCGCGCGGCCGTCTGTGGCGCAACCTCGAGCAGGCGTGCATGCAACCCTCCGGGGCCCAGGTCGTCGAGCTCCCTCTCCAGACGAGCGCGAACGACCGGGTCACGCGGGGGAAAAGCGAAGTCGAAGATGACGGACGACACGTACAGCCCGGAACCGCCGACGAGGATCGGGGTGGCTCCGCGCGCGACGATCTCGTCGATTTCTGCACGTGCCCGCGGTTGGTACCAGGCAACGCTCGCGCCTTCCGTGACGTCCAGAACATCCAGCAGGTGATGCGGGATGCCGTGCCGTTCATTCAACGACAGCTTTGCCGTTCCGATGTTCATGCCGCGATACAACTGCATCGCATCGGCGTTGACGACCTCTGCGCTGCGATCCGATTGCGCAAGCCGCTCTGCAACGGCCAGCGCGCAGTCGGACTTTCCGGTTCCTGTTGCGCCGACGATGACGATCAGCTCAGGGCCTGCACCCGCGCGGCGCCGCGCGTGTGGCGCGATCGTCACGCCTGCGGCTGCGTCGTGCGAATCGTCGGCAGCCCGAGTGAGACGCGACCCTGCCCCGATTGCCCGTCTGCGCCGTGCCCGTGCGAACCGTGCCCGTGCGAGCCTGCTGCCGGTACGGCGCACGAGTCGGCTTGCACACGATCCCAGGCCTCCCCAGCCCGCGTCCGACGGATGCGCAATGGCTCACCGTCGCGCGAGTCGGCGATCAGGTAGAACGGAGCCGCCTGGGTGATGGTCACCGTGACGATGTCACCAGGGCGCGGAACGTCCGAGCCGGCAGGCACCTCGAAGTGCACCAGTCTGCTGTCCCGCGCTCGGCCGCTCATACGATGCGTTGCTTCATCTTTCTTGCCCTCGCCATTGGCGACGAGGAGTTCGACCTCACGGCCGACGACCTTCTTGTTCTCCTCCCAGGAGATCTCGTCCTGCACCGCGATCAGTCGGTCGTAGCGGTCTTGCACGACCTCCTTGGGCACCTGGTCCGGCATCGTCGCTGCCGGCGTACCCGCACGGATCGAGTATTGGAACGTGAACGCAGACGCGAACCGTGCAGCCCGCACTACCCGCAGTGTCTCTTGGAAGTCTTCCTCCGTCTCGCCGGGGAACCCAACGATGATGTCCGTGCTGATGGCGGCGTCAGGGATGCGCGCACGCACCCGGTCGAGAATGCCGAGGAACTTCTCGGACCGGTACGACCGGCGCATCGCACGCAGAATACGGTCGGACCCGGACTGCAGCGGCATGTGCAGCTGCGGCATCACCGTCGGTGTTTCGGCCATAGCGTCAATCACATCTTCGGTGAAGGCCGCCGGGTGCGGGCTGGTGAAACGGATGCGTTCGAGCCCGTCGATCTGCCCGGCCGCGCGCAGCAGTTTGCCGAAGGCCGCACGATCACCGAACTCAACGCCGTAGGAGTTGACGTTCTGTCCGAGCAGCGTGACCTCGATCACCCCATCATCGACCAGGGTCTGGACCTCAGCAAGAACATCGCCTGGGCGCCGATCCTTCTCTTTGCCGCGCAGTGACGGGACGATGCAGAACGTGCAGGTGTTGTTGCACCCGACGGAAATGGACACCCAACCGCTGTAGCTCGATTCCCGCTTTGCGGGCAGCGTTGACGGGAAGGTCTCCAGCGCGTCCAGGATCTCGATCTGCGCTTCGTCGTTGTGCCGCGCTCGTTCAAGCAGGCGCGGCAGCGAACCCATGTTGTGCGTGCCGAACACGACGTCGACCCACGGCGCCTTGTCGAGGATGACGTTCTTGTCCTTTTGCGCGAGGCATCCGCCGACGGCGATCTGCATGCCGGCGTGGCGACGCTTGACGGAAGCCAGGTAGCCGAGGTTTCCGTAGAGCTTATTGTCGGCATTCTCGCGCACGGCGCAGGTGTTGATAACGACGATGTCGGCTTCTCCACCGTTCGCGGATACGTAGCCGGCGGCTTCGAGCGACCCGCTGAGGCGCTCAGAGTCATGGACGTTCATCTGGCAGCCGAACGTGCGAACCTCATACGTTCGTGCGTGCCCGTTCTCATCGATTGCCGCGCCGGAAGGCGCGATCACGGTGCGTACTTCGGCGATGGTGGTGGGCGCGGCGGTGCTCATAGTGCGTCCATTCTACGTTTTACGCGTGAATGAGCCACTCTCGGTTCGAGGCTGCACGGCGCACTACTGGAATTGGACGCCGGGACGCCGCGTGCCCATGGCCGAATCGACCGCGGCCCTGATGATCTCCGATGAATACCCCTTGCGGGCAAGAAATCCGGTCAGCCGTCGGCGAGCGGTCTCATCGTCGAAGGAATTCAACTGGACGACCCGCTTGTGGGCGAGTTGAAGAGCGCGTTCGCGTTCATCGTCGTCTTCGATCTCAGACAGCGCATCGTCGATGATGTCTTGATCGATGTGGCGGCGCTTCAGCTCGTGAGCGATTGCCTGACGGCCGAGCCCTTTGCGGGTGTGTTGGGTGTAGACGAGGGTCACCGCCAGGGCGGCATCGTCGAGCAGTCCGACCCGCTCCAACCTGTCGAGTTCCGCCGCGGCGACGTCGTCTGCGACTTCACGCTTCTCGAGCACCTGTTGCAGTTCCCACCGCGACATGCCGCGGCGTGCCAGCTGGTGAATCGACACGTTGGCGGCACGCTTCGACGGCCGTTCGCCGGCCCCCGGAGTGACGCTTCGTTCGCGTTCCTGCTTGACGTCGTTCAGCGCTTGCGCGGCCTTCGCGTTCGGCTGAGCCCCAGGCAGATAGGCGATCGGAGCGATGCCCGCGGTGCGCTCACGCCGCGCCTTGGCGTCCTGCCCGGCCCCAGCCCCGGCGTCCGGGGCCGACGGGAATCGCACGATCATGGCATCACCGACACGTCAGCCCGGGCGCCTAAGCGCCCTTGCGCTTCGCGAGCTTTTCTCCGATGGAGTCGACGTTGTCAACGACGTCTTCTGCCACGGCGGCCGGAGCTGCCGGAGCGTTCGGGTCGGGGATGATCCCCAACTTCACCTTGATCTTGTGTTCGATCTCATTGGCGATGTCCGGGTTCGCAAGCAGGAAGTTCCTCGAGTTCTCCTTGCCCTGGCCGAGCTGATCGCCATCGTAGGTGTACCAGGCACCCGATTTCTTGACGATGGAGTGTTCGACGCCGAAGTCGATCAGGCTGCCCTCACGGGAGATGCCGATGCCGTAGAGGATGTCGAACTCCGCCTGCTTGAAAGGTGGGGCCATCTTGTTCTTGACGACCTTCACGCGCGTACGGTTACCAACGGCCTCCGTGCCGTCTTTCAGCGTTTCGATGCGACGAATGTCCAACCGCACGGACGCGTAGAACTTCAGCGCCTTGCCACCGGCTGTGGTTTCGGGACTCCCGAAGAAGACGCCGATCTTCTCGCGCAACTGGTTGATGAAGATCATCGTCGTGTTGGTCTGGCTGAGCCCGCCAGTCAGCTTGCGTAACGCCTGCGACATCAGCCGCGCCTGCAGGCCGACGTGGGAATCGCCCATCTCACCCTCGATCTCGGCGCGTGGCACGAGTGCGGCGACGGAGTCGATAACGATGACATCGATCGAACCGCTGCGCACGAGCATGTCTGCAATCTCCAACCCCTGCTCCCCTGTGTCTGGTTGGGACACCAGCAGAGCGTCGATGTCGACGCCGAGCTTCTTCGCGTACTCGGGGTCGAGCGCGTGCTCTGCGTCAATGAAGGCGGCGATGCCACCTGCCGCCTGTGCGTTGGCGATCGCGTGCAGGGTCAGCGTGGTCTTACCCGAAGACTCCGGCCCGTAGATTTCGACGATGCGCCCACGCGGAAGCCCGCCGATCCCGAGCGCGACGTCCAGCGCGATCGAGCCCGTTGGAATAACTTCGACAGGTGCACGGTCGTCGCTGCCGAGCCGCATGACGGAACCCTTGCCGAACTGTTTGTCGATTTGGGCAAGAGCGCTCTCGAGTGACTTCTCACGATCGGCTGGTGATGGCATTTCGGATCTCCCCTTCGCAGGCTATGTATTCGTGACGAGACTGTACGCCGCGGGTCCGACATTCGTGTCGCGCGCCCCGAGAACGGTGGACAACTCGATTCGACTGCCTCTGTGGAGTAAGAGTATCAAAACCCGAACATATCTTCGAGGTGGTGGTTCCGCGTGTCGCGCGGTTCAGTCTGCCATTCGGGGAGCCGGTTTGCCGGCGCTGTTCCAACGCGACCGGGGAACATCCTTCGCCGCACACAGCGCGAACCACACGTCGCGAGCTGACACACCTGACGCAAACGCCTGGTCACCCGTGCGACCGCCCAGTTCCCCGAGTACCAAGTCATGCATCAGGACGGCACCGTACGCCGCACCGAACTCTTCGGCCAAGGCCAGCCGTAATTCGCTCAGCCGCACGTGAGAGCCCCCACGCCGATCCGACCCGCGTCGCGGTGGACGCAGAACGGGCGCCCCGGCAATCGGGGCGCCCGCGCTGTCACGCAGCTATCAGCGGGCAACGAGGTCCGCGTCCAACTCTGCGACGAATTCGTCCGGGACGGTGTCCGGGATCAATGGATCGATACCTTCCAGCACCGCAAGCCTGTCCCCCACCTCGCGCATGATGACCGAAATCGGGGTGCCGAGGGCGTCTGCCACCGACGCGAGGATCTCACTCGACGCTTCCTTCTGGCCACGCTCGACCTCGCTCAAGTAACCCAAGGCCACGCTGGCCTTGCTGGCGACCTGACGAAGCGTGCGGCCCTTCTGCAGGCGGAAGTCCCTGAGCACGTCGCCGATTTCCTGACGTACAAGAATCATTGGAGCCTCCCTCTCATATCCTGCCAACCCATCGGGTCTTCATTCTGGAATGCACAACTTTACACGCATACAGTGCCAGAACTCTAACGACGACGACTGGAGTTTTCTTGTGAATGTATCGAGTGCAACGCCCGCCGATTGCTGGCTATTCCCCAACAGCTGCGGCTACTGCCGCAACCGCCTGGCGCACGGTCTCCGCTCTGATCTCGGCGCGCGAGCCGTGCAATTTCAGAGCGATCACCCGCGTGCCCGCGTTGGTCGACACCCCGACGAACACGGTTCCGGCCGGCTGCCCACCCTGCTGGTCCGGCCCTGCGACCCCCGTCGTCGACACACCGATGTCGGCCGACCTACCTGCAACGGTCGCCGTCGTGCGCACACCGTCGGCGAGTTGCGCGGCCACGTCGGGGTGCACCGGTCCGTGCTCAGCCAGCAGCGCGGCATCCACACCGATCAGTGAGTGCTTCAGCTCGGTCGCATACACCACTACCCCGCCCATCACGACAGCGGATGCGCCGGCCGGCCTCGTGAATTCGGCGGTCAGTTCTCCTCCGGTCAGCGACTCGGCGACGGCCAGCGTGAGCCCTCGCCCGGCCAACCCTGCGATCAGGCGTGCCGCCTCATCCACCGGCGTGCGCGGATTCATGAGGGTTTCGTCACTGTTCGGGCGCGAGAACCCCGCCAGGCCTGCCACAAATAATCCAGCCCGGTGACGACCGTCAGGATGACCGCCAAGGTCATCAGGATGCCGTCGAACCAATACACCCACGGTCCGAGGATGCTCCAGAACGGCAGCAATGCCAGCGAGATCGCGACCGACTGCACGATCGTCTTCAGCTTGCCGCCGCGCGATGCGGCGATCACCCCGTTCTTGATCACGATGAAGCGATAGACCGTGATGCCGATCTCGCGCGCCATGATCACGATGGTGACCCACCACGGCAACTCGCCGAGGATGGACAGTGAGATCAGAGCGCCACCGATCAAGACCTTGTCGGCGATCGGGTCGAGCAGCTTGCCGAGTTCGGTGACCAGACCGCGGCGCCGGGCGATGGCCCCGTCGACACCGTCGGTTGCGATCGCCAGGATGAAGAGCACACCGGCCCACCAGCGGAGGGCGCCGTCCGCGCCGTTGTCGGCCAGCAGCATCCAGATGAAAAGTGGAGCCAGCAGGATGCGCACGACCGTGATCAGGTTCGGCACATTCCAGTTGCTTGCGCCAGCCAACGATCCGGGTGCAGAGGCGGAGTCGCCACTGCCCATTTTCACTCCCTGCCGGTCAGGTTCCAGGCATCCTCATCCGACGACGCCTCCACCTCAGGATAACCGGACGTCGCAGCCGCAACGGGGTCGTCGGCATACCGATCCGCGTGCGCGGAAGCGCCCGCTGCAGACGCAGCAGGTGAGGCTGCTGCGGGCGGTGAATCCTCGCCGCGCAGCTGGGCAAGCACCTGCGGCAACTGGTCGGCCGGGACGAGTACATCGCGGGCTTTCGAACCTTCAGACGGTCCGACGATGTTCCGCGATTCGAGCAGGTCGATCAAACGCCCGGCCTTCGCGAAACCGACACGCAGTTTGCGCTGCAGCATCGAGGTCGAGCCGAACTGTGTCGAGACGATGAGCTCCGCCGCCGCGAGCACGAGTTCGAGATCGTCGCCGATATCCGCATCGATGTGCTTCTGTTCGGTGGCGGCGGCGACGTCCTGCCGGTAGTCCGGCCTCGCCTGCGCCGTCACGTGTTCGACAACCCTTTGGATCTCGCTCTCGCTGACCCACGCACCCTGCACGCGGATCGACTTCGACGCCCCCATCGGCAGGAACAGGGCGTCGCCCTGACCGATCAGTTTGTCGGCACCCGGCTGGTCCAGGATGACGCGGGAGTCCGTCACACTCGTCACCGCGAACGCCAAGCGAGACGGCACATTCGCCTTGATCAGCCCGGTCACGACATCGACGCTCGGTCGCTGCGTTGCCAGTACCAGGTGGATTCCGGATGCGCGCGCCAGCTGCGTGATGCGCACGATCGAGTCTTCGACATCACGTGGGGCCACCATCATCAGGTCGGCGAGCTCGTCGACCACCACCAGCAGATACGGGTAGGGCTTGAGCGTGCGCTCGCTACCCGCAGGCAGGATGATCTCGTCGTTGATAACGGCCTTGTTGAAGTCATCGATGTGCCTGAACCCGAAACTTGCCAGGTCGTCGTAGCGCATATCCATCTCTTTGACGACCCACTGCAGCGCCTCCGCTGCCTTCTTCGGGTTCGTGATGATGGGCGTGATCAAATGCGGAACGCCCGCATAGATCGACAGTTCGACGCGCTTGGGGTCGACCAGCACCATCCGCACCTCAGAGGGCTTGGCCCGCATGAGCAGGCTGGTGATCATCGAATTGACGAAACTGGACTTGCCCGAGCCCGTCGAGCCCGCAACCAGAAGATGCGGCATCTTCGCAAGATTGGCCACAACGTATCCCCCGCCGACGTCTTTGCCCACGCCGATCGTCATCGGATGATGACTGTTGGTCGCAGCCGCCGACCGAAGGACATCGCCGAGGGAGACGATCTCCCGGTCGGAGTTGGGGATCTCGATCCCGATCGCGCTCTTGCCCGGGATCGGCGAGAGAATCCGCACCTCATTGCTGGCCACGGCATAGGACAGGTTCTTGCTCAGAGCGGTGACACGCTCGACCTTCACGCCGGGACCGAGCTCGACCTCGTACTGCGTGACGGTCGGCCCGCGGGAGAAACCGGTGACCTTCGCATCCACATGGAATTGGCCGAGCACGTCGGTGATGGCCGCGACGACCTCGTCGTTCGCCGCTGAACGGGTCTTGCCGGGCGCACCCATCGAAAGGGTGGACGCTGCCGGCAGTCGGTAGGGCGCCTGCGGCACGGGCGCGAGCGGGGTGGCCCCGGACAGGTCGAAGCCGACTCCGTCGTCATCCGCGCCCAGGTCTGCCGACGGCATGACGAAGCCGGGCAGCACATCAGTCGTACCATCGCCGCGTAAGCCTGTCGATGTCTCGCCGCCGAGCGCAACCTCGCCTGTGAACCGTTTGACGGCGTCCTCAGCCACGCGCAGCTCGCCGAGCACCTCGGTACCGTAGTGATCGGATGCCGGGTCCGGTTCGATCGCAGACGCGAACTCACCCTGACCGGATGCCGCGCCCGCACCGAGCACGTCCGTCACGGACTCGACGACCGGCGTATCGAAGGCCGGATCCTCTTCGCGCTGGCTCTTGTTACGACGCCACCAAGGCAGGTTCGTGTCTGCGACCTCGTCGTCGACGCCGTCGAGTTCGACCTGTTGCGCCTTCTCGAGCCGTTCGAGCTTCTCGGTTTTCGCTGCCGCGCGCTCCTCTTCGCTGGGCAGCTGAGCGCCGAATAGATACGCATACAACTCGCGGGATCGTTCGCCGATCTTGTTCGGCGGGGTCTTGGTGATGATGAACAGGCTAAGCAGCAGCAACACGATGATCACGGCAATCGCGCCGATCGGAGTGATCAGCGCGATCAGCGGCGCGGCGATCATCCAGCCGATGATGCCGCCGGCGCGGGCGAGCACGGCCATGCCATCGCTCGGCTGCGGCTGCCCGCTGAAGATATGGCACAGGCCGGAGACGGAGACCAGCAGGAGGATCAGGCCGATTCCGATGCGGGTGTTGTCGTGCACTGAGCTCGGCTGCCGGAACAACCAGATCGCGAAAACCAGCATGATCACGGGCAGCGCGAACGCAACGCGACCGAACAGGCCACCGAAACTCCAGGCATCCAGGGTGTGGGCGATCGCATTATTGATGAGGAACCATTCGACCAGCGCACCAGCCACCGCCAACAACACGATGAAGAACGGGAGCCCATCGCGCCGCTCTTCCTTCTCCAGCTTTTCGGGCCCGAGGGCCCGCGCCGCACCGCCGGTGAGGTGCGCCAAACCCATCCACGCTCGTACGAACAGGTTCGGCCTGGCATCCGCAGCCGGGTAGCGAACAGTCTTCTGTGTCGATGTCCTCCCCGAGTTTTTGGCGGAGTTCTTCGCCGCAGACGAGCGCGCCGACGAGCCACCTCGCGACGCGGCGCCGCGAGAGTTACGGGTCGGTTTGGTGCTCATAGCCATGGCTTCAACGGTACCGGTCAGCTCCGTCATTGGCCGGTTAGCAGTCCCGAGTGTCTCGGCGGAAGGAACGAGGTCAAAACCTCCCTGTAGAACATCCCGATACGGCAGGGACCACGGTCACTACCGAACGGGACAGCGATCGTCGCACACTCGAGCTATCACCGAGCGCCGTGCAACGGCCGGACCGAAAGGAATGTCATGACCGCAGAAGTATCGACCACAGAATCATCAATTTCCCAATCAGCAATGTCCGAATCAGCAAACCGGGTGACACCCGCGAAGGCGGCGAAGGCGGCGAAACCACCACTCCTTCTCGTGAGTCGGAGTTCAACGATCATCGGGCTCACAGTCGGAGCGACACTCAATCTCGGTGCCGCTCTGCTGACTCAGGCCTTCCTGGGCCCAGGCGGGGATTTCGCTGCCGCACTGAGTGAACGACCGACCCTGGGCATCGCGTCGGCACTGCTCAATCTCGTCGGCATCCCTCTGATGCTTCTCGGGCTTACGGGTCTGCTGTACCTCAGCAGCCCGCGAGCACCGATCAGTTCACGAATTGCGCTCTGGGCCACCGCGATCGGCATGATCGCCTTCCTCGCGAAGAGTGCCGCACTGGCGGCGCTCTACGGTGCAGGAGCGGCGGCAGCGCCCGCGGTGCCGACCGCCATCCTCGATTCGATCTCCGGCAAAGGCGACCCGATCCCGATGGTGCTCGCCCTGCTTTTTCTGGCCGGCAACGTTATCGGCATCCTGTTCGCGTCGTTCGCGTTCTTCCGGTCCCGGATCATCCCGCTGTGGGTGACTCTGGCGCTGCTGGTGTTCCTTGTCGGGGACTTCGCACTGCCGGCGGTTCCATGGTTCGATGCGCACGCACTGTTCGTCGTCTTCGCGATCGGCGCATCGATCGCAGTCGCACGCACCACTCGAGACGCCTGGCGTCTTGGCACGTTCGTCGATTAGGGTGTGTGGCTACACGACGACCGGTTCGGAGGTCAGTGGACATGGGAACGGCCGATCTCACGACGGGACGGAATGCATCCCGCCGCCTGGTCTTGGTTCCTCGAGCCTTCACCCGCACGAACTCCGCGGTGCCGCTGCGAACGATTGCCTATCTGCTCGCCGCTCTGAGCGCCGTCGCGACGGCGCTCGGAACGGCGTTGACTGTCGGATCGGCCGCCTCCAGCCCCGTGCAGTTGTGGCCGGACGCCGTCATGATCTCCGGCTTCGGCGCCGCGGCTGTCGGGGCGATCATCGTTTACCACCAGCCTCGTAACGCCGTCGCTTGGCTTTTGGTGGCAAGTGGGGCGTCGGCAAGCATGTTCGTGCTTGCCGACGGCCTCACCCGTTACGGCCTGGCTGCGTGGGGTGGCGCCGGCTGGCTGCCGTGGTCGGCATGGGTGACCGGCTGGGCTTGGATTCCGACTGCCACGATCGCCATCGCGTACCTCCCGCAGGTCTTCCCCAACGCGCGGCCCATGCCCGGACTGCTGTGGCGAGTGTGGTGGCGCAGTTCACTTGGAGCCGGGGTGCTTCTGATCGCTTTCGTCGCCGCCGCTCCTGTTGCTCCGAACTTTCCGGAACTGGCCAATCCGATCATCGGCAGTTATGTTACCTCCGACGCAATGGCGCAGTTGTTCTCCGGAGCAGAAGCCGGGCTTCTGATCCTGTTTCTCGTCCTCTCCGCGGGTGCGATCGTCAGCATCATCATCCGGTTCATCCGCTCCGACGGGCGCGATCGACGCAAGATCGGCCTGGTCTCCATAGCCTCCGCCATCCTGATCGCGGCGTCCAATCAGCCGATCGGATGGCTTTCGGGCAGTGCCGTCGTCGTCTACCTCGGCGCGATCCTGTACGCGGTCGCGCGGCATGGCCTGTGGGACATCGGCAACCTCGTGTCTCGCGCTGCAGTCGGAATCGTGCTCCTGATCCTCCTCGGGACGGCCTTCGTGGCGACGGTTGCTGCGATCGGCGCGATCTTCGGGCAAGCCTCCGGGTCTGTGGTTGCCGCCTTCACCGGATCACTCGTGGTGGCAGCCCTCTTCAGCCCCGTGCAGCGACGCGTTCGCACCAGCGTTGAACGGGCCTTCGCACTCGGACGACCGGATGCGCGCGCGCTCGGAATTCGGATGTCGTCCGCGGCACGGGGGTCGCTGGGCGCTCAACAGTCTGTGGACTCCGCCGCCCACGTGATTGCGTCCGAACTGCACACGCCGGATTTCGCAGTCACCTTCGACAACCGCTCCGGCTCTCCTCACACCACAACGCCGGATCCGCGTTCTTCACAGGCGGACTCGGATCCGTCGCTTTTCATCCTCCCCGTGCGTTGGCAACAGGAAACGCTCGGCCACGCGATTCTTCCGCCACGATCTGGCGCACAGCGCGTACATCCCGCCGACCGGCGTGTTTTGATCCAACTCGAGCCTGCGCTCGCGATGCTCGTCCATGACGCCGTCCTCACACTCGACCTCGAGTTGTCGCGCAGGGCGGTTGTGACGGCGCGCGAAGAAGAAAGGCGCCGGCTCCGGCGCGACCTTCACGACGGCCTTGGCCCGCTCTTGGCCGGCGCTGCGCTGTCGATCGGTGTGGCGCGCGACGGGATGCTCGCCAGACCCGACGCAGCAGCTGACCTGATGGGAGACGCCGCGAGTGACCTCGATCAGGCGATCCGCGACATCCGCGAGCTCGTCCACGGTCTGCGCCCACCTGCCCTCGACGATCTGGGACTTCTCGCGGCGATCGGCACCCTCGTTCCTGCGGAGACCCTGCAGCTTCGCGTCGATGCGGTCGGAGACCTAGCGAGGATGCCTGCGGCTGTCGAAGTGGCCACTTTTCGGATTGTGCAGGAGGCACTCACGAACGTGATGAGGCATGCGCGGGCGACCGCGGTCGTCGTAACACTCCTCCACGAGGCGCAGGGCACCTGCGTGACGATCACCGACGACGGGATCGGGCCCGGCCCTACCGGTTCGCCGCCCGGTGTCGGCACGGTGTCGATGGCGGAGCGCGCGGCAGAGCTCGGCGGCACGCTCACAGTGACACCCGCACTCCCGCGGGGCACCATCGTGCGCGCATTCCTCCCAACGACCCGAGACAGCACACCTGTTGAAGTCGGGGTGTCACGGTGAACGAGCGCATCCGGGTCCTGATCGTCGATGACCATCCCACCTTCCGGCGCGGTCTGCGCTCCGTGCTCGAGGCCGCCGACTTCGACGTCGTCGGAGAAGCTGAAACCGGGCACGAGGCGATCGAACTCGCAACGACGGCAGCGCCTGACGTCGTCCTGATGGATCTCCATCTGCCCGACATCAACGGGGCGGAGGCGACGAAACGGCTCCTTCGCAACAACCCTTCGGTCCGCGTGTGCGTTCTGACCATGTTCGACGACGACGAATCCGTCTTCGCCAGCATGCGGGCAGGGGCACTCGGCTATCTGTTGAAAGGATCAGGGACCGAGAATATCGCTCGCGCTGTTCATACCGTGGCGAATGGAGACGCGCTCTATTCTGAAACGATCGCGCGACGCTTACAAGCCTTCTTCAGCAATGCGGCCGAGCTGCACCCTGTGCCTTTTCCCGAACTCACCCCTCGCGAACGAGAGGTCCTCGAATTCATTGCACAGGGCAGAACAAATCCCGACATCTCCAGAACGCTCGGACTCAGCGAGAAGACTATCAGGAACCTGGTTTCGTCCGTGTTCAGCAAGCTGCACGTCGCGGAACGCTCGCACGCGATCGTGCGGGCACGCGAGGCAGGCCTGGGTGGCACGGCCTGATCAGCGCCGCCCTTCGACAAGCTCAGGGACCGTGGGGCGCTGCGCCTCGATACTGTGCCGTGAGTCCTCGCTCGCAGGCTCACTCGGCGCTGGGGTCGCGCAATCGCTGGCGCGATTGCCTGAGCTCCACCGCGCTGCACTACGCCTCGATGACGAGCGGCACGATCATCGGCCGACGGCGATAGCTCGTGTTCACCCAGCGACCGACAGTGCGGCGCACCGTCTGACTGAGCGCGTGCGGGTCGCGCACACCGTTCTGTGCGGCCTCGGCGAGCGCGGCGACGATCTTCGGTTTGACCGCGTCGAAGACCTGGTCGTCCTCGGCGAAGCCCTTCGCGTGGATCTCCGGACCGACGACAACGCGACCGGTCGCGGCCTCGACAACGACGATGATCGAGATGAATCCCTCTTCGCCGAGGATCCTGCGATCCTTGAGGTCGGCATCTGTGATCTCACCGACACTGGACCCGTCGACATAGACGAAACCCAGATCAAGCTGCCCGACGACGCGAGCGACGCCGTCTTTCAAGTCGATGACGCTGCCGTCCTCCGCGAGGATCGTGTTCTCCACCGGAATTCCCGTGTCCTGCGCCAATTTGGCGTTAGCCACCAGGTGTCGGTACTCGCCGTGCACCGGCAACACGTTCTTCGGCTTCAAGATGTTGTAGCAGTAGAGCAGTTCCCCGGCGGCGGCGTGCCCGGAAACGTGCACCTTGGCGTTGCCCTTGTGAACCACCGTTGCGCCAAGCTTGGTCAGCCCGTCAATGACGTGGTACACCGCGTTCTCATTGCCGGGGATCAGGCTGGAAGCGAGGATCACTGTGTCGCCCTCACCGACTTCGATCTGGTGGTCGAGGTTGGCCATGCGCGCCAGGACGGCCATCGGCTCGCCCTGCGACCCCGTCGACATGTAGACGATCTTGTCGTCGGGAAGGTCGGCGGCCTTCTTATAGTCGATCAGAATTCCCTCGGGCACCTTGAGATAGCCGAGGTCGGCCGCGATCGTCATGTTGCGCACCATCGAGCGACCCAACAGCGCGACACGACGCCCGTTCGCCGCTGCAGCATCGAGCACCTGCTGCACACGATGCACATGGCTCGAGAAGCTGGCGACGATAACCCGGCGCGGTGCGCGGGCGATCACATTGTCGAGCACCGGCCCGATCGACCGTTCTAGGGCGGTGAATCCCGGGACATCCGCGTTTGTCGAGTCGACGAGAAAAAGGTCGACCCCCGCCTCGCCGAGCCGCGCAAACGCACGGAGGTCGGTCAGCCGGTTGTCCAGCGGCAGCTGATCCATTTTGAAGTCGCCCGTGTGCAGCACGACGCCCGCTGTGGTCTTGATTGCGACGGCCAGCGCATCCGGAATGGAGTGGTTGACGGCCACGAATTCGAGGTCGAACGGGCCGAGCTTCTCATGCTGGCCCTCCTTGACGGTCAGACTATACGGCTGGATACGGTGCTCCTTGAGCTTCGCCTCGACCAGCGCGAGTGTCAGCCCGGAACCGATCAGCGGGATATCAGCGCGCAACCGGAGCAAATACGGCACGGCGCCGATGTGGTCTTCGTGGCCGTGGGTCAGCACGACGCCGACGACATCCTCGAGGCGATCGCGCACCGGCGTGAAGTCGGGCAGAATCAGGTCGACGCCGGGCTGGTTCTCTTCAGGGAAGAGCACGCCGCAGTCGACGATCAGAATCTTGCCGTCGATTTCGAAGACGGTCATGTTGCGACCGATCTCACCGAGCCCGCCAGTAGGGATCACGCGCAATGTTCCGGGCTGCAGGGTGGGCGGGTCGTATACGGAATTGGGCATATGCCCTCCTTGTTGGTTATGGATGCGGTGCGGTCGCGCCTCGGGCACGCCTAGCGTGTTGTTCCGGCGACCTTGGGCAGCGCGCCACCGGCTGCGGCGTTGCGATCGGGCCGGAAGTTTGTGAAGTCGACACCGGGAATGTCGTGGACGAAGTCGAGTTCTTCCTCGATCTGCGCCGCCTCGAAGTCCTCTGGGCCGACGAGAGGCAGCCGCACACGCGGACTGCCGATGCGACCGAGCCCGTGCAAGATGTACTTGGCTGCGACCGTGCCGGGCACGTGGGTCATGACCGCGCGAACGAGTGGTTCGAGCTTCTTGTGGGCGAGCGTCGCCGTCGCCAGATCGCCGGCGTTGACGGCGTCGACCATCTGCCGGTACGGCCGCGCCGCGATGTTCGCGGTCACGCCGACAAGACCTGTCGCGCCGATCGACAAGTGGGGGAGCACGTTGGTGTCATCACCCGAAAAGTAGAGGAGATCGGTGTTGTTGAGCACGCGACTGACCTCGGCGAAGTTGCCCTTCGCATCCTTGATGGCGACGATGTTCGGGTGCTTCGCCGCGCGCAGGATCGTCTCGTACATGATCGGGATGCCGACCCTGCCCGGGATGTCGTAGAGGATGACCGGCAAGTCCGTCGCATCCGCAATCATCCGAAAGTGGGTGAGCACCCCGGCTTGGGTCGGCTTGTTGTAATAGGGCGTCACGATCATGACACCGTCGGCGCCGGCCTTCTCGCTGGCCTTGTACAACTGCATCGCGTGGGCGGTCTCATTCGACCCGCCGCCCTGAATCACCTTGGCACGTCCGTCCGCGACCTTCTTCGCCACCTCGATAAGCCTGAGCTTCTCCGGGTCGGTCAGGGTTGAAGTCTCTCCCGTCGTGCCCGAGATCACGATGCCGTCGCAGCCGCTCGTGATGACGTCGTCGATGTGCTTCTCCACGCAGGGCCAGTCGACTTCGCCGTCTGCCGTGAACGGCGTGACCAGCGCGACGAGTACTTGACCGAAGGGGTTCTCAGACGCAGGCATGTCATTAGGTTATCGGGTCGACCCGAGCGCGGTAACCCTTGCGTGGCCGCGCGACCGCACGTAATTTTGCGTCACAGATCACTACACCTGCGCGGGTGAGCGTAGCGTTGGACGCACCATGAACGTTCTTCTCGCCCTCGCCATCGTCATCGGGTTGGTCGCAGCGACGACCGTTGGCGGCTTGGTCTTGCGATCACGGACCGGACGAGTGAGCGACGCACGGGCGACCGTCGTGCACGCAGCAGAGCTCCCCTCCCCCGCCGCGTTCGGCTCTGAGGCGACTCTGCTGCAGTTCTCCACCGAGTTCTGCTCGCCGTGCCGGGCCACGCACCGGCTATTAGGCCGGCTGGCCGAGGCGCGACCGGGAGTCGCGCACCTCGATGTCGATCTGAGCGAACACCCCGAGTTGGCAACTCGGTTCCATATCTTGCAAACCCCGACGACGTTCATACTCGACTCTTCTGGGACGGTGCAGGCGCGGATCGGCGGCGCCCCGCGCAGCGATGAACTCGTCAAGCGTCTTGACAACCTGATTGGACACACCCATGTCGCAGCCTGAATCCACACCATCCTCCCGCGCGTCGAGCGCGATCGGGCCAGACAGCTCGGAATCAGACAGCTCGGCCCTGGGGATCGATCCCCGCGGGCCGAGGTTCGGCGCGTCGATCACCGCGATTCTGCTCCTGGTCGTTATCGTGCTCGGCTTGATCGGCGCAAGCGTCGCGGCGTTCGTCTTGCTCGCCGTCGTCGCCGCACTGTTCGCATGGGGTTCGTTCGCCGGAGTCGCACGACACCCGTACGGTTTACTCTTCAAGGCACTGATTCGGCCGCGCTTGGCAGCTCCGGCCGAGCTGGAAGACCCGGCACCCCCCACGTTTGCACAGACGGTCGGTCTGATTGTCACGGCAATCGGACTGATCCTGCAATTGGTGGGCCTGCCGTACGGGTTGGTCATCGCGGCGGCCGCAGCGTTCGTGGCAGCGTTCCTCAACGCGGTGTTCGGCTACTGCATCGGCTGCCAGCTGTATCTGCTCCTGGTGCGCCTGGGCCTGGTGCGCCGGCACGCTTCGGCAGCGTAACCGCCCGCGCGCCACGACCGTGCCCGCTGGGAAATCGCCCAGAAGTCCGGCTCAGCACGCTCGGTGCAACAGTAGGCTGGGGGGCACTCACAAAGCGGGAGGTTTGCCATGTCGATCACCAGCGAAGCGACAACACTTTGGGACGGCGACCTGATGAGCGGGGCCGGCACGGTGTCCCTTGATTCGTCGGAAGCCGCGAAGTTCCCGGTGAACTGGAAAGCACGATCCGCCGGTGAGACCGGAGTGACGAACCCGGAGGAATTGATCGCGGCGGCGCACTCGTCGTGCTTCTCGATGGCGCTGTCGAACGCCCTCGCTTCATTCGGAACACCACCGACGAGCATTCAAGCCACGGCAGCTGTGACCTTCGACCCGGCGCACGGAATCACGGGCAGCCATCTTCTTGTCAATGCGACGGTGCCCGGTCTCAGCGAAGACGATTTCCAACGTCTGGCCGACGAGGCCGGACGCACCTGCCCTGTTTCACGCGCACTGGCCGGCATCCCGATCACACTCGAGGCCAGCCTCGCCTGAGATGCCACCGCCAGCCCGGTCGTTGCAACCCAGCGGCCCGTTGGAACCCACCCCAGCGGTGACGGTCCTGGTCGCTGGGGCCTCCGGCATGATCGGCAGCGAGGTTCGCAGGCAGCTCGAAGCGCAGGGCCACACCGTCCTGCGGCTCGTTCGACGCACGCCGCAGGCAGTCGACGAGTTCGAATGGGATCCGCGCGTGCGCATCATCGACACCGCACTGATGGATCGCGCCGACGCCGTCGTGAACCTGTCCGGCGCCTCGCTCAGTCGCTTGCCGTGGACGCCCCGTTACAAGCGGACGATCCTCGAGTCCCGGCTGCAGGCAACCAGCACGCTGACGGATGCGATGCGGATGGCGGCTCGACCTCCCGCCGTTTTCGTCAGCGCCTCGGCCGTCGGCATCTACGGCAATCAGCCGGGTCAATCATTGACCGAGGACTCTCCTGTCGGCTCAGATTACCTGTCAGGTGTCGTACGCCGGTGGGAGTCCGCCGCGGCTCATTCTCCGGATTCGACCCGCACGCTGATGGTGCGAACCGGGCTCGTCGTCGGGCACGGTGGTGCGCTCCGCCCGTTGCGCCTGCTTGCCCGCCTGGGCCTGTCAGGCCGCATCGGAACCGGTGCGCAGCATTGGCCGTGGATCAGCCTGCACGACGAGGCCGCCGCCATCGTCCACCTCCTGACTTCTGAGCTGAGCGGGCCGGTGAACCTGGTAGGTCCGACCCCTGCGACAGCCGAGCGACTGCTACGCAGCCTTGCCGCCGCCCTACACCGGCCATATGGTTTTCCACTGCCCGCGCGCGTGGTCGAGATCACGCTGGGCGATGCCGGGCGGCAACTCCTGCTCGCCGATCAGAACGTTTCGGCTGCGACGCTCACAGGTGACGGATTCGAGTTCCGCCACCAAACCGTTGATCAAGCGGTTGCGTGGTCGCTGGCCCGGTAGAGCCTGATCGCCTCGCGCAGCGCATGTCGGGCACGCTTACGGTCCCCTGACGCGTCGTACGCGAGCCCAAGCCGGAACCACGCACGCCAACTTTGCGGTTGTGCTTCGACTTCCGCGCGATAGGCCGGGAATGCCGCGTCGGCGGCTTCTCGGAGCGGACGGCCGCTCGCTCGGTGCGGCAGGTCATCGACCGGGAGTCCTCCTTCAGCGTCGAGGATGCGCACCAGCTTTTCGGTGCGGACGCCGAACGCGAGTTCGCGCGCGATCGCCCAGAGCGCGATCAGGGGGAACACAATGAGGGCGCAGCCCATCACGATGCCGACGGCCTGACCCGAGACCAGCATAAGCACGGCCTGCTGCCCGACGAGCACAACGTAGACCAGCAGAAGCAGCGCCATCAGAATCGCCGCGACGCGACCCTTCATTGCGAGCTCGCTCCATGTGTGTGTGTGTCGCTAGCACCCGGAATGGTAACAGACAGGTCGATCAGCTTGTCGAGGCCGACAACGACGCCCCGCACTCCGACGGCGGCACGGAGTGCACTGAGAATCCCGGGCGCATATGCACTCGAATCGATAGTGTCGTGCCCGATGGTCACGACCTCGCCCGGGCCGCCGAGAATCACCTTCTGGCTGGCGACGACTCCACGCACCCTCAGGCTGTGAACCGGGATGCTCGCCACCTGCTGCCCACGGGCGCGCTGGTCGACGTGCGGCGCCTCGACCGGTCCGCGGGTTCCGCGCGCCGCCGTGATCAGCTCTGCCGTGCGCACCGCAGTACCCGACGGCGAATCGACTTTGCCCTCCCCATGAGCCTCGACGATCTCGATGGAGTCGTAGAACCGGCCGGCGGCTACCGCAAACGCCGTCGCGAGCGCCGATCCGATGGAAAAGTTCGGGATGACGACCACGCCGGATTTCGGAGAGTCACCGAGCGCGAACTCGAGTTTCGAAATGCGCTCAGCCGACCAACCGGAGGTGCCGACCACGACGTTCACCGCATGGTCGACGGCGAAGGCGACGATGTCGGGGCTGACGGCCGGCAGAGTGACGTCGAGCACGACATCCGTCGGGGCAGAATCCGTGCCGAGCATGGCCTGCAGTGGGCTCGTCGAATCGAGCTCCGCCACGAGTTCGAGGTCGCCAGCAGCCTCGATCAGGCGGGTCGCGACGGAACCCAGTTTGCCCGTCGCGCCGACGACTGCCACACGAATTGTCATGGCTTCACGATACCAATCGTCGCCGCCCTCCCCGCGCCGGCGGCCGCCCGATGCCACGGGCCTACGCTGGAAGCATGGTTCGCTTCATCGACACGGACGTGACGGATGCGCGCGCGCACGCGCTGCTGACCGACTACTTCGCCGACCGCACACGCTCCTTCCCTGTCACTCAGGGCGGGTACAGCACCAACTTCCCGGACCGCGCCGCATTCACCCCGCCGGCCGGGGTGTTCCTGGTTGTCGTGACCGACAGCTCAGACGACAGCGACGACGCGGTCGGGTGCGGAGGTATCCGCCGCATCGAGGTCGGTGCGACCGGCGGTGCCCGCTATGAGGTGAAGCACCTGTGGCTGAAGCCGCAAGCTCGCGGCAGTGGTGCCGGACGGGCCTTACTGAACGAACTCGAGGCGCGTGCTCGTGGGTTCGACGCGACCGAACTCGTGCTCGACACGAACGTGAGCCTCGTTGCCGCCGCCGGGTTGTATCGCTCGAGCGGATTTCACGAGATCGCGCCGTACAACGACAATCCGAACGCGACGACCTGGTTCCGCAAATCGCTGTAGCGCGTTACACCGGTTGCAGTTCCGGCATGCCCGTGCGCAATTCGACCGGAAGGTGGCCGAGGTCGTTGTGCACGACGAGCACAGGCGGTTTCGCCGAACGCACCCGGATGATCGTCAGCCCGCAGTTGGCTTGGTTCAAACCCATCCAGCGCCAGGACGGCGCATCGAACACGTGCCGCACGAACCAGCCGATCACGAAGTTGTGCGTGATCAGAAGGTCGTGCCGGTCGCCGCGGGCCGGTGTGAGGAACTCGCTGACGGCATCCGCCATTTGGGCGCTGCCCGCTTCGATCTCGGCCTCGGTGACCGCACCGTAGAAGGATTCGAACGCCTTCGGCATGTCAGCGCTCGGGCCGGACGGAACGCAGTCGAACAGCAGATTGGACGGTTCGGGATGCAGCGCCGGCATTCGCTCGCCGATGATCTTCGCGGTTTCAGCAGCGCGTTTGAGGGGCGAGTGGTACGCGTTCGTGAACGGCACACCTCCGAGGCGCTCGGCGATGAGCGCTGCCTGCCGTTTCCCTTTGTTCGAGAGCGGTCCGTCGGGCATGCCGTACTCGGCGTCCTGCTGCTCGCCGTGGCGTACCAAATACAAATAATGGGGCACGAGAATCGGCCTTTCTTGTGTCGTGCGCGTCGGTGTCGCGTGCTTCTTGACGTCAGGACGCGATGCGGGAGAACGTGTCGTCATCGACCGCTCCGACCGCGGCCACCGAAATCGGCCTGTGGGCCAAGTCGGCAGCAAGTGCCTGCACGTCTTCCGTGGTGACGAGAGCGAGCCGCCTCAGGCTCTCGTCGAGGTCTGTGAATTCCCCCAGTGTGATCTCGGCGCGGCCGAGACGTGACATCCGGGTGTCCGAGTCTTCCAGCGCGAGCGCCGTACTGCCCGACAGCTGGCCGACTGCGCGGCGCAGCTCGTCGGGGGTGACGCCGGCGTCCGCCATCCGCCGCAGTTCGGCGAGCATCAACTCGGCAACCTGGGCGGCTTTCGCTGGAGCGCAACCGGCATACAGGCCGAAGACACCGGCGTCCGAGAACGCGGCGGAGAACGAGTACACGGCGTAGGCCAACCCCCGCTTCTCTCTGACCTCCTGGAACAGGCGACTGGACATGCCGCCTCCGAGGATCGAGTTGAGCACGTTCATGGTGCCTCGTCGCTCATCCGCGGCGACCAGCCCGGGCATCCCGACGAGGATGTTCGCTTGCTCGAGAGGACGCTGGACGGTCACAACGGCTTGCGCGCGAGCGATCGCTGCCGGTGTGCTCGCGCGACGCGGAACCGGGCTCGCCTCGGCATCCAGCGACCAGTGCGCAGAGCGCAGAGCCTGTTCGACGTCGGCGACGAGCCGGTCGTGGTCCACCGCACCTGCTGCCGTGATCACGAGGTCTCGCGCACGGTAGTTCGCCTGATAATGCTCGAACACGGCGGCGCGGGTCGCAGCGCGGATGGTTTCAGGGCTTCCGCCGATCGGCCGGCCCAACGGATGCCCGCCCAACACCGCCCCAAACAAACGCTCGGTCGCAACGTCCGCCGGATCGTCCTCGGCCATCGACAATTCTTCGAGAATCACCTCGCGTTCATTCTCGAATTCGCCGGGGTCCAGCAACGACGACGTCAGCATATCGGCGATGACTTCGACGGCCATCGGCAGGTCACGGTCTTGCACCTTGGCGAAGTAGCAGGTGTACTCCTTCGCGGTGATGGCGTTGTGCTCGCCGCCGACCGCGTCGAACGCGATCGCGATGTCCAGGGCGCTTCGTTTTGCGGTTCCTTTGAACAGCAGATGCTCGAGGAAATGCGTCGAGCCGAAGCTCGCGGACCGCGCCGGGACGCTTCCGCGCGCGACGCGCGCGCCCACCTCATCTCGGGAGCCGACGGCAACCCAATAGCCGATCGTCGCGCTGCGCGACCCCGGCACATGCTCGCTGAGAATGCGCACGCCGCTCGGCAACACGGAACGGCGTACGAGCGCTTCACCGGAGGCTGTAAAAGAGAGTTCGGCCATGCCGAGGGGGAGGTCAACGGCGCCGTTCATCAGAACAACCCTACGCTAGGCGCACGACACGCCGAACGTGTCCTCATAACTGCGGACACACCGACCATTCTGTCTGACTATACTGAGGCGATCTGTTTGATCACCGCTGAGCATAACGAGTGAGCGTGCCGAGCTCCCGCAGCGGAGCAGCCTGAAAGGGAGTCCCATGGAGACCGTCCGCAGTCGCGCCGAGAGGCCGCCCGCACCGGCGAAGGTAAAGATCCTCCAGGTCGCCGACGAACTGTTCTACACGGAGGGCATCCACACGGTCGGCGTGGACAAGATCATCGCCGCGGCGCACGTGACCAAGGCGACGTTCTACAAGCACTATCGATCGAAGGACCTGCTGATCGTCGCATACGTCACCGGGCGCGATCGTGGTGCACGCGAGTTCATTGCGCGGGAGAAAGAGACGCTGGGCGACCCCAAAGCCGTGCTACGTTCGCTTGCTCGCAATATCGTCATGGAGGCCGCACGAGACAAATTCCACGGCTGCCCGTACATCAATGCCGCTGCACAGTTCTCGGATCCGACCCACCCCGTTCGCATCGCCGTGACCGAACATCGCACCTGGTATCGGGAGACGCTGGTCGAGTTGCTGACAGCGATGCGGCATCCGAATCCCGAAGACGGTGCGGACGACCTGCTGCTCGCTCGCGACGGCGCGCTCTCCGGTGGCAATGTCGGCGATCCCGTGACAGCCAGTGCCGCGCTACTGCGAGCGTTCGAACGGACGCTGAACGTAGCGTAATCGGCCGCCTCCGGCTGGCCAGTGGCAGTGTGGCAGTGTGAAAGGCCGTTCAATCAGAGACGCGGTCAAGTTCGAGCATTTGCGCCCGAGTGAGACGGACGCCGGCAGCCGTCATCATGCCGTCGACCTGTTCCGGGCGACTGGCCCCGGCGATCGCCGCCGTCACGTTGCGCTTCGCAAGCAACCACGCGAGCGCGATGCTCGCAGGGGTCGTCTGGTGCATGGTGGCGACTCGCTTCAGCGCGGCGAGCACACGGTTGCCCCTGCGGCCAAGATAACTTGCTGCATTCTCGGCGCGCGCGCTGTGGCCGGTTGCATCCTTCGACCGATATTTGCCGCTGAGGTAGCCACCGGCCAGCGATGCGTACGGCATGACTGCAAGCGACTGAGCTGACGCGACGATGCGCACGTCGCCTTCGAATTCGGCGCGATGCATGAGGTTGTAGTGCGTCTGAATGCTCACGAACTGCGGCAACCCTGTGGACGAAAGGATGCGCGCCTCGATCAGGCGTTCGGCTGAAAAGTTCGCCGCCGACAGGTAGCGGACCTTTCCGGATTCGATCAGCCATTCGGCGGTCGCCAGGCTGTCGTCCAGTGCCGTGGCGCTGTCTTCGTCGTGGAAGGCGAGCACATCGATGTGATCGGTTCCCAGACGCGCAAGGGACCCTTCGACGGCCCGGATCATGCTGACCGAGCCGAGCCCGGGATTGTCGGCATTGCGACCGATCTTTGTCGACACGATAACGTGGTCACGATTGCGACGCGCGCGTAGCCATCCGCCGATGATCAATTCGCTGCGACCACCCGCATAGCTGTCCGCTGTGTCGATGAAGTTGCCGCCCAGATCGCTGAACCGATCGAGGATCTGCATCGACGTGTCGGCGTCTGCCGTCCAACCGAAGGTGCTGCCGCCCAGCGCAACTGGAAAGACCGTGAGAGCGGACTCATTGACTCTGCGCTTGGCGACGATGGACAGCGGCCCGGTCAGGTCGAAGTCAACCGGCGCCGGTGCCGCCGGACGACCGGTTCGAGCCGGTGCATCCGTCTGCGCCGCGGACTCGCCGTCCGCATTCTGCTCACGGGCACGCACGGAGAACGGCAAAGCCACGTTTCCCTCCCTGCGCTCGACCCCCGAGCGACACACACCGCGTGAATCGCTTCGGTGCACCTCACTACGAGCGTAGGTCAGGCCACCGACAAAGCTCCGGGGCACACGGCAACCGTTACCAAATCTTTCGTATCGGCGTCAGGTGCGTGCCCGCCGCATGATCGCTTCGGCGTGTCGCAGCACCGGTGCATCGACCATCTGGTCTCTCCATCGGAAGACACCCGGATGCTCGCGTGCGGCCGCCAGCACTGCCTGCGCTTCCGCGACTTCGCCGTCGCTCGGTCGATAGGCGGCGCGGATGGTCTCAACCTGGCTGGGGTGGATGCACGCGCTCGCGGAGAAGCCACTGGCAACCGCGTCGTCGGCTTCCGCTGCGAGGCCGTTGGTGTCTGCGATGTCCAGGTGAACGGTGTCGATCGCCGCTTTGCCCGCTGCCCCTGCAGCAATAAGGATGGTCGACCGCGCGTAGTCCGCAACCGGCCGGTAGCGTCCGTTCCGAAAACGGCTTGCCGTCCCCCCGAGCGAGGCGATCAGGTCCTCGGCTCCCCACATCAAAGCGACGACGTTCGACTCTGTCGCGATCCCCTGTGCCGCGGCGACTCCTGCTGCGTTCTCGCACAGCGCGATCACGGCCAGAGAGTCGTCGAACGCAGCGATGCGGCGCACCTGCCGCTGTGACGCGGCCTTGGGCAGCATCACCGTACGGTAACCGCTTGCGTTCACGGCAGCGAGGTCTTCGCCGAAGTCCGCGGAGTCCGCCGGGTTGATCCGAACGATCACCCGCGCCGCATCCAACCCGCCGGAACGCACGGCATCGCGTGCGGCGGGGCGATCGCCCGGAGCGACGGCGTCCTCGAGATCGAGGATGACGGCATCTGCGCGGTCGAGAGCTTTCTGAAAGCGATCAGGTCGGTCCGCCGGGCAGAACAAGAGGGCGGGTCCGAGAGAGAACGCAGTCGCTGTCGGCGGCTGGCTGGTCACTGCGTGCCGCCTGCGGCCGCGTGGGCGGCCTCACACCACATCAGTGCGGATCGGGAGGCCGTTGCAACGACCGTGCCGTCTTGGTTCCGACCGGTGTGCAGGAGCGTGACAATACCCTGGCCGGGACGGGATAGCGACAGGCGCTTGCTCTCAACGCGGGTCTCGGAATACAGCGTGTCGCCGTGGAACAGCGGATGCAGGAAGGCGATCTCGCCGAATCCCAGGTTCGCGACCAGCGTGCCCTGCGTCAACTGTGCAACCGAGCTGCCGATCAGTGTCGCAAGCGTCAGCATCGAGTTCACGAGCCGCTGCCCGAATGGTTGAGTGGCCGAAAACGCAGCGTCGAGATGCAGGGATTGCGTGTTCATCGTCAGGGTTGTGAACAACACGTTGTCTGCTTCGGTGATCGTACGTCCCGGCCGATGGCGGTACAGCGTGCCCGGCTCGAATTCCTCGTAGTACAGGCCGCGCTGGGTGATGACCCGCGCGGCTGTGTCGTCACGCGGCGCCTCGTCCGTACTCATGCAGCACCACCGCCGTCTGCCAGGTCGCGGTCAAGCGCCAAACGGGCGCCCGTTGCGGCAATGACATCGTTCGCGCTTACCCCTGGGGCGCACTCGACCAGGCGCAACGTGCCGGAACCATCCTCCGCCCGCACAACGTCGATCACGGCGAGGTCGGTGATGATGCGATCCACGCAGCGTCGGCCGGTGAACGGCAGGGTGCACTGCTCAAGGATCTTGGGATTACCGGCGCGATCGACGTGCTCCATCATGACGATCACGCGCTTGGCGCCGAACACCAGGTCCATTGCGCCGCCCATGCCTTTGACGACTTTGCCGGGGATCATCCAGTTGGCGAGGTCCCCGTCAGCGGAGACTTGCATGGCGCCGAGCACTGCGAGGTCGACGTGACCGCCGCGGATCATGCTGAACGAGGTCGCCGAGTCGAAGAATGCCGCACCGGAGTTGACGGTCACCGTCTCTTTGCCCGCGTTGATCAGGTCGGGGTCGATGTTCTCCTCCGTCGGATATGGGCCGACGCCGAGAATGCCGTTCTCCGAGTGCAGCACCACCTCGATCCCGTCTGGGATGTAGTTCGGAATCAGTGTGGGCATTCCGATGCCGAGGTTCACATATTGCCCGTTCTGCAATTCGAGCGCGACTCTGGCGGCGAGCTCAGTTCGTGTCAGTGCCATCAGCGGGCCTCCCTCGCGCCCGTGCCGATATCGTGTGCGACGGTGCGCCGCTCGATCCGCTTCTCGTAGCCTGCGGCGAGCACCACGCGCTGCACGAAGATTCCGGGTGTCTGCACGCGTCCTGGGTCCAGCTCCCCCGCGTCGACGATCTCCTCGACCTCCGCGATCGTGATCCGCCCGCACATTGCGGCGAGTGGGTTGAAGTTCATAGCCGCTTCCCGGTACACCAGGTTTCCGTACCGGTCACCCTGGGCGGCATGCACGAGGGCGAAATCGGGTCGGACCGAACGTTCCATTACGTAGTCGATGCCACCGAAATCACGCACCTCGCGTGGGGCTGACGCCTGCGCGATCCCGCCGGCGCCGTCGTAGCGCTGCGGCAAGCCGCCCTCGCTGATCTGCGTCCCGACACCGGCCGGCGTGTAAAACGCCGGGATCCCGGCGCCACCCGCCCGCATCCGCTCCGCAAGGGTTCCCTGTGGCGTGAGTTCCACCTCCAGCTCACCGGCCAGGAATTGCCGGGCGAATTCCTGATTCTCACCGACGTAGGAGCTCACGGTGCGGCGAATGCGGTGATCCGACAGCAGAATGCCGAGCCCCCAGTCGTCGACCCCGCAGTTGTTGGTGATCGTCTCCAACTCCCGTGCGCCGGCATCATGCAGTGCTGCGATCAATGCGGAAGGGATGCCGCACAGCCCGAAACCGCCCACCGCGATGGATGCGCCGTCCGGGATATCTGCAACGGCCTCCGCGGCGCTCGAAACCACTTTGTCGATCATCTGCGACCTTCCTGTCTGCCGTACATCTGCCTGTGCTCGAGTCTGCCCTGTCTGGGCAGCGAATCCCAGCCTTTGCGCGGTGGTTGGAGCGTCAGCCTTCGCCGGGCGCTGCATCCACCACAGCGATGGTGGCGATGAGTTGATTCGCCTTCACCAGCTCGCCGGTGCGGATGCCGATGCTCACGATCCCGGCGACCGGCGAAAGCAGGCGGTGCTCCATCTTCATCGCCTCGATCGTGGCGACCGGTGCTCCGGCCTCGATGCGATCGCCGTCGATGACGTCGACGGTGACCACGGTGCCCGGCATCGGTGAGCGCACCTGCGGACTGACCGGTCCGTCGTCATGATTGCGCATCGCCAGATGCTCGGCGAGAACCACAGCGCGGTCGCGAATGAGCAACGCCGTACTGAATCCGTTGTCGGACAGCCACAGCAGCCCGCTGTCGCGCGCCACCCACAACGTGCGCGTGATGCCGTCGAATTCCACTCGTACCGGCCCGGCCGAATTGTCGGAGCCAACAGCCGTGATCCCGCGCATCAGCGCAGCCGGGCGCAGTGGTGCAGGAGCGTCGCCGGCGGCGCGTTGAACGCGCACGACGGCATCCGTCGGCGGGCCGGCGACTTCGACCGACGCACGGGCATCGGCTTCGAATCCGAATTCGTACCTCAGCGGCGCGGCCCCGCCGACGCGCCATCCGTTCGGTCGCGACCAGGGCGCATCCGTCGCGTGGGCCCACGCCGCTGCGTGCACGACCAGCGCGGCAGCGACGAGCACGCCGTCGTCGATCGCACGAAACGCAATCGTCGGCAGCGTGCGCTCGATCAACCCAGTGTCCAGGTTTCCTGCCTGCACGGCGGGGTCGTCGAGCAGCGCCTTCAGATACTCCAGATTGGTGTGCACACCGAGGATGACCGTCTCTGCGAGCGCGTTTTCGAGGCGGCCAATCGCCTGCGCCCGGTTCGATCCCCACGAGATGACCTTGGCCAGCATCGGGTCGTAGTTCGGCGAGATCTCGAGGCCTTCGGTCAGTGAACTGTCCACGCGGATGCCGTGCTCGCCGCCGCCGGCAACCGCAGCTTCGCGCAACGCGAGAATGCGACCGCTGGATGGAAGGAACTCGTTGCGCGGGTCTTCCGCGTATACGCGCGCTTCGATCGCATGGCCGTGCAATACCACGTCCTGCTGCCGCAGACTCAGCTCATCGCCTGCTGCAATGCGCACCTGCCACTCGACCAGATCGATGCCGGTGACTGCCTCCGTGACCGGATGCTCCACCTGCAGTCTGGTGTTCATCTCCATGAAGAAGAACTCGTCCGGCGCCGCATCCGAAACGAGAAATTCGACGGTGCCGGCGCCGACGTAGTCGACGCTGCGGGCGACCGCGCAGGCCGCTTCGCCGATCCGCGCGCGCGTTTCCGGTGACAGCAGAGGTGATGGCGCCTCCTCGATGACTTTCTGATGCCGCCGCTGTAGCGAGCACTCGCGTTCGCCGAGCTGGATCACGTGACCGTGGGTGTCGGCAAGCAACTGCACCTCGATGTGCCGCGGGGTCGCAACCAGCCGCTCGAGAAACAGCGTGTCGTCGCCGAATGCGCTGGCAGCGACCCGCCGCGCCGCGGCAAGTGCGTTCGGAAGCTCTGCGGGAGTGTCAACCGCATACATGCCCTTGCCGCCGCCACCGGCAGAGGGTTTGATCAGGATCGGGTAACCGATCTCTTCTGCAGCCGCGATCAATGCCGCGTCGTCCAGGCCTGGCTCGGCGATCCCCGGAGTCACCGGCACACCGTGCGCGGCGACCTGGTTCTTCGAACGGATCTTGTCGCCCATCGTCTCCAACGCGGTCACGCCGGGTCCAATGAAGACAAGCTCTGCCGCCTGGCATGCGCGTGCGAAGTCGACATTCTCGGAGAGGAAGCCATATCCGGGGTGCACCGCGTCGGCACCGGTGCTTCGCGCGGCAGCGATAATGCTGTCGATGTTCAGGTAGCTCAGCCGTGGCTCTGCGGGGCCGATCAGAACGGCAACGTCCGCCATTCTCACGTGGAGCGCGTCTCGGTCCGCTTCGCTGTACACGGCGACCGAGCGGATACCCATGCGCCGCAGCGTGCGGATGATGCGGCAGGCGATTTCGCCGCGGTTCGCCACAAGCACCGTGCCGAACGGCGCGGTGCGGGCTTGCGATTCGTCTATGCGCAGGTTGTCTGTGCGCGCGTTGTCTGCGCGGTCTGAGTGTTCCGGGGGCACGGCGATCACATCCGGAACAGGCCGAAAGCCGTGTCGGGCAGCGGCGTGTGCGAGCAGACGTCAAGGGCGAGGCCGAGCACCGTGCGGGTGTCTGCGGGGTCGATGATGCCGTCGTCCCAGAGTCTCGCGGTCGAGTAGTACGGGCTGCCCTGCCGTTCGTATTGGTCGACGATGGGTGCCTTGAACGCGGCCTCTTCATCGGCCGGCCAGTCTTCGCCACGTGCTTCGAAATGCTCGCGGCGAATCGTGGCGAGCACGGAGGCGGCCTGCGCCCCGCCCATCACCGAGATCCGGGCAGCAGGCCACATCCAGAGGAAGCGCGGTGAGTACGCACGCCCGCACATCGAGTAGTTGCCTGCGCCGAACGACCCGCCGATCACGACCGTGAGCTTCGGCACACGCGTTGTCGCGACCGCCGTGACCATCTTGGCGCCATGCTTGGCGATGCCGCCCGCCTCGTAGTCTCGGCCGACCATGAAGCCGGAGATGTTCTGCAGAAAGATCAACGGAACACCGCGCTGATCGCACAGTTCGATGAAGTGCGCGCCCTTCAGCGCGGACTCGCTGAACAGCACACCGTTGTTCGCGACGATGCCGACAGGATGCCCGTGCAGCCGGGCAAATCCGGTCACGAGGGTCGTTCCATATTCCTTCTTGAATTCGTGGAATTCGCTGCCGTCGACCAGTCGACCGATCACCTCACGCACGTCGTACTGGGCCTGCACGTCCACCGGAACCACGCCGTAGAGTTCCTTCTCGTCAAGTGCGGGCGGCATTCCCGGCGCAACATCCCACACGGGAGCGGCCTCGCCAGGCAGTGTGGAAACGATGTCGCGGACGATGCTCAACGCGTGCTCGTCGCTTTCTGCCAGATGATCGGTCACACCGGAGACCCGCGCGTGCAACTCTCCCCCGCCGAGTTCTTCGGCCGTGACGATCTCGCCGATCGCCGCTTTGACCAGTGGTGGGCCGCCGAGGAAGATCGTGCCCTGATTGCGCACGATCACCGTCTCATCGCTCATCGCGGGTACGTACGCTCCACCGGCCGTGCACGAGCCGAGCACGGCGGCGATCTGCGGAACCTTCGCTGCAGACATCCGCGCCTGGTTGAAGAAGATGCGCCCGAAATCGTCGCGGTCGGGAAACACCTCGTCCTGCCTCGGCAGGAACGCACCCCCCGAATCCACCAGGTAGATGCACGGAAGACGGTTCTCGATCGCGATCTCCTGAGCTCGGAGATGCTTCTTGACCGTCAGCGGGTAATATGTGCCGCCCTTCACCGTCGCATCATTGCAGACGATGAGAACATGTCGCCCGTGCACGAGACCGATGCCCGTGATGAGGCCGGCACCCGGGCTGTCGTCGTTGTAGAGGCCGTTGGCCGCGAGCGGCGCAATCTCCAGAAACGGGCTGCCAACATCGAGAAGTTCGTCGATGCGGGCGCGCGGCAGGAGTTTGCCGCGTGCGACGTGGCGCTCTCGTGAACGTTCGGGCCCGCCCAGAGCGGTCAGTGCGAGACGCTGCCGCAGTTCCGCGACGAGTTCGCGCTGCTGCGCGTCGTTCTTGGCGAAACTCGGATCCGCAGCATCTGACGTTGAGGTCAGTGTGTGCATGAGATTGTCTGCATGGGTGCGTCTTCGCCGTGTTCTTCGATCAGATTGCGCAGAACCGCACCGACGTGCCGGGTGCGGTGCAGTCAATTTCGGTTAGGAGTCAATAACTCAAACCACGTTAGCGCTTGTTAACTGAGTTGTCTATAGTGGAGGTCACCGAGAGGAGTCGCGATGACGGGGACGGCGAACGATCTGCCTACCCAGCGCAGTCAGGCGAAGGCGAATCGACGAAACGCTCTGCTCAACGCGGCCGCCACACTTTTCGCAGAACGCGGCTTCAACGGCGTTTCGCTCGAAGATCTCGGCGCGGCGGCCGGGGTCAGCGGGCCTGCCGTTTACCGTCACTTTTCCGGCAAACAGGCGGTGCTCGGCGCCATCCTCGTGGAGGTCAGCGAGAACCTGCTGTCCGGCGGCGAAAAGGTGATCTCCGCGTCGAGCACGGCGGGCGATGCGCTGCGCGGTCTCGTGCAATTCCACGTGGACTTCGCGTTGGACAACCCCGACGTCATCCGCGTGCAGGATCGCGATCTGGCCAGCCTCACGGATGCCGATCGCGTGTCGGTGCGAACGCTCCAGCGCACCTATGTCGAATTGTGGGTGCGCGTGTTGACGCGGTTGCACCCTGAAACGGATGCCTCGGAGTTGCGGATCAGGGCACACGCGGTGTTCGGACTGATCAACTCCACTCCGCACAGCGCACACGCTCCGGGTTCCGGCGCCGCCCAACTCTCCCCCGTCTTGGTCGGCTCGATCCTCGAGCAGCTGGCACTTGCAGCACTGACAGCACCGGCGTAACCGCAACGAAAGCACGGCGTCGGCTATGCAGGTCTCGATACGCTCGTACCTCGCTACTCGATCACCAAAGGGATGCCTAGACCATTGTCAGCGCAATGCCTGGTTCCGCCAGGATCGACCCGATATCGGCGAGGAAACGTGACCCCTGCTCGCCGTCGACCATTCTGTGGTCGAAAGACAGGCTCAACGTCATCACCTGGCGCAGCGCGATCTCTCCATGATGCTCCCAGGGTTGCCGTCGAACGGCGCCCATTGCCAGAATCGCGGCCTCTCCCGGATTCAGAATCGGGGTGCCCGCGTCGACTCCGAACACTCCCACGTTCGTGATCGTGATCGTTCCACCGGTGAGCTGAGCGGGACTACTGTGCCCCGCACGCGCCGTGGTCGTCAGTTCAGCGAGCGCCCCAGCGAGTTGCAACAGGTCGAGGCGATCGGCATCCGCAATGTGAGGAACGAGCAGCCCGCGCGGCGTTGCCGCAGCGATGCCCAGATTGACGTAGCCGTATTGCACGATTTCGGCTGTGCCGTCCGTCGACGATTCGATCCAGCGTGCGTTGACGGCAGGGGTTCGTTCCACCGCGATGCACAGCGCCTTCGCAACAATCGTGAGGATGTTGATGCGGGCGTCGCGAAACTCGGGTCGCGCTTTCAGTGACACGATCAACTCCATCGTCGGAGTGACGTCGATCGTCAGGAACTCCGTGACGTGCGGCGCCGTGAAAGCACTGCTCACCATCGCAACGGCTGTGCGCTTGCGCACTCCTGTGACGGCGAGCCGAGTTTCACGTGGCCGATCGCCGGCGCGCCCGGTCACCCCGCCGTTGCGCTCGTCTG
>DATCDQ010000058.1:0-81049 GCA_036510655.1 Microbacteriaceae bacterium | reverse complement strand
CACCGAGCGCAACGGGTGCAGACACGACCCGGCCGGCGATCGTCGGGCAGCCGGTCTCGAAGTGCGTGTTCGCTCCGTCAGGTCCCGTGACCTGCAGCAATGCAGAGGAGCCGTTGCCCGACAGGTCCAGCACGATGTCATCGAAGGTCAGCGAAACCGTCTTCAATGGTGTGGTCTGCACCGAACCGGCTTTCGGGGTGCTGTCGACCAGGTAATCGTGCGCGCTGGCGCTAGCTGCGGGGGCCAGCGCCAATCCGCACGCGACGAACGCGGCCGCGACGGTCGCGAAGATTCGCGTGTGCCGTGTGCTGCGTATTGTGTGCGCGCGCGTCGGCATCCACATGGCTAGGCGTCCCCGCTCGTGTCGTTGCGAGGGCTCGTGCCGCCGCGTTCGCTCGCGCCGGCGGCGCGCTGTGCGAAGCGGCCCTGCCGCGTGAGCGCGAGCACTGCGACGACGAGCGCGATTGCGCCGAGCGCAAGCCCGCCGAGCCCGACCCAGACGCCCGCGGATTGCGCGTCATTCGATGCAGACGATCCAGATGCTCCCCCCGCCGGGTCTGCGCTCGGCGTCGCGCTGACGGTCGGCACCGTGGCTGGACCGGATGCGCTTGGCGGCGCATCATTGATGTACAGCGTGGGCGCCGGATGCTGCGGCTCAGTTCCGGACGCGGGCGTCGGCTGGTCCCAATTCACGACCGTGCCATCGGAATAGGTTTGCTGCGCCGGCAGCATCACGCTTCCGGTGTCGGGCACCGGACCCGCCGATACTGAGAACTGCTGGAACTGACCGGGTGCGATCGCCGAGGCCGCGTCGGCCGTCCAGACCACCTTGGTGACTGCTTCGGTGATCGTGGCCGTCGCCGTCTTGACCGGTGTTGCGAGCTTCACCGTCGTGACGACGGCTTGCCATCCGGTGATTGGCTGGTACGAAACCGTGGAGAACGGCGTCGTGGTGGGGAAGTCGACCTCAAGTTTCACCGTGCTTGCGGTGGCAGACTCGGTCGGCACGCGGAACGTGAGCACTGCGTAGGATCCGGCTGCTGCCTGATCCGGCGTCACGCGCACGTGGGCGCTCGCTGCCAGCGGCGCGGCCAGTGCTAACGCTGAAGCCACGCCGAGTGTTGTCACAGTTCGAATGATCGTGATTTTCTTCATGTAGAGACGTCTTTTCTCGGGCGCGGGGCGCGCCCCATGGGAGTGCAGGAGTGAGTGGACCGCGGGCGTCGCGGGAATGTGCAGGGCGACTCGCCAGCCGCGCGGATCGCGTCCAGCGCTGCTTAAAGGCAGTGCAGATCGAGAGCAGCACGAACGAAAGCAGTGCAGATCGTTAGGCGCAGGCTGGCGAGAGAACGGGCGGGCCGCGGTGGCGCATCGGTCCGATCATAAGGAGCACTCGCGGAACGAGGACCGGTCGTGCGTTGATGACGGTGGCCGACGGCGCATCCGGTTTGGTCGGTGCATCGGCGAGCGCACCTGCGATACCGACGATGCGAATCGCGGCGGTCGCGAGCAACCCCCAAAAGGCGGTCTCTCCATACCGGAACGCCAGGATCGTGAGCAGGGCGGCCGTAGCGTGCCCGACCCACATGCTTGTGGTGTCCGGCATCATCGCCACATGAGCGGATGCTGCGGCACCCGTTGCGACCAGGTGGCCTCCGGAGTGCAGGTGGGCACCCGCCTCGCCGGCCGCGAACTGTGCCGGGCCGGGGGAGCTCAGGCTGAACAGCGCGTGGAACACGAACTGACTGAGCACCACCGAGACGCTCAGCCGTGACACCGAGAGCTTCTTGCCTGCGAGTGCCACGCACGCTGGTATGCAGAACGCGAGCGACAGGGCGACGGCCAGCGCGCCGGGAGTTCCGCCGCCGGCCAGGACATGGAACAGTGCCGAGACGAACACGGCGGCGAGCGCCGCCAGCGTTCCGCGGGCAACGCGTGCCCAGCGTGTCCCCATGATGCTCCCGTCGGATTCGGCCAGCACTGTTTCGGTCGGCACTGTCCAGCCTAGAGCAGTGTGTTGCTCGCACGTCATGGACCCGGGGGATTGTCCACAGGCTTGGAACCATGCACAGTTGGCCTCATGCCGCCGCGAGCTGTCGGCTGCGCCGGATACCATGGCCGGGTGAGTTGGAACGCCGAGATCCCCGAAGACATCCCGTGGGATCTGGATGAACTGGCTCCACCGCCAGACGAGTATGGCGCCGAGACGCCCGGTGGTCGAGCAGCGAGCGCCGAAGATGGTGGTCGAGTAGCGAGCGCCGAAGATGGTGGTCGAGTAGCGAGCGCCAGCGAGCGTATCGAGACCCAGGCCGTAGCCCCTCACGCCGGCGCCGACCCGCTCACGGTATTGCACTCCGTGTTCGGCTACGATGCGTTCCGTGGTGATCAGGCGGCTGTGATCGATCGATTGACCGGCGGCGGCGATGCCGTGGTGTTGATGCCCACCGGCGGCGGCAAGAGTCTGTGTTACCAGATCCCCTCGCTGATCCGTGAGGGTACCGGCATCGTCGTGTCCCCGTTGATCGCGCTCATGCAGGACCAGGTCGATGCGCTGACCGCCGTCGGCGTGCGCGCGGCGTTCCTCAACTCGACCCAGGATGCCGCGGAGCGATCCCGCGTGGAACGTGCGTACCTCTCCGGACAGCTCGACTTGCTGTACGTCGCACCGGAGCGGCTGTCGTCCGAGTCCACAAAACAATTCCTCGCCCGCGGGCGGATTGCGTTGTTCGCCATCGATGAGGCGCACTGCGTGTCGCAGTGGGGTCACGACTTCCGTCCGGACTATCTGGCGTTGTCAGAATTGGCCAAGCGCTGGCCCGACGTTCCACGGATCGCACTGACGGCAACGGCGACCAGGGCCACGCACACCGAAATCACTCAGCGGCTGAAACTCGAGCACGCTGAGCACTTCGTCGCGAGTTTCGACCGCCCGAACATCCAATACCGCATCGTGGCGAAGAACGAGGTGCGCAAGCAGCTCGTGAACTTCATCCGCGGCGAGCATCAGGGAGACGCCGGCATCGTTTACGGTCTCAGTCGCAACACTGTCGAGAAGACCGCCGAGCTGCTACGCGAGAGCGGCATCGATGCGATGCCGTACCACGCCGGCCTGGATGCCGCTACCCGCGCCCGCACGCAATCGCGCTTTCTGCGCGAAGACGGCGTCGTCATCGTCGCGACGATCGCGTTCGGCATGGGCATCGACAAGCCCGATGTGCGCTTCGTCGCGCACATCGACCTACCGAAATCCGTTGAGGGCTACTACCAGGAGACCGGTCGTGCCGGCCGGGACGGTGAACCGTCCACGGCGTGGCTGGCCTACGGCCTGCAAGATGTCGTGCAGCAGCGCCGCATGATCGATGAGTCGCCCGGCGACCTCGCGCATCGGCGCAGGATGTCTGCCCATCTCGATGCGATGCTTGCGCTGTGCGAGACGGTGCAGTGTCGGCGCGTGAACCTGCTCTCCTACTTCGGGCAGACGTCAGAGCCGTGCGGCAACTGCGACACGTGCCTTGCGCCGCCGGAGAGCTGGGACGGCACCGTGCCCGCCCAGAAATTGCTCTCGACCGTGGTGCGACTGAAGCGCGAACGCGGGCAGCAATTCGGAGCAGGGCAGCTGATCGACATCCTGCGCGCCAAGCGCACGCCGCGCGTTGAGCAGCACCGCCACGATCAGCTCGCCACCTGGGGGATCGGGCAGGATCTCAGCGATCAGGTCTGGCGCGGCGTCGTGCGCCAGCTGCTCGCGCAAGGGCTCCTGAAGGTCAACGACGACGGCTACGGCACGTTGGCGATCACACCGGCAAGCGCCGACGTGCTGTCGGGATCGCATACGGTGCAGCTGCGGCGGGAAACGGAGCGGCCTGCGCGCTCGCGCGGAGCATCCGGATCGAAGACGGCCGTCGCGGAGCTTCCGGAATCGGCGCTGCAGCTTTTCGAAGCGCTACGCACGTGGCGCGGCGAGCAGGCGCGCGAGCAGGGCGTACCGGCCTACATCGTGTTCGGCGATGCGACGTTGCGCGGCGTTGCGCTTGTTCGCCCGGCCACGCTTGCCGACCTCGACGGCATCAGCGGCATCGGTGCGAAGAAGCTCGAAACCTATGGGCAGCAGTTGCTCGATGTGGTGGCGGTGGCACCGGTCAACTGATCGTGATCGGCGTGCCCAACGGCAGCAACCCGGCCAGTTCGGTGATGTGCGCCTGTTCCCGCAGTCGTCTGGCAATCAGCGCTGCGGGTACAAGGTCTCTCCGCGCTCCAGCATCGCGACGTACTCGGCAATCTTGCGCGCACGAGTTTCTGCGCGTTTCACGTTCCCGATCCGGAACAGGATGGCGTACCGATTCTGACTTGTCAGAGTCGCAAAGAACGCGGATGCCGCGGGGCTGGCTGCCAGCGCCGACGCCAGATCGTCCGGCACTTCCGCCGTGCTGTGCGATGCATAGGCGGCGTCCCATCGCCCGTCGGCTTGGGCTCGCTCGACCTCGCGCAGCCCGGCAGGGTGCATCCGACCGTCCTCGATCAGCCGCAGTGCCTTGTCGCGATTGATCTTCGACCAGATGCTACGCGCTCGTCGTGGCGTGAAGAGCTGCAAGTAATGGTCGTCGTTGAGTCGCCCGACCTGGCCGTCGATCCAGCCGTAGCACAGTGCGATCTCGACGGCCTCCGCGTAGCTCACGCTCGGCTGCGCACCGCCCTTCTTCGCGATCGCCAGCCGCACCCCGTCGGAGACCGCATGCTGCTCTTCGAGCCAACGGCCCCACGCATCCGCACTCTCGCAGAACACGATCTCGCGTTCGGGTGTCGGGCTCACATCCCCTCCATCACTGTGGCGGTTGCCTCTCCGGTCGGCGTCCAGGCCAGCAGCTTGTGCAGCGTGCGCAGGTTGCGCGTTGTCGTCAAGGCCTTGAAGCGGGCGCGCCCCGAGGCCTTTCCGATGACACTGTCGAGCGTGTGCCCGCGCTCGACCATCCAATAAAGCACGCCGTCGCCGTCCGCGATGCTCTCCAGTGCCGGATCAAGGTCGAGCTCGAGCAACCGCGCGCGCGGCTCCTCGCCCATGAGGAAGATGACGTACGGATGCCACCCCTCACGCTCTGCATCGAACGGGAACGCCTCGACGATATGTCGCAGTTCCTCGACCGTCAACACGTGCACCCTCGCTTCGTAACTGAAGCGCTCGCGCAGCGCGCTCTCGATGGACGGCTTGAGTTCTGAAGCGGGCGCATCCGCACAGAAGACCACATTGCCGCTGGCCAGCACGGTCTTCACAGCGCAGAAACCGAGCTCGCCGAACGCTGCAGCCAGGTCGGCCATCTTGATGTTGGTGCCACCGACATTGACGCCGCGCAACAGGGCAACATATCGCGTCATCGAAACCTCCGAGTATAGGATGCCGCACGCTGCTGACACTCGCCACCGCCGAAGGGTCTATATCAGCTCGAGGAGTGTGGGATTCCACAGGTGGCTCGCGCAGCGGCCGGAGCAGATTTGTGGCTTGCACACGCACGACTTCGCAACCACGGCCATCCGGCATACCGTGGAGATGACGTGACCGAATTCGAAACACGGTATTTGAACGAACACAGACACGAAGAAGGACCGACGATGGTTGACATTGCTCCCCGCACGAAAACACGCACCACCCGCACCGACGAAATCACGCTGGCCACAGGCCCGATCGACATGGATGCGCCACCGGTCAGCCTCGACGTCGTCGCGCTCGGCCGCCAGCTGCTCGGCAGCTGGCCGGATGCACGAATCGCCGCACGCGAGTTATCTGCCCGACCCGACATGCAGCGCATCGAGGGGCAGAGCTACCAGGAGCACCGCACGCGCGTTTTCGGGCAGCTGGGCCTGCTCGTCGAGAACGGCCAGGTGCACCGCGCCTTCCCAGTGGCGTTGGGCGGCCGGGACGACCACGGCGGCAACATCGCCGGCTTCGAGGAACTCGTCACCGCCGATCCGTCTCTGCAGATCAAGGCGGGCGTGCAATGGGGCCTGTTCGGCGCGGCGGTGCTGCACCTCGGCACCGACCGTCACCACGAGAAGTACCTGCCCGACATCATGAGTCTGAAGGTGCCCGGCGCGTTCGCGATGACCGAAATCGGTCATGGTTCGGATGTCGCGTCCATCGCCACCACCGCAACCTACGATCCTGAAACTCAGGAGTTCGAGATCCACACGCCGTTCGCGGCGGCGTGGAAGGAGTTCCTCGGCAACGCCGCGGTCGACGGTCGTGCCTGCGTTGTTTTCGCTCAGCTGATCACGCACGGTGTGAATCACGGGGTACACGCGTTTTACGTTCCGATCCGTCGCGACGACGGCGCATTCCTGCCGGGCGTCAGCGGCAAGGACGACGGCCTCAAGGGTGGCTTGAACGGCATCGACAATGGTCGGCTCCGCTTCGATCACGTGCGCATCACGCGAACCGACCTGCTGAACCGCTACGGCGACGTCGCCGAGGACGGCACCTACACGAGCCCGATCGCCAGTTCTGGCCGCAGGTTCTTCACGATGCTCGGAACACTCGTGCAGGGGCGGGTCTCCCTCGACGGCGCTGCCACGATCGCCTCGGAAATGGGGCTCGCGATCGCGATTACTTACGGAAGCCAGCGCCGCCAGTTCAACGCAGGGAGCGACACGGAAGAGGAGGTCATCCTCGACTACCAGCGGCACCAGCGTCGCCTGATCCCCCGCCTCGCGACGACGTACGCACAGATCTTCGCGCACGACAAGTTGCTGGTGAAGTTCGAGGAGGTGTTCAGTGGCAAAGCGGACACCGACGACGATCGTCAAGACCTCGAGACCCTCGCCGCAGCGTTGAAGTCGCTCTCCACCTGGCACGCCCTCGACACGTTGCAAGAGGCACGCGAGGCGTGCGGTGGCGCCGGCTTCATGGCCGAAAACCGTCTTGTCGGGTTACGTGCCGACCTGGATGTCTACGCGACCTTCGAGGGCGACAACAACGTACTGCTGCAGCTGGTCGCGAAGCGGCTGCTGACCGACTATTCCCGCAAATTCGCGAAAGCGGATGCCGGCGCTCTCGCCCGCTATGTCGTCACGCACGCCGCGGACCGCGCCTACAACGGCTCAGGTCTGCGCAGTCTTGCGCAGACCGTCGCCGACTTCGGCTCGACCGCACGCTCCGTCGGCCAGTTGCGCGATACGAACACGCAGCGCGAGCTACTGACCGATCGCGTCGAGACGATGATCGCGGAGGTCGCGATGCGGCTGCGGCACGCAAACAAGCTGCCGAAGCCGGAAGGCGCTGCGCTGTTCAACTCGCAGCAGAACCAGCTGATCGAGGCGGCACGCGCACACGGCGAATTGTTGCAGTGGGAGGCGTTCACCGAGGCGCTGGAGCGCGTGACGGATCGCGGCACGAAGCAGGTGCTCACCTGGTTGCACGACTTGTTCGGGTTGACGCTGATCGAGAAGCACCTGTCTTGGTATCTCATCCACGGGCGGCTTTCGCCGCAGCGCGGTCAGGCGGTCAGCGCATATATCGACCGGTTGGTTGCGCGGATTCGCCCGCACGCGGTCGATCTGGTGAATGCGTTCGGTTACGGCCCCGAGCACCTGCGTTCGACGATCGCGACCGGTATTGAACAGGAGCGTCAAGACGAAGCGCGCAATTACTACAGGACCCTGCGCCTGTCTGGTGCAGCGCCAATCGACGAGAAGTCCCTCAAACCGAAGAAGCACTGACACACGTTCATCTCGCCTGCACGCGCGCGCGCCCCACGCGCTCCCGCTCCCGCGCCCGCGCCCGCGCGGAGACCTTCCGCGAGGTGCGGACTTTTGTCGCGAATTCCCCGGGATACGCGGCAGAAGTCCGCACCTCAGGGGTGTTGCTCAGATCAAGCCGCGCGCGTTCACGGCGTTCCGCTCCTCGAGCAGCTCGGCGACGGAGGCGTCGATCCGCGCACGCGAGAACGCATCGATGTCCAACCCTGGCACGATCTGCCAGGTGCCGTCGACGCCGCGCACGGGGAACGATGAGATCAGCCCAGCAGGCACACCGTACGAACCATCCGATACAACGCCGGCGGAGGTCCAGCGCTCGCCGGTTCCGTTCACCCAGTCGTAGATGTGGTCAACCGCGGCACTGGCGGCGGATGCTGCGCTCGAGAAGCCACGCACCTGGATAATTTCGGCCCCGCGCTTCGCGACCCGCGGGATGAACTCGTCAGCCAGCCAGGCTTCGCCGACCAAGTCGGTGACCGGGCGTCCGTCGAGTAGCGCGTGGGAGACATCCGGATACTGACTGGCCGAATGGTTGCCCCAGATCGCGATGCGCTCGAGTTCGCCGACCCGCACTCCCAGCTTCGTCGCCAGCTGAGCCAGCGCGCGATTGTGGTCGAGCCGGGTCATTGCGGTGAACCGATCGGCGGGCACATCCGGAGCGTGCGCGCTCGCGATGAGCGCGTTGGTGTTCGCCGGGTTGCCGACCACGAGCACTCGAACATCGGATGCCGCCCCGGCGTTGATCGCGCCGCCCTGCGGCCCGAAGATGGCGCCGTTGGCCTCGAGCAGATCCGCGCGCTCCATGCCCGGCCCGCGTGGGCGGGCGCCGACCAGGAGCGCGACGTTGACGCCGTCGAACGCGCGGGTCGCGTCATCCGTTACGTCGATCGAGTGCAGGAGCGGAAAGGCGCTGTCCTGGAGTTCGAGCGCGGTACCGTTCGCTGAAGCGATGCCCTGGGGGATCTCCAGCAGTTTGAGGGCGACCTGGGTGTTCGGGCCGAGCAACTGCCCGGATGCGATGCGGAAGAGCAGAGCGTACCCGATCTGGCCGCCCGCGCCGGTAACGGTGACCGTGACGGGTATCGGGTTGAGAGACGTGGCGGTAGGGGTCGGGACGGTGGGGGTCGGGACGGTCATGAGCTCAGCCTAGGCCGGGTGGACGGCGCGGAGACCCCCGGCCGGACCATGCTGGGCCCGGTCGGGGTCTTGGCAACGATGCCGGGACCTCCGAGGGGAGGCGACCGTCACCCGCGGATCAGTCGGCAGGGGGTTCCTCGTGATCCGCAGTTCGAACATATTTGAGAACACTGAATGAGTGATAGGTGAAAACCGCACGTCAACTGGATGAATGATGTCGATCGCATCACAACGCACCTTCATCAGCCGCTTCTGCAGTCGTGTCGCCGGTCGGGCGCGGGTGGCGTGGCTCACGGCGCGGGTCCCGGAGCAACGCCGTCAGAATCAGCGCAACGATCGGCAGGGCGATCAACACACCGAGGGCGACCTGCAGCCCGACAGAGTCGGCGAGCCACCCGAGCACCGGAGTGAACAGTCCACCGATCGAGACGGCAAGCCCGACGGTCACGCCGCTGGCCGTGCCAATGCGGTGCGGCAGGTAGTCCTGGCCGAGGATGACGAACACCGCGAATGGAATGAAGATGGCGACGCCGGTGATCGCAACGAAGACCATGGCGATGGGCCAACTTGGTGACAGCACGATCCCCGCCATCGCAGGGACAGTGAGGGCGAAGCCGATCCGTATGCTCAGCAACCGGCCAAAGCGATCGGCTAACCATCCACCGATCAGCGTTCCACCTGCGCCGGCGATCAGAAACAGGGTGAGTGCGGCCCCACCCTCGACCGCAGTCGCGTCGAGGTTGTGAATGAAGTACAGGGCCAAGAACGAGGTCAACCCGAAGAAGACGATCGAGCGCACTACCACGATCGCGGTCAGGCGCAGGAAGGCTGGCCAGTTGTCCTCGCCGATGACGACCCGGGTTCGGCGCTTCTCGGCGGCACGCCCGTCCAAGCCGCTTCGCAGTTTGGCGATCAAAATCGAGGCCATCACCAGCGCGGGAAGAACAAGGAACACCGTGCCGCTGAGTCCGGTGGTGAGCAGCAGCGGGGTAGCGACGAGTGAGCCCAAGGCGAATCCGACGTTGCCGCCGAGTGCGAAGACGCTCATCGCCCGATTGCTGTCACCGGATGCCTGTCGCGCTGCTCGCGCCGCCTCCGGATGGAATGCGGCGATGCCAAGCCCGGATAGCGCGATCAGCAGCCACGTGACGACGTATGTTGGAGACAACCCTGCCAGCGCCACGCCGACGGCTGCGGTGAGCATGCCGGCAGGGATCATCCAACGTCGTGGTTTGCAATCGCCCAACCATCCGAAAGCGGGCTGCGCGACCGAGGACAGCACGGTCGCGGCCAGCGTCAGACCGGCTACCGCCGCATACGTGTATCCACGTTCTGCGACCAGGAATGGCAGGAGTGCGGGCACCACACCCTGGTAGATGTCATCCGCCACATGCGCAGAAGACATCAGAGCGACGCCCTTGCGGTTGACGGGCAGCGCGTTCACGCCAGCCTGGCTCATGCGCGTGCCTGGCTCATGCGTGCCTGGATCACGCGTGCCTGGCTCGTGCGCAGCGGGTTCATAGGCGGCGGGTTCATAGGCGGCGGGTTCATAGGCGACTGTGCGGTGGCTGGTTCTGCTGCCGCCGTCTCGCCATCTGGTCTGTTCGCCCCGCCTTCGACTACAAGTCTATTGCGCGGCATCCGCACATTGTGTGTTTGCTATCGGATGGCCGAGGGCGACCGGTGCGCAAGCAAAGGGCCCCTCACCCAGGTGAGAGGCCCTTGCGGTCAGGCTATCAACGTCCCTGGTCGGGCCCTCAGCGGCCTTTGCGCGGCTTGATGAAGGCCGAGGCCGTCTCAGTCTTCTCGCGCTTCTGCGCCCGCTTGTCCTTCAGTGACAGCTGCGCGGCCTTTTTCATCTTGTCTCCTCGAGGCGATTTTCCAGCCATTTCCACTCCGCTTCCCTTGGTCAGATGGCGTGCTTCCGACGGCCATAGCCCACTTGGCTGAGGAAAGCATCTTTAGCCTGACCAGGAAAAAAACTGCGGACGCGGATGCGACTGCACGTTGGGACTAAAAGATGTCGGGACTGGGCGCGCTTGCGTGTCGGATCACGACATCCGCGTGCCGGTCGAACCGGTAGCCGACTCCACGTACCGTGCGCACGATGTCTTCGTAGCGGCCGAGCTTCGAGCGCAGCCTGCGCACGTGCACGTCGATGGTGCGCTCGTTCGGGATCTCCTCTTCGTCGTTCGAAGACCACAACGAAGAGATCAGCTCAGTGCGGTCGATCGTGCGGCCCTCGCGCAACACGAGGTATTGCAGCAGCTCGAACTCCTTGTAGGTGAGCGCGACCGTCTGGTTGTCGAGCACGAGGCGCTTGCGTGAGATGTCGACGACGACGCCGCTCAGCGCACGATCCTCATCCTCGTCCTCTTCGACGTGACGGTGCCTGGCAACGGCGGCCGGGTCTTGCAGTGCGAGTCGCACGACGTCGACGTCGCGACCGCCCGCACCTTCGGGCGCGAGGGCGACCGCGGCATACGTTTCTGAGCCGGGAGCGAGTTCTGCGGTCAGTCGCTTGAGCGCTTCGACGATGCGACCGAGGTCGGTGCCGGCCGCTGCTGCCTTGGTCTCGTCGATTCCGACGTAGAGCACAAATCCGCGTGCCTCTGTGCCACCGGGGACGGCACGGATGCGTGCCGGTGCGGTCGCAGCGGGGGTCGTCGGGGCGTTCACCACGGGACGGCGAACGGATTGCACGGGGGTAGCTCGCTTCTGCACCGGCAACGGTGTCACCGGGTTCGGTTGCCGCGCCGGGTGCACCGGGCGCGGGTGAGCTGCATGGCGCAATGCCGGATGATCGGCGGCCGTGCGAACGAGGGGGGAGTTGGTGCTGATGATCGGGTCGATTGTTGCGAGAGACATCTGAAAAGTCCTTTGGTGATGATGCAGCCCGTGCTGCGGTGTGAATCCGGCTCAGACTGCGGCGGGAGCCGGCGGTTCGAGTGGCGTGGATTCGCTGGTTGCTCTGGAACCGAGATTGCTTTGGATTCGAGAGCGTGTTGCGACCGGAGAGAAAACCGGTGCGGATGCCGGGATCGGGCATATGCCGGGACCGGGCATCCGGGGAACCGTACGTCCCACACGAAGTCAGCTTCGCTACAGGGCGGGGGTTCGGCGAAAGGCCGTCAGATTAGCGACACATTCGACAACACATGACGCGCTCGCAGCCGGGCATCATCATGCCGGCATCCCCAGGGGCCTCAAAGGAGGTCAAGGAGCGCGATTTGTCAGTCATGTGTCACAGTAAACCGCGCCGTGTCCTCCAATGTCAAATTGTGACGGACTGTGACGTCGCCGCCGGGCCGCGTGACAGGCAATGACAGGGGCCGGTCAGACGGTCCCGTACAGCCGGTCACCCGCGTCGCCGAGGCCGGGCACGATGTAGCCGCGCTCGTTGAGCCGCTCATCGACGGCGCCGAGAACGAGCGTCACATTCCGACCCGCTGTGAGCTTTTCGACGGCAGCGATGCCCTCAGGCGCAGCCAGAATGCAGACGGCCGTCACATCGACGGCGCCGCGCTTGAACAAAAACTCGATCGCCGCTCCTAGAGAACCGCCGGTGGCCAGCATCGGGTCGAGCACGAAGCACTGCCGGTCGGAGAGGTCGTCGGGCAGGCGTTCGGCGTACGTGGTCGGCTGGAGGGTCTCTTCGTCGCGCACCATGCCGAGGAAGCCGACCTCGGCGCTCGGCACCAGTTTGACCATTCCCTCGAGCATCCCAAGACCGGCGCGCAGAATCGGCACGACGAGCGGCTTCGGGTCGCTGAGGGTGACTCCCGTCGTATGCGCCACCGGAGTGTCGATCTCGACCGGAGTGATTCGCACGTTCCGGGTTGCCTCATAGGCGAGCAGCGTGACCAGCTCTTCGGTCAAGGCCCGAAACGTCGCAGATGCGGTGTCCCGGTTACGCAGCACCGTCAGTTTGTGGGTGATCAGTGGGTGGTCCGCAACGTGCACTCGCATAGGCTCAATCTAGTCGATCCGATACCCGATCACTCGCTTGCCGATGACCGGTCCAGGAGGAGGAACACATGACGCCCGTCGCCGCGGATGAACAGCACGAATGGATGCTCCGCGCACTCGCCGACGCGCGCCTGGCTGTCGGCACCGGCGACGTTCCGGTTGCGGCGCTGGTCCTGGATGCAGCGGGTCGCCTGATCGGATCGGGACGCAACGAGCGCGAGAAACTGCAGGACCCGACAGCACACGCCGAAATTGTTGCGCTACGCGCCGCCGCGCAGGCGATCGGGGACTGGCAACTGACGGGTACGACACTCGTCGTGACACTGGAACCGTGCGTGATGTGCGCGGGCGCAATCGTGGCCGCACGCGTGTACCGCGTCATTTTCGGCGCGTGGGACGCGAAGGCCGGCGCCGCCGGCAGCGTCTACGACGTCTTACGCGATCGGCGCCTGAATCATCGGGTCGAAGTCATCGCCGGAGTCGAAGCGGATGCCTGTGCCGCAGTTCTCGAGGGATTCTTCGCCGCTCGTCGCGTCGACCCCTGAGGGGAGCGACCCTTCAGTCGATGCCCTTGATGACGATCGCGTCGGTCGGTGGGTTCGTATCGTTCGGGTCGACGTAGACATCCGGCTCGATGTAGATGACGCGTGCCGCGGGTACGGCCTCGCGGATACGTGCCTCGATCACGTTCGTCTCGACCGCGATGGTGCGTAGCCGATGGTTGCTCGGCATCCCCAGCTTGGCGGCGACCATGAGCTCATCGGGGCCTAGATAAAGGGTCTTCATGTGGATGATGCGTGGTGCGTTCTCACCGGAGGTGATCGCAGTGCGGATCGCCGCGACATCCGCATCACTGGCACCCTCACCGACGAGCAGACTCTTGGTTTCGATTCCGAGAATGATCGCGACCGCCACAAGCAGGAGGCCGATCAGGATGGTGCCGATGGCATCCCAGATTCCGTTGTGCGTGATGATGCTCAGACCGACGCCGACCAGTGCGAATGCCAGGCCGATCAATGCGGCGACATCTTCGAGAAGTACGACCGGCAATTCGGGCGCCTTCGCACGACGGATGAACCCGAACCACGATTCGTCGCCCTTGTGCGGGGTCGATTCGTGCATGGCGGTGCGCAGCGAGAAGCTCTCCATGCCGATCGCGATCACAAGCACCAGCAACGGAAGCCACCACACCTCGATCGGGTGTGGGTTGCTCAGCTTCTGTACGCCCTCATAAAGCGAGAAGACACCGCCGACGGAGAACAGGATGATCGAGACGACGAACGCGTACACATAGCGTTCGCGTCCGTAACCGAACGGATGCTCGCTGTCTGCGGCCTTTTTCGCCTTGCGGCCGCCGAGCAGAAGCAGCAGTTGGTTGCCGGAGTCTGCCAGAGAGTGCACTCCCTCCGCGAGCATCGACGACGAACCTGAAAATGCCCAGGCGATCAGTTTCGTCGCCGCAATGCCGAGATTGGCGGCGAACGCCGCGATGATCGCTCTGCTCCCACCCGATGCGCTCATGCCTCAATCCTACGGAAGCCCCGATTGGATGCGGCTTTGGGCGCGTGACGGCGGCATCATCTGCGCAATTGCGGTGTTCGTGACGGGCGTGGCGTTCGGGCGAGTTGGGCGAGCCAACTCGGAGGATGGACGGTCGGTGTGCCATCCCTCATCGTCACGGTCCAAATTCCAGCGTCGAGCATCCGATGATGCCACCAACAGGCGAGCACGCCGTTGTCGACATGGGTTGGCCCGCCGCGGTGATCGGGCACGACATGATGCGCTTCTGACGCGGTGGCGGGGATAGGACAGCCGGGCACGATGCACGTCAACCCATCGCGCGCGGCCATGGCACGTCGTTGTGCTTTGGTGAAGAACGTCGACTTGCTGCCCAACTTGATGATGCGCCCGCCCGGGGCGAGGATCACCGATTGGATGCCGCCGTCACAGATGAATTGACGCACGACCGACGATGGGATCGGGTCCTCGATGCCGGAGATGTTTCCCGTGCTGGCAGGTGCGTTGTAGTCGAGTGAATCAGCGGTCGCGGTGATCAGCACCGACGGCGGTGTGCCGAACTGCCGCGAGGAGCCGAATGATGAGACCATCGCGGCGAACAGATCCGCCTTTTGCTGTGCGGGGGTGCGCGGATCGGCCGCGATACGTCGCTCCTCAGCTTCTTCTTTCTCGAGGAATTTCGGTGCACTCCTCGGGGTGACGACAGCATCCATCACGGCGAGAGTGATTGCGGCGATCTCCGGTGTCACTGCTCCGCCGAACGGATGGACGCCGTTCTTCGCCGTGCGGGACATCCAGAAATCTCGACGTCGGGCGGCCTCTTCAGCGGATGGTTCGATGCCGTCCGGATCCAGCGCGTCTCGCCACGCCCTCGCCTGGATTCGAATCCGATCTGCCGGAAGCGGGATGCCGGCCATTCCGGCCCCGGGGGTCTCGGACGCAACCTGCTCCTCCGATTCCCCGATGATTTCTTCAGCGAGTTGTTCACCTGTCGCGGCAGCAACCAGAAGCCGCTCGGCGACCAGCAGGTCGTCGATCGCGGCACGGGGCGAGGCAATCGACAGCTCACGAGTGATGGCCTCCGCGGCGTCCAACCCGATCCGACCCGCCGTCAAAGCGGCCCCGACGGTCGAGAACAGGGCAGGCAGGTTCGCACCGGTCTCAGACGCGCGCGGCAGCGCTGCCGCCCCCAACCTCAGGCGCCGACGCACCGTAGCCGATGCCACTGCGGTGACTCGTTCAAGCAATTCGACCGCGTTACGACATCCGTGGGCCGCCGCCAGACCATTCGAACCGAACGCGGAGTCGCTGCGCTTGTCGACTTCTGTGGCGGTTGCAACCCGTAGCGCATCGATGATCCGCCCGGCTTCTTCGACCCGCGCAGCCACGAGAAGTAGATCATCGCCACCCATCGCCCACAGCGAAGAAGAATCGATGGTCGACGCGGAGTCGATCACGTTCTCCAGGATGGAGATTGGGGTGTCCATACCCGTAAGTCAACCAGAGACCACCGACATTGAAGGGGGCATGAATGTGCAGATCAGAACAAATTTCTCGAGAGTGTGTCATTCGGACGACTGATGCCTGTTCGGCGCGGTTTCACGGTGCGTCGCGCGTGCTTCGCGGCGTGTTGCGAGCCGCGCTAGACGGCGACCGGTCAGTCGACCGCGGTCACCTCAAGAAGCCAGACCTGCTCGGGATAGGAGGCAGGAGCCTGCAGCCCGGCGGAGGCCAACGATCGACCAGACAGCACCGTCCCCTGTGGGGCGGCCGCGGCATCCGTCGCCCCGAACCACGGCGGCACCCGATAGCCGTGCGATGCCCCGCCGATCGTCAGCGGACGCACCCGGTAGCGGCGATCAGGGTCCAGCCCGCGCAACGTGAATCGGCCGAGCGGCAGCACCACGGGCAGGGCCAAATAGGCCAGCGAGAACAATGCCCGCGAATGGTCGGTCGACACGACACCGCTGATCCACAGGGCCGGATCGGTCTCGTCCATTCGCACGATGTCACCGGAATGCAGCAGCGAGCGCTGTGCCTTGTACAGCGTGATCCATTCGCGCAACTGGCTGAACTCGGCGTCGCTCACCTTCGTCAGATCCCACTCGATGCCGAAGTGGCCGAACAGTGCGGTGCCCGCGCGGAAGCCGAGGTCGTGCACGCGACCAGTCGTGTGCGACCGACCGGATGCCACATGCGATCCGAGCAGTTCGGCCGGCAGCAACTGCGCGGTCCAGCGGTTCATCTGCTGCCGCTCGAGCGGGTCGTTGCAGTCGGACACCCACACCCGGTCGGTGCGTTCGAGCACGCCGAGATCGACTCGCGCACCACCGGAGGAGCACGATTCGATCTCGAGCGCGGGGAAGCGACGCTTCAGCTCGTCCATCAGCCGGTAGGTTGCGAGCGTCTGCACGTGCACGCCGGGCTCGCCGCCCGGGGTCGTGCCCGCGTCGACGAGGTCACGATTGTGGTCCCACTTGATGTACCGGATGTCGTATTCGGTGAGGATCGCGGTCATCCGCTCGAGAATGTAGTCGTACGCATCCGGAATGCCGAGATTGAGCACCTGCTGGTGACGCGACGGCACCGGGATGCGATCGCCGGTCTGCATCACCCAGTCCGGATGCGCGCGGGCAAGATCCGAATCGAGGTTCACCATCTCCGGTTCGAACCAGAGCCCGAACTGCATACCGAGGGATCGCACGGTCTCGACGAGCGGGCCGAGCCCGTTCGGCCACACCGTTTCGTCGACATACCAGTCGCCGAGCCCGGCATGATCGTTGCGACGGTGGCGGAACCATCCGTCATCGAGCACAAAACGCTCGACCCCGAGCTGCGCAGCGCGGTCGGCCAACGCCGTCAGCCGTGCGAAGTTGTGATCGAAGTAGACCGCCTCCCACACGTTGAGCGTGACTGGCCGCGGCGCATGCAGATGCTGCGACCGCGCCCGCAAATAGCGATGGAACCGCTGCGCCTGCTCGTCGAGTCCGACGCCGTACGAGCCGTACAGCCAGGGCCCCGTGTAGCTTTCGCCGGTGCGCAGACGCACTTCGCCGGGAAGCAGCAGCTCACCGCCGCCGAGCACTTGATCACCGGTGCTCAGCCGCTCGGCGTAGTGCCTATGGTTGCCGCTGAAGCCGACGTGGAGCCCCCAGACTTCGCCGGCCGCGAAGCCGAAACCGGGCGTTCCGACGGTGAGAACGGTCGCGGCATCCGGCCCGGTGCGGCCGTGGCGTCCCTCGCGCAGGTGCGCACCGACCGTGAGTTCGCGGCGCTGCGGCGCGCGCTCCTTGCTCCACCGTCCCGCGAAATCGAGGATCTCACGCGCTCGCGGCGGGAGCGGCAGCGCGAGCGAAAGTTCATCCAGCTGATAGTCGTCGCCATCGTTAATGACGGTGGCGCGCGTGCGCAGCAGCCCGGACGGTGCCAGTTCGAATTCGAGCCCAAGGCGCAGTTGTGCGACCGGATCCGCCGCTTCGACGCTGATGTGCGCACCGCCCTCGACGGCGACCAGGGGAGAGCCGGCTGCGCCGTCATGGTCGGAAGCGGCTGCACCGTCGCGGTCGGAACCGCCCGAGACCCGAGGGCGGATGCTGACCGGCTCCGTTCCGTTGGCTGCGATCGTCAGTCTCGTGGTGCGGAACCACGGCGACCACGCACCGCCGGCGCGACTGCCGGATAGCCCGGGGCGTCCGGTCCAACCGGTGTGCTGCTCGGGTAGCAGCGCGAGTCGGATCGGCTCATCGACGACGTTGTTGACCAAAGGCGCAAGATCGGCGATTGTCAATGCGAGCGCATCATCAGCGGTCAGCTCGCCCAGGTCGGCCCCCCAGTGCACAATCGCGGGCAGGAGCTCGCCGCGCAGATCGAGCAGAACGCTCACACCTCCGCCGCGCACGTGCACAAGCAGGTCCGGCGATTCGACGACGAACGCGGCGGGATCGAACCCGGCGGGGTCAAGCGGCGGCATGTGTACTCCAGAGTCTCGATATGTTCTGCACCAATGTATGGCATGCATCCAAGGCCCGCGCCGCCGGTGAATAGGCTGAGCGCATGAGTGTTGAGGCTACAGCGAACTTGCCCGCGATTGCGATCCTCGGTGCTGGGTCGATGGGCAGAGCCATCCTGAGTGGGCTGCTAAAACCGGGGATCGTGGTCGACGGAGGCATCCGCTTGACGAATCGAAGCGCCGCCAAGGCGGCCGAACTTGCGGATATGCCGGGCGTGATCGCTTACGCGACCGAGGCCGCACCCGAGGCCAACCGGAGCGCGGTCAACGGTGCAGGCATCGTGCTCGTCGCCGTGAAGCCGACGATGGTTCCCGACCTGCTTGCGGAAATAGCGGATGCCCTCGCGCCCGGTGCGCTCGTGATCAGCGTTGCGGCAGGCGTAACGATGGCGACATTCGAGGCGGCGCTGCCGGCATCCGTCGCGGTCGTTCGGTCGATGCCGAACACGCCGGCGATCGTGGGTCGCGCCGTGACTGGAATCAGCGCGGGCAGCCGGTCGTGCGCTGCGGAGCTCGCGCTCGCGCGCACCCTGTTCGAAACGGTCGGCGAGGTGGTCGAGGTGCCCGAAAGCCAACTGGATGCCTTGAGCACGATCTCCGGCTCCGGCCCTGCCTATGTCTTCTACCTGATCGAGCAGCTCACGGCGACGGCGATCGACAAGGGCTTCAGCCCGGAGCAGGCGGCGCAACTGGTGAACGGAACCTTCCTCGGCGCTGCGGAGCTGCTTGTGCAGTCGGGGCGCACCCCACCCGAATTGCGCGTGCAGGTGACCAGCCCGAAAGGCACAACCGAACGGGCCGTGGCGGTGCTCGAGTCGGCCGACCTCAAAACCTTGTTCGACCGTGCGACGGATGCGGCATTGGCCAGGGCACACGAACTCGCCGCCGACGCGTAGCACACCCCCCCGTGAGTTGCCGCAAATGACCCTTCGTGGGGCAACTCAGTGGCCGTCGTGTGACCGTTTGAATAACACAGAGCGGATGCGCGCCACGAGTTCCTCAGGATTCCGAAGGTCATCGGCGTTGACGTAGACGACGAACCAACCGTCTGCTTCCAAGCGTGAGCGGCGAGTCATATCCGCGCGGAACTGTTCGGTTTCGCCGTGGTAGTCGCTCTGATATTCGATGAGCACGCGCTGTTCAGGGAAGGCCAGATCGGCGCGATAGCGGGACCCTCCGGATGTCGTGATCTCCAGGTTCGAGACAAGTCCGGCAAGTTGTGCGCCGCTGAGGATCAGGCGAAGTTGTGATTCCTTAAGCGATTCGGAGCGGGCATCCGCGAGTTCGAGGGCTTGGCGCAAGGAACGCCTGCCGCGCCGTCCCGGGTACCGAGCCAAAGCAGCGGCGAGCCGGCTCGGTGTGGTCAAAGGTGCGCTTCGGCTGATGAGGAAGTCGGTTGCCGCTACCAGATCGGACAGATTCAGCGCGCTGCCAAGGTCGAACCAGGTACGTTCCGCACTGCTGATGCGCAGATCATCGACAACGTGCGCATCGGTGCCTTCAACCTGCAATGCGTGCCCGATGATGCCCTTGCCGCGGGGTGCTCGGTGCGGCGCAGGAACTGCCACATGGAGATCTTCCGACTGTTCATGACTGTACGGCAGCGGGATGTTCAGGATGGATGCGGCAGTGAAGCCGCAGAAGAACGCATGTTCCGGCATCCAGTGCTGATAGGTGGCGCAGCGGCGCAGCAGGTCCGGCTTGCCGGGGATGCGGTTGCGAACCCCATGAAATGGGCGTTCGAGATCGCCGCTGCGCAGGCGACTTGCGCTCGCTCCTGCGCTGCGTGCGTCGCGAACGGAGAATGCGCCGTTGCCGAGTGTTGGCGGGAGTGGAGTGCGTGCTGTCACGCCGCAAGGATGCCCGATTTCGTCCCATCGCTGCAGGAGTTATCCACAAGTCGACCCTGGATAGTCCCGTGAGTTGCCTCTGGAAGGGTCATTTGGGGCAACTCACGGGAGGTCAGTCGTCGAGGGCGGCGAAACGTTCGATGTCGCCCTCCGTGCCGGAGACGATGACGAGGTCGTGGTCGGAGACAACCGTATCCGGAGCGGCATACGTGAACGGCTTGCCGGGCGATTTCACTCCGACGACCGTGATGCGGAACTTGCTGCGCACCCCGGTCTGCATCAGTGTGCGGCCGCGAATCGCCTTCGGCGGGTACATCTTCACGAGCGCGAAGTCGTCGTCGAATTCGATGAAGTCCAGCATTCGGCCTGAGACGAGGTGAGCGACGCGTTCGCCGGCCTCCGCCTCCGGATAGATCACGTGATTGGCGCCGATTCGCTCCAGGATCTTGCCATGCGACTGCGAGATTGCCTTTGCCCAGATCTGCGGGATCTTCAGGTCGACGAGGTTGGCCGTGATCAGCACGCTGGCCTCGATCGAGGAGCCGACAGCGACGACGGCGACCGAGAAGTCTTTCCCGCCGATCTGCCGGAGAGCGTCGATCGAGCGGGCATCCGCCTGCACGGTGTGGGTGACCCGGTCCGCCCACTTCTGCACGAGCAGCGCGTCCGCGTCGACGGCGAGAACTTCGCGGTCGAGTCGTGCCAGCTTGCCGGCTGTGCCCGCGCCGAACCGGCCGAGGCCGATCACGAGCACGGGGGCGTCGTGCTTGATGCGATCAACCAACGATGGGCCTCTCTTCCGGATACTGGTACAGCTGTCGTCGATGCTGCTGCGCAAGCGCTGCGGCGAGTGTCACTGTACCAACGCGCCCGAGGAACATGGTGGCGGCCAGCACGTACACGGCTGCATCGGGGGCGTGTTCGGTCACGCCTGTCGTCAGCCCGCAGGTCGCGAACGCACTGATGACGTCGAAAAGCACGTCGTCCAGCGGCGCATTCGTGATGTGCACCACCAGGATGCTGGAGACCGCCACGATCGATGCCCCCCAGAGCACGACGCTGACCGCGACGCGCAACACGTCGACCGGGATGCGTCGCCGGAACGCCTCCATCGGCTCGACACCGCGCGCCTCGGCGAACGCCGCGAGGAAGAGAACGGCGAGCGTGGTCACCTTGATGCCGCCTGCCGTGGAGGCAGAGCCACCGCCGATGAACATCAGCATGTCGGTGATGAGCAGGCTCGAGCCATGCATCTGGCTCATGTCGATGGTCGAGAACCCGGCCGATCGCGTCATCGCGGACAGAAAGAACGATTGGAAGATCGCGTCGCCCGGACTGAGACCCCCGAACGTCTTCGGATTATTCTGCTCCAGCCCGTAATACATCACGGCACCCACCAGGAACAGAATCGCGAACGTCACAACGGTGAGCTTCACGTGCACCGACCAACGACGGTGCCCGCGCCGGCGCCGAAAATTCCGTGTGATCGCGTAGATCACCGGAAATCCGATCGCACCGCAAAACACACCCACCATGAGGGCGCCCAAGAAGACATAGTCCGTCGCAAACGGAGCGAGTCCCTCTGCGTTCGGCGCGAATCCGGTGTTCGTGAACGCCATGGCCGCGTAATAGAAGCTGTTCAGGATGCCTTCGCCGAGCGGAAACCCGTGCGCCAGAATCCGCGGAAACAGCACAAGAGCCACGGCGCTCTCGATCACGACGACGCTGAGTGCCACGGTCACCAGCAGATTGCCGATCTCGCCCAGCCGAACCGCTTGCCCCTCCGCAACCGGTCCGCTGTGCACTCGAGACGGGTTGCTGTCGCTCGCGGCGATCAACTTGGCGCGAAGCCCGAGCCGGCGTGAGATGAACATGCCGAGGATCGACGCGAGCGTCAGCACGCCGACGGCGCCGATCTGCACGCCGACATAAACGAGCACGTGGCCGAAGCCCGACCAATGCGTGGCCATGTCCACCGTCGACAGGCCGGTGACGCAAATGACGGACACGGCGGTGAACAGCGCATCCGCGAGCGGTGTGGTGCTGCGGGTCACGGTCGCGATCGGCAGCGAGAACAGCAGCGTGAACACCAGGATGAGCCCGGTGAACACGACGATGGCGAATCGCGATGGGCTGCGGCCGGCGAACGTGTTGACACCTTCACGCACTCGGCCCCACCAGGTGGTCGGCACCAACAGCGGAGCCCGCGTAGCGCGCATCGGTGCCCCCTATCGCTCGATTCCTCGCGAGCATATCCCCCGCGTGCCGCGTTGTCATGGTACTTGGACGGGCGAGTGACTACCCTTGAGGAATGGCAGACATCTTTGACATCGTTGCGGATGCGACCAGGCGCGACATTCTGCGGGTTGTGCTCGACGCATCGCTTGCCCAGAGCGGCGGCGAGATCAGCGTGTCAGAGATCGTGTCAACACTCGAGTTGAGCCAGCCGACGGTATCGAAACACCTCAAGGTATTGCGCGACGCCGGTATGGTGCTCGTGCGCGAGGAAGGGCAGCACCGCTACTACCACCTCGACCCGGAACCCCTCGAGGCGATCGAGGACTGGCTGTTCCCGTTCCTGAGCGTCGGGTTTGCTCCCGGTGAAGAGTTGTTCGGGGCGGCACTTGCCGATGAAACGCGAGAGTTCGCAAGCTCGGTGGGCAAGGTTTTCGCAGACACCAGCCACCGCGTGACCAGCGCCGCACTACTGGTGACCGGAAAGAAGCGCCGCGGTCACTGAGGCCGGGCGAAACCGTCCACCGGTCCATCGGCGTTTTCTCGGCCGGAGCGCGGGTGCGCTAGACTTGGGCCTCGGTGCCGTCAGCACATTGCGCGGCATGCCCTTGATCTTTGTGAGGTGTCCGTGGGTTCCGTTATCAAGAAGCGCCGCAAGCGTATGGCGAAAAAGAAGCACCGCAAACTTCTTCGTAAGACACGCCACCAGCGTCGCAATAAGAAGTAAGTAGCAGCGCCGCTCGCTCGCCGGGCGGTTGCTCACCAAAGAGCGTCTGCTCACTCAAGGAGCGTCGGGGCCCATGCGGTCCCGGCGCATTTTGTTGTGTCAGCACATGCTGTGGCAGTACATGTTGCGTGCGGCGGTCGTAGGCTGATGGAGTGTCCCCTGTTCATCTGACCCTCATCGGCAAGCCGGGCTGTCATCTCTGCGACGATGCGCGTGCCATTGTGGCGCGCGTGCTCGCCGACTATGATCCGGATGCCGTCAGCCCCGAAATCGCGGAACTCTCGATTCTCGACGACCCCGCGTTGCACGAGCGCTACGTCGAGGAAATCCCGGTGCTCTTGATCGACGGCACCGTTCACACGTATTGGCGGGTCGACGCAGACCGCCTGAAAACGGCCCTGAATAGAACACTCCTGAATAGAACACTCCTGAATAGAACATTCGAGGAGCGCAGATGACCATCCGCCACATCGTTGCCTGGAAGCTCGCCACTCAGGACGACGCAATCCGAGCAGAGCAGGCGGCAGAAGTCAGCCGGCTGCTGCACACGTTGCCCGCGCTTGTGTCGGAGATCCGCTCGCTTGAGGTCGGCGTCAATGTGTTGAACATCGGTGACAACGCCGACGTCGTGCTGACTGCGGATTTCGATGATGCGGATGCGCTGGGTCGCTATGCGACGCATCCGGAGCATCTGAAGGTGGCTGCGTACATCCACTCGGTCGTGGGTTCGCGGTTGGCCACCGACTATCGCGTCGCGCGACTGCTCAGCGAATAGTCGCGCGACGCGGCATACTATTCCGCGCGCTCGACGAGCTTCGCCTCTGCGGCGTTTTTGCGCACAGACTCGACGCCGTTCAGGGCACTCGCCTTCGAGTTGTACCCTTCACTGCTCGCAATGATCTGACCATTGCTCGCCTTCAAGTTGAAGCGCCAGTGTCCACCCTTGTCCTTGAAGAGATCAAACGATCCAGCCATCTCACTTCTCCTGCCCCCGCGTTGTGTTGTGGATGATGTTGCACGGAAGATGGCCGAACGGCCGTCAGGTTTAATATACGAAGCATGCCGCGCCCGCGCTAGAGGCGCGCAAGATCCCATGTGCGTTGCTATCGTGATCTCGAGAAGGGGAACGCATGGCATCGCCCGATATCTCGCTCAGTCAGGCCATTCAGATCGTGGACCTCGCCGGCGTCCTGGCGAATGCGATTCTGGGCGGGATCGCAGCGCGGTTCGCGCGCCTCGACCTTGTCGGTTTCATCATCCTGGCGATCCTTTCGGGGCTCGGCGGCGGACTGATCCGCGACACACTGTTGCAGCGCGGCACGCCGGTTGCGCTGACCGATCCGGTCTATCTCGGTGTCGCCATCGTCGGGGCCGTTGTGGCATTCTTCATTCCATTCACCGGCAAGATCTCCAACCGGATGCTGATCCTGCTTGATGCGCTCGCCGTCGGCTGTTGGGCGGCCGTCGGTGTGCAGAAGGGATTGCTGGCCGACCTCGGATGGCTGCCGGCGATCGTGCTCGGGATGACCACGGCGATCGGCGGCGGAATGGTGCGTGACGTCTTGCTGATGAAGGTGCCGACCGTGTTCGGCGGAAACACGCTGTACGCGACCAGCGCACTGGTGGCGAGCGTCGAGATGGTCGTTCTCAGTTCACTTGGCTTTCCCACGATCGGATCGGTCGTTGCGATACTGAGCGGTGCAGCACTGTCGTTGCTCGCTCGGCGGTTCGGCTGGACGTTGCCAACCCAGGTGCGGCTGCGCACACCCGAGCGGCTCACCGGGTGGTTGTCCGAGTGGTGGAGCGGAGCGGGGCGCCGCTTGAAACGACCGAACGCTCGAAACCGAAGGCGGTCGATAGGCTGAGCCGGTCGATAGGCTGAGGGCATGGTCGAGGGGCAAGCGCCGCACGCGCAGCACGCGGCCCCGCAATTGCCGCCGTGGGTGCGTCAGAGGCGTAGCGCGTTCGGCTGGATCGCGCTCTGCCTCGGGTTGGCGATCGCCGCCGCGGTCGCCCTGGTGCTGGCCATGGTCATCGTCGTGCTCGCGCTCGTCGCATGGGTGGTGCGCGGCGTCATCTGGCTGGTCGCCTGGGCCTGGGGTTGGCTGTGGTTCGCTGTGGCCCGGCTGCGCTCGCGACCGTATCCCTTCATCCTGCACCGACCCGTGCATCCGCGCGCGCGGTCCACCGTGTTGAACGACTCGTTCCTGTCGACGCTTCCTCATCTGGTCGGCACCATCGCGCGCGTCGCCGTCTTTCTGCTCGCGCCGATCGCGCTGCTGGCCAGCGTGGTCGGCTTGGTGCTTCCCCGCCTGCGTGCTCGACCGTATGTCGCGGTCTTTTCGCTCCCCGCGCTGGAACGCAAGCTGACGGGACTCGGCCGGCGTCACGGCTACTTCAATGACGGCCATGATGCTGCCGTGGTCGACTATGACGCCTTCTTGGCGACACATTTTCCGCAGCGCGCTGATTTTCTGGCATGGTGGCGCGATCCGGATGCCCCGCGCCGGTTCGCCCCTCGGGCGCGGCAGTGGAGCAGTCCTACACATTTGGGCGCACTCGAGCTCGGGCCGTACCCTGACGTGCTGGGATTTCCCGGGCTCGCCGCCGCTGCGATGCGCCGCACCGAGATCCGCGGTCTGCGCGAGCTGTTCATCAGTCAGCGTGAGATCGACGACATGGGGGATCCCGACCTCGATGATCGTGCAGAATGCGCGGTTATCCGCACCTCCTCGCGGATCGGCGCCGACGGCATCCGGCGCTGGATCCTGCAACTGCCGAGCACGCAAACGTGGCATCCGCGTTCCGGGCAGGCACCGAACGACATCACGGCGGATGTCGTCGCGCTCTCGTTGCGCGAGACCACGTTGACCCGCGCCGCCTGCCGAGCGATGCAGCTGGCTGGAGTGCGACAGGAGGACCTCGTGCTCGCTGCCGGGTTCAGCCTCGGCGGCATGGTCGCCGGGCAATTCGCGGAGTGCGCGAGCCAGCACGGGTTCACCGTGTCGCATTTGATCACGGCGGGTTCACCGATCGGGCGCGATCGGATCGACCCGTCCATCCGGGTGCTGTCGATCGAGCACATCCTCGACTCCGTGCCTCGGCTGGAAGGGCGCGAGAACCCGGTCTGGGCCGAGACGAAACCCGGCGCTCCCGAGTGGGTCACCGTGAAAGCGGGTCCGCCGTTGCCGCGCGGCTACCGCATCTCGTCGACGCATCACTCGCCCAGCTACGCGGAGACCGCCGGTGCGATCGAGGACCATCCGATCGATGAGCGCGTGAGTCGCTATCTGAACGGCGATACCCCGGGCACCGGCGCGCTCGAGTTCTTCGGCCCGGGGCAGGAGCTGCGGGATTTTGCGGCCACTCGTGTCGATGCCGGCCCGCCGCGTCCTGCGGTCCCGGTGTACCTGCATACCACGGTCGAGAGCGGTGTGACGCGCGGCACGCTACGCACGACGCTGCGACGCGTTCCCGGTGTGATCGCCGTGGACATCTATCAATCCCGCACGGGTTTTGCGACGACGATCGTCTGGAACGCCGACGTTCTCGTGCGCAGCCTGCGCCCGTGGTTTCGGGATGTCGAGCGGACGGTCGTCTACCGGGGGCTGCTGTCCCTGCTGAAAAGGCGCCGGGCCATCGGCATCCACCTGCGCCTGCAGGCGAAGGAGAGCCCGGGCGTGCTCTGGGAGGCGACGGTGCAGCGGATGGAGGACAGGCGCTGGCGTGAATCCGTGGATGTGTCGTTCACCACCTCGGCGGCAGAGGCCGAGTTCTTACCCGTGCTGCTGCCACACGGGTGGACGTCACGGATCAACTACTACCCGGCGGATGCCTTCGAGTAGGCCGGCCTACGGGGTCAGGCGGGTCGGCCCACGGAACAGGTAGGTGACCTCGCGGATCGACGCCTCGTGCAACATGAGCATCAGCACGCGGGCCAGGCCCATGCCGAATCCGCCGTGCGGCGGAACGCCGTAGCGGAAGAAGTCGAGGTAGTCGGCGATCTCCGCCGGGTCCAGCCCCTTCTCGATCGCCTGCGCCTCGAGAATCTCCACCCGGTGTTCACGCTGAGCGCCCGTGGAGATCTCGGTGCCGTTGAAGATTAGGTCGTAGCTGTTCGTCAAGCTTGCGTCGTCCGCGTGTCGCATGTGATAGAACGGCCGGATGCTCGATGCGTAGTCGGTGAGGAACACGAACTCGTGCCCGTACGTCTCCTTCACATGCGCGGAGATCTGTCGTTCGCCTTCCGGGTCCATGTCGTCGTCTTCGCGTGGCACCTCGTAGCCGCGCGCTGCCACGATGGACTTGGCCTCCGCCAGCGGGATCCGCGGAAAGGGCGTTGTCGGCACCGTGATCTCGACACCGAACAGTGCCTGGAGCTCTTCTCCGTGCTTCTCTTTGACTGCGGTGAATCCGGCGACGAGCAGGTTCTCGTGCAACGTCATGACGTCTTCGTGGCTGTCGATCCAGCTGATCTCACTGTCGACGCTCGTGAATTCGGTGGCGTGCCTGCTGGTGAACGACGGGTCGGCGCGGAATGCAGGGCCGATCTCGAAGATCTTGCCGAACCCGGCCGACTGCGCCATCTGCTTGAAGAACTGCGGGCTCTGCGCGAGGTAGGCCTTGGTGTCGAAGTACTCGACCTCGAACAGCTCTGCGCGCGACTCGCTCGCGCTGGCCATCAGCTTCGGCGTGTGCAATTCGATGAACTCGTTGTCGACCCAGTACGTGCGCAGCGCATGCTCGAATGTGGTCTGGACGCGGAAGATCAGATTCTGTTTCGGGTGCCGCAGATCGAGAAAGCGCCAGTCCATCCGCTTGTCGAGTGAGCTGTCCGCCGCGATCGGTGTCTCGGCGATGGCTTCCGCGGTGACCGTCAGAGCAGTCAGCTTCACTTCGATGCCGCCCAGCTTGACTCGCTCGTCGTGCTTGAGTTCGCCGGATGCCGTGACGAACGTCCCCTGCGCAAGCGCGGAAATCGTGGTGGCCGGCTCGTCGGCGATGACCACGCCATCCGCATCCGTCGTGCGCGGGTTGACCAGTTGCACGGCCCCGGTTTCGTCGCGCAGCACGACGAATTGCACCTTCTTCTGGTCGCGCACGGTATCGACCCAGCCGCTCACGGTGACGGGGCCGTCGGGACGTGCTGCCAGGTTCTTGACCAATACGCGTTCGCTCACGGGCATCAAGCCTACCGGCGCGGTGGAACACCTGCGGGCTCTCGGCGAATTCACCAGCGGGCCTTCCGTAGACTGGGTGCCGTGGTAGCAAGCCAGGTCCACCTTGTCCGTCACGGCGAGGTGCACAATCCGAGTGGCATCCTGTATGGCAGGTTGCCCGGTTTTCGGCTCTCCGAACTCGGTCAGAAGATGGCTCAGCGTGCAGCGGACGACATCCGATCACGCAACAGGCCGGTCGTCTCATTGGTCGCATCCCCCTTGCAGCGCACACAGGAATCGGCTGCGCCGTTCGCTGCGGCGTTCGAGTTGCCCATCACGACCGATGCGCGGTTGATCGAGCCGGCCAATCACTTCGAGGGCACCGTGATGAGTCAGGCGCTACGGAATCCGATCAACTGGCCGTGGTTGGTCAATCCAGTTCGGCCGAGCTGGGGTGAGCCGTATGCCGCGATCGTGAAGCGGATGCGGTCGGCCGTCGATGCAGCGTTCGATTCCGTTGACGAAGGCGACGCCGTGCTCGTCAGCCATCAATTGCCCATCTGGTGCCTCCACCTCACGCTGGCGGGGGAGCGTTTGATGCACGATCCGCGCAAGCGCCGCTGTGCACTGTCCAGCATCACGACCATCGAACGTCACGGGTCAGACTTGATCGAGGTCGGTTACGCCGAACCTGCTGCGTCTCTCGCTGCAAGTGCCACCGACGTCGGAGCTGTGTGATGGCTCACCTCCTGTCCTCGCGGCGCCGAACCGCCGCTGCGATCGTTGTTGGTGCACTTGCGCTCACGCTGGCGCTCACGGGCTGCAGCAATGACGCGCTTGCCGCACAATACGCCGCGGGCAGCAACAAGAACTACATCGCAGGCAGCGGGGTCACCGAGGTGAAGGCAGCAGATCGCGGTGCGCCGATCAACTTCACCGGCAAGACCGAAACCGGCGCGACAGTGTCGGCGTCAAGCTACCGCGGGCAAGTGCTCGTCGTGAACTTCTGGTACGCGCAGTGCGGCCCGTGCCGGATCGAAGCGAAGGACCTGCAGACGCTCAGCCAGAAATACGACGGCAAAGGTGCGGTATTCCTCGGCGTCAACACGCGCGACTCCGCTCATGACGTGATGTCGTTCGACAAGGCCTTCTCCGTCACCTACCCGTCCGTGCTCGATTCCACGACCGGTTCGGTGCAGCTCGCGTTCAGCGGTTCGATGCGACCGAACGCCACGCCGACGACCCTCGTTCTCGACAAGCAGGGTCGCGTCGCTGCGCGGATCGAAGGCCCGATCAACGACCAGCCGTCCACGCTGGACACCCTGATCAGTGATGCGGTGAGCGGGGGCCCGGCGTCGTGAACGACGTCGGCACGCTCGTCACCGGACCTCTTCTGATTGCGATTCCAGTCGCCATTCTCGCCGGACTCGTCTCCTTTGCTTCGCCGTGCATTCTGCCGCTCGTGCCCGGCTATCTTGCGTATGTCGGCGGATTCACCGATGGCCGATCGGCGGCGGGGAAGGACGACAAACGCGGCCGAAACCGCTTGGTGCTGGGTGTGGCCTTGTTCGTTCTCGGCTTCGTCGTCGTCTTCGTGATCGGCGGGTTCGTACTCGGCGCCGTCGGGTTCTGGCTGATCGAATGGCGCGACCTGCTGACCCGCATCGCCGGCATCGTCGTGATCCTGCTCGGCCTCGTCTTCGTCGGACAGTTCACATTCCTCCAGCGCACGTTCCAACCGAGTTGGCGGCCGACGATGGGGTTGGCCGGCGCCCCGATCCTCGGCATTGTCTTCGCCATCGGCTGGAGCCCGTGCACCGGACCGACGCTCGTCGCGATCTCTGGACTGAGCCTGAGCGGCGGATCGCCCTGGCAGGGCGCGTTGCTCGCCCTGTTCTACGCGCTCGGCCTCGGCGTTCCATTCCTGTTGATCGCGCTCGGCTTCGGTTGGGCCAGCGGGGGCATTGCCTTCCTGCGCCGACACATCCGCGCGGTCAATATCATCGGGGGAGTTCTGCTCATCGTGATCGGCCTGCTCATGGTCAGCGGTGTGTGGAACTACTGGATCATCCAACTGCAGGGGGTGCTTCCCGATTTCCGACCGGCCATCTGACCACATCGACTTTGTCGAACCCGCGACTGACATCACGCAACCGAAGCTCGGCTTCGTCGGCTGGTTGCGCTGGATCTGGCGTCAGCTCACCAGCATGCGCACGGCGCTGTTCCTGCTGTTGCTGCTCGCGGTCGCAGCCATTCCCGGCTCCCTGGTGCCGCAGACCAGCGCAGACCCGAACGGCGTTGCGCAATACAAGATCGACCATCCGGAGCTGTATCCGATCCTGAAGAACCTGCAGGTCTTCGACACCTACACCTCCGTCTGGTTCTCCGCGATCTACCTGCTGCTGTTCATCTCGCTGATCGGATGCGTCATCCCCCGCACCAAGCATCATCTGGATGCCCTGCGCGCCAAACCTCCGCGCACGCCGGTGCGGCTGAACCGCATGGGCGGGTTCCAGACGACCACGATGACATCGGCGCTGTCGCTCGATGATGTGATCGAAAAGGCGCGGCGCATTCTCAAGAGTTCCGGGTACCGAGTGGTCACGTTCGAGAAAGACGGCGAAGCATCCGTCTCGGCGGAACGCGGGTATCTGCGCGAGACCGGCAACCTGGTGTTCCACATCGCCTTGCTCGGTGTGCTGCTCGCCGTCGGAGTCGGGGGCGGATTCGGCTTCACCGGTCAGCGCGTTGTGACGACTGGCCAGACCTTCGTCAACACGCTGGTGAATTACGATTCGTTCAACCCGGGTCGGTTCGTGAACACGGAGGCGTTGACGCCGTATTCGGTCACCTTGAACAGCCTCGATGTCACCTACGAAGAGTCCAACCCCAATGCGCTCGGGCTGCCTCTTGACTACACGGCGCACGTTACGACGAAGAACGCTGACGGCGCGACTGCACAGCGCACGATCAAGGTGAACGAGCCGTTGGGGATCGGCGGAACGAATATCTATCTGCTCGGCAACGGGTATGCGCCGAAGATCACGGTGCGCAATCCGGCGGGCGACATCGTGTTCCAGGATGCTGTGCCGTTCCTGCCGCAAGACACCAACCTGACCTCGCTCGGAGTCGTGAAGGTGCCCGACGGGCTGAAGAAGCAGCTCGGCATGATCGGCTTCTTCTATCCGACCGCGCAGAAACTGAGCACCGGGGCGTTGGCGTCGTCCTACCCTGCGCTGAGGAAGCCGGTGCTGACGCTTCAGGTGTTCTCCGGCGACCTGGGCATCAACGAGGGCGGAGCGGTCTCGGTTTACACGTTGGACACGGACAAGTTGACGAAACTCAACGGCCCGGGCACCAAACAGGCTGCGATCGAACTCTCTCCGGGGGCCACCGAACAGTTGCCGGGAGGATTAGGCACGGTGACACTGGACAGCGTTGAGCGATTCGCGTCGTTCGATGTGCATCACGACCCAACGCAGACGTGGGTGCTGGTGTTCGCGATCCTCATCCTCGGCGGCCTGTTGACCTCGCTGTTCGTGCCACGCCGGCGCATGTGGGTCAAGGCGCTCAGTCAGCCGGACGGCGAGCTGCGGATCGAGTACGCGGGCCTGGCCCGAGGGGACGATCCCGGCCTCGACGCGGCTGTCGACGCGCTCGCCACCAAACACCGGGAGCTCATCAGCACGCATGCCACCGCAAACCAAAGCGTAGGCTTACCCTCGTGACCGATACTCTGGCGCAGTTCTCCGTTCTGTGCATCTATTCAGCAATGGGCATTTACGCTCTCGCCTTCGTCGCATTCGCGATGGATCTGGCGGAGCGCGGTGCGCGCAAGACTCTGAGCGCCGAGGTTCCCAGCGCGGTCGAACGCCGCGCTGACGCCGGCCGTGCTGACACGATCAGCATCGCCCAAGCGGGCGGTGGTACCACGACTTTGACGCGCACCACCGGTCGCGCCGACGATGAGGCCCGGTGGGGCCGCAGAAAGACATCGCGCAGCCTCCGCGTCGCGTTCGTGCTGACCACGCTCGGTTTCGTGTTCCATCTGGCAGGAGTGGTGTTGCGCGGGCTCGCCGCCGGCCGGGTTCCGTGGTCGGACATGTGGGAATTCTCGATCATGGGCACCGTGCTCATGATTGCCATCTTCCTGCTGGTCAATATCCGCTACGACCTGCGCTTTCTCGGCGCCTTCATGACCGGCCTCGTGCTGCTTCTGCTCGGCATCGCGACGGTCAGTTATTACGTGCCGGTCGCCCCGCTTCCGCCTGCACTGCAGTCGTACTGGCTGGTCATCCACGTGACGGTCGCATTCCTCGCGACCGCGTTCTTCGCGGTCGGTTTCGCGCTCTCCGGTGTTCAGCTGCTCCAGAATCACCGCGAGGCGCAGCTCGCGGATGGCAAACCGCAAGGGCTGCCGTTCCTCGGCACGATTCCGGGTTCGGCGGCCTTAGAGAACCTGGCGTATCGCACCAACATCGTCGGCTTTATCCTGTGGACGTTTACGTTGATCGCCGGTGCGATCTGGGCGGAGAAGGCCTGGGGTCGCTATTGGGGCTGGGACACCAAAGAGGTCTGGACGTTCATCATCTGGGTCATCTACGCCGGTTACATCCACGCGCGTGCGACCCGCGGTTGGCGCGGCTCACGCTCCGCCTGGCTGGCGATCATCGGGTTCTCTGCCGTGATGTTCAACTTCGGCATTGTCAACATCTTCTTCCACGGCCTGCACTCGTACAGCGGCCTCGGCAGCTGACTTCAACTCAATTCGTTTCCTGAGCTTGCCGAAGGGCGGCTAGCGAGCCCGTCAGGGCGCCGCAGGTGGGCTTTCCCACGGACACGGCAACAACGCTGGCTGCAAGTGAGAGCGCGACCAGAATCGGTCCGACAATGTCCAGACCGCCGCGCAACCCGAGGGACGTGGCCAGCACGCCGAGGCCGACCGCGACGACGCCCTGAGCGAGGTAGGCCATCAGGTAGACGAACGACAGCGTTCCAGCCCTGTGGTGTGCAGGTGCGTTTTCGTTGATCAGTCCGAGTCCGCCGAGGAAGAGCAGTCCACTGGAGACGCCGAAGACCACCGACGCAACAACGAACAGCGGCAGCGATGACAGCTGAGCGCTGACGATCAGAAGCCCGGACGCGAGCGCACCGAGCAGTCCGCCGCCGACGACCGCGGTGCGCGGCTGCATCTGCCGGAAGACGATGGAGGCAGCGCCGCTGCCGGCCGCGCTAATCGCGAGGACGCTGCCTGCGATCAGCGCGTTGTCGGTGTGCAACACGTCTTTGACGATCTGCGCGCCGAGGGAGATGAAGATGGCTCCGACGGCGAAGGTCACCGTCACGGCGAACGTTGCCGTCATGACGACGCCGCGCAATCGGCGTGGGACACGGATTGGTCGCGGACGCCAGCGGCCAAGGCTTTCCGTTCCGCGAACGTGCCGCGGCAGAAAGAGCGCCGCGATCGTGACGGTGCCGGCAACGACCAGCAGCGCCCAGAAGGTCAAGGCCCGCGGCCAGGGTGCATATTGCACGAGAGCGCCGCCGACGACCGTCGCCAGGGTCAGGCCGACGGCGATCGCGACAGTGTTGATCGAACTGGCGCGCTTGCCCGTTCGATCGAAGTCAACGAGTGCTGCGCCGGCTGGACTCAGCGAAAGGCCGACCCCGATGCCCTGGAACACGCGCCCGATGAACAGCCACCCCACGCTCGGGGCGAGCGCGAAGATCAGCACCCCGACGATGATCGATGCGAGCCCTGCAAGAATCGCGGAGCGTCGGCCGATGTAGTCCGAGATGCTGCCGAAAACCAGCAGAACGACAACCAGCACGACCGGGTACACGGCGAAAACAGTCGTAATGACGGCCGGCGTGAGCGCCCACGCGCGCTCGTATAGCGGGTAGACCAACGCGGGAGATCCGCTGGCCCACAGTGCGACAACGACCACGGCCGCCGCGGTCCAAATGTGTGTGCGATTACTCGACGCCGGAGGTGTCGAGGTCTGTGGTGTCGCGCTCTGCCGTGTCGAGCTCTGCTGTGTTGAATTGGGGCGTGTCGTCCTCGGCATGCGCCGGCCTTTCCATCAAGGATTCTCGGATCCGGTCAGGGCGCCGTTGCCTGCGATACTCAATGCCAACTGCACGGGCGGGTGAACAATTCCCAATCCCTTCGTCGAGTCGCGGCAATATGTTACTGATTTCGGGAACTCGCGTAACCTTTTGCCCCGACTCGACGGATGATTAGGCGCCCTCCGCGAGGATGATTAAGCGCTTTGCGCGAGGAGACGAAAGCAGCGGGTGAGTCGCGCGAGCCACCACTCGCGTCGCTCGGGGTCCGCGGCGTAGCGGGTCAGGAGCTCGGCATCCGGAACCACCCGGCGCACCGAGATGGACCCGTTCTCAGGCAGCAGCGGCTCGCCGGTGACGTCCGCGGCGAGCAGAGCGGCCGTGCCCAACCCGCAGTCATAGTCGAGGTCGGGAAGCGCCGCGGCGAGGTACGCACCCATCGACAAACCCACCGACGTGTCCAGCGCGCTCGAGACCACTGCGGGCAGTCCGGCATCCGCAATGACGCGCAGCGCTGCCCGGATGCCGCCGAGCGGCTGCGCTTTGATCACGATGAGGTCTGCGGCGCGCGCCTTGGCCACCGCCAGCGGGTCGCTCGCTTTGCGCACGCTCTCATCGGCCGCGATCGGCACGCCCATGTATTTCGTGCGTTTGCGGATCTCGACGAGCTCTTCGATGGTCGCGCACGGCTGTTCGACGTATTCGAGGTCGAACGCCGCGAGTGCGTGGATGGCGTGCTCTGCCTCATCCACATTCCACAGCCCGTTCGCGTCGACCCGGATGCGCCCGTCCGGCCCGAGCGCATCCCGCACGGCACGCACGCGGGCGACGTCCTCGGCTAGGCTCTGCCCGACATCGGCCACTTTGACCTTGGCCGTGCGGCACCCGGGGAAACGCGCCAGGATGCCGGCGGCCTGGTCCGCGGCCACCGCAGGCACCGTGGCGTTGACCGGAATACGGTCACGAAGAATTGCGGTGGGCGATGACGTGAGTGTCGGCGAGGCCCAGCCGAAGTCGATCGTGGCCGCAAGCCATGCTGCAGCCTCCGCATCCGCATATTCGACGAATGGGGAAAACTCGCTCCAGCCAGCCGTGCCCTCGACCAGTAGCGCTTCGCGCGCTGTGATGCCGCGGAACCGTGTGGTCATCGGCAACGAGACGACGCGTGCGGTCGCCAGCAGGTCGGAAAGCTCCGGCGAACCGGTCGGATCCGGCAAACTGCTCGGGTCGGGCTGCACGGCGGGCGGCGTCATGTGCTCAGTTTGCCACTCCCATACTGCTGGGACGGGCGTTTCGCCGATGCGGGCCGGTTAGTTGATGCAGGTCGCCGTGCTGTAGCTGTGGGTGCCGGCCGGTCCGGTCGCAGCGGGGGCCGGAGTCGACGACGCGCTTGAGCCACTGCTCTTGCCCGGCGCGGTCGGCAGGATGCCGTCGGTACCGAGGACGACCGTGACGGTCTTCACGCTCGCGGTCTGTTGCACGGCAGCTCCCGGCAGATACGCCGCCACAGCCTTGGCCTGACCCTCTTGGCCTGCCGGGTATTGGATGGTCGTTGTTGCCAGTGTCGATCCGTCCCCGGGCGTGCCGACCCGGAAGCCGGCCGACTTCAACGTCGCGGTCGCCGCGGCGGCCACTCCGTTCGCGTCGGAGCCGTTGAGCACCGTGACGCTCACGCTCGACGGCGAGGCGGCGGTCGCCTTGGCGTAGGCATCCGGTGTTCCCATGATTGTGCGGATGAACGTGGGCATCGCCGCGGTGTCCACTTGCACGATCGAGACATCCGATCCGTTGACCGTGATCGTCGGTGTGCCGGTGATCGGAATCGTCGCCGAATTGATCTTGCTGCCGGTCAGACCGTGCAGTTGGGCCGCAAGCGTGAGGAGATTCAGCCCCGGATCGGTCTGGATGGCCGACCCGACCGCGGAGAGTACCTTGTTCAGTTCGACGGGGTTGAGCAGGGTTCCGGCCGAAAGCAGTTTGTGCGCCTCCACGGAGAGGAAGTATTGCTGGCGGATCTCGCGGTCCAGGTCGCCACCGGGCAAGCCGTGCCGCTGGCGCACGAAGGCGAGCGCTTGTTGGGCATCCAGGGTCGAAACGCCCGCCGGGAAGACCGCGCCCGAATAGGGGTCATTGACGGCCGCGTTCAGACATACCTGGATCGGTCCGAGCGCGTTCGCCACGTCGTAGAACCCGAGCATCGAAATGCGCACGTAGTGGTCGATCGTCAGTCCGGTGAGGTTTTGAACGGTCTCGATGAGCAACTGTGCACCGCCGGCGTCCCCGCCGCTTTGACTTCCGTCCGAGAATGCGGAGTTGAGCTTGCCCATGCCGTTGCCGGGAATATTGACCCAGGAGTCTCGCGGCAAGGAGATCAGTGTTGCACTCGCACCGTCGGCCGGGATGTGCAGAATCATCATCGTGTCGGTGTTCGTGCCGCCGCCGTCCTGGGTTGTGCCCAGTTGCGCCAATTCGGCAGCCGATGCGTTCGCCGGCCGGTGGTCGTCGCCGACCAGGAGGATGTTCTGGGCCGCACCGTCGATATCTGTTTTGGGTTTGTTCGACGGCAGCGCGTTCACGTGGGTGATGTGGGAGGTCAGAACCCAGTAGTTGTAGGCGATGTAGCCGCCTGTGGCCAGCAGGAGGAGCACGACCACGGTGACGCCGATGGCGATGGCGCGCCGCAGTCGATAACGCGGGCGTCGACGGTGCTCGGTAGGAATGGCCACACCGAACCCTATGCATGCGGAATGGGAAATCACCCGATTCAACCCCCGCTTTCCAGACAATCGCCAGGGATTGCACTGCCGGAGTGAAGGTCGATGCTGGCCGTAGGCTTGGGGCATGGTGGAGCAGGCGGTCGAGCAGGTGTCAGAGATCTTCGATGTGACGCAGTGGGTTGACGTGCCCGAGTTCGGGCAATCCACGGATGTGACGTACCACCACTCGGTCGACGGACGCATCGCACGGGTGGCGTTCAACCGGCCGGAAGTGCGAAACGCGTTTCGGCCGCACACGGTCGACGAACTCTATGCAGCGTTGGAGGATGCTCGCACGAACCCGCGGATCGGCGTGGTCTTGCTCACCGGAAATGGTCCGAGCCCGAAGGACGGCGGTTGGGCGTTCTGCTCGGGCGGTGACCAGCGCATCCGTGGTCGTGATGGCTACCAATACGAGCCTGTCGATGGTCGAGTAGCTCCGGACGAGGGTCGGTGGTCGAGTAGCGAGGGACGAGCGTATCGAGACCAAGAGAGCAAGCGACCTGGCCGCCTGCACATCCTGGAGGTGCAGCGGCTGATCCGCTTCATGCCGAAGGTCGTGATCGCGGTCGTGCCAGGCTGGGCGGCCGGTGGCGGTCATTCACTGCATGTCGTCTGCGATCTGACGATCGCGAGTCGCGAGCACGGCAAGTTCAAGCAGACGGATGCCGATGTCGGCTCATTCGACGCCGGCTACGGCAGCGCGTACTTCGCTCGTCAGATTGGACAGAAGGCGGCGCGAGAGGTGTTCTTCCTCGCCCGCGAGTACTCCGCGCAGCGCGCGTACGACCTCGGGGCAGTCAACGCCGTCGTGCCCCATGCCGAACTCGAGGCGACCGCGATCGACTGGGCACGCGAGATCTTGACCAAGTCGCCCACGGCCATCCGCATGCTCAAATTCGCGTTCAACGCGGTCGATGACGGTCTGGTCGGCCAGCAGGTGTTCGCCGGTGAGGCGACACGTTTGGCGTACGGCACGGACGAGGCGGTCGAGGGCCGGGATGCATTTCTCGAGAAGCGCGACCCGGACTGGTCGCCGTTTCCGTGGCAGTTCTAGCCCTTGGCCGCCGAGCGCAGGTCCGACGCCGCGTCGGTGCGCGCGTCGCCGTCCCGCGCAAGGTCCGGTCTCACCACGGCGATGTCGCTCGTCTCAGCGGATGCCGTGGCGACCGTGGCGATGTAGTCGCGCCCGACAGGCAGCAGGCGGGCAGTGAGCCGGTTGATGTCCGGGTGCGCCGCTGCGGTGATGATCGCATCCTCGATCCGCGCACACTCACCGACGCTGAGCGGATGATCGCCGCGGTCATCCATGAGCAGAACCTCGACACCTCGACGGCGCGCGGCCGAGACCGCATCCGAGATGGGCGGGCTTACGAGGCCGGGGGCGCGCAGACGATCGCGCAACAAAGACTCCGCGAGCAGAAAGCTCGTGCGGTCGTCTTCAGTGTAGGCACTGCCGGTCGCGACACGCTCGAGCACGGGGCGCGCGACCAGGTCAAGCACGCGCAACTGGGCGTCTTGGTCCGTCAGCAAGGTGCTAGTCACTGCCTCCCGGGACGCCTGGGCCAAGTGCACCCTGGACAGTGCGTCGATACGACGCAGCGTGCGCTGGAGTCCGACAGCGAAAAGCGTTGCAATAAGCAGCAAGCCAGCCGAACGGACGACGAAGGTCACCCCGTCTAGTGCTCCGCGACCGACCTCCACGGCCCAGAGAACCGTGATCGCAGTCATGATTGCAAAGCATGACCACGACCAGCCGATGTGCCCTCGCAGTGCGAGTAGGAACAGCATGAACGTGATCGCCCCCCACTGCCAACTCGCGTAACCGGGCCAGCCGCTGTCTGGCAGGTTCCAGCAGACCAGAGCAGTGACAGCAGCGACGACAGCCGCGATGCTCGCCAGCAGCCAGCATGGATACGGCTCCCGGTTGACCACGGTAAGTGTTGTCGCTGCCGCGGCGATCAGGGCAAGCGCGGCGATCGACGGCAAGGGCGCGCGAATGTCGGAGAGGTTCGCCAGAGTCAGGAGCGACTGCGTGCCGATGAACAATGCGAGCACGACGAGCGGGAGCGGTCCGCTCAGCCGAAGCGGGCCCGATGAGTGCGCCGTGTCATCGCTCACCGGGCACCTCGTTTGCGCGCCAATCGAGGGTCACAGTCGTTCCTTGATGGCGAACAGAGTGAATCGTGGCGCTGCCGCCAATCGCTTGCATCCGCCGGTCGATGCTTACGCGAATGCCCATTCTCGTCGATGCGACGCGCTGTGGTTGAAACCCGGTACCGGTGTCGGAGATGATGACGTGCACCCCCGACCGGTCGATGGTGGCTTCCGCTCGTCGGGTGACGGCCTCTCCGTTCGGGGCCGCGTGACGCATGCTGTTGCGTACGGCCTCACCGCACGCCTCGGCAATAGCAGCTGCCACCGCCGCGGGAATCGGCTGATCGTCGAGGATGGTGAGTTGCAGTGCCGGGAAGCCGGGCCGGCTGGCGGCTGTGCGCAAACGCGCCCCGCACTCAACAGGCGACACGTCTGCTTCTATGGCGGCAGGTCGAGTGATCATGTCCATCCGACGCAGAGCCCGACGGGCGAAGAGCGCGATCTGGGGCCGCATCGTTTCATCGGCACGCGCAGCAACGATGAGGGTCGACATGACGTCGTCGTGCATCAGCGCGTCGAATCGTCGCCGTTGTTGAGTTCTGGCCTCGCTGGACGCTGCCCGCGACGCTTCCTGATTAGCCGCTTCGGCCGCGATATCCTGTCGGCGTGCCGCCCGTCGAACCAGCCACACGAGCGAGGCGAGGACCGTTGACATGAGCAGCATGTAGCTGAACTCTTCTATGGCAAGGATCGTGGGCACACGGTCGTCGGCTACGTCGCGCAGAATTCCGCCGTATCCGCAGCACGCAATCAGGTAAGGCCACGCCCAACTCGCCGGCCAGGCCATGGCCGCAGCCGTCGTTGGCACTGCGATGACGCTCAGCAGCCACGGTGCGTTCGTGCTGGGAAGTTCTGCGACGCTCTGGGCAGGCAGCCACGCGATCAGTGCGACTGAGAAGCACACAATGAAGACGCTTGTCAGTATCCGTGTCGCGCGGCCAGTAGCGACCACGGCGACGACACTGATTGAGGCACATAGTGCGCTGAGCGCGACGAATGTCGGCATGCCCCACATTCCGCGCAAGAGCGGCAACTGGGCGAGTGCAGTCTCCAGAGCTAGCGAAAAAAATACGCTGCCGCCTATGCCCAGAGTAATGAAGAGTGTGCGTTCCACGCGGTGGGATGCAAGTTTTACATCTGCGGCTGCCTGCGTGGATCGTGCTGCTTCGGAACGGGCCGCCGAGTTCACGACAGTATTCCATCTTCGCGGGCTCGACGGTTCAGCTCTATCTTGGTGTCGGCATTGCGTCCGACCTTGGCGTATTTCGACCGAATCCGGCTGACGTAGTGTGTGACTGTCGCCCGTGACAAACCCGTGCGATACGCGACTGCCTGCGCTTTTTCACCGGATGCGTAGAGAGCGAGGATTTCACGCTCGCGCGCGCTGAGCCCCGCGTCGGCCAGGCGCTCGTCGGCGTCGAGTGCCGCTGCCCATTCCGAGGTCGGCGCGGTTTCGCCATTCGCCGCTTGGCGGAGGGCGTCGATGATCACGTCGAGCGGCTCGGACTTGCGGACAATGCCGAGCACTCCTGCTCGCGCAGCCGAGCGCACCAGTTCCGCATCCTCTGCAGAGGTGAGCACGAGCACTTCGGTCCCGCGCGCGCGGATGGCGGCGACGTTCTCGGCTGGCGTCGTGCCATCTTGAAGTCGAAGATCGAGAACGACGAGATCCAGCGGCCAGCAGCCCTCGGGGAGTTCGGCAACGGAGCCGGCGCATGCCACTAGCTCGAATCCCGGTACCTGCGTGATGAGGGTGGCGAAGCCGAGCGAGGCGACTTCATGATCTTCGACCAGACCGAGTCGGAACGGGGCGTCGCCGACAATGCCGGTGGAAGTCTCGTCGGTCATCGTGCCATCACATGCCTGATCATATGGCGGCGGGGCATCTCGAAGCGTCGCGCTTAGACCCCCAGCACGGGGGGCAGGCAGCGTGGTCGGGAGTGTGGCACGAATCGTTGCAGTACCCGCCGGGCCCGCGTGCCGGGTTGGAGAGGCGTTGCACACATGGTGATTTATGCCCATCGACGCTGCTGGTAGACCGTTGCTACTGTCAAATTGCACGGCTCGATCATCGGGCATTGCACCCGGAACCAGAGGACTACAGAAATGACGGCCCCATACGCAACTCGCGAGCCACCCGTCGACGTGCCGTATCGCGGAGCGCCATTTGGTGCCGCGTTCGTGCGGTTCTGGAAGAAAGGTTTCACGTTCACCGGGCGGGCGAGCCGCTCGGAATACTGGATGGCGTATCTGGCGACAATCCTTCCCGTCATGGTGCTCTACCTACTTGCCACTTTCGTGACGACTGCACCAGGTTTCATAATCCTCATCGCCGTGCTCTATGGTTTGGCGACGCTCATCCCAGGTCTGGCCGTGGTCTGGCGGCGACTGCACGACACGAACCAATCGGGCGCGATGTACTTCTTGGGTCTGATCCCATTCGTCGGCGGCATCATTCTGCTCGTGCTGTTGGCGCAAGATTCGAACCCCGCGGGCATTCGCTTCGACGTACAAAGCGGACACTCGGGTCTGTCACCGGTGGCAGCGCCTTACGGGTACAACACCGCGACCGTTTCGTCGGCGCCACTTGCACCGCCGTCGCCTGAGCAAGCCCCTACGCAAGCCTTCGCGGCTGGCTCGCCTCTTCCGCCCCCGCCTCCGCCCCCGGCATTCGCGGCCGCGATCCCGCCGATTCCTCCGCCGGTCATCTCGTCACCTCTTCCGGCATTCGCGCCACCTTCGGCCACAGCACTGGCGCACCCTGTTTTGAACGTGACGCCTTCGGCTGTGGACGAAGACTTGGACTTGACACGTCGCGCGGTGCCGACGGCAGCCGTTGGATGGATCGTGCAGTTACCTGATGGCCGCCGCATTCCTGCCGCCAGCGCGCTTTACTTCGGTCGGTCGCCGGTGGCGCGACCCGAGCACCCGAGCGCCCTGGTGGTGCCGATTGACGACGCAACCAAGTCGATGTCAAAGACGCACGCATCGCTGGTTGTGATCGGCGACGCACTCATGGTGACTGACCTGCATTCCACGAACGGCACCACCGTCGCTGCGACAGGAAGCTCGCCGGTTGCGCTCGCGCCTGGTATCGCGCACCGGGTGACAGGCGACGCCACAGTGTCGTTTGGCGATTACAGCATTGCCGTGCAGCGGAACATCCCGTGAGCCGGCACCAAGACTTCCCGCAGATCGGCCGGGTAGTCCACGATAATTGAACCGGTTCTCCCCGCGATATCCGGATGGCGCGGCCCCCGACATGGTCGGCTCAAACCACACCGATATATCATGATGGTATGAGCGCCCTCGCACGCAAAACAATATCCGCAACCCGCGCAGGGGAGCTGGTGCGCCGCGCCCGAGAGGACATTGGCTACACGCAGAGCGAACTTGCTGCCCGGGCGGGAACCAGCCAGGCTGCACTGTCTGCCGTCGAGAGCGGCAGTCGCATCCCGAGCGATGGGCTGCTTACCCGGCTGCTGCATGCCGCGCTTCTGCGTCCGAGCATTCCCCTGGCGCTGTATGCCGAGGAATTGCGATCCCTGGCTGCGCAGCACGGACTCGCTGGTCTGCGCGTGTTCGGGTCGGTCGCGCGCGGCGATGATGGCCCTGACAGCGACGTCGACGTTCTCGCCCGCCGAATTCCTGGCACCTCGGCTCTCGATGTGCTGTCCTTTTCCGCCGCTGCCGCCGACCTGCTCGGGTTTCCGGTTGAGCTCCTCTTGGATGACTCGAGGGGGACGGCCGTAGAGCCGATCAAGAATGTGGCAGTGCCGCTGTGAGCGATTTCACTCCTCGCCCTCGGCGTGAGCGGGTTTCTGCACCGCGCGATGCGGACAAGGTGGCACGATTGCGAACGATCATTGAGAGAATCGGGCCTGTGACTGAGAGCGACCTCGCTGACGGTGACAGTCCGACGGCCTTGCAGGTTGAGGCCGCGATCATCCGCGCCGCCGCAATCGTGGACAAGCTCCCCGCGGGGGTCCGGACGAAGCTTCCGGTCTCGATGGTGCAGGGGTTGATGGGCGCGCGGAACGTTGCAGCGCACGGTTATGCACAACTGCACCCGGCACTCACAGCGGAGATCATGAACACCCACCTCCCGGCGGCGCTGGACGCGATCGATCGGGCGCTTCGGGAATAGCTCCTCGGTCACCTCCGCTCCAATACACGGTCTGTGGCACCCTTTCCAGGCGTACCTATGGGGTGCGTTGGTCATGTCCAGTTTCCTTCATACCTCGCGAGCCGTCACATCGGGTCGGATGTGACGGTGCCGGTGAACCGCTGAATTACGCCGCGCGCACCGTAGGCGGACGGGTCGTTGTCGAATGCCGCAGCATCGCCGCCATACGTTTGCGGGTTTTCATGTATTTCCAATCCTCCTGCTACCCCCTCCACTGGGCTTACGAGTGCGCTCGCCACAAGCAGGGGAGCGCCGACGCTGTTGTACTGAAACGACTGATCGGCGCCCGGGCTCGCGGGTGTGAAGCCTTTCGTGGCAAACAACGCGGCGCGTACGAGTCCCATTTCGACAGGATTACGGACGACTTCAATCGGAATAGAGAAAGCTGGTATGACATCGGCCCCATCGGTGATCCGGGTTATGTCCGCGCCCCCGTAGTTGTTGACACTGGGGATGATCGGGCTTCCGTAGGTGACGATCTGCTTCACGTTGAAGACACCCGTGTCGGCGATGTTCTGCACGATAATCCCCCCCTGGCTGTACCCGACGAGCATGATTTCGGCACCTGGGTTCTCCGCTTGAGCGTTCGCTAGCGCAGCGATGGCGAGGTCCGTCTCCTTGTTGCGAGCACCCGCAGCTGCGGGGACGTTTCCCCAGAGCGTCAAGTCCTTACCAGCGTATGTCCCGTTGATGTACATGATGATGCGAGTCTTGCCGTCGTTGCCCAGCACCGTCTGGATACGGTACCCCTTCGCGTTATCGGTCATCCCCTTGAGCGTCCACCAGAGCCCGGCTGCGGACGTGGGCGCGCCCAAGCCGACAGCCGAGCTTGTTTGCGCCCGATCATAGAGCGGGCCGGATGCGCTGGAGCGCCCAGATCGCGTGCTTCCGCCATCCGCCGCACTTGCTCGCTCCTGCTCTTCGGCATTCCGCTTCAGTGCGGATGCGGCCGTTTCGAGGATCTTCGCCGCCTGCCGCATCCGGACGCTGTGCTCAGAGTCCCAGGACAGGCGAAATGTTGCGGCGAACGGTCCCACCCATGCCGAGATGTGGATGCCTGCGGACACCTCGGCACAACCGCGCAACAACTGCATACTCGCAGCCTGGAACTCCTTCGCCAGAGCACGCAGCTCCGCGACATCAGCGCCGTACAACTGACTCATCGTGGTGTTATCTCCTCACGCATCATGACGGTGATACTGCCGCGGCGGCTTCCAATTCATCGGTGATCGAATAGCGAAGCCGCGCGGCAAGTTCCATTCGATCGCCAGCTAGGGATTCCTGTGAGACAGTAATCACAGTTGGCTCGCCTGAGCGGAGGTGTACGAGCGCGAGTAGATCAGACCAATCGGGTTGGGTGAGCATGGCAGACACGACATGCTCGACAACGTGCGTCGGACTGATCCTCTCGACGACCACGAGGCCGTCGAGCCGAAAAGCAAAGATCACTGCCATCTCGAGAGCGACGAAGGCTGTGACTGACACCGGCCCGGCGGTTCCGCCGCGTATTTGGATCGCCGCGGTAGCCTCTCGCACCGGGGCCACATAATCGATGATTGCCGACTCCAGCAGATCCGGATCCGGTTCCTTTGCACCGTCGAGGCGAGCCTTCAAAGTCTGCCGGACACTCAGTCGAAGATCGGCTCGCGCCTCGGGGCGGACGGTAGGAAGAATGCCACGAACAAACGGATCATCCCTCACTCCAACTAGGTCCAGTGCCCACAGCACCTCGTCCGAGGTCAGAAGGAGACTCCCATCCGCATCCTGATCCCCAGACTGGCTCACAGCCCGACCCATTTCCCGACTGCTCCTACGATTTCCTGACCAGCCTTTACTGCAACTTCCGTTGTATGGATGCCGGCCCGGATCATCGGCGTAGTGGTCGTGCTTGCAAACTGACTCATCTTGTCCGATATCATGTTTGCGCACCCGAGAGCGCCGCTGTAGCGCGTGCTGAGCCACAAATTCTGGTCAAGCGTGGCGTTCGAGGCGTTCACTCCGGCACCGAAGCGCTGGTGGAGTTCGTAATTCTGCAACGATGCCTGCGCCTCGCTGGAGTAGGGCACCGCCACCCTCAGGAGTCCTCCCATGGCGTCAGCGCCCACCGCAATTACTGGGATCGCGGAAGCGATGGCGAGCCCGCCGTCGATGACGGTCGCTGCAGCATCGCCATGGGACACATCCTCGAAGACCGTGACGCCCGCGGCGGCGGCGCCGATGAAAGGCAAGTATCTTCCCGCCGCGACTACTGCCGTGGGAATGGCCGCCGCTGTGAGCAAGCCCGCCGTGTTGATCGCGTCGTTGCCGAGCGCGGCTAGACCGACGATGTCCGTCGCCCCATTGATGTTGTCTTCGAGTCGCGTTTGCGTCGGAGCGAGCCCGCTGCCGCCGATCGATCCCCCAGCCGCCGCGCTCGCATCCGTTTGTTCCCTCGCATTGCGGTCCAGCGCGGTCGCGGCCGTTTCGAGCGCGGCCCCAACGGATTTCAGCTGGATCTGCAACTGGGAAGACCAGTTTGCGCGGAACCGGCCGGCATCCGGCCCCTGCCAGGCCTGCGTCGCGCCGATCTGTGCGTTCAGTGCCCCGCGGAGCGCTTCGATCTGCCGTGCGCCGTTCGTCATGCGCGCGCCGAGGGACCGCAGTTCCCCGACATCAGCACCGAATATTGACATGCCATTATCTCCTTGGCCCAGGTGGGGCGAGACACATGCCTCGCCCCACGAAACAGATCAGGCGTTCGAAACCTGTTCCTGCGCCTGCGCGTTCTGCTGCGCCTTGGTGGCTGCCTCACGCAGCGCTGTCGCGACGGCGCGCAGTGCAGTCGTGTGCTGTCCCGTCCAGTCGCTGCGGAATGCCGTAGCGTCGGGGCCTTCCCACTGCGTGCTGTTCAAGCTGTTGGTCAGCGAGGACAGAATTGTCTCGATGTCCGTCGCCTTCGCGTTGAGCTGTGTTCCGAGCTGACGTACCTGCTCGACGTCAAGTCCCCAAACTGCCATGATTCCTTCTCCTTCAATTTGTGTTGCGTTGTCACTTCGACCTCGGGATGAGGTACGTTCTGTGTGATCTGAGGCCACGATATTTCGCCATTGACTGCACTGTCGATGGGCCTATTCGCCCATGCATCATGGAGTTCCCCCGATAGCGATCTGGAGTTTGGTCGCTCGGCCTTTTTCGATCAGGAAGCCTCGACCCGGAGGAAAGTCCACTCGCCGGAAGCGGCCGAGCTGCGTGCCGAAGAGCAGGTCTCCGTCCATCTCCCCGGGAACCAGCACAAGACCCCGGCGCGCCGACTTGAACGGCTGCGCAAGTGTGTACGCCTGCGACCACGTCGATGACTCGGCCTCGCCAATGACCAGCAGTTCGGCTCGCAGCGCCTCGCGGATCAGCTGGTCCAGTTCCTGCTCGGCCTCGGACCCGGTGAACTCCGTGATGTCCGCGACGAATATGGCACCGCCGACCAGCCTTCCTGCGGCCAGCTCTTCGCGCAGTGTCGAAGCGAGGATGGCAACTTCCGCCGGGTTCTGCGCTGCATGATGCCAATTGAGTACGCCTGCTAGGCGGCTCGATCGCGGGGACAACAGCATGAGCGGGCGGCTCGGGTCTGCGCGTGCGACCGCGCGCGCCAGGGTCTCGAGCGCCGTTGTGCGGCCCGACCCAGGGAGGCCCGCAAGCATGAATGCGCCGCGCGCAAGCACGCCGACTGGCTGCAGCGAGGCATCCGCAGCACCGATGACGGGGGCACCCGCCACCTGGGCAGGCAGCTCCTGCAACGCGATCCTCTCCGGCAGCCGTTGTACGGCCGGAGCTCCGGTGATGCCCTGCCGGCGCATGCTCTCGGCGAGTCGATGGATCTCTCGGGCTTGTACGGCCACGTTCGCGTCAGCGCCGTGCACGGCGAACTGCATCTCGTTGTCGTCAACGATCGCGCGACCGGGCGGCGAGCTGACATCGAGAACGTCGCGTGGAACGCCGAGCAGTAGGTAGTCGTCTTCACTGGCCTGGCGCAGAACGACGCGCCGCTGCACCGTCGATGCGATCGACGGCGGCAGCGAATTGGGCCGGTCGCCGGCGATGACCAAGTGCACGCCGACCTGGCGGCCGTCCACGGCGATCTGTGCGAGCACAGTGAACCAGGCCGAGTTCGAGGCGAACTCGTAAGCCTCCCGGAAAGCCCCGATCCCGTCGATGAGCACAAGGATGCGCGGTTCGTTCGGTGCATTGGCCAGACGTCGGTATTCGACGATCGTGCCCGCATGCGCCGCCGCGTAGGCGGACGACCGATTGTCGACCAAATCACGCAGCATACGCAGCAGCCGGATGACGCGCTCCTCGTCGTCACCGGAGATCACGGCGCCGACGTGTGGGAGCTCCTCAAGCATCCGCAGGCCGTTCGCTCCGAAGTCGAGTCCGTAAACGTGCACCGGGCCGCCGCGCGGGGTCACGGCGGCGGCAATGGCGATCGACCGCAGCGCTGTGCTCTTTCCTGATCCGCCCGTGCCGAACAGAGCCATATTGCCGTCGCGGTCGGGTTCATAGAACACGGTCGGCTGTGATTGGGATGCCGGGTCGTCGAGCACGCCGAGCAGCAGCCGCTCGTCGGTGCGCGGGTTGGGCAGCCTGCTCAGGTCGTAGACGTCCGCGAGAGTAGCAAGCCACGGCTTGCGCGGCTCCGGAATGTGCGCGGTGACCGCTGCGCGGGAGATGGAGTCGACGATGCGGGCAATGTCCGTGGGGCCACTCTCAGCCGGTGCAGCGGATTCGTCGCTCGGCACTTCCCAGGGCGCCGCAGCCCCGAAGCCGAGTGCGGATACCGCGATCGGTGCGGGTGGGGGCTCGCTGCTGGTGATGCCTCCGGTGTATCCGGTCTGAAAGCTCGTGAGCCGGCCAGGCCCTGACTTGGCAGCGCCCCGCCCCGGGATTGCCGGGTCGAAATGCGCGGCGAGCGGGGTGCCCACGATGTCCGTCGAATCCTCTTCGTCGGCCATCCGCAGTGCGATGCGCAGGTTCGTGTTGGCGCGCAGATTGTCCTTGATGACGCCAGCCGGGCGCTGCGTCGCCAAGATCAGGTGCAGGCCAAGGGAACGACCGCGCTGTGCCACATCGACGAGTCCGTCGACGAACTCCGGCACCTCCTGAGCAAGGGCGGCGAACTCGTCGATCACGACGATCAGGCTCGGCGGTGTATCCGGGTCGCCGGATCGCTCGAGGGTGAGCAGGTCTTTGGCGCGTTTGCTGTTGAGCAGGTGTTCTCGATGGCGCAATTCCGCACGCAGGCTCGTGAGCGCGCGCCGCACCAGGTGCGGGGACAGGTCGGTGACCAGGCCGACGGTGTGCGGAAGGTTCACACAATCCGCGAACGCGGAGCCGCCCTTGTAGTCGACGAACAGGAACGTGACGCGATCAGGGCTGTGCGCCGAGGCGATACCGAGCACCCATGCTTGCAGGAACTCGCTCTTGCCCGCGCCGGTCGTTCCGCCGACCAGCGCGTGCGGCCCTTGGGCTCGCAGGTCAATGTAGAACGGGTCGACGCCAGCGTGGCCGACGAGCGCGCGCAGATGCCCGTCTTTGCGTCGCCGCTGCGGTGGGGCCGCGCGGTCGAGGATCGTGTTGTTCTCACGCCAGCGCTCTACGACGGCGTCGCCGTCGTGGAGGAGACGCGTCCCTGCGAGCGCAGCATATGAAACGGATTGCGGCAGGTCGCTGTCGTCGTCAACCGGAACGCCGGCGTCGATCACTGGGGCGAGGCAGTGAGCCACGCGCCGGGCATCCTCGAGCGAGGCCGCTTCGGGGCGCACCGGAGCATCAATCGCGCCAGCGCGCACCGAGCCGACCATTGCGCCGACCGCGCCGTCGACAATCAAAAATGTCCGGCAGGCGGCCGGCAGGTGTTCCTGTGTGCTGGCACACCAGATGATGTGCACTCCGACGTCTGCGCCCCGTTCGGCAAGCCGGGTCAGCCGCGGCCGGTCGACTGGGGCATCGTCTTCGACCAGCACGAGAACGGATGGCACGACCGGCACCGGCTGCTCCCCTGGCTTGTCAGGGTCCAGCGGTCCGCGGAGCTCCGGTGCGCCGTCCGAGCGGTCGTCGACGAGGCCCTCCAGCTGGGCTAGCAGTGCGGCACCGCTGCCCTGGGCATCGGCCAAGTGCTCGCCGAGGATCGGGCTGTGAGGGGAGGTCACATGTGGCAGCCACGGTAGCCAATCCCAATCTGTGCGTGTCTGTTGCGAGGTGAATGCGCACAGCACCATTTCGGCGGGTGACTGCAGACCGATAGCCTGGATAACGATGGCACGCGCGGCATCGATCGAGAGTTCGCGCGGGCCGGCAACCCCGAGCGCGCCTGCCGTGCGCCAGTCGACGGTCAGCGGTACATCGGTGATGTAGGAGAATTCGTCCACGATGTTCAGCAGCATCGCCCAGTGTTCTGGCACAGAGTCGTTCGCACTCGGCAACTCGATCCTGCTGCGGCTGGGTGCAGTGCCAACACCGAGCCGGGCGCTGAGGAAGGTGGGGTCTTCGGGCCGTTTGGTCCACAGCAACGGCCCCAAACGGGTGAGCGACTCGATCACGTCAGCCGTACCGGGGGCCTCTGCGAGGCGGGTTGCCCGCTCAGTTATCTGGGCATCCGCAGCGCGTTGATGCAAGGATTCAATGGCAGCCAGGAACCGTTTGGTCTGGATCTTCAGCTGTTTCTTCGCCGTGACTCGGCTGTCGATGAAGGTTCCGAGCACGAGAACCGGGCTGAGCCCCATCATGATGACGCCGAGAGGATTCTGACTGACCAGAAATACCACAGCGCCCATGATGAGTGGGGCGATGATGGCAAGATACGGCAGTCGTTGCGGCTGCATCGGTGTCGGCGGCGTCGGCCCGTCGAACTTCTCACCGGGAAACCGCAGCACGACGCGTGGACTGCGCACGAATTCCACGAACGGTGTGGTCGGGGAACTGTTGCCGCCGCGCTGAAGCGAAACCACGCAGATGACGGTGTCGCCGAGCTCGACCGAGTCGGTGGCCGAGACCGTCGCTCGCGCGACCGGCTGTCCGCCCACAGTGATGCCGTTGGCCGACCCCTGATCGATGATGTCGATCGTGTCGCCCACGTTGATGCGCACGTGCCGCTTAGAGATGAGTGGATCGCTCAGGCGCACGTCGACGTCGCGGTCGCGGCCGATCACGCTTGAGCCGATGGGTAAGGGGAACTCGGTGCCTGCATCGGGGCCGCTGAGTACGCGCAACACTGCGGCCGCGGCTCCGCGGGTGCTGCCCGCTGCCGCGAATTGCCCGTCGGCCTGAACGAGTTCGAGCACGGAGCCGGAGCGGATCCCAGACTCGACGAGAGTGGCATCCGCGCCGATGAGTCTGGGCGTCTGTGCCCCGGCATCTCGCACCTGGATCGTCAACTGCACGGCAGATGCCGAACCGTCGCGCGCAGGATCCCCGCGGTACAGCGTGCCGGCGATGTCGCTCACGCGAGCGCTCGGCTCCGCCGTTACCACCAGCGGCACGGTGCCGGCGCCGGGTCTGTTGAACATGACCTTCAATCGCATCTCAGACGTCCTCCAGATACGCGTTCTCGGACCGGGCTGTGTCGAGCAGTCCAAGATCGGCGCGCGTGACGAGTCGGGCGGCGATGGCGTGCTCGACCAGTCGGGCCCGGCGATTGGTGGCGTAGGACGTAACGCCGCCGCGGAGGCCCTGCACGCCGGCGCGATCGAGCTTGTCGCACACGTTGTCGAGCTTGCGGTTGAAGCGGGTCTGCGCCCAGCCGAGTCGAGCGGCTGCCTTGGCGGACGTCGGGATGTCGCTCATCCCGGTACCTTCGCGCAGCAGCATGGGTTCCGCGAGAGCCAGGATCACGAGCCGTTGCGCGTCCGTCAGCGAGACCGTGCCGACGGTCGTGACGCCGCCGTACACGCTGCCGGGGGCCGCCTCGATAAACGGCGGCGCCTCGGTGTGCACGGTAAACTCATACGTCGTCGGCCCCGCCGTGAAGATGACTGAGGTCACGCGGAACACGATGGGCAGCCGCGCGCCGGGTGACAGCCAGGCCTGCACGCTTCCGACACCGTCGGTGATGGTGGCAGAGAGGCGGCTGCCGATGTTCGCGAGCCACCAGAGGCCGTCCGAGTGGGCGACTTGCAAGAAGTGCCGATGCAGGAATCTGTTGTCATCGAGCGTGAGGTCGGCGTCCCTTCCGATCGTGAACGGTACGTCAGACTCGACGGGGAACCACTCGCCGCAATACTCGATCTGCACCGGAGGCGCCACCGGCGCCTGCTGCGCGGCCTGCACAGCTTGGGCGGCTGACGGCGCGATCACGCGGCTCAACTGCAGTTCTCCGCGCCGCTGGACCGGCACCGCGGCCGACTCTGGCGCGCTCACGGAACACACTCCGTCGCGGGCGTGTCGGAGACGCGCCCGTCGCTGCGGCGAATGAATACTTCCACGCAGGTCTGGCCTGTCTTCGCGCGAGGAACCACGACCGTGCGCTGGGCGACTGGCGCGAGCGTCGGATCGGTGCCGGGAACCACCGCACCCCACAGGTAGCTGTCGCCGTTCTGCGGGTCGGGGTTGGCCCACGTGAAGGCCACTGATCCATTGCTTGCGCTGCCAATCAGAGTTGTCGGTGCGGGTACGGGAGCGGCAACGACGTCGTTGGGCTGGGCGCTCGTGGTGGGCCTCGTCGGATGCGACGGCGATCCGGCCAAGGCGATCGCCACTCCGGTGCCGGCGACGACGACCGTGGCGACCGCTGCCGCGATGATCAACGGTGCGCGGCGCCGTGGTCGTGTCGGCGCTGCCATCATGGCCGAGGTGGTTGCCGGCCGGCGCTGCGTTTCATCGACCGGGGGCACCGCCGGCGCTGCGAGCGTCGGCGCGGAGATTCTCACTGCGCCCGGCTGACTCTCCGGTAGCGCCGGCACTGACTCGCCGGGGCCGCGACGCACGGTTTCATCGACCGGAGCAAGGGGCGGTGCACTAGGTTGCACGGCCGGAGGTGCGCTCGCGGCCGCACTTCGCAGTGCGGTGGATGCGTGCGGCTGCGCCTCGATGCTGGCGACCGCGTGGATGCGTGTCAGTCCGTCGTCGTCATCGTCTGCGCCCGCTGGTTGCTCGCTATCGTCCAGCACATCGATCGCTGTCACCGAGAACCCGAGCTCGATCTCCACCTTCTGAAGCGCACGCGCGAACGCGAGCGCCGAGGAGTATCGTTGCTCGATCGGTTTCGCCATCGCCGTTGCCAGCACGTGTTCCAGAGAGGCGGGCGCATCCGCGCGACCGAGACGCGGCAGCGTGCTCACCTGGATGCGGCCCATGATGTCATGCTGCGCATTGGCCGCTCCGGGCAGCTCGAAGGGTGAGCGCCCGGCCAGCAGGGAGTAAATGGTTGCGGCGAGCGCCCAGACATCCGATTGCACAACGCTCGTCGCCGGCGTTGCGAATGATTCCGGCGGCGACCACGGAATCGACATGCCCACCGCTTCGGCGAGCGTGTTACCCGTGGTGGTGCCAGCGATTCCGAAGTCGGTGAGCGCGGGCCGGTTGTACTGTGTGACCAGGATATTCGCGGGCTTGATGTCACGGTGCAGAACACCAGCGCGGTGCGAGGTCTCGACCGCACCCGCCACCTGAATGCCTATCCGGATGGCCTCGGCCACCGAGATCCGTTCGCGTCGGTAGCGGGCCTGCAGGTTCGGCTTGGGGCAATACTCCATCACCAGGTAGGGACGCCCGTCCGGTGAGACGCCTGCCTGGTAGATCGTGACGATCGACGGATGCGTCGACAGCTGCGCCATCACGTTGGCTTCAGCCGTGAACTCCGCGATCTCGTCGTGACCGACGGCGCCGGGCAGGAGTGCCTTCACCGCGACATTGCGCGAGGGCAGTTCCTGCCGGTACAGGAATACGTCGGCGAAGCCGCCGGATCCGAGCAGTTCGACATAGCTGAAGCCGGGCAGACTCGGCGGTGCAGACGGGGGGCGACTCGGACTCATGTCAGACCCTCGATTCTTCCGGTAACGCCGTCTCCCAGGTCGAGTACGTCTCCGTTGACGAGCACGATCGGTTCACCGGCGCGCAGCCGCTCCGGATCTTTTCCCGGGCGCAGCAGCCGCGTTCCGTTGGTCGTGCCAAGATCGAGCGCCAGGATGTCGTCGCCCTCGACCTGCACTTCGAGGTGGCTGCGCGAGATGTCTTGGTTCGGGCTACTGACTGTGACTAGGCGCGGCAGCACACCCCCCTGCACGCGCGTGACGCGCGGTTTGCGGCCGAGAACGGCGCCCGTATCCAGCGGTATCGCCTCGCCGGTCGACAGGACGAGTATGCCCGACACTGCTCGGCCGGGCTGAACGCCGAATCCGCCGCTTGGGGCCACTCCGGCGAGTGTCACAGCGGTCGCTGACTCCGCCTGCATCGCCCGCAGCTGCTCGATCGACACAGTCTCCCCATCGTGATCGTCGTCGACGGTGCCCCGGACGTCACCTCCAAGCAACTGGCCTGCAGCGCTGTTGAACGACGGGACTCCCGCGATCAGCGACGGCGAGTCGACTGGCGGCACGGCGATGTACGGCGCGGCGACGGGTGGTGCGGCCATGGGCGGTGCCGCCACGGGCGGCAGCGAAGCAGCGGTCGCAGCCGCCCCAATCTCGGCGTCGAGGTCGGCGTCGTCCTCTTCTCGAACAGCGGCGTTCTCGACCGTGTTCAGCACGGTGGCACCCCACAGGTGGTCGTAGCCGGTTCCGACGGTGTCGTAGGGAACCTCTGCGAGCGTCTCGTCCATGTCTGTGCTCGTCGGCGCTGCCGCGGATGCGGCCGTCGCGGCGAATGCGCGCATCGATTCGACGATCTCGGGTGTAGGTTCGGCGCCGGCGGGTTCGGGCGCGGGTTCAGGTGCAGGTTCGGCGAGCACAGGCGCGGGTTCGATGAGCGTCGGTGCCGGTGTCGGCTGCGCGAGGACAGGGACCACGGTGGAGGGTTCGGTCGTGACATCCGCGGCGCTCCGAGCGATCATGAAGGTCCTCGCGCGCACGACCCCCGCACGCAGCGCCAGCATTTCACCCGCAGCGACGTCGCCGGGTGCGACGGCACCAACCGTGATGAGGACCGATTGCGGCGCGGATATCGCCTGTTCGCTCCAGGTCGTGACGCCGGTGCCGGAGACGGTCACGGTCGATCCGTCGGAGTTGGCCGCAACAGCTTGCGTTGCGCCGCGCGCGATGATGCGCGTCATGTCGTCTGATATTTCGGCGACGAGGAAGTCTGGTATCGCGGTCAGCGTCGTGCCGTAGGCTCCGGTGAGAAGCTCCAGCACGGCGGCAAAGCCGCCGCCACTGTCGACGGCATGCCAGGCGCCCGCGACCAGCTCGGCCGAGACCGTCTCGGGAACGAGTACGAGCGAATGGCCTCCGGCGACGGCGTACCAGTCACCCGGGCTATAGAGGTATGTCATCGTCCGTCACCACTCTCTACAGCCGGACGGCGCGGAATCGTGTCATCCAGGTTGTCGCGATCAGCGTCGACGGCCACGTCGCGGGCTCCATCGGATGGCCGCGTTGCACCGTCGTCACTGCCCGCCACGTCGATCGCGTCGACCACGACCACCGTCACGTTGTCGCGCCCGCCGTGCAGCAATGCCTCATGCACGAGGCGCGTTGCGGCGGCCTGCGGCTCTATTTCAGTCAGGAGCAGGCGCTCGATCAACGGCTTGTCGACTTCGCCGCTCAGCCCGTCCGAGCAGACCAGGATCCGGTCTCCGCGTGCCGCCGGAATGAGCCAGTAGTCCGGTTCGGAGAGCGTGCCGGCACCGATCGCCCGTGTGACCACATTGCGGCGCGGATCGGTGGACGCTTCCGATGCCGTCAGTCGCCCGCTCTCTACGAGTTCCTGCACGACGGAATGGTCGACGCTGATCTGCTCCAGCACGCCGCCGGCCAAGCGATACGTGCGCGAGTCGCCCACATTGATCATGAGCCAGTAGGCTTCGCCGCCGTTTTCTGCGATTGCGACGCCGGTGAGGGTGGTGCCGGCCGCGGACCCGTGCAGACCCGGAATGGCGAACACCGATTCCACTGCCGCGCGATATGCGATGTTCACGATGTCGGCGTCCACGCTGAGCCGGCCGACCAAAGGGGCGAACGCGTCGATCACGGCACGGCTTGCCAACTCGCCACCCTCGTGCCCGCCCATGCCGTCCGCGATCAGAAACAACGGCTCGGCGGCCAGATAGGAGTCCTCGTTGATGGGCCGCCGCAGCCCGCGGTCGGTTGCAGCGCCGAAGCGCACCGTCATCAGAGGAGTAGGGATTTCCGTCATGCGCTGCGCCCTCGTTTGTGGCCGTTCTCGTGCGGTTGCTCGTGCGTGCGCGTGCGTGTGTGCCGGCGCAGCAGTGATCGGATGGACAGTCGCCGTTTCAATCGGCCGAACCGACCGGATGCCGTCGTCATCTCCTCGATCACCTGCTCCACCTCGAGCCACGCCGCGTCGATCTCACGTTCGCTCGGTTCAATCGGACCGAACACTCCGGCGTCCGCGCGCTGAGCGAGTGCGAGTACCCCGCTGGCCGGATACGTGAGCGCAAGCGCGGCGGCGTCTTCTCGCCGGGTGCTCCCGTTATTCACGGGCGTGCCGAGATCCACGGCGGTGTCGATGATCTCGTCCCACCCGCCACTGAGCCTGTCCGCCGGTTCGGGCGCACCCTTGCGATCGCGTCGGCGACGCAGCTTGAGCACGCCGATCATCACGGCCGGCGTCAGCAAGACCAACAGCCCGAGCAGCCCGATTCCGGCGCCCACGAGGACGGCCGGCAGGATGCTCACGGTCGGCGTGTGGTGCTTGCTTCCGGTCTGCCCCGGCACGTTCTGCGGGGGCAGCTCCACCGGTGCCTTCGGCGGCAACGGCGGTTGCATGACCTGCGCCTTCGGAATCGACTTGGGCTTCGGCGCTTGTGCCTGCGGAACCTGGTTCTTGGGCGGTGTCGGGTCGAACGTCACCCAACCGGCATGGGCGAAGTCGATCTCGACCCAGGCGTGCGCGTCGGCTCCGGTGATGGCGATCGTCTTTGCCTTCGCAGCCGACGAATCAGGGTAGAAGCCCATCACCACGCGCGCCGGCAGCCCTAACTGCCGGGCCATCAGGGCCATCGCAACGGAGTACTGTTCGTCGTCTCCGACCATTTGGGTGGCCGAGAGCAGTGTGGAAATCCGTTCAGCCGTGTGCCCGGCGCGTGAGGGCGCCTGCCCGACCAGCCCGTTGCTGAAGAAGCCGTCGTGGGAGAGGGCGGTCTCGAGGGCACGCGCCTTGGCGAGGACCGAGGATGCCCCAGCAGCATCCTTCGTCGAGGTGCTGCCGACGACGTCAGGCACGCCGGTCAACTGCGGCATGGCCACGGATGCCGCGCCCTGCGTCTTCAGCTGCGCATCCGAAACCGCGCGGGGGACGACCGTCGCCAGGGTGTAGTCCTCGCCGGGCTCGATGCCGCCGAGCTGCACGGCGCTGCCCGTGGCGGCGTTGTACGCGAGCGCACGGTGCAGTGCGGACGCATTCGCGCCGGCGAACTGCACGGAACGGGCATAGCCAACGCCGGGCAGCCAGGCGCCGCGGAGCTTGTCGATGGAGAAGGACACCGTCGCATCCGTTCCACGCACCGATTGCGTGATGCTCGATCCCACCGGGTAGAACGCGCCCGAACCCGCATTACTGCCGGCCGACATGCTGAAGACGATGCCGTCATAGCTGTCGAGCGTGGCCAACCGGATGCGGGCGCCGTCGGGAAGTCCGGTCACAGTGAAGAGCACGGTCTTCTTGTCGTCCCGTATGTACGAGCGAAACGATGCGAGCGGCGTTGCCAGGTTGTGCAGGTCAAGCGGCGGAGTGATTGCGTCGCGTAGAACATGGCGGGTCGGCGTCGACGCGAGTGCCATCGCGCTCAACACCGTGATGATGACCGCCGCGACGCCCAGTGCGGCGAATGAACCGAAGCGCCGCCGCCGGATCTGCCGCCGCACGCCGGGTTCGGACGCGCCGGCCAAGTCTTCGCTGCCGGCACGCACCGCATCCGCACGCCGCCAGGCGTACCAGGCGATCGCGACGCCGGATGCGACGAGTCCCTGCACAACGGGAACCGCTGCGGCGTGCGTTCCGAACAGAATGACAAGTACGAGCAGCGCGGCCACCGGCAGCAATGCGATTGCAAACCGGCGTGTGCGCAGTGCGATCGTGGTGCCGATCAGCATGACGAGCAGCGCGGAAAGGTACGGCACGACGAGTACAGCACCGAATGCGGCCGCCGGCGGCTGAACCGTCAGCAACTGTTTCCAGGAGACGAAGATGCCTGAGCCGAGCAGGCCCAGCGTGTCGATCGTCGGGACGACTCCGGCAACAGTCGTTGCGCTCGCCGCCAGTGCCCCGCCAAAGAAGACGTAGCCGATCGCGGCCGCCAGTACCGTCGTGACAGCGCCGAGCCGCAGCGCGGCGGCAAGGACCCCCACCAGGGCGCCAACCAGAGCGCCGCCAATCCCGGCGGTCAAATAGGAGGTGCCGCCGAAAACTGGGCCGAAGCCGATGATCGCGCTCGCCGTCATTACGAACAGTGCGAGAACGTCGACGGCAGCCTGTCTTGCCGTGCGGCGTCCGACCAGTCGCGGAAGGCGGTCTCCGTCGCGTCTCGAGTGAGCGGGGGTAGCAGTGTCAGCGCTCTTCATGCGGCGGCCCTCCGCATGGCTCGGGGGAGGTCCTTCAGCGCCCCGATGGTCAAGATAGCGAGATCACCGATCGCGCGCCGACTCACCTCGGCGCCGGGAATGCACTGGATCGCGATCGCGCGCACCCCGATCGGTAACTGCGCTGCCGCCGTGCGCAATTGTGCAGGTGTTGTGCCCCGCCCGCAGACAAACACGGCAACCGAGGTGTGTGGCAGGGTCTGGCCGATGCGTTGGCCGAGCGCGATGACACTCTCATGCCGCTCACCGCGATTGAGCCCGGAGAGCTCATCGAGAAACCGCGGTCCCGTCGCCGGGTGCAGATTGCTCCCCGACACGAGCACGCTGAATTCTTTCTCTTCACGCACGGCCTGCAGACCGAGAGAGCCGCATGCTGAAATGGCGAGCTCGAAGGCCTCGTCATCCCCGTAGTCGGCCATGAGTGACGACAGTGCGATGGCCAGGTGCGAACGGCGGGTCTCCTCGAACTGGCGCACCATGAGTTTTCCGGCGCGCGCGGACGACTTCCAGTGCACGTAACGGCGGTCGTCGCCCGGAATGTACTCGCGCAGGGCGTGGAAGGAAATGTCACTCATTGACAGCTCACGGGTAGCTGACCCCTCCAGGTCGCGCAGGAAACCTGCTGACGTGCCGTCGAGCGAGATGGTCCTCGGGTGCACGAACAGGTCGACAGGGTCCGTCCAGCGCACAACTCGCCGCAGGATGCCGAGGGCGTCACCGCGCACCGATCGCACGGGCCCGACGGTGAGCACGGCGCGTCGGCTGGTCGGAATTGTGAACAGCTCTTCGTGCTCGGCACCTCTGGCCATCCTCGGCAGATGGAAGACTGCGTGCGAGGCCCCAACAGGCAACTCGATGCGAGCCGGGAGTAGCGCCTTGGTAGCTGTGTTGCGCACCATCACATGACCGGATGCGGGCGAACCCACGACCACACGATTGCCGGCCAGGTCCAGCTGCACGCCATAGGCCGAGCGGCCCAGTGTGAAGGCGACAGCAACGAGCACGACGGATGCGCACGCGATTGCAACCACGGTCAGCTCGCGCCAGCCGGCCGCGGCAGCGACCAGGGCGGCGACGGCCGCAGTGCAGACCAGCACCCAGCCGAACGATGTGATGATGCCGAGCGTGCGTTCAATCGGCGACCGCAGAACGGCCCAGAGGGCAGCGGCGGACAGCGACAGCCGAGACGTGATCGGCTGCGCGCGCACGGCAAGCGGGCTCAGCGCAGTGGCCGTCCTGATCGCAAACGACTGAGCGCTCATGCCGCAGCTTGCCTCGCCTGCGGAGCTGCGACATCCGCGAGAACTCGGGAGAGGACAGATGCGCTCGTCGCCCCAGAGAATTCGGCCTCAGGATCGAGCAGGAAACGGTGCAACCAGACCGGTTGTGCCAGCGCTTTGATGTCGTCAGGCAGAACGAAGTTCCTCGCCTGCATGGCCGCCCACACCTTGGCGATTCGGATCATCGCCAGCGCGCCGCGCACGGAGACCCCAAGACGGGTTTCGCTAGCATTGCGGGTTTCCTCCGCGAGCTGGGCGGTGTAGCGCAGAACGGCGCTGTCCACGTGCACGGTTGAGGCGAGTTCTGCCATCTCGGCGACGGCCTGGGTCGTGATGATCGCGGCCAGGTGCGACGCACGGTTGCGGTCGGCGGAGCTGGCCAAGATCAGCTCGGTTGAGGCGAGATCCGGGTAGCCGAGCGAGGTTTTGATCAGGAACCGGTCCAGCTGTGCCTCCGGCAGCTTGTATGTCCCAGCCTGCTCGATCGGGTTCTGCGTCGCGATGACCAGGAACGGGCGGCCCACGTCATACGTTGTGCCGTCGACGGTGATCTTGGATTCCTCCATCACCTCCAGCAGCGCTGACTGCGTCTTCGGCGATGCCCGGTTGATCTCATCCGCGAGCACGATCGAAGCGAAGATCGGGCCGCGATGGAACTCGAAGGCGCCGACCTTCTGGTCGTAGATCGTGACGCCGGTCACATCGCTCGGCAGCAGGTCGGGCGTGAACTGGATGCGGCTATGCGTGCCATGCACCGTAGCCGCGATCGATTTGGCGAGACTGGTCTTACCGGTTCCCGGCGCGTCTTCCAGCAGCACGTGGCCGTCGGCCAGCATCGCCGCGAGCACGAGTCGGATGACCTCGTCCTTGCCGAGCACGGCCTGCCGCACGTTCTCGACCAGGCGCTCGCTCGTGGATGCGAACCAGGATGCCTGCTCCGGTGTCATTGTCATTTGTGTTCCTTTCATCGTCATTACCACCACGTGTATCCCGGCGATGTGCTGACCAATGTGCCGTTGAGGTAGACCAGTGCGTTCAGCGTGTCCTGCGGGAAGCCATAAACATGACTGCTCGAGTCGGTGACATTGCCGGCCCCATCTGTGGTCATGGTGTAGAGATAGCCGCTGATGATGTTCTCCCCGGAGCAGGCGTAGGTGCCAGTGCGTCCTGGTGCAGCACAATTGGTTTCAATTTGGACCGTATACGTTGTGTTCGCGCGGCCGCCGGACAGCGAGAGGACAAGCCACTTGCATGCAGTAGACGTGCAAGAGGTGGTGTTTTGAGCACCGCCAGCGCTGATTGAAGCATTCGGGATCGGGTTCGAGGTCGCGCCGCTCGCCGTTGCTCGGCCGCCTACGCGTCCATCGGAGTCGACCACCCACACCTGGATGCTGTGTGTTTGGTTGTAGCCGTTGCCGACGGTTGTTCCGCCGTTCGTCGGCCCGGCGGTCTGCTCGCCTCCGCCGTCGATGATGTAGTGCACCGACGCGATCGGGCGGCCGTTCGTAGCAGGGAGTGTCCACGCGAACGAGACGGTCGTCGCACCACCGGAGGCGGTCACCCCGGGCGCCGCCGGGTTTCCGGCAGGTGTTGTCGCAGCGGATGTCGCGCTCCAGTCCGACGGAGTGGGCGCGCTGTTGTGGGCGCGCACCTGCACCTGGTAGGCCGTGCCGTTCTGCAGCCCAGTGAGCTGTTTGCTCGTGCCTGAGAGGCCGGTGAGGATCGTACCGCCGGGGGTGAGTTGCAGGTCGTAACTCGTCACCGGTGAGCCGTGCGTGGTCGCGGCGGCCCACGCAGCGGTCAACATTCCGTCGCCGACGGTCAGGGTCGGTGCGGCCATCGTGTCCGGCTTGACATCGGGCCGTGCGGAGGCGGACTGTGCAGACGCGGGGGAGGTTCCCACCGAGTTGTGGGCGACGACCGTGAACGAATACTGCACATTGTTGGTCAATCCGGTCAGCTGGCAGGTGGTGGCCGGGCAGTCCTTGCTGTAGCCGCCGCCGGTCACCGTGTACCCGGTGATGGCGGCGCCGTTGTCCGACCCGGCCGCCCAACTGAGCGTGAGTGAGCCATCGCCGACATCCGCCGTGGTCGGGGTGCCGGGAGCGTCGGGTTTGCCCTGCACTGTGACGCGAATGCGACCGTCGGCCTGACGATCGGGATCGTCTGTTGCGTCGCCGATGCGATAGCGCACGACCATCGTGCCGACGAAGGAACTGCCGGGAGTAATGCTCACGCTCGAACCGTTCACGGACACCGAGCCGACACCGGTCTCCACCGTGGCGCTGATGATGGTCAGCGGCGTCGCCGGGAATGGGTTGAAGTCGTTCGTCAGTGGGTTGACAGTAATGGTCTGGCCTTGCGCGGCCTGGCTCACGACGTCGTCCGTCGCTACAGGGAGTGGCCGGGTCGATCCGATCAAGGCCACGGCCACCGATCCGCTCACGGCTGGGCTTTTCCCGTCGGTGACCGTGATGTTCACGGTCGCGTGTGTGCCCTTCTTGGCGTTGCTCGGGGCCGCAACCGAAAGTGTGGAGCCGTTGATCGACACGGTGAGGCCGGAAGGCCGCGGGTCGGCCAGTGCATAGCGCAACTTGGCGAGGTCGCCAGGGTCCGGATCTGCGGATGCCGAGCGCAGGTCGATGGTCGACGGCGCCTCGCCCGGTGCGACCTGAATGCTGGCGCCACTGAAGGTGGGTGGCTGGTTGTCGGGAGGCGACACCGTGATCGGAATGCTCAGGATGGCGGTATGCGCGTTCTTGTCGCCGCCGGTCGCGCCATCGGTCACCTGGAAGGTGACAGCATCCGGGCCGAAATAGTCCTTGGCAGACGTGTACACAAGGGTCGAATTGTCTTTGACCAGGGAAGAGCCGTTCGCGTGCGCGGCGCTCACACTGCTCGCGGACACCAGTGTGGGCGTTCGGCCGGGAACGACGGCGACATAGTCAGCGAGTTTCAGCGTGACGGACTGCCCGCTCTTGACGACCACCGGGTTGAACGCCTTCAGCGTGGGCCGCTGGTCGTCCGTTCCGGGCACAATGATGAAGGCGGTGCCGGTGAGCTTGTCCGGATCGGTGACGGTGTACGCCAACGTCTGCGACTTCTGGAGCACGGGCACCGTCACGACGCCGCGCGACGATACCGTTCCGCCCCCTGCGACCAGGTGCACGATCAGGTCGCTGGCGATGCCGTCCGGGTCTTGGTCGTTGTCGAGCACGCGCACATCAACGGACTTCTTGCCCACGGTGTCTGCAACCGGTACAACGTCGTCGCGAGCGATCGGCTGCAGCAATGGTGCGTTCTTGTCCACGGTCACCTGAAGCGCGCCTGTCGCGGTGGCACCCAAGCTGTTTGCGATCGTGTACTGCACTGTGTAGTTACCGTCGGACGCCGGTGTATCGACGACCACCTGGCCGGCGCTGACTCGGGCACTCAGACCCTTGGGCACAACAAGCTTCGATGTCAGGCTGAGCGCGGAGCCGTTGGGGTCAGAATCGTTCGCGAGCACGTCGACGGAGACTGTACGCGACGGGCGCACCGTGACATGGTCGCCGACCGCGTATGGTCGCTGGCTGGTGGTGCTGGGCGGCACGACACCGACCTCGATCGACCCGGTCGCCTCGGCGCCGAGCCGGTCGCGCACAACGTAGGTGAAGGCATCCGTGCCGGCCGAGGTCGGGTAGGCCTGGTACGTCAACCAGGTTGCGCCGACCTCGGAGATGCGTCCCAGCTTCGGTGCCGTGCCCTGACCGACGAGTTCGACAGAGTCGCCGTCTGGGTCGATGCCATCGAGCGGAATGGGGATCCGCTGCGTTGTTCCGGCGATGGTGCGTGCGACAATACTCTGCGGTACGGGTGCGGCGTTGTTCGCGTTGGCGGCGGGCATGATCTGGATCGTGACGTAACCGGCCGCCTTCTGGCCTTGGCTGTCGACGACGTTGTAGGTGGCGTTGACGGTCTGCGGGGTGTTGCCGGCTTGGAACCGCAGCGTGTTCTGGGCTGTGAACATCAAGCCAGCCTTCGCGTCCGGCATCGTCACAAGTGTCGGGTCGAGGGTGAGCGTGTCGCCGCTCGGACTGTAGTCGTTTGCGAGCACCGGAATCGTCACGATGTCTCCCACTCGAACGACGGCGTGGTCAGCGACGGCGACGGGCGGTTCCAGCTTCGCGGGGGCCGGAACGGGCAGCACGGTCACCTGTGACTGCGCGCTCGCATGGCCGTTCGAAACCGTGTAGTCGAAGGTGACCGGGGCCGAGATGCCCGGCTGGTCTGTGATCCGCACAATCTGGTGGTTGATGACCGCGACCGCCAATCCGGAATTCTGCGGAACCGTCACCGATTGCACGACGAGGATGCCGCCATCCGGGTCGGTGTCATTGGCGAGTACATCCACGAGAACGCTCTTGCCCTTCGGCAGCAGAGCGGTGTCACGCACGGCGATCGGGGGAAGCTCGGCGGTCATTGCGGGGATCACGTCCACTCGCACGAAGCCGTCGGCGGTGTTCGGCCCGTCAGACACGACGTAGTGCACCAAGTAGGTGCCGGCAGTCGCGGCGACGAACGTGAAAGTTGCGGTGCCAAGGTCAGGGGCGATGGTCGCCCCCTGCACGTCGTCGACTTTGGCAAGGGTCAGCGGCTTGCCACTCGGGCTTTGATCGTTCAGCAGCGGTGAGACCGTGACTGTCTGACCGGTGTGGGCCGTGACGAGGTCGGCATTGGCAATGGGTTTGGTCGTGCCCGCGGCCCGAACGTCGAACAGGAGTGTGCCCTGTGCGGACTTCTGGCCATCCGTGACCACGACGTCGACAATCTTGGTCCCGAGCGCGCGACCGACGGCATCGAAGGTGACGGTGCCGTCGGGGGCGAAGTGAACGCCGTCGTCCGTCGTACTGGTCGCGCTGGCGAGGTACATGTCGTCGCCGTCTGGATCGCTCCAGTCGCCGAGCATGTTGAAACTCACGCTCGCACCTTGCTCGACGAGCACCTGTGACACCCGGTTCTGCACCGGGGCAGAATTCTGGCTCGGCGGATGAACGGACAGATGCACCGTGGCGTGCGCGGTGCCGCCGCGCCCGTCGCTCACCTGGTACTCGAACGTGGTTGCCCCGGTCGCGCTCGCCGGCACATCGATCTGCAGCAGCTGCCCGCCCGCGATCGCCTCGACCATCCCGAGCGAAGTCTTCGGGTCGGCGACGGACGCCGTGAGCAGATCGCCATCTGGGTCACTGTCGTTGTCGAGCACATGAAGAATCGTCGAGCGACCGGCTCGTACGCCGAACGTGTCATCCACCGCGACAGGCGGATGGTTCACGCTGCTGTGGGTCGGGTCGACTTGAGACAGCACGTCTTGAGTGCTGTTGTCTTGATTGTCTTGCTGCTTGGTGTCTGGTGGCGGTTTCACGTCGTCCCAGTTGTTGACCAGCACCATGTTCTGGTTCGGCAGCCAGACCGAACCCGAGGTCAGGTCGTTCAGCACGACCACGTCACGGTTCACCCGGAAGACCAACTGTGCGCTGTCGATCGCGCCCGCGATCGCCGCGGATGTGTCGCCGGTTCCGCCTGCGCAGCTGCGCAGGTAGCGGTTCGAGCCTGACCACGCCGCGTAACCGCAGCCGTTGAGATACACCGGCGCCGCCGGCGATCCGGTCGCGTGAGCCGATGTTGCGTGGGCCGTACTGCCATCCAGAGGCTGGCTGATCAGGGCGGTCTTGCTCTCCAGCAACACCGTTGAGCCGGCGGGGCCGGATTGCTGCAGCACGGCGTTCGCCGCGCCGGCAATATGCGTTGAAGTGGACGTGCCGGGCAGAAAGATGCTGGAGTGCGACGCGTCGAACACGGCGGCGCCATTACCGATGGCGGCGATGCTCAGCGTTGCCGTCGGCGAAAGCCCGGTGAGATCGGTGACCTGTGGTGCAGTCGGGTTTCCGCTGTCGTCGGTTGCAATCGTGACCAGCGCGTGTTTGCTCGCGGAGGCGGCATAGACCGTGCCGTCCGGCCCGACGGTAGCGACGCCGTGGGCGCCGAGCCGGTAGGTGGCCGGGGCAGACGCATTGAAGCCACCCAGGGCGCTCGCCGGCAGCACCCAGAGTTTGCCGGACGAGGCATCCGCAATTGCGACCGTCGATGATCCGAGGCTCACGTCGGCGCGAGCCGGAATGTTAGCTGCCTGACCGAGGGTGACACTGGCCGGGTTGATGGGCGTGACGGTGTTCTTCGACGTGTCGTGCACGAGTATGGTGTTGCCGGCCTGGACGATGTCGAACTCATTGCTCGTCGTCGTCAGCCCGGAGTCGAGAACGCGGGCAGCGCTGTTCAGGTGTCCGACAAGCAGGCCGGACGGCTTCGTGACCCAGACGCCACCGTCGTTGAGGCTGAGCTCGGTTGTCGTGTAGCCCTGCGAGATCACTGCGGCCACCGTGAGTGCGACGGACAGCAACAGGATGCCCGCCGACGACAGCGCCGCGCGTGTGCGCCCACGGAATAACCGCAACAACCGCACCGGACCCTCACCTTCTGCCGACCGCGCGTCGGCACAGCATCATTCAGGCAGACCACGGCATCAGGGTGCGATGGGCATAATCACCCATCGACTTTGTTGCGGTCGGCTTGCGATACTGTGCGGGGCGCTCCATGAACGCGCGGGCACAGCTCACGATGGCAGTTACGCAATCTGCGGCGCTATTGCATCTTCTACCGGCACTCGTTTGGGGGCGTTCGCTCGTGGGCGCGCACGTCGGATGGGGAATATGACCCATCGCCGTTGACGAAGCGCACTCTTACGGTGTGGTTAACGCCAACCGAAACCGGCAGGAGCGCGCTCATGGCTGAAAGTCCTTACGAGGTCTCCGGCGATCAACCCCGGGCCGCGCTCGATGCGGAGGCCGCCAACCCGGCGACCTCGCCTGAACGCCTCGCGGAGCTGGCGTATCATCATCCATCGATGCGTGCGGTGGTCGCGGCCAATCCGTCTGCGTATCCCGGCTTGATCGAATGGATCAGGACCTACGGACAGACACCCAGTGGCACGGTCGCGGCCGGGTCGGCAATAGCCGCCGTCACTGTAGCGAACAGCGCCGCAAGCGGCACGCAACCATTTGCCGCCGCTAAGTCAGCGCGCACGTCTGGATCCGTCGGCAGCAGGGTGTTGGTCGCCGTCGGCGTGGCGGTCTATCTGCTGACCGTGGCGATTCCGTGGCCGTTCGTGGTGCGTGGTGTGGGAATCACACTTGAGATCCTCGCGTACAGCCTGCTGGTCGTCGCGATCGTGCTGCTGCCGACAACCGTGGCACGGCGCGTCGTCGCCGGAGTGATGGTCGGTGTCGTGGGTATTCTTCCGGCCATCATGTCGATCACCTGCGTGTACTTCTATCTCGATTGGCTTTGGTTCGTCTCGTACGGCGTGTTCGTGCTGGCTTGGCTGATCGCGCGGGAGCGAAGCGGATGGACGTACCTGTTTACGTTCGGCACGATGGCGGCCGTGTTCGGTTGGAACTACCTGGTCGCGGACATCGTGCCGCTCAACGACACCGAGGTCGGAAGCGCGCTGTTCCTGATGCTGAGATACGGCGGATTCATCGGCATCTCGGTCGGGGCTTGCTGGTTAGCCCGCGCCGCGTCACCCGACCGCAACGAGCAGGGCGTGCGTGACTTCGCACCCTTCACGCCGGCTGGGCTCGATCCAGGGCTTGCGCCGGTGCGGGTGCCAGTTCGTCGGCCCATTGGCCACGTGCTTTCGGCGTGGGGCCGCTCAGCCTCGTTTGCCGTAACAGCCGTGACGGTCGCCATCGTCATCGGCCTCGCTGGAGTCTCGACTGTGCCCTCCGCCTGGTTTCTAATCACCTTCGCGTATCTGGTGTACGTTGGGGCACTGCTCGTGCTCGGGGCGACACGACTGCGCAAGTTGATCTCTGCGGGCATGGTCGGCGCCGTCTGCGTCGTTCCTGCGGTACTGAATGCCGTCTTCCCGGGACAATTCGTCACCATGGACGCGTTGTTGGCCTTCGCCGGCTCGGGCGTGCTTGTGTTGGGTTGGCTGATTGCCCGTGAGCGAGATGCGATGAGCTACTTGCTCGCACCAGCTGCAGTGGTCGCTGCTTTCGGCTGGTATGTCGCTGTGGTCACGCTGGTCAATCTGACCGGACTGTTTGGCGGCACCGCCCTGATCGGTCTCGTGAGCGCGGGCGGAACCGTCGGAATCATAGTGGGCGCGTGTTTGATCGCTCGCGGGATGACGCTGCGCCGATGGGCCTTGGATCGTGGCGGCGACGGTCGTGGTGGCCCGCAGGTCGCCGATGATTCGCCACCGACACTGGCCGACGACAGGGTGGTGCAACGATGACCGTGCGCAGACGCGATGCGCTCTTCGCGATCGCTGCTTCGATCGCCCTCGTCGTGACCGGGGCAGCAACCGCATTTGCCGCCGGCGTCCCTGGAGCGCCGTTCGACGGGTTCGTGGGCGTGCAATCGGTAGGCGCGGCATCCGGGTCCGGCGTTGTCGCGCAGGCTGCGACGCTGCGGGTCACCGGGGCGCCTGGTGACGCCCGATCCGGTGGGTTCCGCATGGGGCAGAAAATCGCTTGGCGGGTGACGGCCCCTGACGTTGGGCTTGATGGCACGCAAGGTCTCAGCTTCGTCGCTGGAGACGACAAGGTGTGGGTTGCCGGCGGAGTCAAAGACGACAGCGAGGCGTCTGGTGGCTCGCGCTTTCTCGTTGGCCTCGACACCCAGACAGGATCGATGAAATGGCAAACCCGAATCGGTGGGCTTGAGGATCACCAGCTTGTCTGCGCACCCGAAACGCTGGCTGGGGCAGCCGCGTGTGCTTTCGGCCCGTCCGCTGGGCCAGGTCCCGCGGACCCGATCATCCTCGAACTCATACGCCTTGCAGATGGTCGGGTGATGAAGCATGCCACTCTTGCTCAACTGGGGATCGCTGCAGATTATGTGCCCGATGTGATCCACGTCTTCGGACAATCCGTTGTTGTGCGCGCCATGACCTCGACCCAAATGGGTGAGCCTACTGCAGGGAGCGCGGCAAGAATCAGAGGCGATTTGTCGTCGACGATGTGGCAAACACCGATCAGCAACATCTGCAACGGCGGTTCCGGTTGGCCCACCGTGGCACATGAGGGTGGTGATGTGCTTGCAATCAGTGATGCCGAGGCGCAGGCAGCGTTCGACTTCTCGACCGGTAAGCTCCTAGCGAATCCGAGATGCCAGACCCTCGATGTATTCGGAACGGACGGCATTGTGGCCGATGCCAGCAACTATGACGCGGTGCCCGATTCGGCGACTACCGTCGCCAACGGCCACGTGGTCACGCTAGTGTCCGCAGGTGACTTCGGAACTCACAGCTCTGTCGTTAACTTCTCTTCCAGCGGAAAAACGGCGCCGCTGCCCCTGCTTTACTCTGCGGATGGCGACGCCGTCGACGGCGCCGCGGTTGCAGCGAACGCATTCGACCCGAAGACGAAGACGACGATTTGGAAATCATCCGTAACCGGCACGTACACCGGCATGCGATCCGGGTTTTTCGGGGCGTACAACGGTTCCTCACTCGTGCTCGTCGACCCCAGCGGGCACGTCACGTCTGTGGTCCCGGCAACGGGTGCCGTCAAGTGGGCGAACAGTTATCCTGCCCCCGCGCGAGGCGAATCCGAGGCCGGTGCGACACAACCGCGGCCGATGTTCGCGAACGACGGCGTCGTGCTCGTTCCAGACATCGACTCGGGGGACAACGGCAGCGGCCACTCGATAATCAATGCATTCGACCCGGGAACCGGCGTGAAGCTGTGGGAGATTGACGACGCATCCATACTTGCGCAACCCTCATCGTTAGGCGGAGACGCGATCCCTGTGAGCACTGGGGCGAGGAACGGCAGTGACATCGCGGCACTCGTGCCGGCGTCCTCTGCAGGACCTACGACCGCTGCCGGCACGCTCCCGGCACTGCCGCAGGGGCTTCCGACCTGCCCTGCCGGCATGACGCCAATCTCGTGGTCGTCTTTTCCGCGCGGGCACGTGCTCGTCTGCAATGGATCGAGAGGCTACACCGTGGACTACTCTCGCAACCATCAGAGCATTCAGTGTTCTGCACTCGCATTCGTCGGCTCAACCTTCACGCTGACCTGTGCCCACAACGAGAGGGTGCTCGTGACCGGCGGTGGGGCGCTGGTGCAGGTTAGTTCTGCCTCCGTGTCCGTGATACAGCCCGCAAGCGTTTTGAGGTCGGCATCCGGCGGGAATGCGACGACCGGATTCGTCGCAGCGAGCACTTCGATCCCGCGGACCTGCCCGGCCGGCTCGACGCCGATCTCCGTATCGACCTGGCGAGGCGGCTGGTTGTTGATCTGTGGAACCGACGCCCTGCATGCCACGTCATTCACTTTTGCAGATCCGACCGGCAGCGGCGCAGGAACCGGCATGACTTATGTGGATGGGCGCTATTGCGGTTCGACTGGTGCGGGTGTGCAGGTATGCGCGAACGCATCGCCTGCCCTCGTGACGTTGACGCCGAAGGGGGGAGTCGGCACGCAGCGCTCGGCTACTCCGAACTACTTCGCCGCAAACGGCTCGGGCGGCTCGGGTAAAGGCACCGGTGCATACAACGTTGCTGCGCCGGCGAACACGGCGAACGATCAGGTTCGCTACCTCGTCCAAATTCTTCAGAAGTCGCAGACGGGCCGGGCCCAGATCTCGGATTTGGTGCAGCAACTGCTGAGGTGTTCCGTCGGCTCGGCCGAGTTGGCGACCGCGTCCTCAGTCGTCGCAAACCGCCATGAGCTGGTTACGGCGCTCCAGAGCACCCCGTTCGACACGGTTCCGGGTGGTGCGCGGCTGATCGTTGAGCTCAGTCAGGCGCTGCAGGTGTCGCTACAGGCCGACCAGCAGTATCAGACCGCGGCGCAGCAGATGGCCGGCGGCGACTGCGCCACTGGTCAGGCGACGATGAAGAGTGCGATCGCGGTCGCCAACACCACCGACGCGTTGAAACAGACTTTCGTTGACGATTGGAATGCGAACATCGCTGGGCACTATGCCGATGCCCGCACGTTCTCTGGTGACAGCATCTAACGCGAGTCCGCGGTCAGCGCCGATGCCGAGCCAGGGGCCGGTGCCGTAGTCTGACGGAGTGGCACGAAGGCTCGTGACGGTGCCGGCGGATCGGCCGGATGCCCTGCTGCGTGCGCTTCGTGCTGCGCTGACTGGCGATGGTCCGGCCGTGCTGCCGCGCGCCGGTGGGGCCAGCGCGTCCGCCCCCCAGCCCGCACGTCCTGTGCCCACGACCGTCGCCCAGAACGTCGCTCTCGTCATCGAGACCTCCGGCTCGACCGGGGTGCCCAAGCGCGTCGCACTGTCGCGGGATGCGCTGCTGGCCAGCGCAGCGGCATCCGCGGGCGCTCTCGGCGGTGACGGCCAGTGGCTGCTCTGCCTGCCGGGCCACTATGTCGCGGGCAGCAACGTGCTCGTGCGCTCGATCGTCGCTGGCACGACTCCCGTCGTGCTTGCCGGCGGTCACTTCGACCCGAGCGCGTTCGGCGATGCTGCGGCGAGCATGACCGGCGACGGCCGTTTCGTGTCGCTCGTGCCGGCGCAACTGGCGCGCTTGGTCGACGCGGCAGCGGACGACTCGCAGCTGCTCGACGTTCTGCGGCGCTTCGACGGCGTGCTCGTCGGCGGGCAGGCGCTGCGCCCGGACCTGCGCGACCGCGCCCTCGATTTCGGGTTGGCTCTGAGGCGCACCTACGGCTCGAGTGAGACCAGTGGCGGCTGCGTTTACAACGGACTCCCGATCGGAACGACTCGCGCTCGCGAGATCGACGGCTTGCTCGAGCTGGCCGGACCGGTGCTCGCAGAGGGCTACCTCGCCGACCCTGCGCGAACGGATGCCGCGTTCCACGACGAGGACGGCATCCGCTGGTATAGCACCGGCGACCTCGGCGCCGTCGACGTCGATGGTCGCGTCACCGTGCACGGACGCGCCGACAACGTGATCGTGTCCGGCGGCGAGAAGGTGCTGCTCGACGCCGTCGAACGTCGTGTGCGCGAACTGCCCGGCTTCGGCGGAGCGGTAGTCGTCGCGGCCGACAGCACCGAGTGGGGGCAGGTACCGGTCGTCGTCGTCGTAGAGCCGGTCGCAGCAGGCGATGACCCGGTGCCCCTCGTCGCAGTGCGCGAGCACGTCGTCTCCGCCCTGGGTCGGGCGGCCGGCCCAGCCCGCATTCACGTCGTCGAGCGGATGCCGCTCCTCTCCTCCGGCAAGCCAGACCGCCTTGCGCTCGCCCGCCTCGTTGCTGCCGATGCACCATGGTCCGCATCGATAGAATGCGGGCTGTGAGCAGCAAGCCCAAGATGCAGAGAATGTCACCTGCCAACCAGAACCAGAACCGCAACCGCAAGAGCGGGCGCAAGGGCGGGCACCCCGGAGGGCGGCCCGGCAAGGTGGAGCCGGCGACGACATCCGATTGGATTGCCGGGGCGCGGCTCCGCACCCTGCCACTGGCTGTTGCGCCGGTGCTCATCGGCACGGGAGCGGCGATTGCCGTCGGAGGCCCTGACACCTATCACTGGGTGCGTGCGCTGCTCTGCCTGGCCGTCGCGTTGTTCCTGCAGATCGGCGTCAACTTCGCGAACGACTACTCCGACGGCGTTCGCGGCACCGACAAGTACCGGGTCGGCCCAGGCAGGCTGACCGGGTCGGGCAAGGCGAAGCCGCGTGCGGTGCTGACCACAGCACTCGTCTTCTTCGCTCTGGCGGCGCTCGCGGGACTCGCCCTGGTGATCCGCACGCAGCAGTGGTGGCTGCTGCTCGTTGGCGCGGCAGCCATTGCGTCGGCCTGGTTCTACACCGGCGGCAAGCGCCCGTACGGCTACTTCGGGCTCGGAGAAGTGTTCGTGTTCGTCTTCTTCGGTCTTGTCGCAACGGCGGGAACCCAGTTCGTGCAGGTGCTCTCAGTCACACAGGAGGCGTGGTTCGGCGGCGTCGCGATCGGCTTCGTCGCCGTCGCGGCATTGCTCATCAACAACATCCGCGACATCGACGAGGACAAGCTGGCCGGCAAGCGCACGCTCACCGTGTTGATCGGGCGCACGGCATCCGTTGTGCTGTACTGCGTGTTCTTGTTGCTGCCATACGCGATTCTCGCACTGCTGAGCCTGGCGTACCCGCTCGGCTGGTTGGGCCTTTTCGGGCTGTTGATCGCGTTGCCCGCCTGCCTGATCGCCGTGACGGCGAAGACGGCGAAGGAACTGGTGTTAGTGCTGCAGCTGACCGGAATCGTCGGACTTGTCTACGGAGTCGCTCTCGGCGCTGCGTTCGCTTTCTGAACCGGATGCCGCTGGTCCGGACGCCGCGGAACTCGCGGAACCTGATGCGACTGAACCGGATGCCGCCGGCGCGGACGATGTCGCAGCATCGTCGACCAGGTGGTCCTCGAAATCATCGTCCTCGCGGACGCGCTTCTTCGCTGGAGTTCGGTCCTTCGTGCCCTTGCGTGCGGCATCGAGATCTCGCGCAAGGCCATGGCGCGGCCCCGACAACAACAGGTATGAGAGGCATAGTCCGACGACAGCGGCGATGATCGCGGAAAGCCACCACGGCAGCCCGAGCACCATGAGAATCACAAGCGGCACGATGATCAAGAGCAATCGAAGTGCCGTGTAGGTAACCCAGTGCGGAATGGCTTTCACACACACAGTGTACGGACAGTAACCTTCAGGAAAGCGTGGAGTCCTCAAGGGCTACGATTGAGGTATGGTCCGACTTGCAGTGCCGCTTGCTGTAGCGGTCGCGGTGGTGTACATCTACACGATCGTCGACTGTGCGCTGTTCGACCGTGGACGCGTTCGCGGTCTGCCCAAGTGGGCATGGATCTTCGTGGTCATCCTGTTCCCGCTGATCGGCAGTGCGCTATGGTTCCTTATCGGTCGCAGCAGCCGGAATGCCGCGACGAGCATCCGCAGTTCCGCCCCTGACGATGATCCGGAATTCCTCAGAGGGCTGGGCAAAGCCGCAGTGAAGAACCCGAAGCGTTCCCGCGAGCAGGAGGAACGCATCCGCCAGATGGAGAAAGATCTCGCCGAACTCGACGAGACGAAGAAGAACAACGGCGAGTCAGACCAGCCCGGCAGACGGGATGCCTGAGGGCCCTGCGACGCAGGGCGCTAGCGCAGCCGGCGATTATTCGATCGCGCTTCTGAGTGCGCTCGTGCAGCAGGGTGTTCGGCACATCGTGCTCAGCCCGGGCTCGCGCTCGCAGGCGTTGGCGCTGGTCGCAGCCGAGTTGGAGCGGATCGGCGCCGTGCGCCTGCACGTGCGCATCGACGAACGGGTCGGCGGCTTCCTGGCGCTCGGGTTGGCGGTCGAATCCGGAGTGCCCGCCGTTGTGATCACAACCAGTGGAACGGCCACCGCCAACCTTCATCCCGCAGTGCTCGAAGCGCACCACTCCGGCGTGCCGATGATCGTGCTGACGGCCGATCGTCCGAGCGAGCTGCGCGGCATCCGGGCGAATCAGACGACGCAGCAGGCCGGGCTTTACGGCACGGCAACGCGCCTCGCGTGCGATGTGCCCGCGCCGACCGGAGCACCCGGCGAAGCGGATGCCGCCGCCACCCTTGCCGCACGCGCCTGGTTTGCTGCTCTCGGCGGTAGCGCGGCGGCGCCAGGTGGCATTGCGGAGCTGCCGGGCCCTGTTCACCTGAACATCGCGTTCCGCGAGCCGCTGTCTTCCCCTGTGCCCGACCTGGCGTCCGTTGCCGGTGGTCGCCCTTCGAGACGGCCGCGGGCGGCCTCCTCAGGAACCGTAGCGAGTGCTAGCGAGCGTATCGAGCCCCGGTCTACCTCCGCTGGTCGAGTAGCGAGGAACGAGCGTATCGAGACCTCGTCAGCACGGCCCTCGTCCGCACAGCCCTCATCCGCCCGCGAGACTCTTACGCTCGCCGCCGGCCCGCGCACGGTCGTCATCGCTGGCCATGGCGCCGGCGCGGAGGCAGAAGCGCTCGCCCATGCGGTCGGCTGGCCGCTGCTCGCGGAGATCACCAGTGGCTCCCGCTTCGGCCCGAACCTCGTCGTCGCCTACCGCGAACTGCTGAACGACGCCGAATTCGGGGGACGGGTCGAGCGCGCGATCGTGTTCGGGCATCCGACGCTCAGCCGGGAGATCCCCGCTCTACTCACCCGGGACGACGTCGAAGCCATTGTGGTCGCGCCGCACGGCGACGAATTCTTCAACCCGGGCCGCCGGGCACGGGCCGTCGCCGCAGTCACCCTCGATGCGGGCATCGACCCGTCGGCGCGGTCCGCCCGCGAATGGGTCGGCCGGTGGGTCGTCGCAAGCAGAAGGCTCGGCGAGGCTGCACTCGTCGGCGATGCCACCCACGCGGCGCCGAATGTCGAGGCCGGTCGCTCGGCCAGTCCCGCCGATCGCATCAGCTATGCCAGGACTGAGTTGGCGGCCGTGCGCGCACCTGTGACCAGACGGATGCTCGCTGAAGCATTATGGCGCTTCACCTGGCCTCATGACAGGCTCGTTTTCGGTGCGTCCCGGTTGATCCGGGAGGCCGATCGTAGCGTGCCGGGCAAGAACATCCGGGTTCATGCGAATCGCGGTCTGGCCGGAATCGACGGCACGATCGCCACCGCGATCGGCATCGCGCTCGCGCACGAGGCGGATGAATCGGCCGGCGTCATTCGCGTGCTGCTCGGGGACCTTGCCCTGCTGCACGATGCCGGCGCACTCGCGTTCGGCGCGGGCGAGTCGCGCCCGCGCATCCAGGTGATCGTCGGCAATGACGGCGGTGGCACGATCTTCGACGCGCTCGAGGTCGCCTGGACGGCGCCGGCAGCCGCCATGGACCGCGTGCTGATCACCCCCCAGCAGGTCGATCTCGAGGCTCTGGCGAAGGCCTACGGCTGGGCATACGCGCGCGCGAGCACGCACGGCAAGCTCGACAATGCGTTGTCGGCGCCAATCGAGGGGCCGAGCATCTTGGAGGTCCGGCTGCCGCGCTGACAGGATGCGCGCTGACGGCCTGAGCGCTGACAGCCTGAGCGCCGACGGGCGGCATGCTGGCAGAATGGGGCAACCGACCAAGGGGGAGCGCCGTGAACGCGAGGACTGCAACGAAGCAGCAGGGCAGCTGGACCATGGATGCGGCGGATGCGCTACGAGCCGGCCCCGGTTTCGTTCTCGCGGAGCAAGACACCAACTCGCAGCCTGGCTTCGACGCAGACAAGAGCGAGGGTGCCCGGGCCCTCGCCGCGGCATCCGGGCGGCTTGCCGAGCTGCAAGAGCAGCTGTTCGCATCGAGCACCGCCGGCGACACGCGGTCAGTGCTGCTGGTCTTGCAAGCGATGGACTCCGCGGGCAAGGGCGGCATCGTCGGGCACGTCGTTGGCGCGGTGAATCCGATGGGCGTGCACTACACGGCGTTCAAGAAGCCGACGGCCGAGGAGCTTGCGCACTACTTTCTCTGGCGGGTGCGCAAGCACGTGCCGGGTGCAGGCATCATCGGCGTGTTCGATCGGTCGCACTATGAGGACGTGCTCATCGGTCGGGTGCGCAATCTGGCCGCGCCCGAGGAGATCGAGCGCCGTTACGGTGCGATCAACGCCTTCGAGCAGGAGTTGGCCGGCAACGGCACGACCGTGCTGAAAGTGATGCTGCACCTCGGCAAGGCCGAGCAGAAACTGCGACTGGGCGAACGGCTCGCGCGGGCCGACAAATACTGGAAGTACAACCCCGGTGACGTGGACGAGCGGATGCTGTGGGACGATTACCAGGCGGCCTATCAGGTCGCGATCGACCGCACGTCGACCCCGACCGCACCCTGGCATGTGGTGCCGGCCGACAAGAAGTGGTACGCCCGCTTGGTCGTGCAGCAACTGCTGATCGACGCCCTGGAGGCGATGAACCTGACCTGGCCGGCTGCTGACTTCGATGTCGAGGCGGAGAAGGTGCGCCTCGACGCGTCGTAGGTTTTAGGCCTACCCGAACGCCTCTTTCACTGGGCGGAACTTCATCTTCGTCTCGGCCAGTTCGCGCTCGGGGTCAGAGCCGGCGACGATGCCGCAGCCGGCGTAGGCCGTGATGTCGCCGTTGGCTTGCAACTGCGCGCCGCGTAGTGCGATCGCCCATTCGCCGTCGCCGTCCGCACCGATCCAGCCGACCGGGCCGGCGTAGCGACCACGGTCGAATGGTTCGAGCTCGTCGATCAGCGCGAGCGCGGCATTCGTCGGGCTTCCGGCGACAGCCGCGGTCGGATGCAGCGCGGCGACCAGGTCGAGCGCGCTCGATCCGTCGATGAGCCGGCCTGCGACATCCGTGGCAAGGTGCCACAGGTTCGGCAGCTTGAGAGTGAACGGCATCTCGCTGGTCGTCAGCGTAGCCGTGTGCGGGGCGAGCGCGTCAAGCACGCTGCGCACAGCGAAGTCGTGTTCCTCGAGGTCCTTGGGACTGGTCGCAAGCGCGACGGCAGCCTCGTGATCGGATGCCGCATCCGGGCCCCGCGAGATCGTGCCGGCCAGCACGCGCGCGTCGACCGCACCGCGGTGCACGTGCACGAGCGTTTCGGGGCTCGATCCGAGCAGGCCGTCGACGGCGTAGGTCCAGCAGTCGGGGTAGCCGAGGGCGAGTTCGACGAGGGCGCGGCGCACGTCGGATTCCAGCGGAAGGTGGGCGCGAACGTCGCGGGCAAGCACGACCTTGTCGATCGCGCCGGCCTCGATGCGGCTCAGGGCCGCGCGCACCGCGTCGGTGTAGCCGGCCGGGCTCAGCGTTCCGGGCAGCATGGTCAGGCGGTATTCCGCGCCGAACGGGGTCGGCTGCGGCACGGGCGCGTAGGCAGAGCCGTTTTCTGACGCGCGAACCCGGGTGATCCAGCTGCGTCCATTGCGGCGGCCGATGATGGTCTGCGGCACGATCAGCACACTTGTGCTGTCGCTCTGCGCCGCGAACGCGAAGGCGCCGAACGCGATCAGGCCGGTGCCGGGCAGCGCGATCGGGTCGAGAACGTCGGATGCCGCTTGCAACTCGTTCCACGCGGCTGCGGCATCCGCGATGCGGTTCGGGCCGGAGAATTCGAGCCGCAAGGCCTCACCGACGCCGGCGATGCCCTCGCCCTTGCGCAGCCACAGCAGTGGTCGATGGGCGTCGAGAAATGGAATGAGCTGGCGCACGTCGTCGAGGGGGATGGTTTCGACGCTCAGCGCCCGCACGCCGGTTGCTGTTGCGGTCACACGATCAGCCTACGCTTGGGCGCCGTGTGCTGACGGACGCCGGCGCATGGCAAAGCCGTCTGGCGCCGGGACTCTCTGAGCGAAAAACGCCCGGCGAACGCCCCGCGAAACCGCAACTAAGCTTGAAGTCGTGAGTAAGGCCGACCTCAGCAAACAGCCGTCGCAGGTCGCGGCGATGTTCGATACGGTTTCGACCCACTACGACCGCACCAACACGGTACTGTCGATGGGCAACGCCTCGCTGTGGCGGGTCGCCACGACGCGGGCGGTCGCGCCGAAGCCGGGCGAACGCATCCTGGATGTGGCTGCCGGCACGGGCACGTCCAGCGCTGCCCTGAGCAAGATCGGCGCGTTCGTCACGGCCGCCGATTTCTCGGCGGGAATGATCGAGGTCGGTCGTCTGCGTCACGCCGCCAACCCGTTCATCGAATTCGTTCAGGCGGATGCGACGCAGCTTCCGTTCGACGACGACAGTTTCAACGCGGTGACGATCTCGTTCGGGCTGCGCAATGTCGAGAACCCGAAACAGGCACTCGCCGAGTTCTACCGTGTGGTCAAGCCTGGCGGTCGGGTTGTCATTTGCGAGTTCTCCCGCCCGCCGCAGGCACTGATCCGAACGGGGTATTTCGGCTATCTCCGCTACGCGATGCCTGCACTGGTGCGCCTGGCATCGTCGAACCCGGTCGCCTACGACTACCTGATGGACTCGATCCGCGATTGGCCGAACCAGAGCGTGCTCAGCGGATGGCTGCGCGAGGCTGGATTCACGGACGTCGCCTACCGCAATCTGACGGCGGGAATCGTCGCACTGCACCGTGGGGTCAAGCCGGTGCAGAAGCAGGGCGTTCTGCCCACAACCGCCCGGCCCAAGACAACACGACCCAAAACAAAGGGGAAGTAGTGGCGCCATCCATTCCGCTGATGCGGCGCGGGAGCACACTGTCGAGCCAATTCGGCTTGACGGACCGCATCTTCGCATCCGGCGAGGACAAGGCGTTCGCTGCAGCGATCGAAGCCGGACTCGACACGGTCGAGCTGGGGTTGCACGCGCAGATGCGCTACGCCGATCAATTGGCGGATGTGACGGCTCGCTACCTCTTGAAAGCCGGCGGCAAGCGTGTGCGCCCGATGCTGACGCTGCTGACCGCGCAGCTCGGTGACGGAAACACCCCACGGGTGATCACAGCAGCGGAGGCAGTCGAGATCACGCATCTGGCGTCGCTGTACCACGACGACGTGATGGACGATGCGCTGATGCGGCGCGGGGTGCCCAGCGCACAGACGGTGTGGGGCAACTCCGTGGCGGTTCTCACCGGCGACCTGCTGTTCGCTCGTGCCAGCAAACTGGTGGCAGACCTCGGCGAACGGGCCATCCGGTTACAAGCCGACACGTTCGAGCGGCTCTGCCTGGGCCAGTTGCACGAGACGATCGGCCCGGAGCCCGACGAGGACCCGGTCGAGCACTACCTCGGCGTGCTCGCGGACAAGACCGGGTCGCTGATCGCCGTTGCAGCCCAGATGGGCGTCGTGTTCTCGAACGCCCCGAGCGCCTACGAGACGCCGGTCGTGACGTTCGGAGAGAAGATCGGCGTGGCTTTCCAGCTCATCGACGATGTGATCGACCTCGCGTCTGCCGCCGAAACCACCGGCAAGATCCCCGGCACCGACCTGCGTGCCGGAGTTGCAACTCTGCCGCTGCTGAAGCTGCGAGCGCGCGCGCCTCGGGATGCCGATGCTGCCGCGCTGCTTCACCGCTTGGAGACCCAGGTCATCGGTGCCCCTGATGGCGTCGACGTGCGTGATGCGGTGGCTGCACTTCGTGAGCACGACGTCACGGTCGAGACGCTCGCTGAGGCGCACGAGTGGGCACGCCAGGCCGTTGCGGCCTTGGCGCCATTGCCTCACGGGCCCGTCAAGAAGGCTCTTTCTCGCTTCGCGGCCACGATCGTGGAGCGTTCGAGCTGATCGATGAAGGACTCTATGAATAGGCTCAGACTGGCGATCGTCGGGGCAGGCCCGGCCGGTATCTACACCGCGGACATTCTGCTGCGCGCTGAGCGCAACTTCGACGTGTCGATCGACCTGTTCGAGCAGCTCCCCGCACCGTATGGACTCGTGCGCTACGGAGTCGCCCCGGACCATCCGCGCATCAAAGGCATCATCACCGCATTGCGGGAGGTGCTCGATCGCGGGGTGATCCGAGTATTCGGGAACGTGCACTACGGCGAAGACATCACGCTCGACGACCTCAAGCGGCACTACAACGCGGTCGTCTTCGCCACCGGGGCCGTGCACGACGTCGACCTGGGCATCCCCGGCATCGAACTCGACGGGTCATACGGTGCGGCGGACTTCGTGAGCTGGTACGACGGGCATCCGGATGTGCCGCGCACCTGGCCCCTCACCGCAGCGTCCGTCGCGGTCATCGGCAACGGCAACGTCGCACTCGACGTGACGCGGATGCTGGGCAAGCATGCCGAGGACCTTCTTCCCACCGACATCCCGCCGAACGTGTACCAGGTCATGAAGGCGTCGCCGGTGACGGATGTGCATATCTTCGGGCGGCGCGGGCCGACCTCGGTCAAGTTCACACCGCTCGAGCTGCGCGAACTCGGTGAATTGCGTGATGTCGACATGATCCTGGAAGACGAGGACTTCGACTACAGCGACGCTGCGCGCACCGCCATCGCCAGCAACAAACAGGTCATGGTGATCGACCGCATCCTGCAGCAGTGGCGGCAGCGCAGCGTCGGCGAGGCGAGCCGGCGCATCCATCTGCATTTCTTCGCACGGCCGGTCGAGATCGTCGGCGACGAGAACGGTCATGTTGCCGCCATCCGCTATGAGCGCACGAAGCCGGACGGGCAGGGCAGCGTCGTTGGCACCGGAGAGCTGCGCGAGACGCCGGTTCAGGCGCTCTACCGGGCGGTCGGCTACTTCGGGTCGCCGCTGCCCGGCATCCCGTTCGACAAGAAGCACGGCACCATCCCGAACCGGGAGGGGCAGGTGCTGCGCCGGACCGACAATGAGCAGTTCTACGGCGTGTATGCGACCGGTTGGATCAAGCGCGGACCGGTCGGCCTGATCGGCCACACCAAATCGGATGCGATGGAAACCGTTGCGCACATCATCAACGACCAAGGCAACTGGTGGGCGCCGGCTGAGCCGGGCGAGGAATCGGTTCTTGCCATGCTGAACGAGCGTGGCATCGAGTACACAAACCTCGACGGCTGGCACAACCTCGACCAGCATGAGCTGGCGCTCGGCGAGGCTGAGGGTCGCACCCGAGTCAA
>DATCDQ010000057.1:0-4714 GCA_036510655.1 Microbacteriaceae bacterium | reverse complement strand
TGGCGATCTCTCGGTCGTGCTCGACCGTGCCAGCGTTTTCGTCTATCCAAGCCTTGCTGAAGGCTTCGGCTTGCCGATACTTGAGGCCTTCCGGTTCGGCACGCCGGTGATCCACTCCGACGATGCTGCCCTCCTCGAAGTGTCCGGCGGAGCCGGAATCGCCGTCGAGCGTGCGTCATCCGGCAGCAGCTACCCCGAGCGGCTTGCCGCAGCGATCGAGCGCGTCCTCACCGACCGCGAGCTGGCCGACCGCCTCAGCGTCTTCGGCCAAGACCGCGTGCGAGCGTTCAGTTGGCGTGACTCGGCCCAACTCGTCCGGCAGCTGCACGCTGACCTCTAGCGTAAAGCGCCAGTTCGGTCTGCAGCGAGGAGCGCTGCTTCACGATATGAAACGCACGATTGACGACCCGTCCCTCACAGCGTGCCTTCGCACTTGTTCTCCCCAATCGCCCGGTGACCGAATCGCTCCCTGAGCGGTCGCAGTAGCGTTTCCCTCATGGATGGCAGAGACTGGGAAAGTGAACGTGATCATGAATGACGCGCAAGTGTGGAGCATCATCGGAGTGCTCGCGGCAACGCTCGTGTCGACGATCATCGGATTCTTCACGCTGTTTCTGCGCACCATGAAAGCGCAGTTCGAGACCATGCACGTCGAACTGACGGGTTTCAGAAAGGAAATGGACACCCGGTTCGACGCGGTGGGCGCACGTTTCGACGCTCGTTTCGACTCGATGGGCGCCCGATTCGACGCGACGGACCATCGCATCGAAGGAATCGATCGCGATATCCAGCTGATCTTTTCGAAAGTATTCGGCACCGGCCGCGACCCGTTGTAGACACGGCTGCGCTCCGCGCGCAACACGACACGAAAGTTCTGTCAGTGACCAGCGCTCGGCGAAGCCGTCTCCGGCGCCAGCGCCTTCTGCACCAGTTGGTGGATCTCCGTGTAGTCCGGGGCCGTCGTATCGATCAGCGGCGGCACCAGCTCCAGGTTCGTGACCGGCAGTTTGCGGGTCTTCATGCCGAGGTCGACGAAATAGCCGAGCATCGACTGCGGGATATCCGTCTTCACGACCTGCGTGCCGGCCGTGGCGATGTCGTTGAACTTGGTGACGACATTCACCGGATTGATCTGCCTGAGAATGGCATCCTGCAGCTGCCGCTGGCGGGCCATCCGGTCGTAGTCGCTTGTGCCGTGCCGGGAGCGGGCGTACCACTGTGCGGTGTAGCCGTTCATGTGCTGCTGCCCCGGCAGGATCCAGCTGACAACCCCGTTGAGGTTCTCGTCGCCGCCGATCGGCAATTTCTGTGTCACGTTAATGTCGACGCCACCGAGCGCGTCAATCAGATCGGCGAAACCCTGCATGTCGATGAGCACGTAGTACTGGATTTTCAAACCCGTTGCGCCCTCGAGCGCGTCTCGCATCGCTTCGATCCCCGGATCGCTGTTCTGCTTGGTCGCGTTCGGGTACAGGTTCGCCTTGTACAACTCGACTTCGGTGTAGATCGAGTTGAGCTCGCACACGTCAACATCGCACGTGTCGTTGTAACCGTAGCCATTCGGGTACAGCTTGTGCATCGGTGAACTTGCCGGGAACGGCGTGGGGTTCAAGTCGCGCGGCAGGCCGATCGTTACCGCGCTGCCGGTGTTCGCATCGATGCTGACCACGGACATGCTGTCGGGCCGCATACCCTGACGATCCGGGCCCGCATCGCCCCCGAGCAGCATGATGTTATACCGCCCGTTGACCGGCGCCTCACTCGGCCCCGCGGAGAATATGCCACTGAGCGCACCCCGTGCTCCACCGGCGACCACCGCCCCGTACGCGGCGGTTCCCGCGACCACGACGAGTAGCAGCACCGAGAACGCGGCGATCATGGCTCGCGCGGCCGGTGCGGCCTTGACCAGGCGCACAAGCCGCAACGTGTCGAGGGTCAGCACGATCCACAACACCACATAGCAGACGGCCGCGAGTTGAACGACCCAGAGCGCCAGGGTCTGCGTGAACAGCGTGTAGATCACGCTCGGCCAGAGCAGATAGACGACCAAGGTCACCAGGGCGACCAGCCACAGCGCGAGCGTTGCAATCAGCCCGAACCGGCCTAGTCTGCGGTTTCCGGCCAGCACCTGCACAGACCCGGGAAGCAACACGTTGAGCACGACGAGCCACCAGCCACGCCGTGTCATCAACTGCGTCGAGCCGGCGTCCGGGTAGCGGATCGGGCTTGCGATGCTCATAGCGCCGAGGTGAGTTTCGCGTTCTTCTGCTCGACGGATGCCGCGAGCGCCGCCGCGTGCGCCGCCAGCTTGTCCGTCAGTGCGGCATCCGCTGTAGCCAGAATCTTGACAGCGAGCAGACCAGCGTTGGTCGCCCCACCGATCGACACCGTTGCCACAGGCACACCTGACGGCATTTGCACGATCGACAGCAGCGAATCCAGTCCGTCGAGCGTGGCCAGCGGAACGGGAACCCCGATCACCGGCAGCGTCGTGACGGCGGCGAGCATGCCCGGAAGGTGGGCCGCTCCCCCGGCGCCCGCAATGATCACTTTGATTCCACGTGAGGCCGCCTCCTTGCCGAACGCGATCATCTTCTCCGGGGTGCGATGCGCGGACACGACCTCGACCTGATGCTCGACACCGAAGTCGCTGAGCGTCTGGCTGGCGTCGCTCATCACCGACCAGTCGGAGTCCGAACCCATCACAACAGCGACAACCGGGTGGGCGGAGTTCACGAATGGCATGGCCTCCATGCTATGCGTCAGCCGAGGAAGAAAGCGGCTGCGCCACGCGCGGTCAGCGCTGAAAGAAGGCCGCAGTCCCCCTGGCCTGGTACACCACCTCGTCGAGATCGTCGCCGCTGGCCGTGACGTGGCCGACCTTGCGGCCCGGCCTGGATTCCTTGGCGTAACTGTGCACCTTGACCAACGGATGCGCCGCGAGCGCCTCCGCGTACCTCTCGACCATCGACTGCCCGGTCGGTCCACCGAGAATGTTGACCATGACGGACCAGTCGTCGCGCATCCCGGTGCCGCCGAGCGGCAGATCGAGCACCGCACGCAGGTGTTGTTCGAACTGGCTGGTCGTGGAGCCGTCGATCGACCAGTGGCCGCTGTTGTGCGGGCGCATCGCCAATTCGTTCACAAGCAGGCGATCATCCGTGGTTTGAAACAGTTCGACGGCCAGCACACCTGTGACGCCGAGCCCGTTGGCGATGCGAACAGCAATGTCCTCCGCCACTTCGGCCAATCGGCCGGCCGACGCCGGAGCGGGCGCGATCACCTCTGCGCACACGCCGTCGCGTTGCACCGTCTCAACAAGCGGCCAGGCCACGATGTCACCCGAAGGCCGCCGTGCGACTTGCTGGGCGAGTTCCCGGTGGAAGTCGACAACTTCTTCGACCAGCAGGGCGCCCCCGCGGCCGTCCTCCGCCAACGCTGTGAACCAGTCGTCGGCGCCGTGTGCTTCGGAGATTACTCGGACGCCCTTGCCGTCATACCCGCCACGAGCCGTCTTCACCACGGCGCGCCCGCCGTGCTCGGCCAGAAACGCGCCGACCTGCTGAGAGTTTTCCGCACGCGCCCAGTCAGGCACGGGCACACCGAGTTCGGTCAGTTTCTCGCGCATCAGGAGCTTGTCTTGCGCGTAGAGCAGCGCATCCGGGCCGGGGTGAACGGCAATGCCCTCATCCACCAGTGCGCGCAGCACCGCCTGTGGCACATGCTCGTGATCGAACGTCACGACGTCGACGGTGCGGGCAAAGGCAAGCACGGTCTCCAGCTCGTGGTAGTCGCCGGCGGCTGTGGCCGCGAGATCGGCGGACATCCCGACGGTTTCTTCGAGTACGCGAAGCTCAAGCCCGAGATTCACGGCGGCCGGAATCATCATTCTGGCCAGCTGGCCGCCGCCGATCACTCCGACGATATTGCGCGTGGTCATGGTGCGGCGACTTCCAATCATTGTCTTAGAGATCATTCAGAAAGCAGCAGTGAAATTCACAGCCCGCGACTTTGGAACCCGCGTAGGCTTTCGAACGCTCCTTAATCTTCGTCCATCAGGCTGGTAGAGAACATGTCAGAACGCATCGCACCACGCAAAGCGCGGTCGGCGTTCGTGCTGCAACTATTGAAGTTCGGCGCGGTGGGTGGCGTCGGCTTCGTCGTGAATCTCGTTGTGTTCAACGCGTTGCGCGCCACAATCTTCAACCCGAGCGTAGAACACTACGGCCCCTTGTATGCGACGATCGTCGCGACCGTCGTCGCCATCACGGTCAACTGGATCGGCAACCGGTTCTGGGCCTTCTCCGATGGCCGCCAGACGAACACCGCCCGCGAAGGCGTCGAGTTCTTCGCCGTGAGCCTGGTCGGAATGCTGATTCCGCTCGCGTGCGTCTGGATCTCCCACTATCTGATGGGGCTGACATCGCCCCTCGCCGACAACATTTCGAACAATGTGGTCGGTCTCGTGCTCGGCACGCTCTTCCGTTATGCGCTGTACCGCTGGTGGGTCTTCTCCCCGCGCCGGCCGCACGCGATCCGCGTAGCCGCCGCCGACGCGGCTGCCGACGCGACTGCGGCATCCGCCACGACGGATACCGCGACGCGCGCAATGGTGCGCACGTCGGCTCTGCCCGCTTCGCAGTCGGTCGACGCTCTAGCGGCGGCCGAAGACCCCGGTCTGATCGGGGATTGACTGTTCCTGCGCGCGGCGCGC
>DATCDQ010000056.1:0-6079 GCA_036510655.1 Microbacteriaceae bacterium | reverse complement strand
TCATGCCTTGATTCTAGCAGCTTGTATGAGGTTTCGTGATGAAGCACGCCATAATTTACTGGCTACAACTCATGACACAAAAGAGCCCCCACCCCCTGCGACAACAGGGAAGTAGGGGCTCGGGCCAAACGTAACTTCGGGCTAGTGGCCGCAACGCCCCGCGGGCTCGTGCGGGTGGCGTATGCAAGCGAAGGCCATGAGCGCGTGCTCGAGCGCCTAGGACGTGAGCTGAGTCCGCGCATCCTGAAGGCACCGCGCCGGTTGGACAGTGTCGCTCGCGAGCTTGACGAGTACTTCACCGCGCGGCGCAGCCGCTTCGACCTGCCGTTGGATTTCAGCCTGTCACACGGTTTCAGGCGTACCGTCCTCGGTCACCTGCCCGAGATCGCCTATGGCAGCACGGAGAGTTACGCCCAGGTTGCGGAGGCCGCGGGAAGCCCCCGCGCGGTGCGAGCGGTCGGATCAGCCTGCGCCACCAACCCGTTGCCGGTCATCGTGCCGTGCCATCGCGTCGTCCGCTCTGACGGTTCGCTCGGCGGCTACGTCGGGGGGCTCGATGCCAAGCGCACCCTGCTTGCACTCGAACGTGCCGGCGCAAGCGCGGCGTGAGGTCAGCGCGCGCACGGTCGGCGGCATCCGTCAGAATGTCAGCATGAGCGACCCTCTTGTGACAGGCAATCTGGTGACAGGCAATCTTGTGAAAGGCGAGGACGGGCTGGCGCGCCCGGTGTGGGCCTCCGTTGACCCGCTGATGCGCGAGTATTACGACACGGAGTGGGGCATGCCGGTGCGCGACGAGCACGGCATGTATGAGCGGATCAGCCTGGAAGCGTTCCAGGCCGGGCTGTCGTGGGCGACGATACTGCGCAAGCGGCCCGCGTTTCGTGCTGCGTTCGCGAACTTCGATCCGGATGCCGTCGCCGCCTTCACCGACGCCGACACCGAGCGCCTGCTCGCCGACACCGGTATCGTGCGCAACCGGCTCAAGATCCAGGCCGCGATCACGAACGCGCACGCGACGATCGCGCTGCGCGAGGATGGCGGCCTCGTCGATTTCGTGTGGTCGTTCCAGCCGGCTGTGACGCCGGCACCGGCTTCATACGATGACATCCCCACTCAATCGCCCGAATCGGTCGCCCTGTCGAAGGCGCTGCGCAAACGCGGCTTCGCGTTCGTTGGACCGACCACGATGTACGCATTGATGGAGGCGGTCGGCATCATCGATACGCACCTGATGGGCAGTCATCGGCGCGGTAGTTCGGAAGTGTGGCCGCGGTAGCCTCGTAACGCACACCGTTGAAGGAGACAATCGATGCCACTTTATCTGGAAGATCTGAGCGCCGGACAGTCATTCGTTTCGCCCGGTCGCACCGTCACCGAGGCCGATGTCATGTCGTTCGCCGCGTGGACGAACGACAACAATCAGGTGCACACCGATGCAGAGTTCGCCAAGGCGACCCGGTATGGGCAACGGGTCGTGCACGGCATGCTCGGCGCATCCTTATGTCTGGGGTTGATCGCACGCACAGGCGTGTTCGAGGGGAGCGCCGTTGCGCTGCTCGGCATCGACCAGTGGCGGTTCACTGCACCGATCTTCATCGGAGACACGGTGACCTGCACGGTGCAGATCCTCTCGACACGGCCAACGAGCAAGGGCGACTACGGCATCGTCGAGCGCCGGCTGACGTTGCGCAATCAGCGGGGCGAAACCGTTCAGGAAGGGCGGATGGATCTCATGGTGGCGCGGAAGAAAGCGTAGCCTAACCCGCTGCACCCCCTGTCGACGGATCGTTCGACGGCGTAGCCTTGCTGTAGCAGGGGAGATGATCAGCGATGCAAGCAGCGACAGGCGAGCGGATTCTCATCCGGGGCAAGACGGTGGACAACCCGGATCGACACGGTGAAATTCTTGAAGTGCGTGGGGAGGATGGCGCCCCGCCCTATCTGGTTCGGTTCGACGACGGGCATGAGACGTTGATCTATCCGGGGCCCGACTGCGTTGTCGAGCGCGCGAGCTGACAGACCCGTTCGGAGGGTGAGCTACTCGAACGGGTACCGTAATCTGATCGCCCGGCGCCACTGATCGAGAACGCGCGCGTTGCCGACACTGTCCGCCCAGGACATTTGCGGGCTCTGACCGGCCGCCATATTTTCGGCGAGCGCGTCAGCCTGCAGCGCGTATTGGTATGCCGCCGGTACCTCGATGGTGGCGGCATCGGCTGTGGTGAGGCCCGCCGTGACGCCCGCGCCGACGCGGGCAATCTCGATGCTCGAGCCATCCGTGACGCTCGGCAACCACGGGTCGGCAACGGTGATCCGGCCGGCAGACCCATAAAGCACAATGCGGCTGCCGACATCAATGGTCGTCCCGCACGTGACGTGCGCTGTGATTCCGGAGCGGAATGCGAGGGATGCGCTGGCCCATTCGTCGACGCCGGTCGCCCCGACCGTGCCGCGCCCTGTGAAGGAAACCGGGTCGGCGAACAGCTCCCCGACGGCCGCACCGGCCAGCAGTCGTGCCGCCGAAACCGGGTAGCCACCGACATCGAGGATGCCGCCACCGGCCAGCGCGGGATTCATCAGGCGGTGCTCGGCCGGCAACTGCGCGGCGTACGTGAACGACGCATCCACGTGCTGTAGGTCACCGATGGCGCCGTCGCGCACGAGCTCGACGAGCTTCGCGGTCTGCGGGTGGAATCGGTACATGTAGCCTTCGGCCAGGTAGACCCCGGCTGTGCGGGCAGCATCGACGATCGCGAAGACGCCGGCCTGGTTGACGGCAAGGGGTTTCTCGCACACGACGTGTTTGCCCGCACGGGCCGCGTCGATGGCATTGCGCACGTGTTCGGTGTGCACCGTCGCGATGTAGACCGCGTCGACCTCGGCGTCGGCGAAGAGGTCGGCATACGATCCGTACGAGCGGATGCCGGTGGTTGCCGCATCCGCATATTCGTCGGCGAATGCCCGCGCCCGCTCGATGCTGCGGCTAGCCACAGCGACAAGCCGACCGGTGCGGCTGTGCGGCAGTTGATCCGCGAATCGGTGGGCGATCGAGCCGGGGCCGACGATCCCCCAGCGCACGCCGGACTGTTCTGGTGAAGGCGTCCTCTCCCGCGAGCGCGTTGCGTTCATCGGATGCCTGCGGTCGGCGTCGTTTCCTGCTGAGCGAGCGCGCAGAGCATCGGTTGCATCCTTCCGTCGGTCGCACCAGGCGACGTCTCAATTATCGACGACGATGCTCGGCGCGGAAACCGCACACCACCCCGGCGGCAACGGTTGGGTGATAATGAGCGCACCGACTAGGTCGAGAGGATGCTCATGGAAATTAGCGCGGACGGGCTCGCCGGCGAGACGATTCCGCTGCCGCTCGGCAGTGGTGGCGCTACCGGTTATTCGTGGGTGCTCGATCTCCCCGACGGAGTCACCCGGATTCCCCACCCGGAGATTCAGGCCAAAACCGACGATCTGGTCGCGGGCGATGCCGCGCCGGGGCCCGCCGTCTTCGTTCAGGCTGACAAGCCGGGGGTCTACCATTTTCGGGCGCGACTGGCGCGACCGTGGGAAGAGGACGGTATCCGGTCGATCGATGTGACGCTGTCCGTTGGCTGATCAGCGCAGATCCACCATCAGCGCAGATCCACCATCAGCGCACGTCCACCATCAGCGCACGTCCACGATCAGCGCAGTATGAAGCGTTCGTCGAGCTTGTACTTTCGCGGGTCGAACTGGATCGGGATCAGGCGCGGCGCGATGACACCGCGGCAGCCGTAGAACGGCGCACCATCGATGTTGCTGTCGCCGTAAGCGATTCTGAAGTATCCGCCGCCGGTTCCGTCTGCCTGTGCCCCACCGCCGAATGCGCTGCCCCAGGAATTGCGGCAGATCCACGTACCGGTGCCGTCGTCGTAGCCGACGACGAGCACGGCGTGGCCACCGCGAACTGCGCCGGTGGCGTGCCGGTACGCGCCGCCCCCGTAGTTGTCGAAGTCCTCGTACACCGTGAAACTGCAGATCATCGGCCCGACGGTCGAAAGATATGTCTTGCGATCATCGCCGGTGTGTGCAGTGAAGTTGGTGATGCGATAGGCCCGCCGAGAGGGCTCCGACCGGCAGTACGCTGCCCAGAGGCTCTTCGGGTCGCTGGGGTTCGATGGTTTTGGCGGGTTGTCGAACGCCGTCATGTACGGGAAGCTGGCCTCCGTCGCGATTCCCCTGCTGCGCACTTGGTCCAAAGAATCCTGGTTGTTCCAGCCCCCGCAGTGTGCGCCATGGCTCGAACAGAAGTGCTGGTCGGCCTCGGACAGGTCAAGGGCCATCGTTCCCAACTCGATCGCGGCCTGCGCTGCCACGAGACCGGCTGTGGCGAATGACACGCACGAGCCGCAATAGCCTTGATTCGTCACCGGCCCGATGATTCCGCGGTCGCGCCAGTCGAACGCTGTCGGGCGCAGACGCACGTATTTCCAAATGTCGGAGATCCGGAGCTTCGAGTTGAGCAGCACGCCCGGATTCTCCGCCCGGAGTTGTGCGAATAGGTCCGTGCCAAGGCTCAGTGCAGCGCGCACGCCCAGCTCCGGCAGAGGCTGATCGGCGCCGAGGCTGTGCACCTCGGTCGCTGGCACGGCGCGCACGCGCCATGCCAGGTTCTTGTCGGCGATGACCGCACGCAGTTGTGCGATGTCTGAAATCGGCATGGTGTCCCCTGTTCCGTTACGTACGAACTTGCGATCCCGCCGGACCACGATGTGGGACTAGCCTCGCGCGCACCCGCGTGCTTCGCATCGGTGCTGGCACCGAGTTATGGCTGCCGATGGCGCCGGCCATTGATCTGCAAGCCCGCGCGGCGTAGGGTGACCCCGCTGACCGCATCCGGGCGAGAAGGGAAAACGATTATGGCCGACACGACTGCTGACGGCGAGGAATACCCGCCTGGAATCCCGCTCGAAGATGAGCCGGAGCGTTTCATCGAAGGTTCCACCGTCTCGAACGAGTTGGAGCGCGACGCGCAGAAACGCACTCCCGATGCGGATGACGACGGCGGTGCTGACCGCGAGGACCCCTCGGACGACGACTTCGCCCGGGTCAACGACGGCTGACCGCGCTCTTCCCGCAGTCGCGCATCGTCGAGTACCTACTCGCTGTCGTCTTCCCAGACCGTGTCATCGCTCCACGGTGCGATGTCGACCTCGTTGCCTTCCGGGTCGGCGAGCGTCCACCAAGCCGGCGCGAAGGAGTCATTGACGATACGTCCGCCCGCTTCGAGCGCAGCCTCGATACGCGCTGTCGCTTGCGTCCGGGACAATGCCACGTCGATGTGGATGCGGTTGCGCTGCGGGCGCGGCTGGTCCAGCTGCTGGAACCAGACGCTCGGCCCGATCCGTCGCGGATCGACCAGGTCATCGCTCCCGACCTGTTCGTAATCCAATACTGCACGCCAAAACGGAAGAACTGCGGCGATGTCCATGGCATCGATCGCCAACTGCACAGCGTGAACGTGGTGCGGCTCCGAACGAATGCCGAGTTCGCATGCTGTCGTCGAGATCTGCAATGCGAGGGCAACGTCTCGCTCAGTCAGTTCTCGGGTCTCGCGCGTCATAACACGAACGGTGACGCCCGCTGGTCGCAGGTCGATGTCGGGATCGTGACCCAAGGCATCCGCGAGCCTGGCGATAGCATTCACGAACGCCACACCTTTATCGAACGAGCCTGTGACGAAATACGCCGTCGCACCGCCGTACACGCGATGCCACTCGTCGCCCGGAACAGCCTCATGAAATTGGACAACCGTGATGGACTCGACCATGGAACCCTCCTGACGGCGCGTCACGGCGCGTCACGTCGCGGGGCCGGCAGGAGCAGCTATTCGGCCGGCAGTGCGCGCACGAAACGATGCGGATTTTCATTTGTAAGTCCCGCACCGATTCGGTGTCAACCCCTACTAGGAGCGCGGGTCAGTAATCGCCTCATCGGTTGATGGCTGTTCGTGCCGCTGACTTGATTCCGACGTCCTGGCGCGCTGTGTCACGGTTTTCGGGATGCAGGGCTGGTGCGGCCGGCTGTGAGGGGTCGGTTGGCCGGG
>DATCDQ010000055.1:0-115191 GCA_036510655.1 Microbacteriaceae bacterium | reverse complement strand
CCGGGTCAAGCCGGTTACGATCAGGCCAAACTGACCCAGAATCCGAATTACGACAACGCGCAACCGCTTGCGGTCTTGGCCGCAGCATCCGCAGCCGATGTTGCCGCCGGGCTCGCCTTCGCCACGAAGTACCGCGTGCCGCTCGCGCTTCGTGCCGGTGGGCACAGCTACCCGGGCTGGTCCTCTGGCGGGGCATCCGGAACCGGGATGCCGTCGTCACTGGTGATCGACACGAGTGGGCTGAACCAGGTGACGGTCGCCGCGGACGGCACCGCTACGGTGGGTGCCGGCGCCTCTTTGGCCCAGGTGTACTCAAGCCTCGGGAATGCGGGCCGTGCGCTCGCCGGCGGCTCGTGCGCAACGGTCGGAGCGGCCGGCCTGACCCTGGGTGGCGGCGTCGGCGTGCTCGTGCGCGCGTTCGGGCTCACCTGCGATGCGCTCACCGAAGGGCAGATCGTCACTGCAGACGGCAAGACACGCACTGTGAATGCCAACACCGACGCGGACCTGTACTGGGCCTGTCGGGGCGGTGGGGGTGGGCACCTGGGCGTTGTCACCGCGCTCACCTACGCCACCCGGCCCGCACCACAGGTGACGATGTTCTACCTGAGTTGGCCGATGACCGCAGCAGCATCCGTCATCGCGGCGTGGCAGAGCTGGGCGCCCGCAGCAGACCCGAAACTGTGGGCGACGCTCAAACTACTGGGCGGCCAGAGTCATGCGGGTGGCCCTGACATTTCGATGTCCGGCACCTGGATCGGCGATCCGGGCGCACTCGACGCCCAGTTCGCCCCGTTTCTTGCGGCGATCGACGGCGCGCCCAGCGAAAAGGATGTCAACACCCGCAGCTACCTGGCCGCAATGATGCGCTACGCCGGCTGCGGGAACACGCCGATCGCGCAGTGCAACACCGGCCCCGGGGGTGCACTGACTCGCGAACCGTTCGCGAACACGTCGCACGTCGCATACCAGCCGCTGAGCAGCGCGGGAATCGCCGCACTACTTGCCCAGGTGCAGGCAGCGCAAGCCGTGCCGGGCATGACAGAGGGCGGGATCTCCATGGATGCGCTCGGTGGCGCGGTCGCGGCGCTCGCCCCCGATGCGACCGCGTTCGTGCACCGCAAGGCGCTGATGACGGTGCAGTACACGTCGACGTTCGCCGTCGGTGCCGACCCCGCCCCGTACTTCGGCTATGTGCGCGGTTCCCGCACCGCGATGACGCCGTACTGGGGCCAAAGCGCGTATGTCAACTATGCGGATGCGACGCTGACAGATCCTGCCACAGCGTATTTCGGCGACAACGCTGCGCGACTCAAACGGATCGCGCAGAAGTACGATCCGAACGGACTGTTCACTCAGCCGCAGGGGTATTGAGGGGAGCTTGCGAGTCTTGGTGCGCCCATTCGTCGTTCCTTGTTCCTTGTTCCTTGTTCCTCGCTACTCGGCCACCGGTATCGACGGCGTCCGCCGCGGCAACAATATGTGCGTTTTCGCTATTTCGAATCCGCCCTATATAAGCCGGATTCGAAAAAGTGAAAACGGGCACATGGAATCCGCGACGAGCGGCTGCGCGGCCGCGACTTCGCCGCACGTGGGTACCGCATTCAGGCTGGAGCAACGGGTGCGGGGTCGCAACGTCTTTGGGGGTCGGTTCAGCCTGAATTCGGTCCGGTGATGATCGGGTGCTGTAACGCTAAGCGACCGGATACGCGCGATTGATACGGGTCTCGATACGCTCGTACCTAGCTACTCGACCAACGGGGCGCTGGCGGGCGACGGTCTCGATACGCTCGTTCCTCGCTACTCGACCACCGGCACGGATGCGCTCGCGCGCTACTCGACCACCGGAGGGTGGTACTCCGAGTCGAGCACCGCGTAGATCGCCATGTCGTGCCACTCACCGTCGACGAGTTCGCGCTCGCGCAGCAGCGCTTCTTGGCGCATCCCGACGAGCTCGCACAGGCGAGCGGATGTCTCATTCCTGGCATCCAATTCGGCGAAGACCCGGTGTGCGCCGAGCGTGTTGAAGCACAGGTCGAGCAGCGCATGCGCCGCCTCGGTGGCGAAGCCGTGTCCATGGGCCGACGGATGGAAGACCCAGCCGACTTCGAACTGCGCATCCGCTTTGCTCTTCAGAAACACGCTGACGTCGCCGATCGACCGGTTGTGCTCGCCGTCAGCTTCCGGCAGTTCGACGGAGTAGATGAGTCCATCGCCGTCGTCCCTGAGTTGCTCCATCGCCAGGCGCTTCACCAGGTTCTTCGACGGCTCGTCGTGGTCGTGCACCTCCCAGCGAAGGTAGCGCACGACTGCTTTGCGCTTCTGGTACGCGGCGTGCATCGAGTCGAGGTCGTCCTTGGTCAGTGGACGAAGAACCAGCCTCTTGGTGATCAGCTCGCAGGGCAGGTACGGCAGCGATTCATCGGCCCGCTCGCTGGTCTGCGTGGGTGTGTCGGTCATTGCCGCGCCGTCCTCTCGCCTCAGCAACACTGGTTAACTCAACACCGAAAGGCGTGGTTCGAGGCTACATCTTTCTAGGAGGCCTCTTGACCACTCTCGACCGCGTGCAGGCGTGCAGTGGCGGTCGCCGGCGCAGCGTCAACCTCGACGCCGAAGACCGCTCGCGCACCGGAAATGAACGTGTCGGCTTCTCCGCCGCGCGCCAACTCGCGCGCTCGAACGGATGGCGTGTGCAGCAGCACCCCGACCAGGTGGCGCAGCGCGGCTTCGGTCTGTGCCGTGTCGCCTGCCCCGCCGCTGTGCGCTCGTAACCGTTCGATCTCGGCATCGAGCACGCCGAACACATGTGAGCGAAGCGCCACCAGCGCCGGCTCGACCGGCTGGTCGGCGGTTCGCGCGGCGAAAGCGGCGGCCGCCTCGCCGACGATAGCGCGGGCATCCGCCTCTGCCCCCAGCTCCTCGATGGGTGCGTGCAGGCTGATTGTCTCCAGATCGAGCAGTTCGACGCCCGCGACCTGCACCACAGTGGGATCGACATTGCGGGGCAGGCCCAGGTCGATGATCAACCGGTGCTGCATGGCGCCGGGAACCTGCGCCGCGGCCTCCAGCGTCGGTCGGTCGAGGATGACGGTGGGGGCGACGCTACACGTGACAATCAAGTCGGTCCCGGCGACAGCATCCACAAGGCCGGCGATCGGAACCGCGACGATGCCGTGGCTCGCAGCGAACTTCTCCGCGCGGCCGGTGCGTGAGAAAACGCGGATGTCCGCTGCGCCGCGATCGCGCAACGCTGCCAGGCTCGCGCCCGCGTACGCGCCCGTGCCGACGAGCAGCACTCGGGCTTCTGCCCAGTCGGTGATCCGGCTTGCTGCGAGTTCAAGTGCGAGGCGCACGATCGAACGACCCGCACTCGCGATCCCTGTGTTGTTCTTTACTCCGCGCGAGGTGCGAGATGCGTTCTGGAACAGTCGCTCGAGGTCGCTCGTTACGGTGCCCGCAGCACGCGCGGTGTGCAGGGCGCGGCGCACCTGGCCGGCGATTTCGGTCTCCCCGACGACGATGGATTCCAGTCCGCTCGAGACGGCAAACAGATGCTGTGCGACACGGTGGTCTGCAATCACGGTGCTGGCCTCACGCAACTCCTCCGGCGCGATCTGCGAAGCAGTGCTGATCGCGTCGATGACGGTCTCGATCGCTGCGGTTCGGGCTGAGTTGCCCTGTTCGTGGATATCGAGATAGGTCTCAAAGCGGTTGCACGTGGCCAGCACGATGCTGCCGTCGATCAGTTCGGGGTAATTGCCCAGCGCTACGGTGACCGCGTCGGCGTGCCGCTCGAGCCGTTCGAGGAAGTCGAATCGGGCGGTGTGGTGATTCGAGGTGAAGCAGAGGAGCACAAGGGGAAGCCTACGCCCGCGTGCCCCTGACCTCGAATCGAGCCGTTGTTTTGGCCGTTGTGTTACCAGCCTCGTGTTACGAGCCTCGTGTTACGAGCCTCGTGTTACGAGATAGTGCTCAGACTGCGTATACGGGGATTCGCAGTCCGAGGATAACAGCGCCCTGAACCAGTTGCTTGGTTGGCGCGAAACTGGCTTCACTACAGCGAAGCGCGATCACCGCGCGAAAAGAAGGAGAGCACCCATGCCCCGTGTAATCGACATTGACATTCCCGACCAGGCGGGCAGGCTCGCCGTCGTAACAGGCGGCAGCGACGGCATCGGCTTGGTCATCGCCCGACGCCTCGCCGCAGCCGGCGCCGAGGTGCTGCTGCCGGTGCGAAACGCGACCAAGGGGGCGGCCGCGGCCGACAGCATCCGCTCGCTCGTTCCGGATGCGAAGGTCTCGACTCGTCAGCTCGACCTCGCGTCCTTGGGGTCGGTCGTAGCGCTCGCCGACGAGCTCGTGCGCGAAGGGCGGGCGATCAACATCCTGGTCAATAACGCCGGCGTGATGACCCCGCCGAGCCTGCAACGCACCGCGGACGGGTTCGAGCTGCAATTCGGCACAAATCATCTGGGTCACTTTGCGTTGACCGAGCGACTGCTGCCGCTGTTGCAGGCGGGCACGGCACACGTGACGAGCCAGACGAGCGTTGCCGCAAACCAGGGTGGTATCAATTGGGATGACCTCAACTGGGAGCAGGACTACCAAGGTCGTGACGCGTACAGCCAATCGAAGATCGCCGTCGGGCTGTTCGCTCTCGAACTGCAGAGGCGCAGCGAGGTCGGTGGGTGGGGCATCCGGAGCAACCTTTCTCACCCCGGGATCGCGCCGACGAACCTGCTCGCTGCGCGGCCCGAGCTCGGTCGGCCCGCGGATACCGGCCTCGTGAGAGTGATTCGGGCGCTTTCCCGTCGCGGCCTTGTTTTCGGCACCGTCGCATCTGCCGCCCTGCCGGCTCTGTACGCTGCGACGAGCGCTGACGCGATCGGTGGCGGCTTTTACGGCCCCGCCGGCTTCGGACATTTGAGCGGCGCACCGGCGGAACAGAAACTGTACAGTCGCCTTCGCGACCGGGGAGCTGCGGAGCGGCTGTGGGAGGCATCCGAGCGGCTTGTCAGTGTGCGGTTTGCTGCCTGAGCTTGTCCGCCGCTGACTTCAGGACGGAGACTGAGCCCATGGACCGTTCCCAACTGGCCGATTTTCTGCGCCGCCGCCGCGAAGCGTTGCAGCCCGAGGATGTCGGACTACCGCGCGGCAGTCGCCGACGCACCGACGGGCTTCGGCGTGAAGAGGTTGCTGCTCTGTGCGACATGTCGGTCGACTACTACAGCCGCCTCGAGCAGCGGCGCGGCCCGCAGCCGTCCGAGCAGATGCTGCAGGCGATCGCTCGTGGACTGCACCTGAGCCTCGACGAACGCGACCACCTGTTCCGCCTCGCCGGTCGCAACGCGCCGGTGCGGGTGTATCGCAGCGATCACATCAGTCCTGGGCTCATGCGCATTCTCGACCGGTTGCAGGACACTCCTGCGGAGGTCATGACAGACCTTGGCGAGACGCTCTATCAGACACCGCTCGCCGCTGCTTTGCTCGGCGACGAGACCCACTACACCGGGCTGGCTCGCAGCGTCGTGTACAGGTGGTTCATCGATCCGGCATCGCGCGACGTGTATCCGGTCGAGGACCAGCCCAGGCATGCTCGCACGTTCGTTGCGAACTTGCGAGGCACCTACTCACGGCAGGGCGCGGGATCTCGCGCGGCCGAGCTTGTCGACGTACTGACGGCCAAGAGCCCGGAATTCGCCGATGTGTGGGCGCGGCACGAAGTCGGTGGTGCTGCGGGCTATCACAAGCGCATCTCGAACTTCGAGGTCGGCGTGCTCGAGTTGCACTGTCAGCAGTTACTCGACCCCGAGCAAGGGCAAACCCTCCTTGTCTTCACCGCCACGCCCGGCACAGAGAGTTATGAGCGGCTTAAATTGCTCGGGGTCGTCGCTGGAGCCCTATCTGCTGGCGCTGCCTTGTCTGGTGGCGCTGCCTTGTCTGGTTCCGATCCCTTGTCCGGCGGCGGGCAGGGGCGCACAATACGCTCATGACGCGATACGCGATCGACGCTGTCACCGCCATCCAACTGGTTCGCGAGCGTGTCACGGTGTTCGATGGACGCCGGTCGGGCGAGCACCAACTCGTGGCGCCGAATCGGTTGCGCTCCGATGCGCTGTCCATTCTGTATCGTGCCGTTCGCAGCGGTGAGCTCAGCGAGAGCGACGCTCGTGCGCAGCTTGACCGGATCACCGCCATGCGCATCCGCTTGCTCGGCGACCGCGTCTCGCGTGCCGTCGCTTGGCGCGTGGCCGCGCAGCTCGACTGGGACGACACGGCTGGCGCAGCAGAGTACCTCGCGGTTGCCCATTTGCAGGCGGATGTCTTCGTCACCGTCGACGCGGACCTCGCGCGTGCGGTAGCTGGTGTCGTTGTGGTGGCCCCGTTCGAGGTGCTCGCGCCGGGGGAGTGAAAGTCGGCGGTGCGTTGAGGATAGTTGTGAGGTACCATGCCCCATGCGCGCGCGGAGGGCTTCCATTTCCGTTGTCTCACTGCTTGCTGCTGCCGGGTTGTCGCTAGCCGCTTGCACAGGGCAGACGTCGTCAAGCGGTAGTGTCGCTACGGCACGGCCTCCTGTGGTCGTTGCAACGGGGCATTGTGCGGTCAGTCCAGTGCATTCCGGGCGTCAGCCCAGTGCCAGGCCCGGTCGTGACGCATCGTCGACTGCGGTGGCGTTGCAGAGTCTCGGGGCGCCGTGGATGGGAAACGACCGATTTATCGCCGTGCTGTTCTATGCCACGGGCGATGATCCGATGCTGCGAACGGGCGGGACGATGAGCAGCACGAGAACGACCAAAATACTGTGGTGGGTGGCAGAGTCGGGCGGCGCGGCGATGGAACTGCACGGTCGTTCGACCTCAGGGAGCACCTTTACGCAGTTGGTACCCAGCGTCGGCGGTGGGCAGCACCCCAGCATTGTCAATGTTCCCAGCGTCGGCTGTTGGACGCTGCGAGCGACTATTGGCAGCAAGACCGTCGGCGCTGTCACCGTCCCCGTTGAGGGACATTAGTCAGCCACCCGGTGCATCCGACCAGGAGCACCAGCACAGCGCTGACACCGACCGTGAGGGTCAAGCGTCGCCGCACCATGCCGCAACGATACCTTCTACCTACCCGACCTGGGGAGGACAAGACGCACCACCGCTCTCGTCGGCGAGCACACCAGCACCCCCTCAGCCGAGATTTGAGACAATCGGTGCATGACCTTCGATAGCCCCTCGGACAGCCCCTTCGACAACGAAGGCCCGAGCGAACTCGACCCGACGCATCCACTCGCTTCAGGGCGCACCGCGCAGACGCGCCTGGTGCGCTCGTACCAGGGGGAGCGCACGCCGGTCACACCGGTGTGGTTCATGCGGCAGGCCGGCCGCTCGCTGCCGGAATACCGGGAGCTTCGCGTCGGCAGCAGCATGCTCGAGGCGTGCCTCGACCCTCAGCTCGCGGCCGAGATCACGGTGCAACCGGTGCGCAGACACGGCGTCGACGCCGCCATCTTCTTCAGTGACATCGTCGTTCCGTTGCGACTTGCGGGTGTCGGCGTCGAGATCGTCCCCGGCACAGGCCCGGTCTTCACTCACCCGATTCGCACGGCAGCGGATGTCGCAGCCCTGCCCACACTCGACCCCGCCGCCCTTGCACCGGTCGAGGCCGGTGTGCGTGAGGCGGTGCGCCTGCTCGCCGAATTCGGGACGGGCGACACCCCGCTGATCGGCTTCGCCGGCGCACCGTTCACCCTCGCCGCGTATCTGGTCGAGGGCGGGCCGTCGAAGGACCACATCCGTGCACGCACGCTCATGCATGCCGATCCGGATGCCTGGCAAGCGCTCATGCAGTGGTCAGCCGAGACGACCGGCGCATTCCTGCGCGCACAGGTGCTCGCCGGAGCGAGCGCAGCCCAATTGTTCGACTCGTGGGCCGGGGCGCTCTCGCTGGAGGATTACGTGCGGTCGGTGGCACCGGCATCCGCTCGGGCTGTGCGGCCGGTGCGCGGGCTGACGTATGGGGTGCGCGGCGAGGCAAGCGGCGCCGCTCCGACACAACGCAACGTGCCGGTCGTGCACTTCGGTGTGGGCACCGGCGAACTGCTGAAGGCGATGCACGAGGTAGGTGCAGACGTGATCGGTGTCGATTACCGCATTCCGCTCGACGAGGCAAGTCGACGGCTCGGCCACGTCGTTCCGCTGCAGGGCAACATCGACCCCGCGGTGCTGGATGCGCCGTGGCCCGTTCTCGAGGCGCACGTGCGCGATGTGCTGGCCCGCGGTGCGAGCGCGCCATCGCACGTGCTCAACCTGGGGCATGGGGTGCCGCCAGAAACGGACCCTGCGGTACTCACGCGGCTCGCCGAATTCGTGCACGGACTCGATTCTTCGACCGGTCGCGAATTCATCCCGGGGATCGGCGCGTGAGCGAACCACTGGATCGGGCGCTCACTGAGCCCGACACCCGGGTTGTGATCGTCGGCGGCGGTGTCGCCGGTCTGATCGCTGCCCGGGAGTGTGCGCGGCCGGGGTTCCAGGTGACGGTGCTGGAGGCATCCGATCGTGTCGGCGGCACCGTTGCGCGCGTCACGCTCGCCGGGCTGCCCATTGACACAGGTGCGGAAAGCTTCGCCACACGTGGCGGTCACGTTGCAGCACTGCTCGAGGAGCTCGGCCTCGCCGACGAGGTCGAAAGCCCGAACCCAGCCGGCGCCTGGCTGCAATTGGCCGATCGAGCCGTGCCACTGCCGGCCGGCGGGCTGCTCGGCGTGCCGGGGTCGCCGCTCGCGACGGATGTCATCGCCGCCATCGGTTGGCGCGGCGCCCTGCGCGCCTACCTCGACCGGCTCATGCCGGTGATGAAGGTCGGACACGAGCAGAACTTCGGCCAACTCGTTCGACGACGGATGGGCTCCGCCGTGCTCGAGAAACTCGTTGCGCCCGTCACCACAGGCGTGTACTCGGCTGACCCCGACGAGCTCGAGGTCGCTGCCGTAGCACCGGGACTCAACCAGGCACTCACGCGAACGGGTTCGCTCTCGGGAGCCGTGACGGAACTGCGCTCGGGTGGGAAGCAGGACGCCGGTAAAGCGGGCGGTGTCAAGGCGGATGGAGGCAAGGCAGGCGGCGACAAACCCGGTGCCGCGGTCGCGGGTCTGCGCGGCGGCATGTTCCGGCTCGTCGAGACTCTCGAAGCGGATGCGCGCGCTCGCGGTGCCGAGATCCGCACCGGCGTGCGCGTGGTGGCGATCGCGGCGGCGACGAGTGGAGAGCCGCCCGTCGCCGCGTCGCCGGCTGAACCCACACCGTCGGCGGACACCGAGCTTGTCGAAGGGCCGAGTCATGACCTCGCAGCGGGCGAACGGCCGGCCGCCTGGCAGGTCGAGCTGGCCGATGGCGAGGCTCTGCCTGCGGACGTGGTGTTGCTCGCGACCCCGGCCGCGGAGGCGCTCGCGCTGTTGCGCGGAGCATCAACCGGCGTAACCGGCGTAACCGGCGAACTGGCCGACTTGGCTGGGCTGGCCGACCTCGATTGGCCGCACGGTATGCCGATCGAGCTGGCGACGCTTGTGCTCGATGAGCCCGCTCTTGACGCAGCACCACGCGGGAGCGGCATGCTCGTCGCCGTGGGAGCGAACGTTGGGGCCAAGGCACTGACGCACGCCAGCGCGAAATGGCCGTGGCTCGCGAAACTTGCCATACAGGGCGCGCCCGGGCGGCATGTCGTCCGACTGTCATACGGACGAGTCGGCCGCGGGCAGACTCGCGCGCAGGATCACGGCCAGGATCACGGCCAGGACGCAGCGACCGTCGACCTGACCGATGACGAGTTCCGCGAACTCGCCCTGCGCGATGCGTCGACGCTGCTCGACATGCCGTTGCAGGCATCCATGCTCGTCGGGTTCGCGCGCACGCGCTGGGTTTCGGCGCTTCCCCATGCCGTCATCGGTCAGCGCGACCGCGTCGCGGAAATGCGCTCCCGGGTCGAGGCCGTTGACGGACTCGAGGTCACGGGATCGTGGCTGGCCGGCACTGGGCTGGCATCCGTAGTTCCCGACGCGAAGGAGGCGGCGGCCCGCGTGCGGGGGCTACGCTGGAGGCTATTGACCGAAAAGGACTGACGAACGGGGTCACCATGAAGGGCAAACTTCTCTTCGTCGCGGGGGCGGCAGTCGGTTACGTGTTCGGTGCTCGCGCCGGGCGTAAGCGATACGAACAGATCAAGAGCGCAGCTCAGGCCGTTTGGGAGACCGATGGCGTGCAGCACCAGGTGCACCAGGTGCAGGACTTCGCAGCCCAGAGAGTCGGAGAGGTTCCCGGGGCACTGCTCAACGGGGCGAAAAAGGCGTTCGCCGGCATCTCAGGACGGACGAAGGATGCTGCGCCGCGGCCCGCCGCGCCGCAACCGACCTCCGAGAAGCCGGCAACTGCTCCGGCGGCGTCCAAGAAACCGGCGTCCAAGCGGCCCGCAGCAAAGAAGACACCGTCGGCTGACGCTGAGATGTGAGCAGCACTGAGAGAACGGTGAGAGACATGACAGCTGACCCAGGTTCGACGGGCGCAGGTTCGACAGGCGTAGGCTCCACAGGCACAGCGGCAGGTTCAGGCGCGAAGAGCGCCCCCCGCAAGGGCGCAGACCCGAAGGGATCGCGCTCACTCGTCGCGCTGATCCGCGAATTGCCTGGCCTGCTCGTCGCGTTGGCGAAGGCGGAATTGGCCCAATTCACGACCGCGCTGAAGAAGAAGGCGATACATGCCGGCATCGGCATAGGGCTGATCGTCGTCGCGCTGCTTCTGCTGTTCTTCGTGCTGGCAGTGCTGATCGCTGCAGCGGTGCTTGGCCTGTCCGTCGTCTTCCCCGGCTGGCTCGCAGCGCTGATCGTTGCAGGCGCACTGTTGGTGATCGTCGTCATCCTGGTGCTCATCGCGGTGGCGTCTTTCAAGAAGATCCCGCCGCTTGTGCCCGCGGAAACGGTCGCCGGCGTGAAGGAAGACCTCAACGCGATCAAGGGGATGGGCAAATATGACCGCTGATCGAGTGACCGAGGTCGCGAAGGCGCGGGCTGAACTCGTTGAGACGCTCAACGCCATCGAAGACAAAGTGAACATTCCGCGGCGTGCCAAGCGTGCGATCCGGGTGTTGCGCGAGGACTATCCGCTGGCATCCGTAGCACTGACGGTCGTGGCGATCGCCGCAGTCGGTGCCGCCGGTTGGATCGTGGTGAGCAGGCTCCGCCACCGCTAGCGACCCGGCATTTCTCGCACACGTGTGCGAAATGTGATAGAATGAACGCAGTGAATCGTTCGTCTGTGCCCTCTTCTCGGGGGAAACTCCGTCTGGTGGAGCGGCCGTCGGGCGACCCTCGGGCGCAGCGCACCAGGGATCAGATCTTCGGAGCAGTGCAGACGTTAGCGACTGAGCGTTCCAAAACACTGGAGCGTTCCAAAACGTCGGAGCATTCCAAGGCGTTGCACTCCGGAGTGACGAACGCGGAGGCCCTGAACGTGAGCGACATCGTGCGGGTGGCCAAGATCAGCCGCAGCACGTTCTATGCGCACTTCAGCGACATCGACGAGTTGGCTGTGGCGTTCCTGCAGGCCACCTTTGCCGAGCCGGGTGCGCCTAACGCCGATCTGCGAATCGCAGGTGAGGCATCCGATAAGACCGCGCGCCGCGGTTACCGGCAGTTGGTCGCCCACATCGTCGATCACTATTCCGTCTACCAGAGTACGTTGACGCTGCCGCCGATGCGCAAAGCCTACGATGACGCCGTCGCTGCGTACGCCCGTTCCCTCGTGCTCACGATTGCCGAGCCGCTCACCTTCGTCGAACGAACCAAGATTCCGGATGGCGTGCACCTCGAAACTGTCGCAACATACGCGGCCGGCGGCGCCATTGCGCTGATCCGCGAATGGCTGGACGGATCGATCAGTATGTCCGACGACGAACTCGTCGAACAACTTGTGGCTTTGCTGCCGCGGTGGCTCTTACCCCCACGGCTTCTCCCTCCCGCCGACTAGCGATCGGCGCGCACCCCCTTCGATGCGGCGATCCCGCGTCGACGACCGAAACAACGAAAGTGAAGATGCATGATTCTCGAAATTGGTGAAACTCTGGTCTACCCGCATCACGGTGCTGTGACCGTCACGGGCAAGGCGATCAAGAAGGTCAAGGGCGAGGAGAAGACATACATCACGCTGCACGTTCACACCAGTGAACTGACCATTCAGCTGCCCGTCGACAACTTCGAACTGGTCGGTGTGCGCGACGTGATCGACAGCGAAGGTGTCTCAGAGGTCTACGGCGTGCTGCGCGCCGACGTCGTCGAAGAGCCCACGAACTGGTCCCGCCGCTACAAGGCGAACCAGGAAAAAATGGCCAGCGGCAGCGTCATCCGCGTTGCAGAGGTCGTGCGCGACCTGTGGCGCCGTGAGAACAGTGGCGGCGTTTCCGCCGGTGAGAAGCGGATGCTGCTCAAGGCCCGTCAGATCCTCGAGTCCGAGCTTGCGCTCGCGCTCAAGGGTACCGGCGGCGACGCAGCCGCAGCACTCGACGAGGTTCTCGCGACCCCCGCGGCGTAACACACTCCGTCACGGGTTCCGCTCCCGCCTACGCGGCGCGCCGGCGTTCGGCGCTGCCGGGTTGGCGAGTGCGCGCCGCATCGGCGCGGGCATGCCAGGTGACCAGCAACTCTTCGATTGCGCTGTTGGTCATCTCGACCGGATGATGGGCGAGCTCGTCCGCGAACTCCGCACGTTCTTCGCGGGTCAGGCTCCGTGCCCACGGGAACGCGACAAGAAGGCGGGCGTCCGCTTCGAAAGCGCGCAACACCGACTCATCGACATGCGCGCCGGCGCGTGCCACGTGCGGGGCGGCAGCCGCCGCCCGGTTTCGTTGAGTCTTCACGACCACTACAACACCGCGACACGCCGGTTTATTCTCGGGCGGGATGCAGCCGGAACATAGCGGGGTCACCAACGCGACACCGACGACGCGCGGCCGGCCGCGCGCACCCGACTTGCGCTTTTGCTCTCGCGACGATCTAGAGGGAGACTGTCAGGTATGACGAACCCGGCTGCCGATCCGGCAGTAATTGCACACCACACCCCCACAGCCCGACTGATCCCCACGGATCCCACAGAACAGCCCCAAACAGAACAGCCCTCGACAGAACAGCCCGACGGCTATACGCTCTGGGCCGTGTTCCGGCGCGACCCGTCGAACCCGGACGATCTCGACGGCCGCGATGTCCCAGAAGCCGTTTCCCAGCTCGACGCGATCGTGCGCTCCGTTGAAGACGAGGGTGTGACCATCCGCGGTTTCTATGATGTATCTGGCCTGCGGGCCGACGCCGACCTGATGGTGTGGATGCACGGCCCCGTCGCGGAGACTCTGCAGTGGGGCATCCGGCAGCTGCGCCGCGCCCAACTGCTCAAGGCGCTTCTGCCGGTCTGGAACGCGATGGGCGTGCATCGCGGCGCCGAGTTCAACAAGTCGCACGTGCCCGCCTTCCTGCGCGATACGCAGCCGAAAGGCTGGCTGGCGGTCTACCCGTTCGTGCGCTCATACGACTGGTATCTGCTGCCGCCGGAGGATCGGAGTCGGATGCTCTCCGAACACGGTCGCCGTGGTGCTGCATATCGCTCGGTGCTCTCGAACACCGTTGCTGCGTTCGCCCTTGGTGACTATGAGTGGATCGTGCCGTTGGAATCCGACGAACTGACCGATCTTGTCGACCTGATGCGCGATCTGCGTGCGGTGGATGCCCGCCTGCACGTGCGCGAGGAAATCCCGTTCTTCACCGGGCGCCGTGTCGAAACGGCGGAGATCCCGGAGATTCTGCAGTGACCGATTTCGACGCGATTCTGCTGGCCAGCTTCGGCGGTCCCGAAGGGCAGGATGACGTCATCCCGTTTTTGCGCAACGTGACGCGCGGTCGCGGCATCCCGGATGAGCGCCTCGAAGAGGTCGCAACGCACTACCGGCACTTTGGCGGAGTGAGCCCGATCAACGCGCAGAATCGCGCGCTGAAGACCGCGCTTGAGGCCGAACTCGCCCGGCGTGGCATCGAACTGCCCGTGTACTGGGGCAATCGCAACTGGGCGCCCTACTTTGCGGACACCGTACGTGAGGCGCACGCGGCCGGCCACCATCGCCTGCTCGCCCTCGTCACAAGCGCGTACACGTCGTACTCCGGCGTTGGCCAGTACCGCGAGGACTTCGAGAACGCGCTCGCCGACACGGCGCTCGTCCACGTCGTCACGATCGATCGCGTGCGCGAGTTCTTCGACCACCCGGGCTTCGTCACGCCGTTGATCGAAGGCGTGCGCGCGGCCGTCGGCCGGCTCACCGCCGATACAAGCGCAGCGGATGCCGTGCCGGCGGATGCCGTGCACCTCCTGTTCGTGACGCACTCGATTCCGACCGCGGCGGCAGACGCATCCGGAACAGAGTCCGGAGCCCAGTTCGGACGGGGCGGCGCCTACGTCGCCCAGCATCGTGCCGTGGCAGAGGTCATCGCCCGTGACGCGGCTCCCGGGATGTCCTGGTCCCTCGCCTACCAGTCACGATCAGGGTCCCCGCAGACGCCGTGGCTCGAGCCGGACATCAATGACGCAATCGACGAGCTCGCCGCAGACGGCGGCGTGAAGGCCGTCGTTATCGTGCCGTTCGGTTTCGTCAGCGACCACATGGAGGTGCTCTGGGATCTCGACAACGAAGCGAAGCGGACCGCCGCGGGTCACGGCATCCGTGCAGAGCGCGTGCCGACGCCCGGAACGCACCCCGCCTTCGTCTCCGGGCTCGTCGACCTGATTCTGGAACGGCTGAACGACGTACCCGATGCCGAACGACCGCACCTGACCGCGCTCGGCCCGTGGCCGGATCACGCAACGGTCGGCACACGTGCCCCGTCGCGAGAAGAGTCCCGAGCACACTCCCGAGAAGGGTCCCGGGCATCATGACCGACGTGCTGCGCATCGGAACCCGCGGAAGCGCGCTCGCGCTCGCGCAGACGCGTGCGATCGCGAAGGCGCTGGGCGCGGCATCCGGATGCGAGATCGAATTGGTCACCGTCACGACGCATGGGGACACCTCGCGTGAGTCCCTCTCCGCTCTCGGCGGCACGGGAGTATTCGCCAGTGCGTTGCGCGATGCGCTGCTGGAGGACCGTTGCGATGCCGTCGTGCACTCGCTCAAAGACTTGCCGACTGTTGCAGTGCCGGGTCTGGTCATCGGTGCGATCCCACGGCGAGCAGATGCCCGCGACGTGCTCTGCGCGCGCGATGAGCTGACGTTGGCCGCTTTGCCCACGGGCGCACGGGTCGGCACCGGTTCACCGCGGCGGATTGCGCAACTGCGTCATACCCGCCCGGATGTCGAGGTCGTCGACATCCGCGGCAACGTCGACACCCGGCTCGGCCGTGTCTTCGACCTCGACGCGACGGATGCGGATGCCCTCGATGCGATCATCCTCGCCGCGGCGGGCCTCGGCCGACTTGGGCGGGCGGATGCTGCGACCGACACGTTCTCGCTCTCGGACTGGCCGACCGCTCCGGGGCAGGGTGCCCTGGCGATCGAGGTGCGCGACGGCGACGAGCACGGGCGAGGCGTGTTGGCGACGGCGCTGAAGTCCGTGAATCACGTGACGACGAATGCGTGCGCGACCGCCGAGCGGCTGGTGCTGGCCGGGCTGAACGCCGGATGCTCCGCCCCGATCGGAACGACCGCCCAGTTCGACGATGGCATCTTCTTCCTGACCGCGACGGTGTACAAGCCGGACGGCACCGAACGGATCACCAGCTCGCACGCCGCGACCCCCGATGCGACCACACTGCCTGCGCTTCTGGATGCCGCGCGCGACGTGTCGGCGCGCGTCGTCACCGAGCTGCTCGAGGCCGGCGCCGCCGAGTTGGCGCCATCGCTGTCGAGTTCACCGGGAAGCGCGTCATGATCATGACCGAGTACGACGAGCAGAGTTCGGGATGCCGCGGACACTCTGCGGCGACCGGGCCCGTGCCGATCGCGCGCAATGCCCAGAAGCCGCTGGCCGGCTGGCGAGTGCTGGTTCCGCGCGGCGGGCCGTGGGGCGATTCCGTTGCCGCTGCGCTGAGGGAACGCGGTGCGTCCCCCGTCGTCGCGGCGATGATCAACTTCGCACCGACGGACGACGCTCCTACGCTGCAGGCGGCGTTGAACGCGCTCGCTTCCGGCGCGTTCGATTGGATGACGATCACGAGCGCGACAACCGTCGACGTGCTGTCGGCCTGGCGAGCGGTCGTTCCCGCGACGACCCGCATCGCCGCGGTGGGCGAGACGACGGCAGCGGCCCTGATCGCCGCCGGCTACAAAGTCGATCTCGTTCCGGCGGAGGACAATTCGGCACGCGGTCTGCTGACCGAGTGGGAGGCTGCGACGCACGGCATCGTGCCGCTGCGCATCCTGACCTTGCGGTCGGCGATCGCGAAGCCGTTGCTGACCGACGGTCTCAAAAGGATCGGGCACAACGTCTCATCCGTCATCGCCTATCGAACGGTCGGCGTGGCGGTGCGGGACCAGGTCGTGCGCGAGGTGGCCGATGGCCGGTTTCAGGCCATTCTGGTCACCTCCGGGAGCGTTGCAGAACAGGTGCAGCGCCAGCTGGGACCGGTGCCGGAGGGCACCCTCGTGGCCGCGATCGGTCCGCGCACCGCTAAGGATGCCGCAGCGGTCGGTCTGCGCGTCGATGTCGTGGCTGCAGAACGCAGCGCCGGTTCGCTGATCGGTGCGGTCGTCGCTGCGGCGGGTGCGCGCGGTTCGCGGTTGAGCTGAGGAACGAATTTCTCTGGCCCTCGGATGCCCAGCCGGGCAGCGTAGGCTGATTCAAGTGAGTGACATTCTCCATCCGACCGTTCGCCCCCGCCGACTTCGCAGCACAGCAGCCATGCGTCGCCTCACCGCAGAGACCCGCCTGCACCCGGCGGAACTGATCCTGCCGGTGTTCGTGCGCGAGGGTCTTCAGGATCCGCTGCCGCTGCAGTCCATGCCCGGCGTCGTACAGCACAGTCTGGGTTCGCTACGGCGCGTGGCCGCGGACGCTGCCACCGCCGGACTTGGCGGCATCATGTTGTTCGGCGTGCCCGAGACGCGCGACGCGATCGGGAGCGCAGCGAGCGACCCGGACGGCATCCTGAATGTCGCGACGCGCGCGGTGGTCGCAGAGGTCGGCGACGCGATCGTTGTGCAGACCGATCTGTGCCTGGACGAGTTCACCGACCACGGACACTGCGGGGTGCTGGATTCCGCCGGTGCTGTCGACAACGACGCCACCCTCGAGCGATACCGCGATATGGCAATCGCTCAGGCGGATGCCGGTTCTCACCTGCTTGGACTCTCCGGCATGATGGACGGCCAGGTGGCTGCGGTGCGTGACGCGCTCGACGCATCCGGCCACACCCACACCGCCATCCTCGCCTATGCCGCGAAGTACGCATCGAGCTTCTACGGGCCGTTCCGTGAAGCCGTCGATTCGCAACTCGACGGCGATCGGCGCAGCTACCAGCAAGACCCGGCCAACCGACGCGAGGGCCTGCGCGAGGCGACGCTTGATCTCGAAGAGGGTGCGGACATCCTCATGGTCAAGCCCGCGATGAGCTATCTCGATGTCTTGGCTGATGTGGCCGCGATGAGCGACGTGCCGGTCTGGGCGTATCAGGTTTCCGGCGAATACTCGATGATCGAGGCGGCGGCGGCTCACGGTTGGATCGACCGTGAGCGAGCGATCCATGAGTCGCTGATCGGCGTCAAGCGTGCGGGCGCGGATGCGATCCTCACCTACTGGGCGCTCGAAATGGCCCGGTCCCTGAGCTTGTCGAACGGCGGAAGCCTAAAATGAGTGCCAACGACGAACTTTTCGCCCGAGCCCAGCGCGTGATCCCCGGCGGCGTGAACTCGCCGGTGCGGGCGTACCAGTCGGTCGGCGGCACGCCCCGCTTCGTGGTTTCCGCGCGCGGACCGTACATCACGGATGCCGACGGTCGCGAATACGTGGACCTCGTCGCGTCGTGGGGTCCCGCCATTCTCGGGCATGCGCATCCTGCCGTGGTGGAGGCGGTGCAGGATGCCGCATCGCGGGGCCTGTCGTTTGGCGCGTCGACGCCGGGCGAGACCGAGCTAGCCGAGCTTGTGATCGATCGACTGACCGGCCCGCGCTGGGATGGCGAACGCGTGCTGCCTGAGGTTCCGTCCGACACGACGGCAAGAAACCTCGGCGAACTGCTGACCGACCTGCCGAACGACCTGCAGCTGATCGACGAGCTGCGGCTCGTTTCGACCGGCACAGAAGCGACCATGACGGCGATTCGGCTCGCACGCGGCTTCACCGGCCGAACCCTGATCGTCAAGTTTGCCGGCCACTATCACGGCCACTCCGACGGGCTGCTCGCCGACGCCGGAAGCGGGCTGGCCACGTTGGCACTGCCGGCATCCGCCGGGGTTACGGCCGAGACGGCTGCCCAGACGCTGGTGATTCCGTACAACGATCGGTCGGCTGTGCAGGCCGTGTTCGCAGAGCACGGGGACCACATCGCGGCGGTCATCGTCGAGGCTGCCGCCGCAAACATGGGCGTCGTGCATCCGGAGCCGGGATTCAATGAGTTTCTGGTGACGATCGCGCACGAACACGGGGCGTTGGTCATTCTCGACGAAGTCTTGACCGGCTTCCGGGTCGGCCCGGCCGGCTGGTGGGGGCTCGAGATGTGGTGCTGGCAGAATCTCGGGATCGACGGTGTGCGCGAGTTCGCACAGCCCGGGCCAGACGGCGAACCTCAGACGATTGGCCCTTCGCCCTATCTGTCCGATCTGGTCACGCTCGGCAAGGTCATCGGTGGCGGGATGCCGCTGGCCGCGCTCGGCGGGCGACGCGAAATCATGGAGTATCTGGCTCCTGTCGGCCCGGTCTATCAAGCGGGCACGCTCTCCGGCAATCCGATCGCCGTCGCGGCGGGAATCGCCACGTTGAAGGCGGCGAATGCTGCCGTGTACGCACGGCTCGATGAGGTCGCTGCGGCGATTTCCGAGGCGACGTCCGATGCGCTTCGCGCGGCCGGGGTTGCGCACCACATGTCGCACGCAGGCAACCTGTTCAGCGTGCAGTTCTGTGAGCGGCCCGCGATCGACTACGCCGGTGTTCAGGCGCAGGATGCGTTCCGCTACGGCCCGTTCTTCCACGCGATGCTCGACGCAGGAGTGGCGCTTCCGCCGAGCGTGTTCGAGGCCTGGTTCGTCACGGCTGCGCACGACGATGCGGCGGTGAACCGCATCCTGGACGCGCTGCCCGCGGCGGCCCGCGCCGCGGCATCCGCTCGCCCTGCCTGAGTTCGCCTGCAGTATTCTCCGACGATGCGAGAGTCGGTCGGTCGACAGCTGGGGCGCATCTGTCGAGCGTGGCCGAAACGGACGAGCGCGGGTGAAGTGGTTGAGTGTGGGTGCCTAGGCATGCACGCTCGACCATTCGAGTAGCGTTCGTCCGTTGGGCCGTCGCTCGTCGGACAGACCGAGGCAGCTAGGCCTGGCCGTGGCTGGCGCGGGAGCGTCTCGACAGCGAGTCGATGACGACCGCGAGCAGTAGCACGGCGCCGGTAATCATGAAGCGCACCGAAGCATCCAGGCTCAGAAGCGTCAGGCCGCTCGAGATCGACTGGATCACGACGATGCCGAGCAGGGCCGCCCAGGCACTGCCTCGACCACCGAATAGGCTCGTTCCGCCGATTACCGCCGCGGCGATTGCATTAAGATTCACGTCGCCGGTTCCTGACTGCGAACTTGCCGAGGACAGCGTCGCAGTCAAGAGGATGCCGCCGATGATCGCGAACATCGAGCACAGCATGAAGACCGAGATGTAGATGCGGGTGACCTTGATGCCCGCGCGGCGTGCGGCTTCCTCGTTGCCGCCAACTGCGAAGACTGCGCGGCCCCACCTCGTGCGGGTGAGGAGGAAGTTCATCAGGACGACCAGCAGGATGAAGAACACGAACATCACGCTGGTGCCGCGGTCGGTCGCGAAGTACGCAGCGATCGCGACCAGCACGACCGCGAGCACGACTGCTTTGACGATTGTGAAAACACGCGACCCGGTCGACAGTCCCGCGCGAGCCCGGCGTCTCGAGCGTCGCAGGTCGGAAACCAACATGGCGACTCCGGCGAGGATGGCAATCGCGTATGCGGCCCATGGTGGCAGGAACCAGCCGTTCGCGAATTGCACTATCCAGCTGGTGAACGGGATATTGACCGAGCCGAGCGGTCCGAGGATCCAGAGTTGCAAACCCAGGAACCCGAGTAGGCCGGCCAGCGTACTCACGAAGCTTGGGACACCGAAACGTGTCAATAGGACGCCGTAGAGGAGTCCGATCAAGAGGCCAGCAGCGAGAGCGACGAGGATCGCGACCACGATCGGCCAGTGCAGATTGATCATCCCGATGCCGAGAATGGCCGAGGCCACACCGGCAACCGAACCGACAGACAGGTCGATTTCGCCGAGCAGCAGCACGAGCACAATGCCGATCGAAATCGTGCCGATAGCCGCACACTGCTTGCTGAGGTTGATCAGGTTGTCCGCTGAAAGGAAGATCGGGTTCAGGATCTGGAAGATCGCCCAGATGACAACCAGGCCGATCACCACCGGCCACGAGCCGAGGTCGCCACCGCGCACGCGCAGGCGCATCGACTGCAGGATGCCGCGAACGCCTTCGGAGCGGATCAGCCGCTCATCCTGCAGGTCCGCGGCGAGCGTGGCGGGAGTTTCTGTGCTGGGGCCAGAGAGAGTCATGCGCGTGTGCCTTCCTCGGACGGATCCGCGGACTCGGGATCGGAAGTCGGGTGATTGATGCCCGGATCAAGCGGCAACCGTTCGGCGGATTCGGTGAGATGTGCTTCGGCGCGGCGGGTGACTGCATTGTCTGTCGCGCCGGTGATCGCGGCGATGATGTCTTCGTAGCTCACGTCGGGAACCCGGAAGACTCCGTTGTTGCGGCCGAGCCGCAGCACCACGACGCGATCAGCGACCGCCTGCACGTCAGCCATGTTGTGGCTGATCAAGACGACGCCGAGACCGTTCTCGCGGAGCCGCTCAACGAGGTTGAGCACCTCGGCGGTCTGCGCGACACCGAGTGCCGCTGTGGGCTCATCGAGAAGAATGACGCTGGGATTGCCGACCAGTGAACGGGCGATCGCGACTGTCTGGCGCTGCCCGCCGGATAGCGATGCGACCGCGATGCGCACCGATGGAATCTTCGCAGACAATTGGCGCAGCAGCTCCCACGAGCGCTTTTCCATCTCTTCCTCATTGAGCGTTCCGTGGGTGATTTCGCGGCCGAGAAAGAGGTTGGAAACCACGTCCAGGTTGTCGCACAGTGCGAGGTCCTGGAACACCGTGGCGATCCCCAGCGCTTGGGCAGCCGACGGTGAAGGGATCTCGACCGGGTTGCCCTCGAACGTAATGGTTCCGGAATCCTGCGCGTGGACTCCGGCAAGCACCTTGACCAGCGTCGACTTGCCTGCGCCGTTGTCGCCGACGATGGCGACAACTTCGCGGGGATAGATATCGAGGTCGATGTCGGTGAGTGCTTGCACGGCGCCGAATCCCTTGGACACCCCGCGCAGTGACAGCACAGGTTCGCTGTCGAGTGTTGCCGTCGAACCAACAGGGGATTCCATCGTCACGATTTCTCCTTTGAATTTCTTCGTGCCTAAAGCGAAGGTAGACCCGGCCGGAAGCCATGGCGGCTTCCGGCCGGGTGCGTCGGTTTTTCGACTACTGAATTCCGTTCGCAGTACAGGCGGCTGCGTAGGCGGCCGTGCAGATCTGCGCTGCGGTCAGGAAGCCGTCCTTCACGACCGTGCTCTCGATGTTCTTCACCGTGACGGCCACGGGTGTCAGCAAGACGGACGGGATCGCCGCGCCGCTGGCAGTGTTGACCGTGACGGTTGTCGCGAGCTTCTTGCCGTTGACGAGGTCGATGGCCATTTGAGCCGCCTGCTCCGCCTCGGGCTTGATCGCCTTGTACACCGTCATGTACTGCGTTCCGGCGAGGATGTTCTGGATGCCCGTGAGCTGTGCATCCTGTCCGGTCACCGGCGGAACCGGCTTGACTCCGGCAGCCTGCAGTGCCGCGATCGCGCCACCGCCGGTACCATCGTTAGCCGCGTATACCGCCTTGATCTTGGCGCCGAACTGCGAGATCTGGCCGGCGACCCAGTTCTGAGCCTGTGCCGGATCCCAGTCGGGAGTCGAGAACTCGGCGAGCACCTTGTAGCCGCTCGGGTCGATCATCTTGTGTGCACCGGCCTTGAAGAGCGTGGCGTTGTTGTCTGTCGGCGAGCCGTTGACCATGAGGATGCCGCCGTCACCCGGCGCGACGCCGTCCGACTTCAGCTTCTCGACCAGTGCAGTGCCCTGCAGTTCGCCGACCTTCTCATTGTCGAAAGAGATGTAGGCGGCGGAGTCGGGGCTGTCGATCAGGCGGTCGTACGAGATGACCGGCACGTTCTTGGCCTTCGCCTCGCTGACAATGGTGGCCGCTGCCTTACCGTCCTGTGCACTGATGACGAGCACCTTTGCGCCCTGGGTGAGCATTGACTCTGCCTGCTGCTGTTGCTTTGCTGCGTCCGCGTCTGCATTCGCATACAGAACGGTGCAGTTCGGGCACAGGGCCTTGATCTTCGCCGTGAAGTACGGCCGGTCTGCGTTCGCATACCGCGCTGTCACGGAGTCGGGCAGGAGTAGGCCGATCTTCGCCGTCGATGCACCCGTTGTGCTCGTGGAGCCGGATCCTGATCCGGCTCCGTTCGAACAAGCTGTGAGTGTGCCGGCTGTGAGCAGGATCGCGGCCGTGGCGATGACCGCTCTCGTGGTGGCGATCTTCATTGAAAAACCTCCGATTCGAAAGCCGCCCACTTTGGCGGCTGGCATGAGCATGACAGTTCACTGACTTGGCGTCAAGTATTGAACTCAAGGTTTTGGTAACAAGCTGGTTGCGACTTTCGCGGGCCCATGGTGGTCAGGTGGCGCCTATGGCGATCTGATCGATGGCGTGCAACACCGCGCCCATGGTTGCGGCACGGTCGCCAAGCTGCGTTTGCACGATGTCGGGCATTGCGTCGAAGCCGACAATAAGGGCATTTTCGACGGCGTAGCGCAGTGGGCCGAGTAGGATCTCACCGGCCCGAGCAAGCTCGCCGCCGACAACGATCCGCTCCGGGTCGAGCAGATTGCAGAGGTTGCCGGCAGCCACCCCGATGTGTCTCCCCGCGTCGGCGATTGCCCTGATGCACTCGGAGTCGCCAGACATGGCGCGCACCACAAGATCGCTCAGCTTGAAGCTGGGATGCTGTTCGCGCAGCTTGTCGAGGATGGCCGGTCCGCCTGCGATCGCCTCCAAACAACCGCGATTGCCGCACCGGCACAGTGGCCCGCCCTCGCGGATCGTCATGTGGCCGAATTCGCCCGCCGCTCCGCTGTGCCCGCGGATGACGCGACCACCGATCACGATGCCGGATCCGATGCCGTCACCCACGTCGACCAGCACGAAGTCGGACTTTCCGCGCGCAGCACCCAGGCGAAGTTCGGCCAGGGCGGCGAGGTTGGACGAGTTGTCCACAAATACAGGCCGCTGAATGCGCGACCGCATGACATCGGCGACGTTGATGCCGTCCCAGCCGCGCATGATGCCGCTTCGAGCGGTCGTGCCGTTCGCCCGGCTGAGCGGAGCGGGAAGGGCGATGCCCACAGCGAGCACGTCGTCTCGGTGCGCGTCGACGGATTCGAGCAGGTCCGCGATGAGCATGGCGGTCTTGTCCAACTCATTGTCGGCGCGGTGGTCACGGGCGAGCGGCATGTGCTGTTCGGCGAGGATGGTGTGGGCGACGTCGGTGAGTGCAATACGCATGTGTCGGGTCGAAAAGTGCACGCCCACGACGAGGCCGAGCGCGTGTGCGAGCGTCACATATTGAGCACGTCTGCCGCTGCGCGTACTGGGGGCGGTGTGGAGCGTGCCGACGCCCACGAGTTCCTTCACGATGTTCGAAACGGTCGCGGGCGAAAGGCCTGTGGTCCCAGCCAATTCAACCTGGGTCAACCCGCCGTGTTTTTTGACAGCGTCGACGATTCGACCACGGTTGGCTTCACGAAGTGAAGTCTGCGAACCGGGAGTACGCCGTTGGTCTGCCACGAGAACAAGATACATGCCGATGACGGGATGGTCACGAAATGTTGTGAATGCAGTGAAGAAACGGTTACCGCATTGTGGCCTTTCGCCAGCGCCTGCTCAGGTGAAACCAGGCAGACTAGTGTCATGGCCGATCTCCACGTGCACCGCGACAGGCTCGAGATCCACCTGACGAGAGCGGAGAAGGTGCTTGCGTTACGCGCAAGCGATCTCGTCGTGGCGCGCGACGACATCCGCTCGGCCCAGATCACCGAAGATCCGTGGGTTTGGATTCGAGGAGTCCCGTCGCCGGGCACGAACATTCCGCTGGCACTGGCGATAGGTTGCTGGAAGTTCCACGGGGGCACCGATTTTCTGCTTGTCAAGGGCAAACAGCGCTCCGCCGTCGTGATCGAGCTCGAGCCGACCGCCGAGACCGGCGACGGCCGTTTCTCGCGGATCATCGTCTCTACACCGCACGCCGCAGGGCTTGTCGAAGCCCTGCGAATCGATCCGGCCGACCCCGCTGCCGCCGAAGCCGACGCAACTTTCTGACCCGCCCAAAGCTCCGCGTAACCCTTCGTTGTAGTAGCTTTCTGTCAGCGGCCCCTTCTAGCGATCGGCGGTCTGATGAAACAACTCGAGGTGGACTGCTGCATCGCAGGCGGTGGACCGGCCGGGATCATGCTCGGCCTGCTGTTGGCGCGGGCGGGCCTTGAAGTCGCCGTGCTCGAGAAGCACGCGGATTTCTTTCGTGATTTCCGCGGCGACACTATCCATCCGTCCACGCTCGGCCTGCTCGGCGAGCTCGGCTGGCGGCGCGAATTCCTGGCCCTGCCGCACAACGAGGTCACCACCCTCGACGCCGTCGTCAACGGTCATCGCCTGCATCCCATCGACTTCCGCCGCCTGCCGCCGCCCGACAACTTTCTCGTGCTCATGCCTCAGTGGGATTTTCTGAACTTCTTGACCGGCAAGGCTGCGGCTTATCCGGGATTCCACCTGCTGATGAACACCGAGGCGACCGGGCTCATCCGCGATGCGGGCACCGGTGGCGTCATTGCGGGCGTCAGCGCCGTTGGGCAAACCGCTACCGATTCGGATGGCCCGCTCGAGATCCGCGCTCGGCTCACCGTCGCCTGCGACGGCCGCTCGTCAACGCTGCGCGATGCGGCCGGCCTCGTGCCGCAGGATTTCGGCGCGCCCGTCGACGTGCTCTGGTTCCGGGTGCCGAAGCCCGATGCCGAGCTGCCGGACACGCTGGCGTACCTCGACGAGAAGGCCCTCCTCATCACGATCCCGCGCGGCGACTATGTGCAGGTCGGGTTCGTCATTCCCAAGGGCGGGTTCGCTGCTCTGCGGCAGGGCGGCCTGACGGCGTTCCGCGCGGCCGTCAGCTCCACTGCACCGTTCCTCGAGTCGGTGCTTGACACCGTCACGCATTGGGATCAGGTCAAGCCGCTCTCCGTGCAGATCAACCGTCTTGCCACGTGGCACCTGCCAGGCATGCTGCTGATCGGAGACGCCGCGCACGCAATGTCGCCCGCGTTCGGCGTTGGCGTGAACTATGCGATTCAGGATGCCGTCGCAACCGCCAACGCGCTCGTGCGGCCGCTGCGCTTCGGCGCTAGTGCGGCGGCGATCGACGAGGATTGCGCGGGCATCCAGAATCGCCGGATGCGGGCGATCCGCCGCATGCAGGCGCTTCAGATCGAGGCGCACGCCAGTTTCGCGAAACCCGGGGGCGGCGCCATCCTGCCCGATCCGGTTCCGCGTGCGACCGGTCTTGCGCTTGCAGCAGCGATGCCCGTCGTGCAACGATTGGCCGCACGGATCGTCGGGCGCGGCTTCGTCCCGGAGCACCTCGCCGACGACCTGCTGCCGCGGTAGCCGACGGCCGCCCGTGCGGCGGGCCTGCATTGTGTGGGCACGCTTTGCGGTGGCCCGGAGATTGCGCGCAAGCCCGGATCGGAAAGCGCTTGCGGGTCCGGGCTTGCGTTCAAAGCACGGTGCAGCGTGACGCCGTCGGGCGGGTCGCGTCGGGTGGGTCGCGTCGGGCGGCTCGCGTCGGGCAGGTGACGCAGGGGCGGTTACGCCAGGAAGATCAGCACCAGGCCGGCGAGCGGCAGCAGGCCTTGGATCAGCGCCGCGCGAATGAAGCCCTTGCCGGTGGTGATCAGCACGAGTGCCGCCAGGGCCATGCTCGCCATCGTCAAGACGATCAGCGCCATTCCGGCGTCGTGCATGCCGAAGCCGAACAGGATCACGCCGACGATCGCGCCGATTGCCAGGAACAGGTTGTAGAAGCCCTGATTGTAGGCGAGCGGCTTCGTGATCTCCGCGGCTTCCTGGTTGGCAACCCCGAACCGCTTCCACACGGCGGGGCGTGACCAGCCGACGCTCTCCATAAGGAAGATACCCACGTGCAGCGCTGCCGCCAGGGCGATGACCAATACCGCGATGATGATCATGCGGTCAGCCTATTGCGCTGCGACCGATCTATGGCGGTTAGGCGCGCACATCCACGACGGTGCGTCCGCGTACGTGGCCGGCCAGGATGTCGTCGGCCCGGCCGAACGCATCCGCCAAGGGGATGATGGTCGTCAGCTCGTCGAGCAGCACGAGGTCGAGTTCGGCGGCCAACGTGCGCCAGGCTAGCTGCCGTAGCGGCAGCGGGGCATCCACCGAGTTGACGCCGGCCAGGGTGACCGCGCGCAGGATGAACGGCAGCACGGTGGCCGGCAGGTCGGCGCCCTGGGCGAGCCCGCACGCGGCGACTGCGCCACCGTAGTTGGTCTGTGCGAGCACGTTCGCGAGCGTGTTGCTGCCGACCGAGTCGATCGCCCCGGCCCAGCGCTGCTTCTGCATGGGTCGGCCCGGTTCGCCGAGTTCGGCTCGATCAATGACGGCGGATGCGCCCAGGCGCGTCAGATAGTCGCCCTCCGTTGCGGCGCGGCCGCTCGAGGCGGTCACCCGGTAACCGCGGTGGCTCAGTAGCGCGAGAGCGACCGAGCCGACGCCGCCTGCTGCACCGGTGACGAGGATGTCGCCGGCATCCGGAGTCACGTCGTGGCGTTCGAGTGCGAGCACGCAGAGCATGGCAGTGAATCCTGCGGTGCCGATAGCGGCGGCGCGGGCAGGGCCGATCGTTTCCGGAAGGGCCACCAGTGCGTCGCTGCGCACGCGGGCGCGCTCGGCGAGGCCGCCGTGGTGCCGTTCACCGATGCCGTCGCCATTGAGGATGACGGCGTCGCCCGGCTTCCAGCGCGGGTCATCCGACGCGCTGACGGTGCCGACCAAATCGATGCCGGGGACGAGCGGGGAGATGCCGACGACGCCGGGCTTGCCGGCGAGGGCGAGGCCGTCTTTGAAGTTGATGCCGGAATGGCTGACATCGATCGTGACGTTCCCGGGCATCAGGAAGTCTTCGGTCAGCTCACGCAGCCCGGCCGAGTGTTCTGTGATGCGAGAACCGTCTCGGACTTGGTCGATGACGATCGCGCGAAAGGTCATGGGCTCAGACTAACCAGGACGAAACGCTGAGCATGAAAGTGACAACTTTCGCCCTGTCACTTTCTCCGTGGCTGTGCCGTCCTTGTAGGTGAACGTTCTTGTGCGGCACTGAATGGAAGGCACATCATGATTCTGGTAGCGGGAGCAACCGGCGCCGTTGGGCGACCACTGGTCGCGAACGCGAACGGCTCCAGGAGGACGGAAGCGTGAAGATCACAATCGTCGGGGCAACCGGCCGGGTCGGCCGACTCGTTCTGGAGCAAGCCACCGACGCCGGGCACGACGTCACCGCCGGGCACGACGTCACCGCCGTAGCCAGGGATACGACCCGGCTGCCGCCGACCGTTCGGGCGTTCGCCGTCGACCTGGCCTCCACCGACCGGGCCGCTCTGGAGTCGGCCGTAGACGGCGCAGACGCGGTGCTGTCGTGCCTTGGACCGACATCCAAAGCCGAAGTCGGAATCGTCACCACCGGCACGACCGCGATTGTGGAAGCCATGCACGCTGTCGGCAGTCGCTGGCTCGTGGTGATCAGCGCGTCCCCTGTGGCCACGCTGTCAACGCCGGGCAGCCCGACACCCGCTCGCGACCCAGGGGAAGGCTTCCTGATGCGCACGGTAGCGGTGCCCCTGATGAAACGCGTCTTCGCCAACCAGTACGCAGACCTGGCAGCCATGGAAGTGGTGGTCAAGGGCAGCGGGCTGGAGTGGACCATCATGCGGCCGCCACGCCTGACCGACAAGCCATCCACTGACTACAGGATGGCAATCGGCCACAACGCACCACACGGCGCCTCGATTTCCCGCAGCGCGCTCGCACAAGCGATGCTCGACGTCATCGGCAACCCCGACACGATTCACAGCCCGGTCGGTGCGGCCGAATGAACGGGATCGAGGTGTGACTATGAGTCCCACAAGCCTCCAAACGGCCGAACGGAAGGCCAGCCGAATTCAAACGCTTAGGTCGATATCGTTCGCCGCCTTCGGCGCGGCCACGGCAGTTGCTGACGTAGCCCCGACTGGGCTACGCGAGTCTCGCTGAACTGGTGGGGCGGTGCCAGCAAAAGTAGTCCTCCCACCCATTCGGGTCGAAGGCGATCATGCGCCTCACGCATCCAGGAGGTCGTGCTGCTCAAACTCGCCGTGCCGGGACACCACCTCGACAGCGGTGTGGTCGTCGTTGACCTGCTGGATGAGCCTGAACAGCCGCCGATTCGGGGTCGATACGCGCGATCGCGAGGCAACCATCGCCGGGATCGCGTACGGTCTGGGTACGTCCAACACCGGAACTCTGAACGGGCACTCTCCAACGGCTTGCGGGCGTTCGACGACAATGTGTGCGGCGGTTGTTAGTCAATGCTGAGAGCAGCCTTCAGACCGGTTGCGACAAGTCGCATGGTTTGTAGGCCGAATGCGCCGACTTTGGCGCGGGCATCTTCCGGATACATTCATTCGATTTCGTTGCAGAGGACGCAACCCCTGAGGGGTTCGCCACGGGGGAGCTCGATCATGCTTCCGAGTAGCGGCCTGCGCACACTACTGGTGAGGCGAGTAACCAGGGCTGTCCCGAGTTTCTGATTACGACGATTGTTGGACACCACAAGGTAGTACTTGTCGGGAGGCATCCCGCGAAGGGTAGCCGCCCACAACCCGCCGGGAGGCAGCTGGCCGGTAAGCGCCCGGTGCGGGAATGTCAGGCGGGCAGTAAGTCCAAGATCCCCTCCGGGTATAACGGCGGCTTCCTCGCTTTGAACTGAGACCGTGTGTACCAGCGAACGGGATTCCCTTGATCGAGAATCGTGAGATCAGCGTCGAGGCCGAGCGCATCGATCTCATGCGACTCAATCGCGTAGACGTGCACAATCTCGTGCCCGGGCATGCCCTCGAACTCGAAAAGATTCTCCATAACGCCGAGCAGTAGTGTTGGCTCCACGTCGAACCCCAGCTCCTCCTGGAACTCCCTGCGCAAAGCCAGGTCAGAGGTTTCACCGAAATCGATTCCGCCACCAATCGCCCGGCAGAACTCGACGCCCGTCGATCGGTCACCCCCAAGCGAAGCGAGAACGTACTCGCCACGCACGGGCAGACCCACGGCAAGATTCCGGATCCAACGTCTCATGGTGACAATTGTTGCAGAGCTCCTGCAACTGAACCGAATAGCCGCTTGAATCCGCCGGACCTTCTACGGGCACTCCCGCACGGACACAGGCATCCGTAGCCAGCTCGAGCCGAGGTGTCGCGTATGGCCAGCCCGTGCGCAAATCTCACTCAGATGCCTTCAACGCAACGGCGATACCTGTCCTCTGTGGACGACGGCTGCAGCCCGATCCCGCTCAGGTCACATCCTTGCGCCAGGTTGTGTAGTAGCCGACGACCGTGAGGATGACCGCGTAGCCGAGAAGAACGAGGCCGCCCTGCCACCAGTCGAGGGATTGGGCATCCGGAGTCTGGATGGTGAAGAAGCTGGAACCGACGAGGGCGTCGCTGGAGGCGCCCGGCAGGAATTTGCCGATCGAGGCGGTCACGTCCGAGAACGATGCAGCCAGGCGCAGCAGCGGTTCGACGAACTGGGTGAACGCCAGGATGATCACGATCGCGGCGGTCTGGTTCGGGATGAGCGTGCCGAGTCCGACGCCGATCGCAGCCCAGAGTGCCATCGCGATGAGCGCCCGGCCGAACAGCGCCCACGTACTGCTGTCGCCGAGCGCCGTGTCGATGCCGAAGATCGACAGCGCGGCCGATCCGGCGCCGACGGATGCGAGCAGGGCTACGACGCCATAGCCCGCACCGACGACAAGCGACGACAGGCTCTTGGCTTCGAGCACCTGCTCGCGTCGCGGATTGGCGAGGAAGGTCGGCGTCAACGTCTGATGCCGGAATTCGCCGGTCGTCGCCAACGCGCCGAGCAGCACGGGGAACACGTAGCCGACCGAGGTGGCGAAGCTGTAGATCAGCGGCGCAAGGGCTCCGAAGTGCGGCAGGGCGCCTCCGCCGCCCCCGCCTCGCGGCGTGATTTTGCCGGTGCTGATCGCGCCGAACAGGGCGCCGAGACCACCCGAGATGAGCGCTATGTAGACGAACAGCACGATGGCGAGGATCCACCACATCCGGGTCGTGAGAACCTTGGCGAACTCGGCCTTGAGGCCGGCGAAGAAGTTGCTCACAGTGAGTCCCCCTCTCCGACGAGGGAGAGGAACGTTTCTTCGAGACCGGATTTCTGTCGATGCAACGTGCTCAATTCGACGCCCGCGACGAAGGCGACATGCCCGATTTGCGCGGTCTCAGCACCGGTGACCATGAGGCCGCTGCGCACGACAGTGAAACTAAGGTTCGCGGCCCGGAGAGCGGCTTCGAGGGCGTCGCGGTCGGGGGACTCGACGATCACCTGGATGTTGTCGGCATTTTCCAGCGTTTCGAGCGGCCCGCGGTGCACCAGTTCGCCGTTCGCAATGATGACGACCTCATCGACGCTCTGCTGCACTTCGGAGAGCAGATGGGAGCTGACCAGGATCGTGCGCCCTTCGGCGGCGAGCTCGCGGAGGAAGGTGCGGATCCACTTGATGCCTTCCGGGTCGAGCCCGTTGATCGGCTCGTCGAGCACGAGAACGCTCGGGTCACCGAGCAGCGTGAACGCGAGGCCGAGCCGCTGGCGCATGCCGAGCGAATACCCGCCAACACGGCGATTGCCGTAGTCGGCCAGGCCGACTTTCTTCAACACGACGGGCACGCGAGCTTGGTCGATTCGGGCGGCTGTCGCGTACACGGCGAGGTGACTGTGCGCCGTGCGACCAGGGTGGAAGCTGGCCGCTTCGAGCGCGGCTCCGACAGTGGTCAGCGGGGAGGGCAGATCGCGGTAGCGTACGCCCCCGAAAGTGGCTGTGCCACTGGTGGGTGTGACAAGGCCGAGCAGCATCCGCAGTGAGGTGGTTTTGCCGGCGCCGTTCGGGCCGAGGAAGCCAGTGACCCGCCCCGGTTCGACGGTGAAGCTGAGGTCGGAGACGGCGGCGACCTCGCCGAAACGCTTGGTCACACCCGAAAACTCGATCGGGACCCCCTGCGGCATCGCGTTCCTCTCGCTTGATACGGACATTGCGATAGAACGAACAGTACGCAACTGCGCGGCCGGTGTCGAGGGCGGCGAGTCGACGGGCGGGGCGCGCCAGCGGGGTCGGCTACACGCAAGCCCGGACTTTGCGCGCTAGCCCGGACCGGAATGCGTTTGCCCGTCCGGGTTGCCGTGCAATCTCCGGTGTGGCGCCTCGGCTTCGCCCAGCGACCGGCTGGAATAGCATGAACGCATGTCGACCCAGCCGGATACCTATGACAAAGTCGTCGAAGTAGCGCAGGCGCACGCCTTGCGCTGGCTCGCGACCGTGGGCTCTCGCCCGGTGCCGCCGCGGATGCGCGCGAGCGAACTTCGCGACGCGTTCGGTGGTGTGCTCCCCGACGAGCCAACGGATGCCGCGACTGTCGTCGACGAGCTTGCAACACTGGCCGAACCGGGGCTGATGGCCATGCAGTCCGGCCGCTTCTACGGCTGGGTGACCGGCGGAACACTGCCCGCCGCACTCGGCGCAGACTGGCTCGTCACCGCCTGGGACCAGAACGCGTCGTTACGTTTCTCGGCTCCGGCAGTCGTCGCGGCCGAAGAAGCCGCAGCGAGTTGGCTGCTCGACCTCCTGGGACTTCCGAGTGGATGCGACGTGGGCTTCACCACCGGCGCCACCACCTCCAACTTCGTCGGGCTCGCTGCAGCGCGTCAGGAGGTGCTGGCGCGAACGGGCTGGAACGTGGCGACCGACGGGCTGACCGGTGCGCCTCGCATCCGGGTGTTCGTCGGCGCCGACCGGCATGCCTCCATTGATATGGCGCTGGGCTATCTCGGGTTGGGCGCGCCGATCGCAGTCGAGGCCGACGATCAGGGACGCATCCTGCCGGCTGCGCTCGCTGAGGCGATGGACGGCGCCGCACCTGGCGGCGACCAAGCCCACGGCCCGGCTATCGTGTGCTTGCAGGCCGGCAACGTGCACTCCGGCGCATTCGACCCGATGGCTGAGGCGATCGCGATCGCACACGAGCGCGGTGCGTGGGTGCACGTCGACGGCGCATTCGGGCTCTGGGCGGCCGCCAGCCCGCGCTTGCGTGATCGGCTCGCCGGTGTCGAGGCCGCCGACTCCTGGACGACGGACGCGCACAAAACCCTCAACGTGCCATACGACTGCGGAATCGCGATCGTCGCCCGGCCCGAGGCCGTACGCACCATGTTCGGCGCGAAGACGAGCTATTTCATGACGGATGATCCGGGCCCGGGCGATCCGTTCGAGCGCGTCCCCGAGGTGTCGCGCCGCGCCCGCGGTGTGCCGGTGTGGGCGGCGCTGCGATCGCTCGGCCGGTCCGGCACGATCGCGCTCGTGGAGCGGTTCGCTGCGCACGCCACCGCATTCGCCGACGGGATCGCGCGCATCCCCGGCGCAGACGTCATCAACGATGTGGTGTTCACGCAGGTCTGCGTCAGTTTCGGTGGCGACGAGCGCACAAAGCGTGTGACCGAACGGCTGCTCGCGAGCGGCGTCACGTGGATGTCCGGCTCCCGCTGGCACGACCGCGACGTGCTGCGCATTTCGGTCAGCAACTGGTCGACGGATGCCGCGGATGTCGCGCAATCGCTTGCCGCTCTCGAGTGGGCGGCCGACATGCCGTAAGCATGCTTGTGGCGCACGCTGGGCCGTCGACATTACCCTCCCGATAGCATGAAGGCATGTCCGAGCCGACAAAGGTGAGCGCACTACCGCTGCCGCGCGGTCGCGTCTCGGTCAACGCCGCCTTCGACTACGGATTCTTCATCTTCGGCGGGCTTGCCGCCGTCTGGCTGGCCTGGCTCGTGCTCTCCGAGAGCTTTGCGTGGGGCTGGTGGCAGATCGTCTTCTTCGTGCTGTTCTGGCTGGTACTGGCCTATCTGGTGTTGCCACGACTGCATCGCATTCTGACGAGGCTGTACGTTCCGAACTACTTCATCGGGCGCGCGCGTACCAGCGACGGACTGCTCGGCGACCCGATCAACCTGGCGCTGCTCGGCAGCGAGGAACAGCTGAAACTGGCGATGAGCCAGGCCGGCTGGACCCGTGCCGACGACGTCACCTTCGCGTCGAGTTGGCGGATCGTCACATCGACGATCACGCGCCGCAGCTACGACGAAGCGCCGGTCAGCCCCCTGATGCTGTTCGAAAAGCAGCAGGATGTCGCATACCAGCAAGAGGTGCTGGGCAACCCTGCCAAGCGACACCACGTGCGGTTCTGGCGCAGCCCGGAGGGCTGGCTGCTGCCCGGCGGCCATCAGGTGGACTGGCTGGCCGCCGGAACGTTCGACCGCAGCGTCGGGTTCTCGTTGTTCACGTTGCAGATCACCCACAAGATCGATGCGAACACGGACATCGAACGCGACCACATCGTGAACACGCTGACCTCATCGGATGACGCGATCGACGTGCGCGTTATCCGCGATTTCTCGACCGGCTATCACTCGCGCAACGGCGGCGGCGACACGATCGTGACGGATGGCGACCTGCCGATCGTCGACCTTCGGGCGCTGCCGGTGCCGCCCGGCGCGCAAGCGGCTGCGCCGCCGGTCGACCCGGCGACGAAGCGCCCGGTGCAGATCGTGCTCGGCTCGCTGCTCATGCTGTTCCGCGTATTTGCGGGCATTGTCACGATTGCGTCGATCTTCTTCACGTGGGGCGAGATCGTACGGTCGGCCCGGATCGACGAGCCGAATCTCACGCCGGACGAGGCGCACGCAGTCGCGGCGATCGTCATCTGGGTGTTGGTCGCCCTTGCGGCCATCGCCGTGCTGATCTACATCGGCCTGATCATTCTCGTCTTCCGCGGCAGCAACTGGGCCCGCATCGCGGCAATGGTGTTCGGGACGATGGTCATCGTCGGGAGCGCCATCGATTACTTCAACGGCGGCCCGAAGATCACGCTGTTCACCACGTTGCCCGGACTGGCATTCGACATCTTGGTGATGTTGGCGCTGTCCAGTCAGAGCGCACGGGTCTGGTCACGGCTACCGCGCAGCAGACGGGCGCGGGCGAGGGCAGCGAGGAAGAACGCGGATGCGGCGCGCTTGACTGCGCCGCAGTATCCGGCCCGGCCGAGCTGATCCGGCGCGCCCGGGCTGGAGCTACGGTGTCGGATTTCGTGGGGAGTGCGGTTTCGGCGCGGATTGGCGCCCGCGGTCGCCGGGGTTGCGCGGCGTGGAGATGCGCAGAGCGGCCTCCTCCGCGTCGAGGAAAGCAGTGACGCGGCGCACCGAGGCGGCCTGATAGCGCCCCTGCGCATGTGCAGCCGCGACCGCTCGCCGCTCGGCCGTCAGCATGGACTGGCGCAGCCGTCGATACGCCTCCGGGGACGCTTCCTCGCCGTCGGAGTTCGGGTTCTCAAGTGCATCGCGAAGAAACGCCTCGTTCGTGCGGAGCCGGGTGACGACCGCAGCGTCGTCGGCATCCGTCACGTCGAGTTCGAGCTGATCCAATCCGGCGGACTGAGCTTCAGCCAGCAGCCGTTGCATCTCGCTCGCCTCCTGCGCGATGTCGGGCGCAGGCAACCGCAGCCTGCGAATGACCCACGGCAGTGCCAGCCCCTCGAGCAGGGTGCCGACGACCACGACGAACGCCAAGAACTGCAGGAACTCGCGATAGGGAGTCTGCGGCGGCAACAGGAACACGGCGGCGAGGGTCACCACTCCACGGATGCCCGCGAAGGACACCGCGATGCTCGTGCGCCAACTCCAACCGCGCTCGCGCAGCCGCCAAGGCCCGTGGCGATAGAGCGCCGTGATGGCGGCCATCCAGCCGAAGCGGGCAGCGAGAAGGGCGATCAGCACGACGACGCAGATCAGTACGACCTGGCCGACGGTGAACCCGCTCTTGAGCGCGTCGGTGAGGATCCTCGCCAGTTCGAGCCCGATGAAGAGGAACACGGCGTTCTCGAGCAGAAACTGGATGGTGCGCCAGTTGATCGACTCCGCAATGCGTGCCTCGGCCGATTGGATGACGGGCGACCGGTAGCCGAGGTAGAGGCCTGCGACGACGACGGCGAGCACACCGGATCCGCCGAGGGATTGCGCGATGATGAATGCGATGTACGGCGTGACCAGCGACAGGCTGGTGTCGAGCACCGGCGCATGCAACCGGCGCCGGATGGCGGCGAGCACGAGGCCGACTGCGAGCCCGACGACCAGACCGGCAACGACAGCCAAGGCGAAATCGCCGACGATCAGCCACGGATTGAGCACCCCGGAGATCGCCACGATGGATGCGTTCAGCGCGACGAGCGCCGTCGCGTCGTTGAGCAGACTCTCGCCCTCGAGCACGGTCACGAGGCGCCGGGGCAGGTGAAGGCGACCGATGATCGCGGTGGTGGCGACGGTATCGGTTGGAGCGACGACGGCCCCGAACGCGAAAGCGGCGGCAAGCGTGAGCGCCGGGACGACCAGCCAGGTGGCGAAGCCGACCACGATCACCGTGAACGCGACCAGCCCGACGGATAGCAGGAGGATGCTGTCGCGGCGGGCACGGACATCCGCGAAGGAGGTGCGAATGGCAGCGGCGAACAGAAGCGGCGGCAGCAGGCCGTAGAGGATGACCTCAGGTTGCACCTGCACCCGCGGAATGCCCGGGACGAACGACGCGATCGCACCGACCAGCACCAGTGCGACGGGCGCCGACCAGCCGATGCGGCGCGACAGACCCGTGATGGTGACCGTGACCACGACGAAAGACACGATCCAGGCGATGGTGGCGACCGGATCCATGCTGTTCATGATCGTCGCAATGCGCGCGCGGCGCCAGGTATTCCTGTGCTGCGCAGTGTTACGCAGACGCGTGCTGCGCGCAGAGCGCGGGTGCGGCATCCGCGCAGGAGGTGCAGACGACGAGTTGGATACGGCAGGAGGCATCCGCACAGCTCTGCATGCGTTTGGTCGAGGTGCCGCACCGGGTGCAGTGGCCGACGATGGTCGTGTGGTCGCTGAAGTCCATCGAGATGCGGTTGTCGAAGACGTAGAGGGCGCCCTCCCACAGGCCGTCGTCGCCGAACGCTTCGCCGTAGCGGGCGATGCCACCGTCGAGCTGGTAGACCTCGCCGAAGCCGCGGTTCTGCATCAGGCCGCTCAACACCTCGCAGCGGATGCCGCCGGTGCAGTACGTGACGACCGGCCGATCCTTGAGGTGGTCGAATGCGCCACTGTCGAGGGCAGCGACGAACTCGCGGGTGTTCGCGACGTTCGGAACGATGGCGCTCGTGAAGTGGCCGATCTCAGCCTCGAAACTGTTGCGGGCGTCGAAGAAAGCGACCTCCTCGCCGCGCTCGGCGACGAGGGTGTGCCGTTCGTCGGGTTTCAGTCGGATGCCGCCGCCAAGCACGCCGGTCGCGTCGACGCGGAGCTCGTCGGGTGCGCCGAAGCTGACGATCTCGTCGCGCACCTTGACGCTGAGGCGGGGAAAGTCGGCGCTAAGCAGCGCATTGCCCTCTGCCGTGCGTTGTAGCCAACCGCTGCGTCGCATGGGCGTGCTCAGTTCGCGCGGGTTCACCTCGACGAAGCCGGTGCCCTCACTCCACTTCACGTCGAGGTTCGTGAACGGTGGGTAGGAGCGGGTGCCGCGGAGGTAGTGTTTGACGGCCTTGAGGTCGCCGCCGATCGTGCCGTTGATACCATCTCGCGAGATCAGGATGCGGCCGCGCAGTCCGAGCGACTCGCAGAGGTCGCGCTGCCAGACGCGCACGGCATCCGGGTCTGCCAGCGGCGTGAAGACGTAGTAGAGCAGGATCTTCGGGATGGCCATCGGTCAAGCTTATGCGGGCGTCGACGTGCCCTCCACAGCGGATCGGCCTCGTAGCCGCGGCCGGTCTTTCGCGCCTCGAGCGATGGTCGTTCGGACGAGTGATAGCGCCTCTGCACGCACACTCGTCCGAATGGGTATCTCTGGGTGAGTGATCGTTGCTAGACGGGTAGCTGCGGATGGGTAAGCGCGCGACGGGCGTGCGCGACGTGCGTGGTCGACCTGCGTGCGCATCCGCTACCGTTGAGTGCAAATGTCAGGCAAGCCAGCACGGCCAGCGCATGCGGACGGCCCGGGCCCGCGGCGCGACGACCGGTCCGTCGCGGCGCGGATGTTCGCGGTCATCGACGCGTTCAGCGCTCCGGCTCCTGCCGCTGCGCTCACTCTCACTGCGATCGCGCAGCGCGCCGGCCTACCGCTGTCGACGACGCATCGGCTCGTCGCCGAATGGGTGAACTGGGGCGGGCTGGCCCGACAGGAGGACGGCCGCTACAGCCTGGGCATGCGGCTGTGGGAGATCGGCGTGCAGACCCCAACCGCGCGCAACCTGCGCACCATCGCCCTGCCGTATCTGGAAGACCTTTACGAAGCCACCCGCGAGCACGTGCAACTGGCGATCCTCGACGGGCATGATGCGCTGTATCTGGAGAAGCTGTCGGGGCATCAGGCCGTGCATATCATCTCCCGGGTCGGCGGGCGGCTGCCGCTGCACGCGACCGGCGTCGGCATGGTGCTGCTCGCCTTCGCGCCGCCCGACGTCATCCAGTCGTACCTGGCGGCACCGCTGCAACGGTTTCTGCCCGACACGGTGAGCACACCGGAGCAGCTGCGACACCGCATCGCCGCAGTACGCGCCGAGGGTATCGCGTTCATGGGTGAGGAGATGACCGCGGGGTCCAGCTCGATTGCCGCGCCGATCCGTGATCGGACCGGGCTGGTCGTCGCCGCCGTCTCGATCGTCACGCACACCACTCCCAATCCGGATGCCGCGCACGAGCGCGCCGTGCGCGCCGCCGCCCAGGGGGTTAGCAGGGCGCTCGGCTACCGCAGGGCAGGCTGAGCGGGCGCATTCGCTTCCACTGGGTGGAAGTGCCCGCCTGTGCCGACGCGTTCCAGGGCATCCTCGAGACACAACGTCTCTCACCGTCGCAAGAAGCTGTCGCAAGGAATTCAATGTCTACAGAAACCACGCGGGTCGCCATCATCGGGGCCGGGCCAGCGGGGTTGCTGCTCGGTTGGGCGTTGCGCCGCTCCGGCATCGATGCCGTGATCGTCGAGAGCCGCTCGGTCGAATACATTCACGGGCGGGTGCGCGCCGGAGTGCTCGAACAGGGCTCGGTGGAGACGCTCACGCGGCTCGGGATCGGCGACGGAGTCGCTCGCGATGGACTGGTGCACGACGGCATCTATCTGCAGTTCGCGGGCGAGCGCCACCACGTCGACTTCACGCAACTGGTCGGTCGCACGGTCACGGTCTACGGCCAGCAGGCGGTCGTGCGCGACCTCATCGAGGCGCATGAGGCCGATGGGTCGACGATCTATTTCGAAGCGGCGGATGTCGCGGTGCACGACATCGCGACAGCGCACCCCCGCGTCACCTTCCGTCACGATGGCGAAGCGCATGAGTTGCACGCCGACTTCATCGTGGGCGCGGACGGGTCGCACGGCATCTGTCGTCCGGCAATGCCGGTCGCGGCGCGCGCCTCGTATGAGCGCAATTACGCATATGCCTGGTTGGGCATACTCGCCGATGTGGCACCGTCGACGGACGAACTGATCTATTGCCTGCACGAAGACGGCTTCGCGCTGAATTCGATGCGCTCGCTGCAGGTGACTCGCCTGTATCTGCAGGTCGAGCCGACCGAGCGCATCGACGACTGGTCGAACGCACGAATCTGGGACACGCTGCACACGCGGCTCGAAGTGCCCGGCTGGACGCTGCATGAGGGCCCTGTGACGGAGAAGTCGATCACACCGATGCGCAGTTTCGTCGCATCCACGCTGCACTATGGCAGCCTGTTCCTCGCCGGGGATGCCGGCCACATCGTGCCGCCGACCGGCGCGAAGGGCCTCAACTCAGCGATCTCCGATGTCACCATGCTGGCGGATGCACTGATCGCGCACTATGCAGGCGACGACACTGGGTTGACCGGTTACAGCGACGCAGCGCTTGCGCGGCAGTGGCGCATCCAGCAGTTCTCCCGGTGGATGACCCGGATGTTGCATCGCCATCATGGCGAATCCAACGAGCTGCAATTCGACTATCGCAGCCAACTCGGCCAGCTGGACTACACGACCCATTCGCTGCACGCGATGCGCTCGCTGGCCGAGCAATACACAGGGTTGCCGCTGTGAACACGAGCTTCCGGTGGTCGAGTAGGCCGCCCGCGGCCGTATCGAGACCTCGCAACGGGGTCTCGATACGCTCGTTCCTCGCTACTCGACCAACGGCAGTATGACCCCATCAACGACGAGAGGAGAGGACGCGTAGCAATGACGACCCAGCAACAGATCAGCGCGGAGATGCGCGCGATCGAAGACGAGGCTCGGCGGGCCGTCGAGGCCGGCGGCACGCCGGAGGTGCATCCGCGACGCGATTACGCGCCGTATCGCAGCTCGGTGCTGCGGCATCCGACGCACGAGTTGGTGCGTGTGGACCCGGAGGAGGTCGAACGCCTCTCGCCCGCGTTCGGGCACACCGACGTCAACCCGCTCGAAAGCGACCTGACGATCCAGCATTCCGGGGAGCCGCTCGGCGTGCGCATCACGGTCTCCGGGCGCGTGCTCGATGGCGAGGGCCGGCCGGTGCGCAGCCAGCTGATTGAGATCTGGCAAGCGAATTCAGGCGGGAGATACGTGCATAAGCGAGACCAGCATCCGGCACCGCTCGACCCGAACTTCACCGGTGTCGGTCGTACGATCACGAGCGAGAACGGGGAGTACCAGTTCACGACGATCAAGCCCGGCCCGTACCCCTGGAAGAATCACACGAACGCGTGGCGGCCGGCTCACATCCACTTCTCATTGTTCGGGTCGGCGTTCACGCAGCGGTTAGTGACGCAGATGTACTTTCCCGGCGACCCGTTGTTCGCCCTCGACCCGATCTATCAGTCGATCACCGATCCGGCCGCGCGGGAGCGGCTGATCGGGCACTTCGATCACGACCTGAGCGCGTCAGAGTTCTCGCTCGCCTACGTGTGGGACATTGTGCTGACCGGGCCGCGGTCGACTTGGATGGAGAGCGAGGATGCTGATGCCTGACCATGTGACTGGCACGGAAACAGATGCGACCCCGCGCTCCCCGCAAACCCCGTCGCAGACGGTCGGGCCGTTCTTCGGCTACGCGCTGCCGTACGAGGGCGGGCCGCAGCTGGTTGCCGCGCATCTGCCTGAGGCGATCCGCCTGCACGGCACGGTGTACGACGGCGAGGGCACGGCGGTGCCGGATGCTCTCATCGAACTCTGGCAGGCGGATGCCGCGGGCCGAGTTCCGCGCGAACAGGGCAGCCTGCGCCGCGACGGCTACTCATTCACCGGATTCGGCCGCGCTGCGGTCGACCTGGCCGGCCACTTCACATTCACCACGGTGAAGCCGGGTGCGGTCGGCGCTGGTGCGCCCTACGTTCTTGTGACGGTCTTCGCCCGCGGGCTGATGCACCACCTGTTCACACGGGCATACTTTCCCGAGGATGCCGAGGCCCAGGCGACGGATGCCGTGCTGGCCGCAGTGCCGGCCGAGCGCCGCGCAACTCTGGTCGCGATCGCGGACGGTGAGCGTTCCTACCGGTTCGACATCCGGCTGCAGGGCGCGGGCGAGACCGTCTTTTTGGACTTCGATGCCTGAGTCGATCGCGGCCGGACTGCTCGATCCGCTGAGCCAGGGCACGAGCGCCACTCGGTTGACCGGCGATGCTGCCTGGCTGCAGGCTCTCGTCGACGCCGAACTCGGACTGACGCGGGCGCTCATCCAAGCCGGGCTCGTGCCGTCGTGGATGAGCGAGGTCGTTGACGGACTGGCCGACGCCGGCAGTTTGGATCTCGTGGCGATCGCTGCGGCCGGCCGCGCCGGTGGCAACCCCGTGATCCCGCTGGTGAAGGCGCTCGGGCGAGCGGCGGAGGAGCGGCGCGCCGGCGCGTCCGATTCCATCCACGTCGGGGCCACCAGCCAGGACATCCTCGACACCGCCGCCATGCTGGTCGCCCGCCGGGTGACCGGCGCGGTGTCGGATGCCCTGGCAACCTTGGCCAGTACGCTCGCGGTGCATGCGGCGCAGTATCGCGTGACCCCGATTGCCGGTCGCACTCTCGGCCAGCAGGCATCGCCGACCAGTTTCGGGCTCGTGGTCGCGGGCTGGCTGGATGCCGTGGTCACGGCCAGGGAGCGAATCGAAGCCGTGCGCGACGGGCTTCCCGCCCAGCTCGGCGGCGCCGTCGGGAATCTGGCGGTTTTGACGGACATTGTGGCGGCGCGGACTCTTGATGGTGACGCGCAGAGCATGGTCGACACCATCATCGCCGGTTACGCCGCCGAACTCGGGTTGCGGGCGCCCCGGATCCCATGGCACACCGACCGACTACCGATCACGGAGCTGGGTGATGCGCTCGCGGCTGCGGCCGGCGCGGTTGGAGCCTTCGCGCTCGATGTGTCGGTACTTGCACGCACTGAGATCGGCGAACTTTCCGAACGACTGGCCGACGGCGAGGGCGGGTCTTCCGCGATGCCGCACAAACGCAACCCGGTGACCGCGTTCTTGGTCGTGGCGGCGGCCCGGCGCGCACCTGGGCTGTTGTCGACATTGCACGGCAGCCTGCTCGCCGAGGATCAGCGACCCAGCGGAGCGTGGCACGCCGAATGGCCGACGCTGCGCGACCTGGAAAGCCTCACGATCGCCGCCACGGAGAGCGCAGCGTCGCTGGCCGCCCGCCTCGACGTCGACGCCGAGCGGATGCGCGCGAATCTCGAGCTCACCGACGGACTCATTTTCAGCGAGCGGGTGAGCACGATCCTCGGCGAGGCGCTCGGCAAACGCGCTGCGTTCGAGCTCGTTGAGGCGGCGGCGCGGGAGTCCGTGGCGACCCACCGGCCACTGCGCGTCGTGCTGTCCGGCCGGCTCGTCGCCGATGGCCACCCGGAGAGTTTGCGTGCGGCGGTGTGGAACGCCTTCGATCCGGATGCCGCGCTCGGCCATTCCGGCAGGATGATCGACGCGGTACTCGAGCGCTGGCAGGCCGAAAAGCCGGTCCATCACAAAAGGACGGACATCCAATGAGCATCCCAACACTTCGTTGTTCTGTTGCGCCGGTGCGCAGTGGGGCACCCGACGCCGAACTACTGGTCCTCGGGCCCTCGCTCGGCACCACCAGCGAGCTCTGGTCCAGCGTGCTCGAAGCGCTGTCCGAGCACCACCGGGTGCTGCGGTACGACCTGCCGGGTCACGGATTCAGTCCGGCAACGACACAGCCGTTTACCGTCGCAGACCTGGCGGATGCCGTGATCGAACTCGTCGACGAGGTCGGCGGCGGCGCGTTCCACTACGCCGGGGTGTCGCTCGGCGGTGCGATCGGGCTGGAACTCGGGTTACGGCATTCGTCGCGGTTGTTGAGCCTGACTGCGATCTGCACCGGCGCGAAGATCGGCGAGGTTGCGGAGTGGAATGCTCGCGCAGCGCAGGTGCGCGCGAGCGGCACGGCATCCGTCGTTGCGGGCAGCGCCCGACGCTGGTTCGCGCCCGGATTTCTCGAACGTGACCCGGATGCCGGCGGCGCTGCCCTGAACGCCCTTCTGGAGATCGACGACGAATCGTACGCGCTGTGCTGCGAGGCGCTCGCCGGCCACGACGTTACTGCTCGGCTGGGGGAGATTCCGGTGCGAACGCTGGCCGTCGCGGGAGATGCGGATCAGTCGGCCCCCCCGGCGAAATTGCGGGAGCTGGCCGACGGCATCCCCGGGGCGCATTACGCCGAAATCGCGGGAGCGGCGCACCTGCCGATGCTGGAGCGACCGGCCGAATTGGTGGTGCTGATGCTCGGCCACATCCGCGGGGCGGCTCCCGCGTCGGCTCAGGCCTCGCGCCCGCAGACCAACGGCGAGACGTTTGTGGCCGGAACCGCGATGCGCCGCACCGTGCTCGGCGACGCGCACGTCGATGCGGCGAACGCCGGCATCACCCCTGAGACCGCTGACTTTCAGGACTTCATCACCCGCTACGCGTGGGGCGACGTCTGGACGCGGCCGGGCCTGGACCGGCGTACCCGTAGCTTCATCACCATTGCGGCGCTCGTGTCCGGTGGGCACGACAACGAGGTGGAGATGCACATCCGTGGCGCGCTGAGGAACGGTCTGACCCGGGCCGAGATCAGCGAGACACTGCTGCACGTGTCGATCTACGCGGGTGTGCCGGCCGCGAACTCGGCATTCGCGATCGCGCGCGAGGTTTTCGCGCAGCTGGATGCAGCTGAAGCTGAGGACGCATAGCCATGAACAACGTCTTGAGAGATGTCGTCATCTGCGAACCGCTGCGCACGCCGATAGGGCGTTTCGGCGGCGTGTTCAAGACGGTGCCGCCGGTCGACTTGGCATCGACCGTGATCCGCGCAGTCGTCGAGCGTACCGGAATCGACGGCTCGGTGGTGGATGACGTGATCCTCGGCCAGGGCTATCCCTCGGCGGAGGCTGCGCCGATCGCGCGGGTCGCTGCCCTTGACGCCGGCCTGCCAGTAACCGTCGGCGGGCTGCAGCTCGATCGGCGCTGCGGCTCCGGTCTGCAGGCCATCCTGGACGCTGCGATGCAGGTGCAGACCGGTGTCAGCGATGTGGTGATCGCCGGCGGTGTCGACTCGATGAGCCAGGCGCCGCTGTACACCGTTGATGCGCGCTGGGGGATTGCCGGAACGGCCGGTGTGCTGCTGCGGGATGCGCTCGGTCGCGCCCGCGAGACCGCGGGCGGGCGCAACTACCCGGTTCCCGACGGGATGCTGGAGACGGCCGAGAACCTGCGACGCGACTACTCGATCAGTCGCGAGGATCAGGATGCGCTCGCGCTGCGCTCGCAGCAACGCGCGGCACGTGCGGTCGCCGAAGGTCGCTTCGACGACGAGATCGTGTCGGTCACGGTTCCTGGGCGCAGGGGCGCCGTCGTGATTGACGCGGATGAGGCGCCGCGCCCGGATACCACGTTGGACGTTTTGGCGGGCCTGCCCCCGATTCTGCTGAAGAAAGATGTCGCTTCGACCGTGACGGCCGGAAACGCGAGTGGGCAGAACGACGCGGCCGCGGCGTGTATCGTGACGACCCCTGAGCGGGCCGCCGAGCTCGGCCTGCAACCGATCGTGCGCCTGGTCAGCTGGGCGCGTGCGGGCGTCGAGCCGTCGCGCATGGGCCTTGGGCCGGTCGCCGCCGTGGCCAGAGTGCTCGACCGGGCCGGCCTGACGCTGGCCGACATGGACCTGATCGAGCTGAATGAGGCCTTTGCTGCCCAGGTTCTCGCCGTAACCCGACAGTGGGGTTTCACCGATGAAGACTGGGAGCGCACGAATGTGAACGGTTCCGGAATCTCGCTCGGGCATCCGGTCGGTGCAACGGGTGCACGCATCCTCGCGACCGGCGCCCGCCAACTCCAGCGCGACGGCGGTCGTTACCTGCTGGAGACGATGTGCATCGGCGGCGGGCAGGGGCTTGCGGCTGTGTTCGAGCGGGTCTGAGGCTATCCCTGACCGTGCTTGGCGAACGGGTTGATGAGCTCGTTTTCGGTGCCGGGCAGGATGCCCTCTTCTGTGGCGCTCGGGCCGTCGGCGGGAGGGAATGACTCGGTCATCGACATGGGCATCTGGCCGTTGCGGTAGAAGTTGTTCGACCCCTGCGCCCGGTGCCACTCGTAGGCCTCCCAGTCGGGCACGTAGTTGCGGTAGCCGCCGGTGTTGACTTCGACGCGGAACGTCGACGGATCGCGGAAATAGAGGAAGTTCTGCTCGCCGATACCGTGAATCGAGGGCCCGTATTCCATGGGCGTGCCGTTCTCCATCAGAATGTCGGCGGCGCGCAGCAGATCCTCGCGCGCGTCGACCCAGTAGGCGAAGTGGTTCGCGCGGCCGGCGCGGCTCGAGCCATCGAGCACGACACCGAGGTCGTGCGACTTCTCGTTCGTAGTTAGCACTGTGAAGACGCTGATGCCGCCGTGCTCGAGGGTGGTGTGCGCCATGATGCGGAATCCGAGGGTCTCGCTGTACCACGCGGCGAAGGCGCGCACGTCGCTGGCGGCGATCGTGACGTGATCGAGGCTGCGAGGTGCGACGCCGTCGCGGCTGCGGCGCGAGGGCCTGTCGGGATAGCTGGAGGCATCCTCACCTTCACCATGGAAGCGTTCGACCTCCCAGAACAGTTCCATCGTGTGCCCGAACGGGCCGGTGAAGGTGTACGAGCGGCCGTGGCCGAGGCTCGACTCCCTCCAGCTGCCGGCGATGCCGGTGGCCTCGACGCGATGCGCCGCCTCCTCGAGAGCCTCCGCACTCTGCGCGCGCCAGGCCATGACCTCGAGGGCGGGCTCGTCACCGTGGGTGATCACGAGACTGTAGCGGTAGTAGTCGCCCCAATTGCGCAGGTACACCGCGTCATCGGTGCGATCGGTGACGCGCATGCCGATCTGTTCCTCGTAGAAGCGCACGGACGCCTCGACGTCCGGCGCCGCGAGGCGCACGTGGGTGAGTTGGTTGAGCAGCTTGATCATCGTCGATCCTCCGAGATGCGAGACAGGTGGAATACGACCACTGTGCCGTGCCGTGCCGGTATTGGGAACGCTTATTTCTTGATATGCGAAATAAGCCGCGTCTATACCGCCGGTGGCGCCTCCAGCCCGGCCCGCTCGACCGCGAATTGCAGCATGGAGCGCAGCCACACGTGCTCCGGGTCGCGATCGTGCACCGCGTTCCACCAGAACGTCTCGGTCAGGGGCACCACGTCGAAAGGGCACTCGAGCAGACGTACCCGCCCGGTCTCCGTCATCTGCCGGGCCAGAGACTCCTGCACGAGGGCGATGCGCCGGCTGCCCGCGAGCAGCGCGGGCAGCACCAGAAAACTCGGCGTCACGATGTCGACGCGCGGCTCGATGCCCAGCATCTGCATCTGCTTGGAGGCGGGGGTGTACTCGCTCGGACCGCTGTACGTGAAGATCCACGGCAGTTGGGAGAGCTGTTCGAGGCGCAACTGCGCGCCGACCTCGTCGTTGTCGGCGGAGACGACGCAGACCCACCGATCGGAGAACAAGTCCTGGTGCGGAATGCTCAGGTAGCCGTGGGGCATGAAAAGGCCGTCGTGATCACGCAGGGAGTCCGGCGCGTTCGTGACGACCGCCGCCGACATGCTGTTGAAACGGATGCGCACCCCCGGCGCTACCTCACCGAGCACCTGCGTGAGCGCACCGCCGAGCACCGCCATGCCGTAATCCGAACTGAAGATGGAGAATTCCCGTGTCGAGGTCGTCGGATCGAATTCGGACTGCGCCGAGAAGACCCGCTCCATGCTGAGGGTCGCCGAATAGGAGCGTTCCAGCAGCTGTGCGGCCAGAGGGGTCAGTTCGTAGCTGTTGCCTCGGCGTTCCAGAAGTTCGTCACCGAAGTGGCGGCGAAGCCTGCTGAGCGCGGCGGAGAGTGCAGGCTGGCTCATCTGCATCCGCTCAGCGGCACGGCTCACGCTTCGCTCCTCCAGGAGCGCGCGCAACGGCAGAAGCAGGTTGAAGTCGACGTTGCGCAGCTGCATGCGCCCACCGTATCACCGACGACGATATGCACTATAAGCAACATCATCTTGCCGAATAGTTGGGAGCCCGACAGAGTGGAGGCAGCGGCCGCGCCTTCTCGCTCCGGCAGCACGACGGCAAAGGAGCCCATCGATGACCGAACCCCTGCGCTGGGCGCTGGGCTACTACACCGGCGAAGGCGGTCCCTTCGCGGCCCTCGTCGTGGGCGAGCGCGTACGCGACCTGAGCGCGGACGCCGCCGTACTCACGACAGCACTACGCACGACGATCGACCCCGCCGCGCCGGATGCCACCCGACTTCTCTTTGAAAACTGGGACGGCATCCGCCCGGTCCTCGAGGCACTGGCTACGGATGCCGTCGGCGGCAGTTGGCTACCCGTCACCTCCGTGACACCCCTGGCGCCCCTGGCACCGCGACAGATCCTGCAGGCCGGCGCGAACTATCGCACGCACGTCATCGACCTCGCCGTGAGTCACGCCGACCTGTCCAACGGCCGCACCGAGGAGCAGGTGCGCACCGAGACCGCCGCGATGATGGACGAACGCAAGGCGCACGGCATCCCCTACTTCTTCATCGGTCTGCCGTCTGCCGTCACCGGGCCGACCGACGACGTCACACTGCCGGGCTACTCCGAGAAGCACGACTGGGAGCTGGAGCTCGCCGCAGTGATCGGTCGGCCGGCCTTTTGCGTCACGCCCGAGCAGGCGCTCGATCATGTCGCGGCGTACACGATCGTCAACGACCTGACGACGCGGGATCTGGTGTTCCGCCGGGACATGCCCGAAATCGGCAGCGACTGGTTCCGTTCCAAGAACGCTCCGGGCTTTCTGCCGATTGGCCCGTGGTTGGTGCCGAGCGAATTCGTCGGCGACCCGCAGGCGCTGACTCTGACTCTGACGCTCAACGGGGATGTCATGCAAAATGAGTCCTCCGCAGATATGCTCTTCACGGTCGCCGAGTTGGTCTCGGCAGCGTCGCAGACCACCACGCTGCTGCCCGGTGACCTCATCCTGACGGGCAGCCCGGCAGGCAACGGCGCGCACTGGGGTCGGCTGCTGCGCGACGGCGACGTGATGACGGCAACGATTGCCGGGCTCGGCGAGCAGCGCACGCGGGTAGTTGCGGAGGCTCGCGATGAGTGAGCACGTCTCGATTCACACGCGGCCACATCTCGCGCCACTCGACCCGACGGACCCGCTGGCCGCGGTGGAGTCCGCGGTCGCCGAGTACCGCAACTGGGGTCGGTGGGGCGAGCACGACGTGCACGGCACGTTGAACTTCATCGACGAGGCAAAACGCGTCGAGGCCGCCGGGCTGATCCGGCGGGGTGTTTCGTTCTCGCTCTCACAGTCGTTCGACGGCAACGGTCCACAGAACGGCTGGCGCAGGCGCACCAATCCTGTTCACACGATGCTCGACACCGGGGTGGATGCCGCTCTCGGCAATCAGGGATTCCCGCACGGGATTGGCGGGGCAGACGATGTGGTCTTCATGCCGCTGCAGTCGAGCACTCAGTGGGACGGACTCGGCCACATCTTCGACCGCGGCAAGGCCTGGAACGGGCGCAATGCCAACGAGGTCGTCACCAGCGAGGGCGACCTCGTCACCGGCATCGAGACGGCCAAAGACAAGTTCGTCAGCCGCGGCGTGCTGCTCGACGTAGGTGCCGTGCTGGGCGCAGAACACGGCACACCCGGGGAACTACCCGACGGCTTCGCGATCACCCCTGACCACCTCGACCGGGTCATCGAAGCGCAGGGGGCGTCATCCGTCGTCGGTCGCGGCGACATCATGTTGGTGCGCACCGGGCGCCTCACCCGGGCCCGCCGCGAGGGCTGGAAGGAGTACGCGGGCGGCCCGTGCGCCGGGCTGTCGTTCACCACGGCAGGATGGCTGCACTCTCGCGAGATCGCGGCGGTCGCCACCGACACGTGGGGCTTCGAGGTACGCCCGAATGAGTTCGACGAGGCATTCCAACCGCTTCACCAGGTGGCAATCCCCAACATGGGACTGTTCATCGGGGAGCTGTGGGACCTCGACGCTCTCGCCGCCGACTGCGCGGCAGAGCGTCGTTTCGACTTCTTCCTCACCGCGGCGCCGATTCCGTTCACCAACGCGGTCGGCGCTCCGGTCAACCCGATCGCCGTCAAATAACTCAATCGCCGTCAAATAGCTCGAAGGAGAGTTCACATGCCCGCAGTCACCCGCGTTCTCGTTGTCGGGGCCGGCGTCGCCGGCTGTGCCGCCGCCATCCTGCTGGCCGAGCAGGGCGTCGACGTCGACCTGATCGATGCGAAGGCCGAGGTCACCACGCTCGGCTCGGGCATCACCCTGCAGGGTAACGCCCTGCGGGTCTTCCGACAGCTTGGCGTGTGGGAGGAGATCGAGGCGAACGGCTACGGCTTCTCCGCGCTCGGTCTGCGCGCGCCGGATGCTGATGGAACCCTGCTGGTCGAGATGCCGGATGCCCGCACCGGCGGCCCGGACCTGCCCGCCACGGTGGGCATGCCCCGGCCCGACCTCGCGCGCATCCTCGTGCGTCGTGCCGGGAAGGCGGGTGCGCGCGTGCGCTTCGGTGTCGAGCTGGCCGCGCTGCGGCAGGATGCCGACGACGCCCAGGTGACCTTCGCGAACGGCGAGACGGGCCGATACGAATTGGTGATCGGCGCCGACGGGCTGCACTCGCGCGTGCGCTCCGCGATTGGCATCGACACGAAGCCGGAGTCGACCGGCATGGCCATCTGGCGTGTGTTCACGCCGCGCCCCGCGAGCGTGACGCGCACTGACCTGACCTATGGCGGTCCCAGCTACATCGCCGGGTACTGCCCGACGGGCGAGGATTCGCTCTACGCGTACATCGTCGAGGATGCCGACGCGGCGAACTTCTTCCTCTCCGGGCCGGAGCGGGTCGGCCGAATGCGTGCGCTCAGCGAGGCGTATCACGGGCCGTGGGACGACATCCGTCCTTTCATCACAGACGATCGCGGCGTCAACTACACCTTCTTCGAAGCGCACGTTGTCGACGGCCCCTGGAACCGCGGCCGTGCCGTGATCATCGGCGACGCGGCCCACTCCTGCCCGCCCACGCTCGCCCAAGGGGCCGCGCAGTCGCTTGAGGACGCGGCCGTGCTCGCCGAACTTCTCTTGGCCGCCGACACGCTGGACGACGTGTTGTGGTCGCAATTCACGAAGCGCCGACTGGAGCGCGCCCGCGCGGTCGTCGACGCATCCGTTCAACTCGGACGGTGGCTCATCGAGCATGAACAGAACGCCGACGTGCCCGGTCTGATGGGTCGCATCGGCGCCCTCGTCTCGGAGCCGGCATGAGCGCCCCGCGCGTGGCTGCTGTGAGAACCGTCGACGTGCACGCGCACGCGATCTTGCCAGCGCTGCAAAGCATCGTCGTCGAGGGCGATCCGACCGGTTTCGAGGCGCACCAGGCCCTGGAGGCCATACGCAGCGGCCCCGAATCGCTGAAGGTGTCCGGCGAAATGGTGCGAGCGCGAATCCCGCAGCTCACTGGGTTGGAGCGCCGCCTGGCCGACATGGATGCTGCCGGCGTCGACGTGCAACTGGTCTCGCCGTCGCCGTCCCACTACTACCCATTCCTCGGTGAGGAGCTGGCGCGGAAGGTCGCGGAGGAGGCGAACCGCGGCATTCGTGCGCTGGTGGATGCTGCCCCGAGCCGACAGCACGGGCTCGGCTTGGTGCCGCTGCAGCATCCGTCACTCGTCGTCGAACTGCTAGAGCACGCCGTTCTCGAATGCGGGCTGCGCGGCGTGGAGATCTCGTCGTTCGCGCCGGGGCAGACGGATGCCGCCAGTGTCGCCGGGCACAGCGTTGAGTTGTCAGACGAACGGCTCGAACCGTTCTGGGCGCGCGCCGTCGAACTCGACGCTGTCGTCTTTCTGCACCCGTTCGGCTGCTCGCTCGACGAGCGCCTCGACAAGTACTACCTCTCCAACACGGTCGGGCAGCCGGTCGAGAACGCCGTCGCGCTGTCGCACCTGATCTTCTCCGGCGTGCTCGACCGGCATCCGGGGCTCACCCTGATCGCGGCGCACGGCGGCGGCTACCTGCCCACCTTCCTCGGCCGCAGCGACCATGCCTGGACCGTGCGACCCGAGGCACGCGGCTGCGCCGAAACGCCGTCCAGTTACCTGAAAAGGCTCTACTTCGACTCGCTGGTGCACACTGAGGACTCTCTGCGTAATTTGGTCGCGGCCGTCGGCGCCGATCGGGTGCTGCTCGGGAGCGACTATCCCTTCGACATGGGCGTCACCGATCCGATCGAACGTGTGGCGTCGGCGGCGCTCTCGCCGGAACAGACGGATGCCGTCGCTGGCGGCAACGCAGCCCGACTGAAGATCGAGAGCCTGCAATGAGGCCCGCACCGATGTCCACATCTATAAGGAGCGCATGATGAGGATCGCGACCTGGGAACACGCGGGCGACGTGCGCTCCGGCTTCGTACAGGCGGATGCCGATGGCGTTGATCGGGTCTTCGGCTTGCCCGCCGGGTTCACGGTACTGGACCTGGCACAGAGCGGTCTCGCCGCGGCGCTCGCCGCCGGAGAACAACTGATCGCCGCCGGCGAGTCGGTTCCGCTGTCTGAGGTGCGCCTGCTGCCGCCGATTCAACCGCCGGCCATGCGTGACTTCGTGGCGTTCGAGGAACACGTCGAGGGAGTGGTGAAGGGTGTCTCCGGCGAAACCGGCGGCGTCGCAGCCGAGTGGTTCGAGGCGCCGACCTTCTACTTCACCAACCCGCACACACTGCGCGCGACCGGCGACGAGATCGAGGCGCCATCCGGAACCGAGGCGATGGATTTCGAACTCGAGGTGGCCGCGATCGTCGGTGCGGTCGCGGGCAGCGACGGCTCGAACCTCAGCCCGAAGGCCGCCCACGAGCACATCTTCGGCTACACGATCTTGAACGATTGGTCGGCACGCGACCTGCAGCGCCGGGAGATGAAGGTGAGCCTCGGTCCGTGCAAGGGCAAGGACTTCGCCAACACCATCGGACCCTGGATCGTCACCGCCGACGAATTCGAACAATTGCACGACGACGAGGGGTTCCTGCCGATCAGCATGGCGGTGTCGATCAATGGCGCCCCGTTCGGTCAGGACCTGATGTCGAACATGAGCTGGCCGTTCGCCGAACTGGTCGCGTATGCCTCTCGCAACTCACGGGTCGCGCCGGGCGACCTGCTGGGCAGTGGCACCGCCGGTCGCGGCTGCCTGGGCGAGATCTGGGGGCGCAACGGCTCGCAGACGCCCCCACCGTTGCAGCCCGGCGATGTGGTGCGGATGGAAGTCGAGGGCATTGGCGCGATCGAGAACCGCCTCATCGCTGGCGTGGAACTCGCGCCGGTCCCTCGCGCTCGTGTGCGACCGCGTAACCGGGTGCGCGAGTCCGCGAACTGAGTGCGGTGACCGGTCGGTCGGCATCCGGTGCATTCTGGATGCGTTCCGCCGCGTCGTCGGTCAGGCGAGCGTGACGCGCACTGGCATGGATTCCCAGGCCCGCAGAGTGTTGTTGTGGTGTCGGATGGTTGGCCCTGCGATCTCGATCGACGCGACCCTCGCGCACAGGGCGCTGAGCAGTGCCTCGGATTCTAGGCGTGCGACGTGCTGACCCGCGCACTGGTGGATACCCATCCCAAAGCCGACGTGTCCCGACGGATTACGTGACAGATCGAACGCGTCCGGATCGTCCCATCGGCGCGGGTCGCGATTCGCCGCCCCCAGGAACATCAGGATCTTCTTGCCGTCCGGTATGACGGTCCCACCGACATCGATGTCGGTGGTGGCCGTTCGGAAGAAGGTTTGCACAGGGGACTCCAGCCGCACCGCCTCATCGAATGCTGTGCGTTTCAGGCCGGGGTTGCCACGGAGTCGTGTCCACTGTTCCGGGTTGGTTGCGAAGGCGTAGAGCACAGCGCCGAGGCCGTGCACCGTGGTGTCGACGCCCGCCGACAGCAGTGAACGCACGATGGTCGGGGCCTGTTCATGTGTGATCTCGCGTTTGTCGGCCGCGTCCCAGACCTGCGCCCCGAATCCGTTGTCGGTGAGAACATCCCGTGTGCACTGCGAGTTGACCCACGCGGACAGCTCCGCCACCCGCGGCGCGCCCTTCTGTACCAGTTCGTTGCTCGGCCCGAACGCGTTGAACAGATGGTCGCCGTATGGCAGGAGATTCTCCCGGCCCTCCGCCGGCAGGCCGACTGCATCCGGAAAGACCCGCAGCGGGAAGACCTCGGAGAGATCCTGCACCGCGTCGAATACCGTCGATCGACCCAACACCTCATCGACGAGCAGCTCGGCGTCGGCGAACCACGCGTCACGGAGCCGGTGCAGCGCGCCAGGGCCCAGGATCTTTTCGAGCACGACACGGGGGGCGTCGTGATGCGGCGGGTCGGCCTCAAGCAGCAGGCTCGGCGGTCGCCATGGCTTCTCGTATCGGAAGTTGCTCAGGCCGACGCCCGCCGCGGACTGGAACGACTGCCAGTCGGTGAGTGCCGCGTGTACCTCCTCGTAGCGTCCCATCGCGTAGACATCGTACCGGTCCAGATACACGACCGGTCCGGCGTCGCGTAGCTCTGTTTGAAACGGCAGCGGATCTTCGAGCACCTCGGGGCCGAACGGGTCGGCCTGGCTCATGGGGACATCGGTTGAGGTCGTGGGTGTCGTCATCATGCGTCCTTGTCCTGGGTGCTTCGGGTCCTGGGTGCTTCGGTTCTTCAGCGGCTAGAGGTCAAAGATCAGTCGGTCGCTGCACGAGCGTGAAACGCAGGGGAACATGCGGTCACCGCAGGCCCGCTCGTCGTCATCGAGGATCGAATCCCGGTGGTCCGGCTCGCCCGCGAGTACCGCCACTTCGCACGTTCCGCACGTTCCTTGCTTGCAGGAGGTCAACAGGTTGATTCCCGCCGACTTCAGCGCATCGACGATGCTGACCTCCGGCGCCACCGTCACGGAAAGGCCGGATTGCGCCAGCTCGACCTCGAACGGGTCGTCCCGCACGGGAGCGCCCTGCTCCTTCGGCACAAAGTGCTCGACCCGCAAGAGGCCCGTTGGCCAGGATCCGCACCGGTCGTGGGCCTCATCAAGGAGCGATGCCGGGCCGCACATATACACCTTGGTGTCGTCGCGACCCTCGCGGATCCAGGAAGAGAGCAGGAATCGACCGCATTCGTCTTTCGGCAGAACCGAGACACGATCACCGTAGCGTTCGAGCTCGTCGAGGAACGCCATCGAGTGCCGGTTGTGGCCGATATAGACGAGTTGCCACTCTGCGTCCAGCATCTCGGCTTGTTGAACCATTGGCAGCATGGGAGTGATCCCGATTCCGCCGGCGATGAACAGATACTTCTCCGAAGGCACGAGCCGGAAGTTGTTGCGCGGTCCACCGAGGCCGACCATCGCTCCTTCGGGCAGGGTGTCACAGATGAAGGCCGAACCGCCGCGTCCGTCTCTTTCACGAAGTACGCCAATGCGGTAGCGATGTGGATCCCACCGGTCACCGCACAGCGAATACTGGCGGGTGGTTCCGTCGGGGAGCACCAGATCGATGTGCGAGCCGGGCGTCCAGTCCGGGAGGCGCTTGCCATCCGGACGCACCAGGGTCAGCGTCGTCACGCCATTGGAGACGCGTACCTTCTTCTCCACCCGGAGCTTAATTTCAGACGCATCCGCACGGAAAGCGGTCTCTGCAGACATGTCGGCTCCTTGCGCTCGTCATTGTGCTCGTTCAAGAATGTGCTCGTTCAAGGATCTGCTCGGTCGGCGATGCTTCTCCATGACATTCTCAATGGTTGAGAGAGAAGCTACGGCGGTCTATCGAGGTGGCGGCGGCGTAGGCGGCGCCGGGAGGGACATCGCCCCACAAATACCCCGCGCGGTCGCCTGAAGCGCGGGGATCTTCCCTCGAGCCGAGTCATCATTCGGCACGATCACGGCCACAGCTGCGACCACAGTGCCTCTCGGATCACGCACGGGTACCGCGACGCCCGTCGCATCCGGATGAATATGCCCGGCACAGAATGCATAGCCCAGGCGACGGACGTGGTCGAGGGCCGATCGGAGCTGCTTCGGGGTGCGAATCGTCTCGTCGGTGTACACCTTCAGCGGCCCGGCAAGGATGCGTTCCTGCAGCTCCGTCGACCCGTGCGCCAACAGCACCAGTCCAGACGAAGACGCGTGCAGCGGCAGCCGACCGGCGATACGGGTGTAGTTGATCACAGCACCGGGTGCGCTGAGTCGTTCGACGAACAAGACCTCGCTGCCATCGAGAACACCGAGTTGCGCGTGCTGGCCCACGATCGAGTGCAGGGTCTCCAGGAACGGCATTGCGGCCTCCCGGAGCCCCAATGTGGGCGAGGCTCGCGAGGCGACCTCCCACATGCGCACACCGATCCGAACGTGACGGTCGTCATCGCGTTGAAGCCACCCGAGGCTGACGAGTTGTTGTGTCAGGCGCGATGCGGTCGCGACGTGGAGTCCCGATCGACGCGCGATCTCGGAAACCGTCAACGTCGATTCGCCGGGCTTGAAGGAGCCGACGATCCGCGCGGCGCGTGCGAGCACCGAGTCCCCATCCTGTGTTCGCGCCATGGACTCGATCGCCGGCGCTCAGAGGACCAACACGGCCTGGCGACGCGCCGTGTCGGTTTCTGCCCCGCTCTCGAGCAGATCCCAATTCTTCATCCGCCTGATGGGTGGCGATGCTGCTGTCATGTGAACCGACCATACCGCCGCGGTTCTCGGAATGCACCGTATTCATGTGGCGAATATCTACTATTAGCACTAACGTCTTCCCGAATACCTCTTCGGGGTTCAGAGTAGCAACATCTGCGGCATTGATGCCGCGCCCCCGAAAGCCCGGAGCCGTTTCTGACCGCCGGGCGAGTTCTCTTGGAAGGCGTTCAATGACGAACCGAGCTGCGACGCCCGTCGCCCCGACAACGGTGAACGAAGCCGTCATCAACCCGAAGACCGGCCGCCCTGCGGGCCCGCTGCAAGGCACCCTGCTTCTGATCGGTAGCTGCCTCCCGATACTCGGCGCCGTTCTTCTTGCGCCCATCCTTCCGACCGTGAGCACAGTGTTCAAGAACTCGGCCGGATCCGCGGCACTCGTGCCTCTTATCCTGACGATCCCCGCGCTGTTTATCGCCATCCTGGCCCCGTTTGCCGGTGCCATCGTCGACAAGGTGGGGCGCAAGCGAGTGCTCATCCTCGCATTGCTCGTTTACGCGGTGGTCGGAACCGCGCCGCTGTATCTCAACTCGCTGGGCGCAATCATCGCTTCGCGCGCAGGGGTCGGCATCACCGAGGCCTTCATCATGACGTGCTGCACGACCATGATCGCCGACTATTTCACCGGCAATAGACGAAACAAATACCTGAGCCTGCAGGCTCTCGTCACCGCGCTCGCCGCCACCGTATTCTTCGCTATCGGTGGCGCAGTCGGGGCATTCGGATGGCGCACTCCCTTCTGGCTCTATGTCGTCAGCATCTTGGTCGCGATCGTCATGATCGGTGCAATCTGGCCGACCAACGCCACCGAAGACGGCCAGGAGAAGAAGGTTGCAAAACTCGCCCCCGTGCCGTGGAGCAAGCTAGTGCTGCCCACCCTGGTCGCCTTCTTCGGTGGCATCGTGTTCTACACGCTCATAGTCGAACTGCCGTACGTGCTCGCCGGTGAGGGCGTCACGGCCACGGCCATTATCGGCGCGGTCACCGCCGTCGCGTCGCTAGTCACCGCGATTGGCGCCTTCACGTTCCGCTACATCGCGAAGCGAGGTGTCGGCATCCTGCTTCCCCTTGCACTCGTGCTCGCTGGCGTCGGCCAGCTAATCGTCGGATTTGCACCGATCGTGCCGGTCATCATCATCGGCGCGGTCATTGCAGGCTTCGGAACGGGTATCTTGTTGCCGACGATGGTCACCTGGTCGATTGCCCGCCTGGGCTACGAGCAGCGTGGACGCGGTACTGGATTGTTCACCGGTGCAATGTTCCTTGGCGAGTTCGTGACGCCGCTGGTGGTCCTGGCGTTGACTGCCGCTGCAGGCTCACTCGGTGGCGCGATTGCCATCGTCGGTGGAGTGGCGGTTGTCGTGTGCATCGTGCTCGCGATAGTCGTGCGCCGATTCCCGCAGCCGTCCCTCATCGTGACGAACTAGTGCGGGTCTCCTAAAAAGTGTGGTTGGGCCACATGATCAATCTTTGATCTGGCCTCGTGATCGGCTCGATTATGCCGATTGAGCCTCAGGCTGCGGGAGGTTCTCTCTCGACCACCCGATGAGTTTATTCAAGGCAGGCATCAGCGCCTGCCCTCGATCGGTCAGTCCGTAGCGCACCGCCACGGGCGGGCCGCCATCGACGTCGCGGGAGATCAACTCGCAATGAGTCAGTTCGGATAAGCGCTCGGACAGCACTGTGTCGCTAATACCTCCCAGCGATCGACGTAGCTCGGAGAATGAGGCCGACCCGGATTCAAGCGCTCCGAGAAGCACGCCATTCCAGCGCTTGCCGAGAACCGAAAACGCCGCCACAAGGGCCGCGTCCCGGCCGGCCGTTTCGTCTGGAGTCTCGACATTCACATCTTCATCATACTCGTGCTACGGTAAACATGCTAACTACGTAAAACTGAGTAGATAGGAAATCTAATGACGCTGTTTCGACTCGATGCAAGCATTTTCCCCGGCCAGTCCGTGAGCCGCGAGCTCGCAGACATTATTGAAGGCGAATGGACCACGGCGCATCCGGACGAGCAGGTGATCCGCCGCTCGATCGGCTCGAACCCCATCTCGGCAACGGCTTGGGCCGACGCCGTGGTAGGTCAGCAGCTTCCGCCCGACGCGCGGTCCACCGAGCAGCAAGCCGCCGTCGAGCTCGCTGCGGTGCTTGCGGACGAACTCATCGCCGCGGACGAGCTACTGTTCGCCATCCCGCTGTACAACTACGGGGTCTCTCAGCACATCAAGACATGGTTCGACGTGCTTTACACCGATCCTCGCATCACCGAGGGCGGACCCGCGCTTCTGGACCGTGCGGCCATTTTGGTGACCGTGTCCGGCGGTAACTACGGCCCCGGCACGCCAAAGGAGGGTTGGGACCACTCCACTGCGTGGCTCCAGCGCATCTTGGTCGATATCTTCGGTCTCGACCTCACGACCGTCGACCGTCGCTTCACGCTTGTGGGAGTGAACCCGGCCCTTGACCAGTTCAAAGACATTGCCGATGACTTGCGTGTCGAGGCCGTGCGTCAAGCCGAGCGTGAAGGCCTCAAGTTTGCCCAACGTGGCGTGAGCATCGCGGCCTGAGCCTGCGAAGACGGACCCGTGTGGCCGTCTTCGGAATCATCCTTCGATTCAAACGAGAGAAAGAGAGTACTCATCCATGAGCAGCATCAGTTTCATCGGTCTGGGGGGCATGGCCCGCGCCATAGCCGCTCGCGCGGTCGTAGGCGGCAACGCCGTCGAGGTCATCGGCCGTGACGCGGCCAAGGCCAAGGCTCTGGCCGCCACGCTCGGCGGCGGGGCCACGGCCGGGACATTCGGCACTGTCCCAGCTGGCGATATTGTCGTCCTCGCCGTGCCGTACACCAGCGCCGTGCCGATCGTCGCCCAGTACGGGGAGGCCCTGGCCGGGAAGGTCATCATCGACATCTCCAACACCTTCAACGCCGACGCCACCGGGCTGGTCATCCCTGATGGCACTTCCGGTGCGCAGGAGATCGCCAAGGCCGTCCCGGCGAGCGCGCACGTCGTAAAAGCGTTCAACACCGTCTTCGGCCACGTCCTGGCTCAGGGGCATCCGTTGGATGTGTTCTTCGCCGGAGATGACGCACAGGCCAAGGCGAGTGTGTTGGCGTTCATCGAGAGCCTCGGACTGCGTCCGCTCGATGTCGGCGGCCTGGAGATGGCCCGTTGGCTGGAAGGGGCGGGGCCGCTGCTGATGGGCCTGGCCCGCCACGGCGTGGGGAACTTCAACATCGCCCTCGGCGTCAACATTCTCAGCTGAGCGCGCATTTCACGCTCTACGCCACCGGTGAGAACGCGACTACGGGCCTGTGGAAGATCGTCCAGGGCAAGGCGCAGGTCCGGATCGCAGCTCTGCCGGGAACCGGCCTCCCGAACGGTCTCGCTTACGACAAGGCGACGAAGACGTTCTACGCGGCGGACTCCATCAACGGGACCATCGACACCATCCCTCTCGCGGGCGGCAAGGTCACTACCTGGGACAACGACCCGGCCCTTCGCGCGACCGGGTTCCTCGGCGTCAACGGCATCAAGGTCCACGGCGGCGACGTCTACGCCACGAACCTCGACGTCGGGACCGTTGTGAAGATCCCGATCACCAAGACGGGCACCGCGGGCACGGTCGACACCGTAGCCACGGGGCTGAAGGGCATCGACGACTTCGCCTTCACCGGTCGCGGAGACCAGATCATCGCGGCCGTCGACCCGGGCAATGAGGTCGTCACGATCTCCGCCACGGGCTCCGTGCACACCCTGCTTACCGCGAAAGACGGTCTGTCCAACCCGACAGCAGTCCTCGTCGAGGGACACGCCGCGTACGTTCTGAGCGCTGCGTACACCACTCAGAAGAACCCCAACCTCCTGGTCGCGACCCTGAAGTAGGACGCGCAACGACAAGGGCCGGCGGATTGTCTCCGCCGGCCCTCAGCCGCACCCCGCACTTCTCTCAGCGGCCCACGTCTCTCAATAATCCAAGGTCTCGTAGAACTCCTTGCGACGTTCCTCGAGCGCGGGGATGGCCTGGCCGAGTGCCCAGGTCTTGAAGTGATCGTATTCGGCGTGCGCTGCCACGGCGGCGTCATCGACGTAGATTTCGAAGATTCGGAACACACGGGGCTCAGCCGGATCCCGGTAGGCCTGGTAGTAGATGTTGCCTTCCTCCGCGCGGGAGGCGGGGGAGAGCTGCTCGAGCGCGGCGCGCACGGTCTCCTCCTCACCGGGCTTGGCGATCCAGGTAGCGCTGAGAACTTTGGCCATGAGGGGGGCCTTCCTTTCACTGGAGCGGCGGTGTGTGTCGAATTCAGGCTATCGGCGCCCCGCGGAAATAGGCGGTGCCAATGGCTGACATTCGTCGTGACGCCGGGCTAGGGGCGCCCTCAGCCTCAGCTATCCCGCCTCATCGAGCTCATCACGGATTGCCGTGTACAGGCTCTTCGCGAACACCTTGGTGAAGACGGCTTTGGTTTCCGCGTTTTTGAAGATCTGGCCGAAAAACTCTTCGTTGTCCGAATGCTTCTCAATCGCCCTGTTCGAGGCGCGGTCACCGTATGCGAGTTCGAAGTTCTCGGCCGAGTTGGTCAATGCCATCTCGTGCACGCTGGTGTCTTGCATCTCCGCCTCCACCAGGCCACGGACCAGGTCATTCGAGGTCCAGTCGGTGCCGAAGTGTTCGTTGAACTCGCGGATGATCGCCTCCCACGTTGTCAGCTCGGGCTCCTGCTGCGAGCCCGAACCGTCGTCGAACTGTGAGCCGAGCGTCACGTCGTGGTCGCCGTGGCCGAGCGAGAGATCGTAGTCGCCGCCCTTCTGGATGCGCAGGTGGGTCATCGCCACGTCGCCGAGGTCGATGGTCGTGGGCGGCGCCTTGGCAAGCAGGGCAGCGATCTGGCGGAGCAGGAACTTGCCGAACAGATACAGCCGCTCCAAGTCCGCGTCGACGTACGGGATCACCTGCGCGAGGAACGCGTACTGGCGTTCATACGACCGCAAGATTTTCACAAACTCCAGGGCGGATGCCATGTCAGCGGTGTGCAGAGACTCGAAGCGCCCGCGGGCGGGCCCGAGAAGTGAGTAGAGCGCTGCTTGCGCGGTGGGTTCGATGCCGGTTGCGGTCGATTTCACGGACGAGAACGCCTGCGCGTATGCCGCCATCTCGTCCTCGACGAAAATCTGATAGCCGAACAGCATGGTTTGCAGCGTGTACAGATAGTTCGGGTCGGTCGGCTCGGCCAGCGTGGTGGCGAAGAATGGCCGGAACGACTCCTGAATCTCTTCGGCCGAGTTGGCGAAGTCGAGGACGAACACGTCATCCTGCGATTTGAGCGGATGGATGCGGTTCAGCCGCGAGAGCGTCTGCACCGCGGCGACGTTCGCGAGCTTCTTGTCGACGTACATCGCCGACAGCAGCGGCTGGTCGAACCCGGTCTGGTACTTGTCCGCCACGACAAGCAGTGAGTACTCGACCCGATCGCTGCCTGGCGTGCCGTCCGCGAGTGTGTAGTTGAACATGGCTGGCGGCCGAGACTCGGCGAACCCGTTCAGACCCGCTTCGGTGTAGCTCACGTTGTCGTCGACCAGCGAGCCGGAGAATGCCACCAGTGCGTGCATGTTCGGGTAGTGATCCGCGCAGTATGCGGTCACAGCCTGATACAGCTTCAGCGCGTGCAGTCGCGATCGAGTGACGACCATCGCCTTCGCTTGTCCGCCCATCCGGCTGGCCATATGGGTGGCGAAGTGCTCGACGATCACCTCTGCCCGCTGGGCGAGGTTCGTCGGATGCAGCGATGCGAAACGGGCTAGCGCCGCGGCGGCCTTCTTCTTGTCCAGGTCGTCGGTCGTGTCGACGACCTCTTTATTCAGCCGGTAGTACGTCGAATAGGTCACGTAGTTGGCAAGCACGTCGAGGATGAAGTTCTCCTCGATCGCCTGCCGCATTGAATAGACGTGGAAGGGCACATTGACGGGCTTGCCGTCCGAATCGACGCCGGGCGTACCGAACAGGTCGAGCGTCTTCGGCTTCGGCGTGCGCACGTGCGGTCCGCTGTCTTCCAACCCGCCGAAGCGCGGATGCGCGTGACCGTCCCCGAAGGCTGGCATCAGGAAACCACCGGACAGATCGACGATATCGGCATCGAGTTCGTCGGGCATCGTATTCCCCTCGGTTCTCCATCGGACCAACTGCCTGTGAGAATAGCACCGCGTTCAAGAGGGCCGGCGAGCATCTCTGGGTGCTGGGGGGCTTCGCCTGTGACGAGGTGACTGATCTTTCATCCCGCGCCCAGACTGCACGCGTAATCTTGGAGTGTTGGTTGCCCCAGACCCCGGTTGCCTGATCATCGAATCGGAACGAGGCTGATAATGAGCAACCCGCCTACCGCCGCTTCCACTGCTGTGACGTTCACGAGAACGAAACCGAGGGGCGACAGACCCAACCCGACGACGGAGTATTCGGGGCTACTGCGAACGGTTCGAGATGCCGGGCTGCTGCGCCGACGCCGAGGGTTCTATTTTCTGATGTTCGCCCTGGTCACGATGGCCCTGGCCGCAGTGGTGACCGGTGTTCTGCTGCTGGGCGATTCCTGGTACCAGTTGCTGATGGCCGGCGCGCTGGGAATCATCTTCACCCAATACGGTTTCCTCGCGCACGAGGCCGCTCACCGTCAGGTGTTCACCTCCGGACGGGCGAACGATATCGCGGGCCGTACTCTGGCGAACCTGTTCGTCGGAATCAGCTACTCGTGGTGGATGACCAAACACAGTCGGCATCACGCGCACCCGAACGTGATCGGCACGGATCCCGACATCGCCCGCGACACGATATCGTTCACCGAGGATGATGCTGCCAGGTCCCGGGGCCTGTACGCCCAGTTCACAAAAAGACAGGGTTACCTGTTCTTCCCGATCCTGATCTTCGAGGGCCTGAATCTGCACATCCAGGGCTTCAAGACCGTCTTCGGATCGGGCAAGGTCGAGAAGCGATGGCTAGAGGCCACCACCCTTCTCACCCGAAGCAGCATCTACCTGCTCCTGGTCTTCCTCATCTTTCCGCCGGGCCTGGCGGCCGCATTCGTCGGAGTGCAGCTGGCGATCTTCGGCCTCTACATGGGGATCTCCTTCGCCCCGAACCACAAGGGCATGCCCCTGCTGCCGCACGATGCGAAGGTGGATTTTCTGCGCCGCCAGGTTCTGACCTCAAGAAACATCACCGGCAACTGGATCATCGACACGTTCATGGGCGGTCTCAACCATCAGGTCGAACACCACCTGTTCCCCAGCATGCCCCGTCCGAACCTGAACAAGGCCCGGATCATCACCAAAGAATACTGCGACGCACACGACATCGGCTACACCGAAACCACCGTGCTGCAGTCATACGCAATCGTCGTGCGCTACCTCAACCGAGTCGGACTCGCCGCCGGCGCAGACCCCTTCGACTGTCCAGCCGCCACCGCCCTCGGCCGCTAAACCTCGCAACACGTCGACCACTCGGGCCCGCGAGCCCCGGCAGCAAACCTGCCGGTTGCCCGCGCGGCCCTATTCCCCTCGGCCACGATCTCCGCGATGCTCGCGCAGCGGCGCGCACCAAAACCTGGCGGCGCGAGGCATCCGTCGTGTAATGTTCATAATAAGCACAAGCGTTCACCCTGCGTACATCGATGCGCAGAGTGGCCATGGGCGAGTCGGCGCAGCGCTGCTTTGTTCAGCAACAAGGAGGAATAATGTCGTTCTTCGAGCCCCGTGAATGGGATGGCAAGATTTACAGCTCGGGCTGGGTTTCCAGCAAGGGCGGCAGCCGGGAGATCATGGAACCCGCGACCGAGAGTGCCATCGGCCGGTTCGGGGTGGCGAACGCCGAAGATGTGTCGGTCGCCGTCGCTGCCGCGGTCGAGGCGCCGAAGTCGTGGGCGGCCGTCAGCTACGAGGAACGGGCGGCGGTGTTGCGGCGGGCCGGGGACCTGATTGAGACGCACGGCGACGTCATCAGCGACTGGGACATTCGCGAGGCCGGTTCTGCCAAGGGCAAGGCCGCGTTCGAGTCGCACATGGTCTCCGGAATCTTCTACGCGTCGTCGGCGATTGCGCTGACCCCGTACGGCCAACTGCTGCGCAGTGCAAAGCCCCGCCTGAGCCTGGCTCGTCGGCTTCCCGTCGGTGTCGTCGGTGTGATCGCCCCGTTCAACTTTCCACAGATCCTCTCGATGCGATCTGTGGCCCCCGCCCTGGCTCTCGGCAACGCGGTGATTCTGAAGCCCGATCCGCGCACCGCCGTCTGCGGTGGCCTGGTCCTCGCTGCCATCCTCGAGGAGGCCGGCCTGCCCAGCGGCCTCTTCCACGTGCTACCCGGCGCCATCGAGCCCGCGACGGCGTTGATCGAACATCCCGCCGTGCGGGTGATTTCGTTCACCGGATCGACCAGGGCCGGTCGTGCGATCGGCGAACTCGGTGCTCGGCATCTCAAACGGGTGCACCTCGAGCTCGGCGGCAACAACGCCATGCTTGTGCTCGACGACGTTGACGTGCCGCAGGCGGTTTCGGCTGGCGCCTGGGGCTCCTTCCTGCATCAGGGCCAGGTCTGCATGACCACCGGCCGCCACCTCGTGCACGAGAACATCTACGACGAGTACGTCGAACGGTTGTCGACAACGGCCAACGGCCTGCCCGTTGGCAACGGGGCGACAACGGATGCCGCGCTCGGCCCGATCATCGACGCCGGCCAGCGCGATCGCATCCATTCGCTCGTCACGGGCAGTGTCGCTGCCGGTGCACGGTTGACCGCGGGTGGCACGTACGAGGGCCTGTTCTACCGGCCGACGGTGCTCGCGGACAGCGCGCCAGACCAGCCCGCGTTCGATGAGGAGGTGTTCGGCCCGGTCGCGCCCGTCATGAAGTTCTCAACTCTGGATGAGGCAGTCGACATCGTCAATCAGAGCGAATACGGGTTGTCACTGGCGATTCTCACGAAAGATGCGCTGCGTGCTCTCGCCCTCTCCGACCGCATGCATAGCGGCATCGTCCACATCAACGACCAGACCGTCGATGACGAGCCGGTGATCCCGTTCGGCGGGGTCGGGGCATCCGGAACCGGGTCGCGGTTCGGCGGCGCAGAGGCGAACATCGAGGCGTTCACCGACACCCAGTGGGTGACCATGCAGAGCGACATCGAGCGGTACCCGTTCTAGGCAGGCCGTGACCGGCTCCACATCACCGGCTCTGAAGCGACAGCATCCGAAACGACCGCCACCGAAACGACAGGCCTATGATCTCGAAGATCCTCGACAGCGCAGCGGATGCGGTGCGCGACATCCCGGACGGCGCGACCGTGATGATCGGCGGTTTCGGCACAGCCGGCCAGCCGGTCGAGCTGATCGATGCGCTGCTGGAGGCGGGCGCCCGCGATCTCACGATCGTCAACAACAATGCGGGCAACGGCACCACCGGGCTCGCCGCGCTGCTGGCGGCCCGGCGCGTTCGAAAGATCATCTGTTCGTTTCCACGACAGGTGGACTCTCAGGTGTTCGACGGGTTGTATCGCGCGGGCGAGCTCGAGCTCGAGCTAGTGCCGCAGGGGACGCTGGCCGAACGCATCCGGGCCGGTGGTGCCGGAATTGCCGCGTTCTTCACGCCGACCGGGTTTGGCACTCTCCTCGCGGAGGGCAAAGAGACGAGGCGGTTCGGCGGCCGTGACTACGTGCTGGAGGACGCACTGACCGCCGATTACGCACTGATCAAGGCGTACCGAGGTGACCGGCTCGGGAACCTGGTGTATCGCAAGACGGCGCGCAACTTCGCGCCGATGATGGCCAGCGCTGCGCGTATTGCCATTGTCCAGGTGGACCGGATTGAGGAGGTCGGGGCATTGGACCCTGAGGCCGTCGTGACTCCGGGCATCTTCGTGAAGCGGCTGGTCGAAGTGGGCGGCGCACGGCCGCCGTCAACGGAGGGGCAATGATGGCGCCGGTGCAGGCAGAGGCAAACGCAGCGGCACAGGCGGCCCGCGGACCATACACGCGAGAGCAGATGGCGCGTCGCGTCGCGCTGGATATCCCCGAGGGCTCGTATGTCAATCTCGGAATCGGCCTGCCGACCGCGGTGTCCGACTATCTGCCCGCCGATCGCGAGATCATTCTGCACACCGAGAACGGCATGCTCGGCATGGGGCCGGTCGCACACGGCGACAACATCGACTACGACCTGATCAACGCGGGCAAGATCCCGGTGACCGAGCTGCCCGGAGCCTCGTACTTTCACCAGGCGGACTCGTTCGGCATGATGCGCGGCGGTCACCTCGATGTGTGTGTGCTCGGCGCGTTCCAGGTGTCGACCTCCGGCGATCTTGCGAATTGGCACACCGGTGGAGCGGATGCGATTCCCGCCGTGGGCGGAGCGATGGACTTGGCGATCGGCGCGAAGTCGGTGTTGGTGATCATGGAGCTGTTCACCCGGGACGGCCACTGCAAGCTCGTCGAAGAGTGCAGCTACCCGCTGACCGGAATCGGCTGCGTGAACGCGGTTTACACCGACTATGGCGTGTTCGATGTGGGCGCCGGCGGCGCGACGGTGCGCGAGATCTTCGGCGGCACGACGCTTGCGGAACTGAAGCGCTTGACCGGGCTGCCGCTTGCCCTGTCGCTTGCTGCGCCAGTCGCGCCGCCGCCTGCATCATCGTCGGGGGGCAGCAGTGCTACGCTCAACGACTGATTGCGCGTTCGCAGAGCGCACGAGCGTTTCGTCAAAATGAGTGCCTCGGTGAGTGCCGCAGTGCACGGAGCGCCGCGCCGCGCGCCGAGGAAGACAGGCTTCAGATGACCGAACCAGCCAGCGACCTGGATTCCGCAGCAGACACTCCGTCGCCCAGTGGTCAGTTTGTGCAATCGCTCGCGCGCGGGCTGGCGGTGATCCGCGCCTTCGACGTCGACCACCCCGAGATGACGCTCAGCGACATCGCCCGCCGAGCCGGGCTGACCAGGGCCACAAGTCGGCGCTTCCTGCTCACACTGGTCGAGCTCGGTTACGTGCGCAGCGACGGCCGGCAGTTCTCACTCACGGCGAAGGTGCTCAATCTCGGCTTCAGCTACCTGTCGGCACTGTCATTGCCCGAGATAGCGCAGCCGCACCTCGAGGAGCTGGCGTCGATCATCCATGAGTCGACATCGCTGTCCGTGCTCGACGACACGGACATCGTGTATGTAGCCCGTGTGCCTGCTCGGCGGATCATGTCGGTGCGCATCAACATCGGCACACGATTCCCCGCTTACGCAACCTCGATGGGTCGGGTCATGCTCGCCGCGCTCGATCAAGACGGCCTGGATGCCTACCTGGCCCACGTGGGCATCGCGCGTCTGACTTCGCACACGATCGGAAGCCGCGATGAGCTTGTCGGGCAGCTCGCCGAGGTGCGCGAGCGCGGCTGGGCGCTGATCGACCAGGAGCTCGAGGAAGGACTGCGCTCGATCGCGGTCCCGATCCGCCACGGGAGCGAGGTCGTGGCCGCCATCAACGTGTCGACGTCGACGAGCAGCCGCACGATCGAGTCGATCCATCAGGATCTGCTGCCTCACCTGCAGCGCGCGGCCGAGCTCATCAGTGCCGACCTCACGGCCACCCGGCCGTATGCGTCGCCGCGCGCGCCGCGCTAGCCGTTCGGCCGCTGGGCGCGGGTTTCAGGCGCTGGGCGCGGCATCCGCATGCCCCTTCGCGCGAAGCGAGTCCGAATGCAGGATGGGTCATCCGACACGCCGAGACCCGCGTCTTCGACCCCCGGCTGATCCTGAATTCGGTGCGCAGCGCTTGTCCGTGGGCCGTCTGCGTCAGAACACGACGACCGGCTTGACCGTCTCACCCCGCGCGCTGTCGGCGAACGCCCTGTTGATGTCGGAGAAGTCATAGCGCTCGATCAGTCGGTCGAACGGAAAACGGCCTGCTTGATACAGGTCGATCAATAGTGGGATGAACGTTTGCGGCACGGCATCGCCCTCGATGACGCCTGAGATCACGGGCGACCGCACGAGCAGCGCGCCGATGTCGAGCGTCGCCTCCGTGCCTTCCGGCGCGGCGCCGACGAGGGCGCCGGATCCGCGGACGGCCAGCGACTGGACCATCTGGCGAAAGACGCGTTGGTTTCCCGTGGTGTCGACGGCGTACTGCGCGCCGTCGCCGGTGATGCGGCGGATGGCAGCGACGGCGTCTTCGTCCCAACCGTTGATCGCGTGGGTCGCGCCGAGTTCCTGCGCGAATTCGAGGCGAGCAGGCACGACGTCAACCAGGATGATCTCTGAGCACCCGGCGACAACTGCCGCGAGCAGTGCCGAGCAGCCCACAGCGCCAGCGCCGAAGATCACGATGGCGGATCCGGCTGGCGGCTGCAGAGCGTTCAGCACGGTCCCCGCGCCCGTGGAAATGCCGCAGCCGAGCGGACCGAGTAGCTCGAGCGGGGCATCCTGCGGCACTTTCACGACGGAGCGCGCCGCGACGTTGGCGTAGGTCGCGAAGCTCGACTGGCCGAAGAAGTGGCTGGAGACTGCAGTGCCGCTCGCGCCGCTCTCGCGGAGTGAGGTGGTGCCGTCGGCCCGCACACCGCCGAAGTTCAGTGCGGGGAACGCTGCGCAGTACGCCGGGTGCCCGGCCCGGCACTGTGCGCAGGTGCCGCAGGAATTGAAGCCGAGTACGACATGGTCACCAGGCTCGACCGTCATGACGGCCGCGCCGACGGCATCGACGACTCCGGCGCCCTCGTGGCCCAGCACGACCGGCAGTGGTGTCGGCAACACCTGATCGCGCACGAGTGCATCGGTATGACAGACCCCCGTGGCGACCATGTGAACGCGCACCTCGTCCGGTCTCAGCTCGTCAAGTTCAAGCTCAGCCAGCTGCAGGAGAGCGCCGGCGTCTCGCGCAACCGCGGCCGAAACTAACATGGCTCTCCCTTTTTGTCATCGTGTCCGATAGCATCCGTGTAATGCATGCGAACAGCTGTCCGCATCACGAACATTGTTTCTGATCCTCGCAGAACGGGGCGATCGTGGCAAGCAGTACTGACGCGTCCAGCAGCGGGCCGAACAGCGCCGACCCGAACAGCGCCGACCAGAACAGCGCCGACCCGAACCTCTGCAGCTCGACAATGGCCCAGCTCCGGGCGTTGATCCGCAGTGGCGAGGCCACTCGACGGCAGATCGTGCAGGCGCACCTTGCGCGCATCGCCGAGATCGACCCGATCGTCAACGCGTTCATCGAGCTGCGCGGCGATGCAGCGCTCGCCGAAGCGGATGCCGCGGATGCTCGCCAAGGTCGTGTGCTCGCGGGCCCGCTTGACGGCATCCCCTTCTCGATCAAAGACAGCTACGGTGTCGCGGGCCTCTCCCGCACCGACGGATTGGCGATTAACGCCGATCGGCGGTCGGTCATCGACGACTCCGTCGTCGCGCGTTTGCGAGCGGCCGGCGCGCTGATCCTCGGGCACGGCAACGTGCCGGACCTCTGCGTGCGCTGGAACACGATCAGCGGCGTTCACGGCACCACACGTAACCCGCGCGATCCTGTTCGCACCGTCGGCGGCAGCTCGGGCGGTGAGGCCGCGAGCGTCGCCGCCGGCATGGCGGTCGCCGCGATCGGCCAGGACCTCGGCGGTTCGATTCGAGTGCCGGCGAGCTTTTGCGGGGTGTACGGCATCCGTACAACGCCCGGTGTCGTGCCCAATCTCGGCGAGTATCCCGCGTTCCCGCACACGCCCGGCGTGCAGGCGATGGGCACGATCGGGCCGCTGGCGCGAACCGTCGCCGATCTCGAGACGGTCTCCGCTGTCATCCGCGGACACGAGCCTGCCGACGTCGTCAGTGTGCCCATCACGGATGATGTTCCGTCGTTCCGCAAGCGCGTTGCCGTGCTCCGTGGCGAGACCGGGGCCGTGCTCGAGCCCGAGATCGAACGCCGGCTGGACGAGACGGTCGAGCTGCTGCGCGAAGCCGGCTACGAGGTGGTCGACGGGGTTATGCCGGACCTGCGACGGGCATCCGAGTTGTGGGCGGAGCTGACCGGGACCGACCTGGTGCGGGTCATGTTGCCGCGGCTGGGCGACCTGATGATCGAGTCTGGGCGGCAGCACGTGCAGCAAATGTTCGGGCAGTTCGAATTGGGCACAGCTGCGGGCGTTGATCTTGGCGCTTACAACGACGCGTGGATCGAACGGACCGCGCTGTATGAAACGTGGGCTCGCTTCGCGGAGGAGTACCCGCTAGTCGTTGCGCCGGTCGCAGGCATGCCGACGCCGCTTCTCGACTTTGATTCCATGCTCGATGCGGATGCCACCATGCGCCTGTTCGATCAGATGCGGTGTGTTCCGTGGGTGAATCTGTTCGGGCTGCCGGCGCTGGCGTTGCCGAACGGCATCCAGCTGGTCGGTCGTCGATTCAGGGAGGCCGAGGTGTTCGCGGCGGCGCGGGCCGTCGAGCCCGGCCTCGGGCCGGTGCGGATCGCTACGCCCGACGCCTCGTCTTAACGCCGGTCAGGTCAGTGAACTGCCCGCCGTGCACGTGGTAGCCGACGGGGAACAAGCGAATGCCGGTCGCTTCGCTGAACGTGCCCCACAGGCCACGCGGCAGCCACAGCGCGCCGGCCATCGCGATCAATCCGAGCACGATCAGATACCAGGTTCCAAAATTGGCCAGCGTTTGCTGGAGGACGAAGAACACGATCGCGCCGACGATCGGGCCCTCGAGATAGCCGATTCCGCCAATGATGACGATGAAGATCATGTACGCCGACCATTGCACGTTGAAGATGGCGTTAGGCTGCACTCCGAGTTGAGTCATCAGCAGCACCCCGCCGGCCGCTCCGCATCCTGCCGCGGAAATCAGATACATGACGCGTTTGGCGAAAACCACGTCGACCCCGGCGGCCGTCGCTGTCACCTCGTCGTCGCGCACGGCCGTCAGTGCGAGCCCGATTCGCCCGCGCAAGAGCAGATAGCAGCCGAAGATCGTGAACGCGGCGACACCGAGCGCGACCCAGTACGTGACGGCGCCGCGCAGCAGCGGGCTGGCATCCGGGAGCGGAGTTTAAGAGGCTCCGCTGGGTCCGCCGAGGGCGTCGATGCGGATCGCGATCAGGCGGTAGACCTCTGCAACGACCCAGGTGCCGACGGCAAAGTAGTCGCCGCGAAGACGGAAGGCCAGGAACGACGTCGGAATGGCGAACACGGCACACGTGATGGTCGCGAGCACGACGGCGACGATGATGTTGAATCCGAGTTGTGCGAAGACGAGCGTCGAGTATGCACCGATACCGACATATGCCTGCTGTCCGATAGACACGAGGCCGCCGAAGCCGGCCAGCAGGTTCCACATGCTCGCCATCACGAGATAGACGAAGAACGACACCAGCAGGTTAGTGGTGTCTTGGTAGACGATGAACGGCATCGCGACCAGGATGCCGATGACGACGAGTCCGCCGAGTCCGGTCAGGCGCGAGGATCGTGCGGCGCGTGTGACGGTGAAGTCATCGCGGAGCGGCGGCTGAGCCGACCGCGTGCGCTTAGCGGGCTTCGCGCCGCGTGTCTTCGCGCCAGATGGCTTCGCGCCGGTGGTTTTCACACCGCCCTCCTCGGGATCAGGCCCTGTGGGCGGAAGGCCAGCACGGCGAGGAAGATCACGTGACAAGCCAAGACGGAGAAGGAGGGATCCCAGAACGCAACAAAGGTCTGGGTCAACCCCAGAATGGTGCCACCGAGAAGGGTGCCCCAGAGCGACCCGAGCCCGCCGATCACCACCGCTTCGAACGCGAACAGGAGGTTTGTCGGCCCCTGCGTCGGGTCGAACGACGAGCGCATCGCGAACATCAGCCCGGCCAGCGCGACGGTGCCGAATGCGATCGCGGTCGCGACGCCGTAGATGTGACGGGAATCGCCGCCGACGACGGCGGCGATCTGCGGATCGTCGGAGGATGCGCGCATCATCCTGCCGAGCTTCGTACGACTGATGAACAACTGGATGAACACGATCGCCGCGATCGCGAGGCCGAACGTGATCAGCGACAGGTAGGAGAACGAGATTTGGCTGTTGATATGCCATGCAGCCGTAGTCAGGGCCCCCGCGCTGATCGTCTGCGTGTCAGCGGAGAAGAATTGCAGCAATAGGTTTTGGAGCACGATGGACAGCCCGAAGGTCACCAATATTGTGGCAAGCGGCCCGGCCTTCATGCTGCGCGCGAACAGCCCGCGTTGCACCACATAGCCGATGAGGGCGAACAGCGGCACCATGACGATGACGATCAACCACACCGGCATCGGAGTGCTGACCACGAAGATCAGCGCCAGGTAGGCGGCGACGATGGCCAGGTCGCCGTGTGCGAGGTTGACGATGCGCATGACACCGAACATCAGCGACAGTCCGGATGCGAACAGCGCGTAGAGCCCGCCGATGAGCAGCCCCTGAATCAGTGCGTTGAAGAAATCCATCTCACGCTCCCGGCAGTTCTTCCGCGGTGCCGAAGTACGCGGCCTCGATCTGCTGCAAAGTGAAGTCGGCGGAGGTGCCCTCGAGCACGGTCTTGCCTTCGAGGAGGCACTTGATGCGATCGGCCACCTGCAGCGCCTGGGACAGGTCCTGTTCGACGATCAACAACGCGGTGCCCTCCTCAACAATGCGTGGCAGGATCCCGTAGATGTTCTGGACGACCACCGGAGCGAGTCCGAGCGACAGTTCGTCAGTCAGCAGCACGCGTGGGTTGCCGACGAGTGCGCGGCCGATTGCAACGGCCTGCTGCTCGCCCCCGGACAGCTGACTGGCGCTCTGACGCCGGCGATCGGTCATCCACGGGAACAGTTCCATGACGCGTTTCACGTTCCAGGGACCCTTCCGGGCGCGGTAGGCACCGGTCTCCAGGTTCTCTTCGACGGTGAGTGATGCGAACAGCCGCCTGCCCTCGGGGACGAGCGCGATTCCGGCGCCCACTCGGTGGTAGGCGGGCATCCGGGTGATGTCGATTCCGTCGAGCACGACTGAGCCTGTGCTAGGCCTGAACAGGCCGGCCAACGCCCCGAGCAGTGTCGACTTGCCGGCGCCGTTCGCGCCGATAACGGCGACGGTCTCGCCAGCGTCCACGCTCAGGTCGAAGTCTTGCAGCGCAAGCAATTGACCATGATGCACGTGGAGATCGCGCACCTGCAGCAAGCTCATCCGTCCTCCTTGCGTGGCGCCAGCTCATGGGGCGACGGGGGCTGGCCGACCCCGAGATAGAGTTCGCGCACCGTCTGATCGGCGAGCACGGCGCTCGGTGTCCCGTCCGCCACGATTTTGCCGCCGGCCAGGCAGAGCAGTCTCTGCACCATGGATGTCAATGCCTGCACGACGTGTTCGATCCACACGATCGCGACTCCTGTGGCGTGAATCTCTTGGATCATCGACACCAGCTCGGCCACCTCGGGCTTGGTCAGCCCACCGGCGACCTCGTCGAGCAGCAGCAGCTTCGGCCCTGTCGCCAGCGCCCGCGCCACCTCCAGCCGCTTTCGTTGCAGCAGACCAAGCCGCCCGGCCTGCAGGTTCGCCACGGGTGCGAGCTCGGTTCGCTCCAGCACTGCTGCCACGCGATCCCATGCCGCCCGGCCGCTCAGCCCTGCGCCCTGGTTGGCCGAGACCAGGAGATTCTCGAACACGGTCATGTGCCCGAGCGGCCTTGGCACCTGATAGGTACGGCCCATCCCGGCTCGGGTTCGCCGGAACGGACTCTTATGGGTCACATCGGCGCCCGCGAAGGTGATCGACCCGTGATCTGCGGCCAAGTCGCCGGAGATCACGTTGAACAGCGTCGACTTGCCCGCGCCATTGGGGCCGACGATTCCCAACGCCTCGCCCGGCTGCAGCGCCAGGTCGAGTTTGTCTGCCGCCACGACGCGGCCGAAGCTCTTGCTCAACCCGTCAAGGATGAGAAGAGGCTGTTCGGTCACGAGAATGTGGGCTGAAGTGTGCCGCCAAGTGGCACTGACGTATTCGCGGTGTTATCGACGATGGTGATGTCCCAGGGGAACTTCGTCGACGGCCGCCACTGCCCGCCCACCGGATGCTGCAGTGCGATCCCGGGCTGCGGCCCGGACGCGAAGTCCAGCGGCCCGCTCATGCACTCGATCTTCATCTTCTGCAACTTCGCGGCCACCTCGTCCTTGTTCGTCGGATCGGATGCCTGCTTGAACGCCGCGACCGCGATCTCGAACAGCGAATACACGCTGCCAAGCGCCTGCGTCCATTGCTTGCCCGTATCTGCGGTGAACTTGTCGGAGAGCTGCTTGGCGGTGCTGCCGTCGAACGTGGACTTGTAGGGGTGGAACGGACTCCACCAGATGTCCGTTGCGATGTTGTTGCTCAACTCGCCCAGCGCTTCAGCCTCGGACGGGAACAGCATCACCTTGGCCGTTGTCGCGAGTTTCGGACGATAGCCCTGCTGAGCGGCCTGCTTCCAATAGGTCTCGAAGTCCGGCGGGATCGGCGTGCAGGTAAACAACTCAGCGCCCGACTGCTTGAACTTCGCAATCTGGGCACTGAAGTCGGTGGCGCCGTCGTCATATTTGCCGCCGTCGATCACCGTGTAGCCTGCTTTGGTGATCAGCGGGCCGAAGCTGGTGCGGAACGCGTTGGCGTCCTGATCCTCGGGCCACAGCGCCGAAACGTTCTTATTGGTGACGTTCATCTTGCTCCACATCGGGAAGAAGCAGTCGGCGAACTCCTGCATACCGAAGAAGAACAGTGTCGAATACTTGAAGCCGACGCCGTCTTTGCCGCCGCGAGTGTAGAACCACGATTCCCAGGGCACGATTGTCGTGATGTTCGGCACGCCTGCAGCCTCGCACTGGTTGGCCACCGGGTTGCCAGTGTCTGGCGTGCCGGAGGACACGACCAGGTCGACCTTGTCCTGGGTGATCAACTCCTTGGCCACCTCGCTCGCACGTGTAGCACTGGATTGCGTGTCCTTGACGATCACCTCGATCTTGCGTTTTTTGCCGCCGATCATGACGCCACTGCCCACGTAATCCTGGAACTGTTTGAGGATGAAGCTGTCACTGCTGGCGAAGGTCGAGATCGGGCCGGTCTGAGGGCTCACGAAACCGATATTCAGCGTGCCGCCCGCGGCGGGTGCAGAGGAGCCCTTGAGGCCGCACGACGCGAGCACTGCTGAGGTGCCGACCGCAGCGGCACCAAGACCGGCGGCCCGTAAGAATGTCCGGCGGTCAAAACCGCTCGGGTTGTACTTCGACATCAGAACTCCTGGCAGGGAATGTTGCGCTGACTAATAGGGCGAGCAGTCGCCCGCCGACCACGCCGTGCCTGGTTCCAGTGCTGACGTCGTCGTCAAGAAACTGTTCGCAATACGTACAAGTGTTGCTATTGAGAACATCTGCTATTGAGAACATACTGCGGAGACTCGCAGAGGTCAAGCATCCGGGGTGCCTGACGGGGTGCACGTAGCGGGGTCTGGAGCGGTGTCTGCAGCAGGCCCGGGGCGTCGTGTGCAGCGGCGTTTGCAGCAGCGCGCCCGGGGATGGCTGCGGCTATGTCTGAGGTAGCCGGATCGCTCAAGTTCGGTGGCACCAATGTGGATGCTGAGAGGACCTTCAGTCAGAAGTCCCCAATTCTGCCCCAGATGTTCAGCGCGACCCGCTGCAATAAGAAGGTCTTCGGATGAAAGGACCCCGTTACTCATGAGAACCCTTGTGATCATCCCCACCTTTAACGAACGCGAAAACGTCGAGTGGATCGTCGGCCGGGTGCGCACGGCTGTGCCAACGGCATCCGTTCTGGTGGTCGACGACAACTCGCCGGACGGCACGGGAGCCCTGGCGGATGGGCTCGCTGCGGCCGACACGCAGGTGCACGTGCTGCACCGGGCCGGCAAAGAGGGGCTTGGCGCCGCGTATCGCGACGGTATGCGCTGGGGTCTTGCCGGCGGCTATGAGGCGCTGGTCGAAATGGATGCGGACGGCTCCCATCAGCCTGAGCAGCTATCACGGCTGCTCGACCAGCTGCAGTTCGCGGATGTCGTCGTCGGCTCACGCTGGGTCGAAGGCGGCGGAGTTGTCAACTGGCCGATCGAACGTAAGGTGCTCTCGCGCGGCGGCAGCATGTATGCGCGATTCGCGCTCGGGGTTCCCGTGCGCGACGTCACAGGCGGCTATCGCGCGTTCACCGCGGATGCGATCCGCCGGATCGATCTGGACGCCGTGCTGAGTCAGGGCTATTGCTTCCAGATCGATATGATCTGGCATGCAGCGGTGGCTGGGCTGAAGATCTCCGAAGTGCCGATCACGTTCATCGAACGCGTGCACGGGAAATCGAAAATGTCGAACGCGATCGTGGCTGAGGCGATGCTGCGGGTCACGGGCTGGGCCATCCGTTCGCTGCCGGAGCGCGTGCGCCGTTCGGCCGCCGCCCACAGCGTGAGCACGATGGGCTGAGCTGAGCGCGCGGTTGCGGGCCGTGAAGCATCAGCCATAACGTGAGTGGATGGTAGAGAACAACTCGCGTGAGGCCGCGCTGCTGCAGCACTTTCTCGACGCACAGCGGGCCAGCGTGCTCGCGATCGTCGAGGGCCTCGACGACGCACAACTTGCAACTCCGGTGCTTCCGTCTGGCTGGACGCCGCTCGGCATGATCGAGCATCTCGCCGGCGCGGAGCAACACTGGTTTCAGGACGTTGCTCGCGGCGCGGTCCCGGACTACAACTGGCCCGATGCCGATGCCGATGCCGATGCCGATGCCGATGCCGATCCGTACGATCCGGATGCGCCGTTCACGACGCCTCGTTCCGCGGCCGCGGTGTTCGCCTATTACCGCAGGCAGTGTGAGCTCTCCAACGAGATCCTCGCGACGACCCCTGTGGAAGCGACACTGAATGGCGCGCACAACCAGGAGTGGGAAGGCGAGGACATCAGCGATCTGCGCTGGGTCGCACTGCACATGATCGAGGAAACCGCCCGGCACGCCGGCCACCTCGATGCGGCGCGAGAACTGCTCGACGGCGCGGTGGGCCTCGGGCCGCGGTAGCGCCGACGACATGATGCAGATGCTGGGTCGCGCGGCGATCCGGTGGGGCTGCACGCGTAGGCTCGGAGGCACACGTGACCCGAGGGAGCACTCATGGACGAAATAAACCCGTACGAGCAGTTCGATTCCGTACCGTCGTTCACGGTGAGAAGCACGGACATCAGCCACGGCAAGGCGCTCCATGCCGCGCATCGAGGCGCTGGCGCCGGCGGGGAGGACCTTTCGCCGCAGTTGAGCTGGTCGAAATTCCCGGCAGGCACCCAGAGCTTCGCGGTCACCTGCTTCGACGTGGATGCTCCGACCGGCTCCGGCTTCTGGCACTGGGCTGTCTACAACATCCCCGCGTCCGTGACATCGCTCGACACGGGAGCAGGCACACTCGGCGGCGCGCTTTCACCTCGGGCGCGCACACTCAAGAACGAACTTCGACGCCGCGAATTCGCCGGCGCAGAGCCGCCGGAGGGCACCGGCACGCACCGTTACGTGTTCGCCGTGCACGCTGTCGATGTCGAGCAACTCGAGCTCGACTCCGAATCGACGCCCGCCGTGCTCGGCTTCAACCTGCACTATCACACGCTGGCACGCGCACTCTTGATCGCGACGGCCGCATTTGGTGACAAGATCTGATCGCGATCTGGGCTGAGCGCTTGCGGTCCGGTTCGCACGATTGAGTTCCTCTGGTATACCTGAACGCGACTTTTGTGACCAATATGCGGCATTTCTTGATGCTGGGTATACAACGAAGCGCTAGGGGGCGTAGACTGGACCGGTGCGTGCCAGCGACAAGGCCTACGAGGCGCTCCGGGAGGACATCCTCCACTGGCGTCTGGCTCCCGGCACTGTTCTTGGCGAGTCTGAGCAGTCGGCGCGTCTGGGGATTTCGCGTACGCCGTTGCGGGAGGCCATCACCCGGCTTGCGGCGGAGGGGCTTGTCGACACCGCTCATGGTCGCGCGTGCGTCGTCACGGCTGTCTCACCCGACAATCTGGTCGAACTGTTCGAACTGCGCGAAGCCTTGGAGACGCAAGCAAGTCGGTTGGCTGCGCGGCGCAGAGCGCCTCGAGTGTTTGAACAGCTTCTCGCCGACTTCGACGCCGCGTCTGAGCAACTCGGCCGGCAGGTTGCTGCCAGTTCAGCACACGACGAGTACTACGCCCTGGTCGCACGACTCGATGCGGCGGTCGACGATGCTGTCGCCAACCCTTACTTGTTGAATGCGCTGCGCGGCCTGCGTGCTCATCTGGTGCGCGCGCGTCGATTGGCGCACGACAATCCCGTACGACTCGCCGAGTCGGCTGCTGAGCACAGGCTTATTGTGCAGGCCATCGTTGACTCTGATGAGACGCTCGCGTCCCAGGCCACCGCTGTACACCTGAAGAAGAGCCTCGATAACCTGCTTCGCTCGATGCGGCGAAGTGGCGAATCGGACAGCCCATCCGCTGGTTTCACCACCGCGCGCAGGCGCACGAAAGGAACACCATGAAGACCCATTATCTGCGGGTGCACCGTAGCGACGAGAACCTGAGCCGCGAGGGCCAGCTGGCCTGGCAACTCGCCGAAGTCGCCGTCGACCCGGTCGAGGTGACCGACGAGGTGACCGAGATGGTGATCAACCGGGTTATCGACAACGCGGCGGTCGCCGCAGCGTCCCTCACACGGCATCCGGTTGTGGCGGCGCGATCGCAGGCGTTGGCGCATCCGGTTTCGGTTGGGGGCAGCGGTTCCACCGTGTTCGGAACGGATGCCGCTCGGCGCGTCTCGCCCGAGTGGGCGGCCTGGGCGAACGGCGTGGCCGTGCGCGAACTCGACTACCACGACACGTTCCTCGCTGCGGAGTACTCGCACCCGGGCGACAACATCCCGCCGATCACTGCCGTGGCGCAGCACCTCGCGCAGGAACGCGGACTGACCGGCCGCGAGCTGGTGCGCGGCATTGCGACCGGATATGAGGTGCAGATCGATCTGGCGAAAGCGATCAGCTTGCATGAGCACAAGATCGACCACGTCGCCCACCTCGGGCCGAGCGCGGCAGCGGGCATCGGAACGTTGCTCGGGCTGCCAACCGAAACGATCTTCCAGGCCGTCGGTCAGGCGTTGCACACCACGACCGCGACCCGGCAGTCGCGCAAGGGGGAGATCTCGAGTTGGAAGGCATACGCACCAGCATTCGCCGGAAAGATGGCCATCGAGGCTGTCGATCGGGCAATGCGTGGAGAAACCAGTCCGACCCCGATCTGGGAGGGAGAAGACGGCGTCGTCGCCTGGCTGCTCGATGGGCCGGATGGCTCTTACGAGGTGCCGCTGCCTGAGACTGGCGAGGCCAAGCGCGCCATTCTCGACAGTTACACGAAGGAGCATTCGGCCGAGTACCAGGCGCAGGCTTGGATCGATCTCGCCCGCAAATTGCACAACGACTATCCGCTGCTGTTCGATAAGCCGGAGAACGTGGCGAGCATCGTGTTGCACACCTCGCACCACACCCATTTCGTGATCGGCTCGGGGGCGAACGATCCGCAGAAGTACGATCCGACGGCATCGCGCGAGACGCTCGATCATTCGATTCCGTACATCTTCACGGTCGCTCTGCAGGATGGCACATGGGATCATGTCGGCTCGTATGCGCCCGAGCGGGCAGGGCGAGCGGACACTGTCGAGTTGTGGCACAAGGTCACGACCGAGGAAGATGCGGAGTGGACGCGCCGCTATCACTCGCTCGATCCTGCCGAGAAAGCGTTCGGTGGTCGGGTTGAAATCACCATGGCCGACGGTTCGAAGCTGGTCGACGAGATCGCGGTGGCGGATGCGCATCCGCTTGGTGCTCGCCCGTTCGCGCGAGCGGACTACGTGGGCAAGTTCCGGACCCTCGCGGCGGACGTGCTCGAGGCGCAGGAGATCGAGCGCTTCCTCGACTTTGCACAGCGTCTTCCTTCTCTGGGGTCGGAAGAGCTCGCCGGTCTGAGCTTCGCCGCGCGTCACGGGGTGCTCGCGTCGGTTGAGAGCCCGAAGGGGCTGTTCTGATGTTGTATGCACAGACTCCGGCGGCGGCGAAGCGCGCCACGTTCCGTGAGCGGCTTGCCAGCGGAGAGTTGTTGCGTTTTCCCGGAGCGTTCAATCCGCTCTCGGCGCGCCTGATTCAGCGCAAGGGTTTCGATGGTGTTTACATCTCGGGCGCTGTACTTTCGGCCGACCTGGGCCTGCCCGACATTGGGCTCACGACGCTGACCGAGGTGGCCGGCCGGTCGGCTCAGATCGCGCGGATGACCGATTTGCCCGCCCTCGTCGATGCCGACACCGGGTTTGGTGAGCCGATGAACGTGGCTCGAACTGTGCAGGAACTTGAGGATGCCGGCGTGGCCGGTTTGCACATCGAGGACCAGGTGAACCCGAAACGGTGTGGCCATCTTGACGGCAAACAGGTTGTCGACGAGTCGACGGCGCTGAAGCGCATCCGTGCGGCTGCTGACGCTCGACGCGACCCGAATTTGCTGATCATGGCGCGTACGGACATCCGGGCTGTCGACGGTCTGGATGCCGCGATCGATCGTGCAAAGGCACTGGTGGATGCCGGCGCCGATGCGATCTTCCCGGAGGCGATGGCGACCCTCGACGAGTTTGCGGCGGTGCGAGCGGCAGTGGACGTGCCGATCCTCGCGAACATGACCGAGTTCGGTAAGAGCGAGTTGTTCACGACCGCGCAACTTGCTGACATCGGCGTCAATATTGTCATTTGGCCAGTCTCGTTGTTGCGGATGGCCATGGGTGCTGCTGATCGTGCTCTCGACACGCTGAATTCCGAGGGTGCGCTCACGTCCCAGTTGGGCCAGATGCAGCACCGGTCTGACCTATACGACCTGATCGATTATGAGGGCTACAACCGCTTCGATACCTCTGTCTTCAACTTCACTGTCAAGCGGTAGCTCGACGCGGAAATCGCACCCGTCGGCCGGATGCTCACACCGCCTGATCAGCTCGCATTCTTGCTCGCGTTCTGCCACCAGGCAGCCTTGCGTCGGAGGCGGATCGGTGCACGCGGGTCGCCTTCGGGTGGGTGGAGCCAGTACACGGCTCCCTGCCGTCGAATGCGCCAATGCTCGTTGTGCAACAGCATGTGGTGATAACGGCACAAAAGTATGCCCTCAGCGATATCGGTCTTGCCGTGATGCTCGTGCCAGTGGTCTATGTGATGAGCTTCGGAATAAGAGGGCGGCCGGTCGCAGTCGGGGTTCATGCATCCGCCGTCTCGGATCGCCATCGCGACGCGCTGTTTCGCCGTGAACAGGCGTTGTTCCCGGCCGACGTCGAGCGGATTCCCTTGACCGTCGACCGTGATCCGGACGGTGGCGGTGTCGCACAGCAGGTGCTCGAGCGTCGCCGGGGCGATTGCCTCACCTGTCTCCTCGAGGAACCCGGTTCCGGTGAGGTTGCCTGCTGAGTCGCGCTTATTCAGTTCCTCCTGCGTGACGACAACGCGGACGCCCGCTTGCCGGGAACCGAACACCGTGTTCGGGTCCGCAATGGCGCCGGCGCGCAGGGTTCCCATGATCAGGTCGAAAACGAATTGTTCATTCGTGCGCGGATCGTTTTTCAAAGCTTCAGCCCGGTCAGCTTCGGCCTTGTCGACGAATCGCGGTCCGCCTCGACGCGGGCGCATGCCTGTGGAAACGATGGTGTCGAACCACGCGCCGGACTCGTCGTCACATTCCAGCCAAACCGTGCGGGCGCCGGAGCTGGTGCTGCCCAGCCGCGCCTTCCTGTCATCGAAATGCCGTTGAGCGCGAGTAGCGACCCCGACGGGATCGAGCCGATCTCTCAGCCACCGCGCCCGCTTGCTCAATTCGTCGGCGTGAACGCCGGCGGCATCCGACAGTAGCTTGACGGCGGCTTCGCGCAACACCTTTGCATCACAGTCTTCGGTGGGTTGGCCAAGCCCGCGGAGGAGTGCCGAGGCGCCCTCGGGACTGAGACTGCGCTCGGTGACAGCCCGAGTGATCGGCTCGAACCAGGGCAACTCCACCGCCGGCTCGTTCTGCTCTGCGGGCGCAGTTGCAGACCCTTCATCGATTTCGGATCTGTCGCCACTGTCCTCAAGCGGATCGATAAAGGGCATCGCTTCGATCAGCCGCACCGCGGCATCCGATTCGCGCATCGCCTCGCCAAGGTAGACCTGGCGCGCCGCCTCCGAGCGAGTCGAACCAGTGACCGACCGCAGCAAGTTGGTGACGGTGCGATGACCGGTACGGGCGGCGAGGCCGTCGTAGCCCAACTCGCGTTCGGATCGCTGTGCGACCGCACCCGCACCCGCAGCGATGACTGCATCCGCCTCTGCACGCAATGCTGCAGCGTCGGCCAGCACAGCGAGCAAGTCGTCGTCGTCGAAACGTGACATTACGGCTGGAAGGGACAGTGCGGCATCCGTCGACGAATCCTCGCGAGCAGCGAGGGAATTTGCCACGCGTTCGGCGGCCTCCCGAAGCTGTTGCGATGTCGATGTCATAGGGCCAGTCTAACATAAAATCGAATAGATAAGCGAGGGAAGCAAACATTAAAGTTACTATTAATCGAAGATATGTGCGACTAATCTCTGAACTTGTGAACGTTGACACGATCGGTCATTGCGGGTTGTCAGAGGTTGGTTTTATGGTCAAAAGGACAGGTTGGTAGGGAACCGAAACTCGGCTCGCGGCAAGCTCAAGCGCGGAGACAGCTCACCCGCCAGGCATCAATCGAGACAACAAGGGACAGAACAGACCAGACCAGGTACCAACGATCCGGGATCGTGCGGGTGAAAACGAGGCAAACATGGGCAAGTTGATCTACACCGGCATCACGTCGCTCGACGGCTACATTGCCGATGAGAACGGTAACTTCGACTGGAGCGCGCCGGACGAAGAGGTTCACGCATTCGTGAACGACCTCGAGCGGTCGAGTGGCACCTACTTGTACGGACGACGCCTGTATGAAGTCATGGTGTACTGGGAGACCGTCGACACAGCAAACGAGCCCGCAGTCGTGAAAGACTATGCCCGGCTCTGGCGCGCGGCCGACAAGATCGTATACTCGAGCACCCTGCAGTCCGTCTCGAGCGACAGAACGCGGATCGAGCGCACGTTCGATCCCGACGCCGTGCAAGCCCTCAAGGATGCTTCGGTCCGCGATTTGTCGATCGGCGGTCCGCATCTGGCCATCCATGCGCTGCGCGCAGGGCTTGTCGATGAGATACGCGTGCTGGTTTCGCCGGTGGCTGTTGGCGGCGGGACCCGGTTCTTGCCCGATCACAGCGGCCTCGAACTCGAACTGCTGGACGAGCGCCGCTTCGACAGCGGCGTCGTGTACCTCGCCTACCGCACCAGGTCGTGAGCGGGCGCGGCAGAACGGACCACATGACAGAACGCAACCGTGTCACGCCGCTCGGCGACATCGTGGCGATACCGCTGCGCGGCGCGTGGACGGGCAATCGCGGGCGCATCCATTCGGGGCACGAGATAGTGCGGTTCCACGCGAGCGACCTGTGGATCATGTGCGTGCTGGAATTCAAAGGACGCTGGAATCCGCAGTGGCAGCCGACGCACTACACGTATCTGTACTTCCAGGATGAAGCAGTCTCGTTCGCAGCAGGGCACAGGCCCTGCGCCGAGTGCCGCCGTTCCGACTACGACGCCTATCGCGTGGCGTGGGCCGAAGCGTTGGGCACCGCCGTTCCCTCGGCGCAGCAACTCAACGCACAACTGCACACCGAGAGGATCGTGCGCGGAACACATCGCAGGCGTATCCACTCGCTGCCGTGGGCCAGCCTGCCGGATGGCACATTCACGCTCCTCGAGGATGTGCCGCACCTCGTTCTCGGCGACGCGCTGGTGGAATGGACGCACAGCGGATACGGCACGCGCCGCACACGACCGGCCTGCGGAACAGCCAACGTGATCACGCCGCCATCGACGGTGGCCGCGTTCCGCGCCGGCTATCCGGTACAAATCGACACCTCTGCCCGCGGCTGACAGCCGACCTCCCGTCTCGATGCGAACGCATGCCGCACAGCATGGCGCACCGAGCAGACTGCTCGACCTCACGGCGAACGCCGCATCGTCCCATCGCCACCCCCGCCCCGCACTCCCTTCCCCGAATAGCGCGGCCCGCGGCCGGGATGCGATACTCGGATGCAGGCATCCGCCGGGCTTTTTTGCAGCCGAGCGCCGGATAGACAAACGTGAAGGAGCGCACGATGAGCGAGAGCGAAGCACCGCAAATCCGCAAGGGACTGGCCGGCGTCGTCGTCGATTCGACCGCGATTTCAAGCGTCAATCCCGAAACGAATTCGCTGCTGTATCGCGGCTACCCGGTGCAGGAACTCGCGGCAAACTGCTCATTCGAACAGGTGGCATACCTGCTCTGGAGCGGCGAGTTGCCGACGGATGCCGAGCTTGCCGAGTTCGAGCTCCTCGAACGCAGCCAACGCACGCTTGCCGCCAACGTCCGCCGCGTGATCGACGACCTGCCGACATCCGCGCACCCGATGGACATCGTGCGCACGGCTATCAGCGTGATCGGCGCTGACGATCCGGATGCCGACAACAACGACCCGGAGCAGAACCTGCGCAAGTCCGTTCACCTGTTCGCTCAGCTGCCGGCGATCGTCGCGTACGACCAGCGTCGCCGCCACGGCCACGGCCTCGACCTCGTCGCGCCCCGCGATGACTTGGACTATGCACACAATTTCCTCTGGATGACGTTCGGCAATGTAGCCGACGACGTCGTCGCTGATGCGTTCCGGGTCTCGCTCATCCTGTATGCGGAGCACTCCTTCAACGCGTCGACATTCACCGCCCGGGTGATCGCATCGACCCTGAGCGACCTGTATTCGGCGGTGACCGGTGCGGTCGGCGCATTGAAGGGCGCCCTGCACGGTGGCGCGAACGAAGCCGTCATGCACGCGTTCGACGAGATCGGCGCCGCAGACCGAGTCGACGCGTGGCTCGACGACGCACTCGACAACAAGCGCAAGATCATGGGGTTTGGGCACCGGGTGTACAAGAACGGCGACTCCCGCGTGCCGACGATGAAGGCATCCCTCGACACGCTGGTTGAACACTATGACCGTCCTGACCTGCTCGCGCTGTACACCACACTGGAGGCAGCGATGGGTGAGCGCAAGAACATCAAGCCGAACCTCGACTACCCGAGCGGGCCGGTCTACAACCTGATCGGGTTCGACACCGCGACGTTCACACCGCTGTTCTCGGCCGCGCGAGTGACCGGTTGGACCGCGCATGTCATGGAGCAGTACGCCGCGAACGCGCTCATCCGTCCGCTCTCCGCCTACAACGGTCCCGCCGAGCGTCACCTGGGCTAGCGCCGCCGTCGGTGCAGCCGAGTGCGCCCGAATGGTCGCTTCTGCACGCTCCTGAACCGCCACAGTGACCACTTGGGCGCACTCGACAAGGTGACCCGACTTTCGCCCGCGCCACTGGAGGACGTCCACAGCGCGGATGCCGTGTGCGGCCGCGCTCGCTAGCATTGCGGCGTGCACATGCTCTTTCGGACGATTCTCCACGGCTTCATCTCGCGCTTCGGCCGCCGACTCGGTCACTATGACGTCGCGCGAACGCGATTTCGGGTGTTGCCGACCGACCTGGACATTCTCAAACACATGAACAATGGCGTGTACCTGTCGATCTTCGACATCGGCCGATTCGACATGCTGACCCGCAGCGGCATCTGGGCGATCTTCAAGGAACGCGGATGGTACCCGGTCGTCGTCAGTGAAACGATCAGCTTTCGCAAGTCGTTGACACTCTGGCAACGGTTCACCGTAGAGTCGCGCATCGTCGGCTTCGACACCAAAGCCGTGTATGTCGAGCAGCGCGCCGTCGTCAACGGCGAGATCTACGCACAGGCCGTCATTCGCGGACGTTTTCTCAGCCGCAAGGGCGGCACCGTCCCGATGCCCGACCTGCTTGCCGCCGTCGGCAGCGATCCGGCTCACCTCGAGCTGCCGGCCTGGCTTCAGCAATGGGGTGCGGATGCCGCACTGCCCCCGACACGCGCTGCCGCGCCGAGCACCTGGAACTAGCGTGACCCTTCTCGAGCAGGCGGCACGCGACAACGCGGAATGGTGCGAAGCGTTGGTGCGCAGTCACGGCATCCGTTCGCGCTTCACTACGGATGCCTGGCTGGCCGCGTCGCGCACGCCGCCGACGTATCCGGATGCCGTCACGCTCCGACGATCGGCCGGCCGGGCGCTGCTGAACGGCATCGACGCGTCGGACGGATGCTCGGTGAAGGACAGTTTCGCCGCTCTCGACCTCAGTGGTGACGGTTTCGAAGTGCTGCTCGACGCCCGGTGGATCTATCGTGCGGCTGCCCGGGAACGCCTGGGTAGCGGGCGTCACGCCGTCGGCGGAGCCGGTCCCATCGAAGGCTTGTCTTGGAGCGTGCTCGAGAGGCGCGACCTGGACACGTGGGCCAGGCTGCATCCGGAAGGTGCCGTCTTCCGACCGTCGCTGCTGACCGAGCCCGGAATCGTGGTGCTGCGCGCCGATGCCGCCGGTGCGCTCGCGGCGGGCGCCGTCCTCAGCCACACGGGTGCGGTCGTCGGCATCAGCAATATCGTCACGGCCGACGGGGTGGCCGCGGAATCGGTCTGGCCCGGCGTCGTCGACCAGGTCTCGCGATTGTTCCCCGGTCTGGGGCTGGTCGGTTACGAATCCGGCGCGGACCTCATGGCTCCGCTCGGCGCCGGCTTCACCGAGCTCGGTGATCTGCGCGTGTGGATCCGGTGAGTACGTCGCGCGGTCTCGATACACGTACTCGCTGCGCTCGTGCGTTACTCGACCAGCGGTACTGCTGGTCGAGTAGCCGGCGCACTACTCGACCACCGGAACTGGTCCGAACGAGAAGACGCCGTCCGGGTCATAATCGGACCGCACGGCACGTAACCGGTCATGGATCTCGACCGGCCACGAGGACTCGAACACCTGCGGTTCGCTCGGGTCACCCCCGAAGTTCACGTTCGTGACGTCGGCCAGCCACGACCCCGCCGCGGAGGAGAACGATGCGGCGACCCCCTGGGCCGCGGCAAACGTACTCGGGTCCAGTGCGATCAGGCTCAGCAACAAACTGCCGTCGCGACCGCCGACGGCACTCGGCACGTCGGCGTCGACAGTCGTGCGCCCGCCCAGCTGTCGGAGCTCCGCAGACAGGAACGGCGAATTGGAATCCGGGCCGAGATGCTCGAGCAAATCGGTGACGAGTTCTTGATCGATCCCGGTCAGTGTTGCAGCATACTCCCAACCGGGCCCGCCCTCCTCCGGGTCGTTGTGAATCATGCCGACATCGCGCGGTGACATGGCCTCGACGTCGTCGATGTAGACCGGTGCGGCGTCGCGCAGCGGCGCGATCAACCGTTCGCCTTCGGCCGCCCCGCCGGGGAACGCGAAACGCAGGCTGAGCAGGTCCCGCCCGCGGAGCGGCGCTGGGATGAACTCGAGTTCGGGCATCTTCAGCAAAGCGACGGATGTCGTGACGTTCGCCGGCGCATCCGGCAGCCACTCGGTCCACACCCGCAGCGCTGCCTCGATGTTCTCGGAGCCGTCGAAGAACAGGCTGCCCGCGTACAGGTCGGGCAGCGGCGCCAGTTCCAAGGTCATCTGCGTGACGACGCCGAGACCGCCCTTGCCACCGCGCAGCGCCCAGAACAGGTCAGCGTTGGTATGCGCATCCGCGGTCACGATGTCACCGGTAGCCGTCACGACGCGGAAGGCTCGCACCCAGTCCGATGTGAATCCGTGGCTGCGAGCGAGCGGACCCAGGCCGCCACCGAGCGTGTAGCCGACCGCACCGACGGTTACGGAGGAACCGGTGATCGGCGCCAGTCCGAACGGCACGGCCGCGTCAATCACCGGTCTCCACCGAACTCCTGCGCCGATCGTCGCCAGACGTTTCTGTGGGTCGACAAGCACAGTGTCCAGTCGCGCCGTCGAGATGATCATGCCCGACTCGATCGCCGCGGATGCTCCGTGCCCGGTTGCGTGGATATGCACGGCCAGCCCGTTGGCGGCAGCGAAGCGCACCGCGTTTGCGACGTCGGTTTCCGAGATGACGCCGACAACGACATCCGGATCGTGAACAAGAGCGGTGTTGAAGGCAGCGACCTCCGCTGCCAGGCCGTCGTTGCCGCGTACGAAGACGGTGCCGTCGACGGCGTCGCGCAGCGTGGCGATGGGAAGTGACGCGAGGGACTCGGCGGAGAGCGCAGTCGAATTTGTCATGGGACGACACTACGGGGCGCCTCCGACATCGGGCAACGACCTGACGGCTGATTCAGGGTCATGCTCAGGGTTGACGCTGTGGCAGCGGTCCCACTCAGGCTGGCGGCCCGCGCCGCAGCGAACAGGCCGTCCAAGGGCTCCTGCCGAGGGGCAGACAATCAGGAAGCGAGGACTGCTTCCATTTCGTCTACCAGCCGGGCCGCATATTTGAGGAGTTCGCTTGCTCTGGTCTCCGTAACGTGGCTCGCTCCGAGTAGCTCGCCGCCAATGTCGGACCGACCCCGTAGGCTGCGACGCAATGGACGTGGAACTGGCACAGCTGCAGCGAGCAGAGGACGTCGCGGCTGCGCCGCTCCACTGCAGTTACACGCCCCGCGAGCCCGTGGGCCTGCGACTCACGCTCGGCATCCTCGGTCGCGGTCCGCATGACCCGACCACCCAGTGGGATGCCGCCGGTCTCTGGCGCACGTTCCTCACCCCGCTCGGCGCCGCGACACTCCGGTTGACTCAGACACGCTTCGGCGTTGACGCGACAGCATGGGGTCCGGGTGCCCAGTGGGCGCTGGACGGGCTGCCCGACTTGCTCGGCGCATCCGATGATTGGAGCGGTCTGGACGTGTCGGCGCATCCACTCTTGGCACAGGCGAGGCGGCGCGCGGTGGGTCTACGGCTCACGCGTACCCGTCGCGTCTTCGAGGCTCTTGCCCCCGCGGTGATCGAACAGAGGGTCACCAGTCTTGAGGCGTATCGGTCGTGGGCAAGACTGGTGCGAGCACACGGCACCGCGGCCCCCGGGCCGGCCCCCGACGGCATGCGGGTCGCGCCGAGCGCAGAGGTCTGGCGCCGCATTCCATCGTGGGAGTGGCATCGAACCGGTGTCGATCCGCGGCGCTCGCGCGCGCTCGTGACGGCGGCCGGCGTTGCGACCGGATTGGAACGCACGGCGGAGCGAAACGGCGGTGCCGTGCTGTCCGGCGCGGTCGTCGCCGCGCGTCTGTGTTCAGTCAGCGGCATCGGTGTGTGGACCGCGGCCGAGACCGCCCAACGGGCCCATGGTGATCCGGATGCCATCAGCGTCGGCGACTATCACCTCGCGTCGATCGTCGGCTACGCTCTCACCGGCAGCGCGACAGACGACGACGGCATGCTTGAACTGCTGAATCCGTGGGCAGGGCAGCGGCAGCGCGTGGTGCGGTTGATCGGGGTCAGCGGTGTGATGCCGCCGCGGCGTGGCCCACGGGCGACGATTACGGACCATCGCCGGCACTGACGATTCGGCGCTGAGCGTGCCGCACCGGGCACGCGCGCAACGTCGTGAGAAAGTTCGTGCCGTCGAACTGCAACATATCGACATTTGCGTGGAGGGGCACGTTGTATTCATCTGCGTCCGCGATCGGGTCGAGCTGCAGAACAGCTGCCTTTGCTGCCACCGAAAGGTCGATGAATCGCGTGCGCAGTTGCGGGGCATTGCGACTCTCAGTCCGGGTCGCTCGGGTCGAGCGGCGCGTGGTGGTCGAGATTGGTGACGCCGCGCCGCCAATAGCCTTCGACGGTCAATTGCTCGCGGCCGAGGCCGAGCGTGTTCCGCAGGTGGCGTCGGATCGGCAGCAGGGTTGCGGCCTCACCCGCCGCCCAAACGTAAGTGTCGCTATCGATCGAGCCGAGAGAGCGCACCGACTCCTCCAGCTGCCCTGGGCCGTCTTCGCGGTAGGTCCACTCGACGGATGCCCGAGTCCGCTGCGCGTCGGTCAGATAGTCCTCTTCGTCCTCGTTCGCAACATCGAGGATCGCCGTGATCAGCGTGGTTGCCGGGAGAAGCTCGAGCCAGCGCGAGAAAGCGGGCAGTGCAGTCTCGTCGGCGATGAGCACGGCGCGAGCGGCGTCATCCGGTGCGAGGCGGGAACCGCGCGGCCCCGCAATCGCCAACGCATCCCCAACGGATGCTGCAGCCGCCCAAGCCGACGCCGGCCCGCCGTCTGCGGTTTCGTTCCTCGCCCGACCACCGGGGGTTCCGTGCAACACGAAGTCGATGTCGAGTTCTGCGGACGCGCCGTCTGCGGCCACACGGAACGCTCGCGGCGTGTAGTCACGTGAGATGACGATGCCGTGTGTGGGCCGGTGCACGCCATCCGCGCCGATGGATGGGGCCGTCACGATCCCGGTCGCAGGGTCGGGGAAGAAGACCTTGACGTGATCGCTCGGGCCGAGGTTGACAAACCCGTCGAGGCTATCGCCGCCAGACTGCTCAATGCCGCCCAGCGTGATCCGGACCATACTCGGCGTGAGTTCGCGCCGGGCCAGCACGCGAAGGTGTCGTACGGTCAGCTCGTGTCGGACATGCTCCCGCGTCATCGGATGCTCGCCTCCCGGGCGTCGTCAAAGGCGGCCTTGTTCGCTTCAATTGTGTTGCCGTGCGTGCTCGCCCATGCCGCCAGGCCGAGTACCGGCGCGATGAGTGTGTGCCCGAGCGTGGTGAGCTCGTATTCGACGCGCGGCGGGATCTCCGGGTAGCTGGTGCGCGAGGCGAGGCCGTCGCGCTCGAGTTGCTTGAGGGTGAGAGTGAGCATCCGTTGGGAGATGCCGCGCACGCGGTGCTGCAGCACGGTGAAGCGCAGTGGGCCGGACTGCAGCACACCGACGACCAAGAGAGTCCACTTGTCGCCGATGCGGCTGAGCACGTTGCGAATCATCTCGCTGTCGCGGTTCGCGGCGTCGCACACGCTGGGCGTAAACGGATGATTGGCGGCAGCTTCCGGAGTCGCCTCGCGTTGCGCTGTAACCGTATCGGCCATTTCTTACCTCCGTGTTCGTCGCGAACAGTGCAGTGCGCGGCATCGACTTGCTATAAGAGTATCTACTCGTATGTTGCTTACCGATAGTAACAATTACAGCGAAGGATCACCGACATTATGATCGCACTCTGGATCGGCACCGGCATTCTCGCCGCCGCCTACCTGCTCGCCGGCGGCACCAAACTACTGCGCCCGAAGACGGAGGTTCAGAAGACCATGCATTTCGCCGAGGACTTCGCCGCCTCGCAGATCAAGACCATCGGTGCGCTTGAAGTGCTTGGTGCCATCGGGCTGATCTTGCCGGAATTGACACACATCGCGACCTGGTTGACGCCGACCGCAGCGTTCGCGCTCGTGCTCGTGCAGATCGGGGCGATCGTCGTCCACCTGCGGCGCGGTGAGAAGAATGTGGTTGTCAACATCGTGTTGCTGCTTCTTGCACTTGCCATCGGCATCTTCTGGATCGTCGCCGGCTGAGTGAAGCTGTCGACAAGGACGGTCAGCCCGCTACGCGCCCGACGTTACGCAATGGCCGCTGCGCTCCGGCCCGCAATCAGTCACGCGGCCGAGCGTCGCGCGCGGTCACCATCTTGGCCTGCACGGAGTGCATCGAGTCATATTCTGTCGCGTAGACATGGGCGGATTTCACGATCATCGTCAATCGGCCGACCGAAGCACCCACGGTGCGAGCGATATCGCGTTGCAGGGCGGCCAGCTCCACTAAACTCCCATAGCTCTTGGTGCCAAAGTCGATGCTGTGAACTGCGCGTTCGAGAAAAGGCCGCCACCAGAGAACTCGACGCGATCGCGGCTCAGCGCCGCCGACTGCCGATGGTGCGGATGCCCGACTACGCGGCACAGTTCACGCTGCTGGAATTCCTGAGTGACTACGACGCCCGCTTCGTCATCGTCACGCAAGGTCCGATCGACGAGGCGCTCGAACACAAGCGTCGCGTCGGCAACAAGATGACCTGGTGCTCGACGGTGAACAGCCCGTTCGGAGCCGACGTCGGTGCCGGGCCCGGCGGCGGATTTGCCGTGAACGTGTTCCTGCGCGACGGTGACACCGTTGATCGCACGTGGCACACGAACGGCACGGAACAACTCACTCACACGTTCGTGCTGATCGACACGTTGCCGTATGGCCGTCGAGAGGAGTGGCAGGATTCGCCCGAGGGCTGGCCGCAGGGGCCCACGTACGGTCGGTGGACCGGGCCGGAGGCGATCGCGGCGCTGTACGGACCGGATGCCTAACCTGTTCAGTCGTCGCCGGGCGGCCACGACTGGACGCAAGACCGGAATGTGAACGCTAGCCCGGACCAGATTCCCAAATCGGTCCGGGCTAGCGTTCAAAGTCCGGTGTAGCGCAAACGCCGTGTCACGCTTCGCTCGCGGCGGAGCCGTCGCCGTCGCCCGCAGTGAGCGCGGCAGGCGTTCGTGGCAACCGGATCGTCAATGCTCCGGGTTGCACCGCGATCGAGACGCTGGAGACGGCCCCAAAGTCGTCGCCGTCGAGTTGGACGATTTGAGGTGTGTCGAAGTCGACGTGCAGCATCCGGGCTTGCGCATAGCGAAGCGCGCGGAGAGTGGGCGCAAGCTGCAGTACGAGCTGGCCGCCTTTCGTGCGATGCAGGAACCTGTGGAACGCGAGCCGGGTGCCGATGCGCAGCCAGCCGCCGAATCCTTTCGGGCTGAGCACGACGACATCCAAAAGCCCATCATCGATGTTCGCGTCGGGCAAAAGAAGGATGTTCGCGGTGAGGGTGCCACAGTTACCGACGATCACCGTGTGCGCACTGATCGTTCGGATGCGGTCCTTGTCGAGCCGGTAGTGCATCCCGATCTGTTTGTTTGCGAAGACGGATTTCGCGATCGGATCGCTGTACGCGAGCCATCCGAATCGCTTCTTGAGCTGGCTGTTGGTGTTCGCGGCCATGCTCGCATCCAGGCCGATTCCCGCCATCACCAGGAATACGTGACTGTCGGTCGTGCCGGACTCGCGGGTGAACTCGGCATGCGCAATATCGATCGGTTTGTCGATGCCGGTGAACGCTGTTCGAACCGATTGCGCCACGTCGCCCAGCGGCAGCTTTAGGTTGCGGGCCAACAGGTTACCGGTGCCGGTCGGGAGCACCGCAAGAGGCAGCGCCCGGTCGTGGGTCGCTTCGGCGACAGCGCGGATGGTGCCGTCACCGCCGGCGACGATCAGAACGGCAGGATTGGACGCCAATGCGCGGGCCGCGACCTTCTGGCCGGGATCCTCCGCGGTGGTCTCGAACCACAAACTCGGCCCCCACCCATTGCGTTCCGCCTCGGCATCGATAGCGGCTCGCAGCGCAACGGGGTCGATATTGACAGGGTTGCAGACGACCGCAGCCACCGGTCGAGTCTCCTGGGCGCCATCCGCAACAGTGTGGGCTGCAACAGGCATGCACTAACCGTACACACGGTCGCGCGCGACGCAGCTCAGTCGCTCTCCAGCACCGTCATGGCCGCATTGTGACCGCCGAGACCACTCACCGCTCCGCCGCGGCGTGCGCCCGAACCGCACACCAGAATCTGCGGATGTCGCGTCGCGACCCCCCAGCGCTCCGCCGGCGTGCGCAACTCGGCGTCATCCTCGACAAACGGCCAGGACAGCGGGCCGTGGAAAATGTTGCCGCCAGGCATCCTCAGCGTGTTCTCGATGTCGAGCGTCGTCTTGGTCTCGATACACGGCATGCCGTGCGCATCCGTGAGCAGCAGGTCTTCGATCGGCTCGGCCAGCACCGAGTTCAGCGACGCCAGTACGGCGGCCTGCAGCCGTTCGCGCATGTCGTCGTTGTTCTCGGCGGTGAACAAGCGGTGCGGCGTGTGCAGCCCGAACACGGTCAGGGTGTGCGCCCCGGATGCGGCAAGGTCCGGGTCGAGGATCGTCGGGTCGGTCAGCGTGTGGCAGTAGATCTCGCACGGCAGCGGGTCTGGGATGATGCCGCGCGCGGCATCCGCGTGAGCCTTCTCAAGCTGCTCATAGCCCTCGTTGATGTGGAACGTGCCACCGAACGCCGCCACCGGGTCGACGGATGCGTCGCGCAGCTTCGGCAGGCGCCGCAGCATCAGATTGACTTTGACCTGGGCGCCTTCCGGCTTCGGAACCCGGTGGTCGAGGAGGCTGTCCGCGGCCGTCTCGAGACCTCGTGCATCGGCGTTTGGGTGCCTTGGTCTCGATACGCGTCCTCCTTCGTCGGGCGCTACTCGACCAGCGGAGGCGATCAACTGATCCAGCACGAACGGCGCCACGTTCGAGAGCACCCAGCGACCAGCGACGACCCGGTCGTGCTTTCCGCGGCGGTAACGCACTTCGCCGTCCGGCGAAACGCTCGTCACCTCGGCGCCCGTGACGATGCGGGCGCCGGCATCGCGGGCAGCCCGCGCGAGCTCGGTCGTGACCGTTCCCATGCCGCCGACCGGAACATCCCAGTGGCCGGTGCCGCCGCCGATCAGGTGATACAGGAAGCAGCGATTCTGATCGAGCGACGGGTCGTCCGCGCCTGCGAAGGTGCCGATCAGGGCATCCGTCACCACGACGCCGCGCACGAGGTCGTCCGCCAGCTGACTCTCGATGATCTCGCCGATCGGCCGCTCGATCATGGCGTGCCAGACGTCGTCGTCTGCGACGAGTGCTCGTGCCTCGCTGCGCGTCAGCACCGGCTCGGTCAGCGTCGGCCAGAGCGCCCGGGTGAGCCGTGCGCAATGCTCGTAGAACAGTGAGAACTGCCCGGCATCCGCACCCGCCCCAATCTGGGCGAAGGATGCCGCGGTTGCAGCGGCATCCGCGTTGTCGATGAGCAGGCCACGGCCATCCGCATCGCCGGGCACCGGTGTGTACGACGAGTAGCGGCGTCGAGCCAGGCGGATGTCCAGGCCCAGGTCATCGATGATCCGCTGCGGCAACAGGCTGACCAGGTAGGAGTAGCGAGAGAGCCATGCGTCGACGCCGTCGAAGGCCTGTGCGCTGACCGCGGCACCGCCGACGGCATCCAGCCGCTCGAGCACGATGACGCTCTTGCCGGCCTTGGCCAGGTAGGCGGCCGCGGCGAGCCCGTTGTGGCCGCCACCGACGATCACGACATCGTGGCTGGGTGCTGGCTGGCCGGCATCTTCCGTCATGATGCGAGCCTACGCGGCGCCCATCGCCCCACCCATCGCCCCACCACATCGCCGAGTGCGCCCGAGTGGCCGCTATGGCGCCGGTGGAAGCGGGTCACACGACCACTTGGGCGCACTCGGCGGAAGGCGAGACGCGTCGGTGGAGCGCAAGGGTCGTGCACGCAGACCGGCGGATGCGGCGATCTCTTGCGCAAAAGCCCGAGAAACTGCGCGAGGTGAGCGCATATCCTCGGAACATGAGCCAGCAGTCACCGAAACGGATGCACGAGGTATCGGACGAGACAACAGCGCTGGTCGACCTCGTGCTCGACTATTCGCGGCGTCGCATCCTCAGCAGCGACACGCAACTCGACAAACCGCTCTCGGAGGGCGAGTTGAGGGAGCAGGCATCCGGCTCGATCTGCGAAGACGGCCTCGGCGCCGAGCGCGCGCTCGCCCTTTTCGAGAACGTTCTGGCGCCCGCGTGCATTACAACGGATCATCCGCAATACCTCTCGTTCATTCCGACCGCGCCGACGAAGGCAGCCACCGCCTTCGACCTTGTGGTCTCCGCGAGTGCACTGTATGCGGGGTCCTGGCTTGAAGGTTCCGGAGCTGTGTTCGCCGAGAACGAGGTGCTTGCCTGGCTGGCGCGCGAGTTCGGGCTGCCCGCCACCGCCGGCGGGGTCTTTGTGCAGGGCGGCACGCTGGGCAACCTCTCCGCCTTGGTTGCGGCACGTGACCACGCGCGATGGCAACGGGAGCGCGCCGGCGCGGAACTGCCCGCGCGCTGGAAGATCATCTGCAGCGCTGAGGCGCACTCGTCGATCGCGTCGGCTGCGCGGGTGATGGACGTCGATGTTGTGCTCGTGTCCCCGTCGGAGAACGGGATGTTGAGTGGCGACAACGTGCGGGCCGCGCTCGAGGAGGGCGGCGCATCCGCCTTCGCAGTGGTCGCGACAGCAGGATCGACTAATTTTGGAATCGTCGACGACATCGCCTCCATCGCAGCCCTGAAAGGCGACTTCGACTTCTGGCTGCACGTGGATGGCGCATACGGGCTCACCGGTATGCTTTCGCCCTTGGCTCGGCACCGTTTCGCCGGTGTCGAAAACGCTGACTCGGTGATCGTGGACCCGCACAAATGGCTGTTCGCACCCTTCGACGCATGCGCGCTCATCTACCGCGACCCGGAAGCGGGCCGCCACGCCCACACGCAGCACGCCGAGTATCTGGACACCCTCACCGACGCGGCCGAGTGGAGTCCGTCGGACTACGCGGTGCAACTGACACGCCGTGCGCGCGGGCTTCCGCTCTGGTTCTCGCTCGCAACTTATGGCGAGAACGCATACCGGGATGCGATCAGCGCATCAATCTCGCTCGCACAAGACATCGCGCGGGAGATCGAATCGCGCGACGGAATGCGGCTCGTGCGCCCACCGCAGCTCTCCGTTGTCGTGTTCGAACGCGACGGATGGACGCGCGAGGACTATGCCGCCTGGTCTGCGCGGCTCCTCGCGGAGCAGCTCGCGTTCGTCACACCGAGCTCACATCATGGCAGGCCGAACACCCGGTTCGCCATCGTGAACCCGATGACGACCTTCGAACAGCTCACCGGCATCCTCGACACGATGGTGTGAGGTGCGTAGCAAGCGCCAGTATCGTCACCCGTTTGGGTGTGAATTCACCGATTTACGCGTGTCGCTGCCGCAAAACGGTTGAATCGCCACCGTGGGCGAATATCCTCCGTTTACCGTATTCCTCCTGAAAGGACACCATGTTCGAGCTACATGTGCTCACGGACCTGATCGCCACCCAGACGGCAGTCGACCCGACGCCGTCGATCATCGGCGGCCTGATCGGGTGGATCATTTCGATCATCGCCCTGTGGCCTGTTTTCACCAAGGCCGGCCGTCCTGGCTGGGGCGCGATCATTCCGATCTACAACACCTATCTGCTGGTCAAGATCGCCGGATACCACGGCGCGCTGGTCATCTTGTACTTCATTCCGATTGTGAACATCATCATCGCGATCATTGTCGCGCTCGGCGTCGGCCGTGCGTTCGGCAGGGGCGGGGCATTCAGCTTCTTCATGTTGTGGCTGCTGTCCATCATCGGCTACCTCATCGTCGGCTTCGGCGGTTCGCAGTATATCGGCGACGGCGGCGACGCGTCCAAGCGCGTAGTTCGCGCCTGACCCAGCGCGCTGCGGCGTCGTCACTCTGACTCGCGCCGAGTCGTTCACGGTGCCGTAGCGCAAGGGTGCTGCATGCGGGCCGGAGGATGCAGCGAACTCTTGCGCGGAAACCCGATAAAAAGCGCAACTCACCGCATATCCTCGAAATATGACCCCGCAATCCGCCGGAGCTGAGACGCGCCCATCAGATCTGTCCACCGCAGCCATCGCGCTGGTCGAGCAATGGTTGACTGCAGGCGCCGCGGGCGCTGCCGGGGGCGCTGCCGGCGCCGCAGAGGGCGGACGACGCAAGGCCGATCCGGCGGCCGAGCGGCTGGCAGGTGTGCTGAAGGATCCGAACGGCCTCGACTTCGCGGTCGGCTTCGTCGACGGGGTCGCCCGGCCTCAGGATCTGTTCGTCGCCGGTTACAACCTGCAGCGCGTTGCCAAGAAAGTGCCGGCGTTCCTGCCCTGGTACATGCGGTTCGCGATCTGGCTCGGCGGTGTCTTCGGCCCCGTCGTGCCCTGGATCGTCATCCCGATCGCGCGCGCCGTGCTGCGGCGTATGGTTGGTCACCTCGTCGTGGATGCAACGCCTGCCAAGCTCGGCGACGCCATCGCACACCTGCGTGCGCCGAGTGGTTCAGCGGCAGGGCACGAGGGCAGGCCGGGCCCGCGGCTGAACCTCAATCTGCTCGGCGAGGCCGTTCTCGGCGAGAAGGAGGCGACCCGGCGTCTCGACGGCACGCGCGCCCTGCTCGCCCGAGACGACGTCGACTACGTGTCGATCAAGGTCTCATCCATCGCCAGCCAACTGTCGATGTGGTCGTTCGACGAGGCCGTCACCCGGGTCGTGGAGCGCCTGACGCCGCTGTATGAGCTGGCCGCGGCTTCCAGGCCCGCCAAGTTCATCAACCTCGACATGGAGGAGTATCACGACCTCGGCCTGACGATCGCCGTTTTCCAGCGCATCCTGAGCCAGCCGCAGTTGCAGCAGCTCGAGGCCGGCATCGTTCTGCAGGCCTATCTGCCCGACGCGCTCGACGCACTGCAGGGTCTCACCGAATGGGCGCAGTCCCGTCGAGCGGGCGGAGGTGCACCGATCAAGGTGCGCCTGGTCAAGGGTGCGAACCTCGCAATGGAGCGCGTTGACGCAATCGTCCGCGGCTGGCCCCAGGCGCCCTACCGCAGCAAGCAGTCGACCGATGCCAACTACAAACGCGTGCTCGATTGGGCTCTCACCCCCGACCACACCTACGCCGTCAAGCTCGGCGTCGCCGGACACAACCTGTTCGATGTCGCTTTCGCCTGGCTGCTCGCCACCCGACGCGGCGTCGAGGACCGCGTCGAATTCGAGATGCTCCTTGGCATGGCGACCGAACAAGCGGATGCCGTCACCCGCACCGTCGGCCGCCTTCTGCTCTACACACCCGTGGTTCACCCCCGGGAGTTCGACGTGGCCATCTCCTACTTGATTCGCCGGCTGGAAGAGAATGCCAGCAGTGAGAACTTCATGTCAGCGGTGTTCGAGCTGACCGAGAATCGAGCCCTCTTCGAGCGGGAGAAGCAGCGATTTCTTGCGTCGATCGCTGAGCTCGAAGCTGACGATGGTCCGCACGGGCTCGCACCCCTGCCGAATCGCACCCAGGACCGCGGTCGTGAGTGGCAGGATGCCGCCGACACGGCGCTGTTCCGCCCGTCGCCGGTACTGCTCGACCCGACCTCAATGGAGGGCGGGCTGACCGCTGCTGTGCTGGGTCTGCAGCGAGGCAGCTCCGGCGAGCCCAGCGCGTCTGACACCGGCGCGCCGTTGACCGAAATGGTGCAGGTGATCGGCTCGGGAGCCGAGCCCTCGCCCGCCCTTCGACCCCGCTCAGGGACCGGACGCGGCACGTTCCACAACGAAGCGGACACCGACCCGGCCCTGCCGGCCAACCGCGCGTGGGGGCGGGGCATCCTGAGCCGGGTCGCGACATCCGAATTGGGGATGTCCACGATTCTGAACTCTGCCATCACGGATGCCGCCACGCTCGACCGCGTGATTGCGAGCGTGCGCGATGCGGGTCAGCGTTGGGGCTACTGGCTGGGTGACGATCGTGGAGCCGCGCTCGACCGCGCGGGGCTCGCACTGTCGGCCAACCGCGACCGCCTGATCGAGGTGATGGCGGCCGAGACCGGAAAGACCATTGCGGAGGCGGACGTCGAAGTCAGCGAAGCGGTCGACTTCGCCCACTACTACGCCGCGCGAGCTCGCGAACTCGACACCGTGCAGGGCGCCGTATTCTCACCGTCGAAACTCACCGTGGTGACACCGCCGTGGAACTTCCCTGTGGCGATCCCCGCCGGCAGTGTGCTCGCGGCACTCGCGTCTGGAAGCGGCGTCATCATCAAACCGGCACCGCAAGCGAAGCGTTCAGCGGCGATCATGGTCGAGGCACTGTGGGAGGCCGGGATCGCGCGTGAGTTGCTCGCGCTCGTCGATGTCGAAGAGGGCGCGCTCGGGCAGCAACTGATCTCCGACCCGCGCGTCGACCGCGTCATCCTCACCGGTGCATACGAGACGGCGAAGCTGTTCCGGTCCTGGCGGCCGGACCTGCCGCTGCTGGCGGAGACGAGCGGCAAGAATGCCATCATCGTCACGCCGAACGCCGACTACGATCTTGCGGTCGCCGACATTGTCAAGAGCGCGTTCGGGCACGCCGGGCAAAAGTGCTCCGCAGCAAGTCTGGTCATCCTGGTCGGCTCTGTGGCGAAATCTGAGCGTTTCCGCAGCCAGCTTGTGGACGCCGTCACCAGCCTGCCCGTCGGTTACCCGCAGAATGCGGTCAGTCAGATGGGGCCGCTGATCGAGCCGGCTTCCGGCAAGTTGCTGCACGCACTGACCACGCTCGGCGGCAGCGAGGACTGGCTCGTCACACCTCGGCAGCTGGATGAGACCGGCCGCCTGTGGTCGCCCGGCGTGCGCACCGGAGTCGAACCGGGGTCGTACTTCCACCTCACCGAGTTCTTCGGCCCCGTGCTCGGGATCATGCGTGCGCGCAATCTGGCCGAGGCCATCCGCTACCAGAACGCGGTCGACTATGGCCTCACCGCCGGTCTGCACTCGCTCGACTCGGACGAACTCGCCCTGTGGCTTGCCACGGTTCAGGCGGGCAACCTGTACGTGAATCGCGGCATCACCGGCGCGATCGTGCAACGCCAGCCGTTCGGCGGCTGGAAGCGTTCTTCTGTGGGCGCAGGCACAAAGGCCGGTGGCCCGAACTATCTGTTCGGCCTCGGCTCGTGGCTGCCGGAAACGGGACACTCCAGCACGAGTCTGCACCTGCGCGGGCTCGACACGCGAGTGACGCAACTGATCGAATCCGGTCAGTCGTCGATGAGTTATGAGGACTTCGACCGCGTACGCCGCTCGGCCCTGAGTGACGCGATCGCCGCGGCCAACGAGTTCAACCAGGTCAAGGATGTCTCCGGCCTCGGCGTGGAGCGCAACGTGTTCCGCTACCGCCCGATGCCAGTCAGCATCCGTCTGTCCGAGGGTTCTGAACTCCCCGACCTACTCCGGATTCTCGCGGCGGCGACGGTCGTGAAGTCACGGTTTGACGTGAGCACACCGCAGAAGCTGCCGACTGCGCTGCGCCAGGTGTTGCGCGCACGCGAGATTCCGGTGATTGTCGAATCGGATGCGACGTGGCTGAGCCGCGTCGCGGCATCCGGTCCTGGGGTCGTCAGCTCGGGTGCGGTAGCGCGAGAGGTGCATCGCATCCGCCTGATCGGGGGAGACCCGCTTGCGCTCGCCGGGGCGCTGCGCGGAACGCCGGACATCGCGGTCTATGCGGGCGCGGTGACGCCGTCCGGCAGGGTCGAACTGTTGCCGTTCGTGCACGAACAGGCGATCTCGATCACGAACCACCGCTTCGGCAATCCGACGCGCCTGAGCGACGCCGTCATCTGAGGCCTTCGTTCCTTGAGCGAAGGGCCGACCCCAATCCATCGGCCACGCAGCGGGCTCATCGCCCGAATCTGCGCAGCATTCAGGATGGGCGAGTGGCTGCGTCTGGAGCTGCGTCTTCGACCGTCGGTCCATCCTGAATACGGCTCGGGCAACCGGGTGCCGGCGTCGACGGCTACCGCGATGATGCAGCGACCGCGGCCTCGAGCTCGGCGCTATTCTCCTTCAGCCACGAGCGACGGCGACGGATGCGCTCGCCGACTCCGTCATCCCACATGCGACGCCAGCCGCCTCCGAGTTTCTCGCTGCGATGCTTCATCAGGTGCCAGGAGCGATCGGCACCATTGATCGAAAGGGTGACGAGACTGGCACGATCGGCGGGGTCGAGCCCGTACGCATTCACGATGATCGCGGCGCGCGCGCTGGCGTCCGTGTCGCGAAGCACGGGTTCGCGGTCGGCCGGCGGCATCCATGCGCCCCACCAGAGCAGAATGTTGCACACCTCTTCGGCGCGCGTGGCCGGTCGTGCAAGGTCGAAGTCGATGAGAGCACTCGCGCGAGCATCCGTGAAAACCACGTTTTCCGGCGTGATGTCCAGGTGGCCGATGAGCTCAGGCTCGCCGGCGACAGGCGGCGGAGTTCCGGGCGGGTCCGGCATTCGCATTGAGCGCGACCACGCGGGAACGCCGAGCGGCGCAACGGCGTCGTCGTATGCGCGCACCAGTCGCCCCACGCTTGCAATGCGGGCCTCGTCGGCCACCCAGGCCGGCCACGGTCGCCCCGCGACCTCGCCGGGAAGATACGTGAGCACGTCGCGATTTTTGGCGTCGACACCGAGATAGCGGGGTGCGCCGGCGAACCCGATCGCCGCAAGGGAGGTCAGCAGCCGAGGCACGGCTGACGGCCTGGAGCTGCGCGGCCGCCGCACGGTGTCACCGACCCGAACGAGCCCAGCGGTAACGTCGCCGCCGAGCAGCGGGACTTCCTCACCGCCCGGGTCGTCGAACCGCGGGACAGCCACGGCGTCGGTCACTTCGGGGCATTCGCGTGCCGCAACGCGGCGGTGACCAGCTCGGTCGCTTCGTCCGCGGGGATGCCGAGTTCCGACATCCGCAGAGCGAAAGCGGATGCCGCCAGCTGCGCTTGCCGGTGCGTCACGTCTCCCGTCGCCGCGATGAACGAGCCCTGCCGACCGCGCGTCTCGATCACGTCGTCTTGTTCGAGTTCGCGATAGCTGCGGGCGACCGTGTTCGGAGCGAGCCCGAGGTCGTCAGCGAGTTTGCGCACCGTCGGAAGGCGCGCGCCCGCAACGAGTTCGCCGCTGCGCACGGCCTCGATGATCTGCATCCGCAGTTGCTCGAAGGGCGGTGTTGCAGACGTCGGGTCCAGGGTGAGCCAGGGATGACCAGCGTCCATTCGACTGCCCTCCACTGTGCCGATTCTGTATCAACGTACCAGTGCAAGCAGGATCGTGGAGCGGATCAGCAAACCAAATTCGGGTGCCTCAACGCATCAGTCGTCTTCGCCCGCAGCCTCAAGCGTTTCAATCGTGTCGAGTAATCGGTGAAGCGCCGGGTTCGCCGCGTCGCCGCGCCAGACCAGGCGCGACGCGATCGGGTAGTTCGCCAACTCGGCGACTTCGACGAAGCGCACCCTGGTCGAGGCCCAGTCCAAGGTCGACGCGGGCACGAGCGCGGCACCGATGCCCGCTTCCACCAGACCGATCATGGTGTGCACCTGTGTGATGCGCTGCACGTAAGCGGGCGATACACCGGTGGCGCTGAAGATCGCGGCCAGATGGTCGTAGAAATAGCGAGCTCCGTCGGGGTTGTACATGATGAAGTCACTTTGGTGCAGGTCCTTCAACGACACCGGCCCGGATTGTCCGAGGTTGGATTCGCTTGGCAGCGCCAGCACCAGCCGTTCGGGAGGAAGCTCCCGGTAGATCAGCTCTGGGTCGCCGAGGAGTTGGCGGCCGAGCCCCAGGTCGATCGAGCCGGCTGCGAGCGCATCGCGCTGGGCTGTCGTGACCATTTCGTGCAGCAGCAACTCCACGTCGGGCAGCGCTTTCGCTGCGCGCCGAAGCAACCGTGGGAGGTAAGCATGCCCGACCACCGAGGTGAACCCGATATGCACACTGCCGGAGATCCCGGATGCGGCGCGATGGGCGCTTTCGGTGGCGGTTCGGGCGAGGGCAAGGATGCGCTGCGCTTCGACCAGGAACGCCTGCCCAGCGGCGGTCATTCGCACCGAACGCGTACTTCGATCGAACAACTGCGCCTGCAACTGTCGTTCCAACGACTGGATTTGGCGACTGAGTGGAGGCTGCGTCATATTGAGTCGCTCCGCGGCGCGCCCGAAGTGGAGTTCTTGGGCGACGGCAACGAAGGCCTGGAGCTGGTCGAAGCTAAACATGTGTGGTCAGGCTATCCCAGCCCGCCGCGTTCCGCTCCCACGGTGTCAACAGCGCTCCATCGACGACGAAGTGGCACGTCCATTTGCCTTTTCGAACACCTCAGCGGTCTATGGCAGGCTTGCAATCTAATACCTTGCGCGCATAAGTAGATGCAGATTTGGTTTTGGACATGTATTGATCGATCCTCTTAGGCTGGAGCGATATTCGAGCATGAGAGTATTCGGGTCCTATCGACACTCAAGGAGGAGTAATGCGAATCGGCGCACGGTTAGGAACGGACGAGGGCACCCGGGGTTCCGCTGACGAACGGTGATGCGTGTTGCCGAAAATCCAGCTGAACCAGCACACCGACACCCGTCTGTGTCTGCAGAAATACCCGTTGCTCGGCAACGAGACTACCGCCTGTCGCAGCAGCACAGAGCGTGTAGTTATCCAGCGAAGCACCAAAACAATGAGGAGTTGCGGTAATCATGAAGTGGAAGAAAGCGTATCAATCAGTGGCGATTGCTGCCGTCGTAGGCATCGCACTGGCGGGGTGTTCAAGCGGTGGTTCAGGTGCGGGCGGAACGTCAACCGACTCCGGCAAGATCCCGACGATCACGTTCGCAGCCTCGACATTCGGGGAGACCGGGCGAGGGCCACTGCTGGAAGCGTGGTTGAAGACATTCAACGCAAGTCAAGACAAGGTGAAGGTGGTGCCGGCAACCGTTCCGTTCCCCACTTTCGCGCAGACAATCGCGACCCAGATGGGGGCCGGGGCCGGGCCGGACGTGATCAGGTTCAACGCACAGGACTTCTATCAGGCGGTCGACGCGGGGCTGCTCGAGCCCTTGGACAAGGTGGTCGACTCGAGCAAATACGATTTCAACAAGGCGCCAGACAAGGCCAACTTTGTCAATGGCAAGCGCTACGGGGTGATGTTCGAAGTCGCCAACTACGCGTTGATCTACAACACCGATCTCATCAAGACGCCGCCGAAGACATATCCTGAGTTCCTGGCGGCCGCGAAAGCCGCAACCAAGGACGGCGTCTATGGCTTTGCAATGCGTCAAACCTTGCCTGAGTCAAACGGTATGTGGCAGGACGTCATGAACTTCGTCTACGGATTCGGGGGCGCCTGGTCCAATGGGAAGAAGCTCACCCTGAACTCGCCCAAGGTGATCGATGCGATCAACGCTTACAAGGAGTTGTATGACGCTGGGGTCACTCCCAAGGGCGCAACCGCAGCAACATACCGCACCATGTTCGGCGCGGGCAAGCTCGCGATGGAGATCGACAACAGCGGCGTCGCGGCGAATATCCAGGCCCTGAATGCCAATCTGCATCTCGATGTCGCGCCGATCCCATTCCCCTATCCGACCTTCGGCGGGATCCAGACTCCGACGGGTGTCAACAAGAACAGCAAGGATATGGCGGGCGCGAACGCGTTCATCAAGTGGATGATGGAGCCCAAGAACCAGCAGGCTTTGCAACAGGCACTTGCACCGAGCAGCGTCGCCACGAAGACCACGCCTCCAGCTGCTGAGTTGACGAAATTTCCCTTCGAGCCCGCATATGCCGGCTTGACGGATCACAGCCTTCCTCAGGTTGTGAAAGGGTTCGAGGCCAAGACTCCTGCGATCCAAAAGATTGTCATCAATCAGGTCATCAGCGCCCTTCAGGGCACGCAGAGCGTGCAGGCGGCGATGGATCAAGCGCAACAACTGGCGACTGCCGCGGTCAGCGGTTAACGCCAGTCTGATCGGATAGCGACAGGCCATTCGGCGGTGCTGGTGCATGAGGATTCGCAATCTTCGTGCGCCAGCACCGCGAATGGGTACTGTCACCGGGCCGCGGTCAGTACATCCCCGCTTGTGCATGCATTCTCAGTGGCCGTCAAAGGTAGAAAGATAGTTCGATGACGAGTGTTCTGAAAGACGAAGCCTTGGACACAGTCAAGGTGCCGATCGCACGGCGTGCGCGAAGTCCGCTGGGAAGCAAGTGGACTCCATACCTGTTCATGGCGCCCGCCGCACTGTATTTGCTCTTCTTCCAGGGGTACCCGCTTCTGCGGGAGTTATGGCTCAGCTTCACGAAGACCTCCCTACTCAACCCCACCGACAATGTTTGGGTCGGCGTAGACAACTTCGCCAAAATCTTTTCCAGCCCCGACTTCCAGCACACGTTGCTCACGACGCTCATCTACGTGGTTATCGTCGTCGTGGGGACTCTCGCCGCAGGCCTGGGTGTGGCTCTTCTCATGAACGGTAATTTCCGCGGAAGGGGAATAGCCCGGGCACTGATCGCCATTCCCTGGGCGGCGCCGGCTGTCGCCGTGGCGTTGATCGCCACCTGGATGTTGAATTCGCAATACGGCATCGTGAATCGGTTTCTCAACGCGGTCGGTCTCGGGGTGCACGGGGGATCGATTCTCGACAGCACTGCGTATGCGCTCCCCGCAATCCTCGTCACCACTATTTGGGAGTTGTTCCCCTTTGTCGCGGTGGTCTTGCTTTCGGCATTGCAGTCAGTTCCGAAAGATGTCCAAGAATCGGCAATGATGGACGGCGCAGGTGTTCTGTGGTCGTTTCGGGTCGTTACCTGGCCGGTCATCAGGCCGACGATCGGCCTGCTCGCTCTGTTGATGACTATCTGGTCGATCCGTCGCTTCGAACTGATCTGGCTGATGACGCAAGGAGGCCCTATCGGAGCCACGAATACCCTGGTGATCGACTTGTATTCGCGCGCGTTTCAGTTGAACGATCTCGGGACGGCGGCGGCGGTCGGCATGGTCGGTGTGGTGATCTCGTTGTTCGTCGTCACCGCAAACAATTTCATCAGTCGCCGTGCCGAGAAGGAGAATATGCGATGAGAAGAATCACCCTGGGCACGACCGCTCGGGTCATCGGTGTCCTCATCGTCCTCGGGGTAGCGGTCTTTCCGCTCTATTGGATGTTTGTGACATCGCTCACGAGCAACGGCAATCTCTTCGGCAAGGGCGCCCAGCTGCTCCCCGATCTCACACGAATAGGCGAGTATGCCGACGCACTGGTTGGCGGAAACGTTCCGATTTGGCTGCTCAACAGCCTGGTGATCGCGGCCGGTACGTGCGTGCTTTCGGTCGGGCTTGGCATCCCCCTCGGCTATGCGTTGTCGCGATTCTCATTTCGAGGGAAGGCGTTCGCCGGAGTCGGTTTGTTCCTGACCCAGATGCTGCCTGAGGCGCTTCTGGTCGTTCCTCTCTTCGCTCTGTTCCGCCAACTCCATCTCCTCAATTCCCTCGGCGGACTGATCCTGGTCGACACGGCATTCGTCTTGCCCATCGTGGCCTTCATCTTGAGAGGAGCCATTGACGGGATCCCGCGTGAACTTGAGGAGGCCGCACGGGTTGACGGCTGCCGTCCATTCTCTGTACTCATGCGGGTCAACTTGCCTTTGATCGCTCCGACGGTTGCCGCCGCAGCCGTGATTTCCTTCTTCAGTGGCTGGAATGAATACGTCTTCGCGGTGACGTTCATCTCCGACCCGACCATGCAGCCCACATCCGTCGGCGTGTCCGGCTTCATCGGCGAACTGACGACTCCTTTGCAAACCGTAATGACCGTGTCGGTCATGTACACACTGCCGGCAGTGGTCTTCTACCTTTTCGCGCAGAAGTACGTGGTTTCCGGCATGACTGCCGGCGCCGTCAAAGGCTGAGCGTCCCTTGACTGGAGTAATCGCCGCGGCCGCAGAGCGTCACCGCGTCATATCCATCGAGATCACACCCGTCGCATTCCGCGACCCTCCCCTGTTGAATGCGGTTGGGGTTCACGAGCCGTTTGCCCTGCGGGCCATCATCGAAGTAACGACGGACAGCGGGTTGACCGGTCTGGGCGAAACGTATGGGGACGCGACACACCTTGTGCGCCTTCGGACAGCGGCCCACTCGCTGATCGGGTTGGATGTTTTCGACACCAACGCCATGCAGCGCAGCGTCGCGGCTTCACTCGCCGCCGATACCACAAGCGGTGGACACGGAATGAGCGGTATGGTCACGGGTTCCAGCACCCCGGACCGGGTCCTGTCTCCTTTTGAGGTCGCTGCGTTGGACATCCAGGGGAAGGTGATCGGCCGGCCCGTCAGCGACTTGCTCGGCGGCGCGGTACGCCGTTCCGTTCCGTTCAGTGGGTATCTCTTCTACAAGTGGCGGGCACACGCTGGGGAATCAGACGACGAATGGGGCGCCGCGCTGGACGCCGACGGCATAGTTTTGCAGGCGAGGCGGATGCACCGGAAGTACGGCTTCAAGGCCTTCAAGCTCAAAGGCGGCGTCTTTCCACCTGACGAAGAAATTGCTGCGATCCGTGCGCTGCGGGCCGCGTTCCCTGAACATCCCCTTCGACTGGATCCCAATGCTGCATGGTCAGCAGAGTCATCGATTGCCGTCGGTACCGAGCTGGACGGTGTGCTCGAGTATCTGGAAGATCCGACCCCCGGCATCAGCGGCATGGCGCAGGTTCGGCGCGCGGTGCCGATGCCGCTCGCGACGAACATGTGTGTGGTGAGCTTCGCGGATGTGGCGCCCGCCGTTGCCGAGGGCGCTGTCGACGTCATCCTCTCAGACCACCATTTCTGGGGAGGGCTGCGGCGATCCCAATCGCTGGCGAGTATCTGCACCACTTTCGGTTTGGGTCTGTCGATGCATTCCAACTCTCACCTCGGAATCAGCCTGGCAGCTATGGTTCAGCTGGCGGCGGCAACTCCGCGGCTTGACTACGCGTGCGATACCCACTGGCCATGGAAGGACGCGGCCGAAGACGTGATCGCGCCGGGTGCGCTCAGCTTCCATAATGGCGAAGTGGTGGTGCCGACCGGGCCGGGACTCGGCGTTGAACTTGATAGAGATGCTCTGGCTCGACTGCACGAACAGTACGTGAAGTGTGGAATGCGCGAGCGCGACGATACCGGATATATGCGACGTATCGATCCGACGTACGAGCTGCAGTCTCCTCGTTGGTGAAGTCGAGTTCGCTCTCTCGAGTGATGCATCCATCGCATTACTCGATGCCCATTTAGTGTTGGACCGGTATAGATGTCCGCTCCTAGACTCAAGAAAAACGCGACCCAAGGAGTAGGTACACGATATGGCCAGGTTTTCTTTTCAGGAGCTGTCCGAGGCGCTCGGCGGCGGGCTTCTGTCATTCCCGGTCACCCACTTCGATTCCGACCTTTCGTTCAACGAGGGCGGATATCACGCGCACGTGGAATGGCTCGACAGCTACCCGATCGCCGGGCTGTTCGCGGCCGGTGGGACAGGTGAGTTCTTCTCCCTGCAGAACTCCGAAGTAATCCAGATCCTGCGCGCCACCATCGCAGCCACTTCAACCGAGACACCCGTGCTGGCCTCAGCCGGGCGCAACACTCGCGACGCGATCGAACTCGCCCGCGGTGCTGAGGAAGCCGGCGCCGACGGTCTCCTACTTTTCCCGCCTTACCTCACGGAGTCGAGCCAGGACGGCCTCTACCAGTACGTGAAGGCCGTCGCCCAGTCGACCGGTCTCGGTGTCATCATCTACAGTCGCGCCAACGCCGTTTACAAAGCCGAGACCGTTGCCAGGCTCGCAGACGAACTGCCGAATCTCATCGGCTACAAGGACGGCGTCGGCGACATTGAGTTGATGACCCGAGTCTTCACCCGGATGGGCGACCGGCTGCTCTACATCGGCGGACTCCCCACTGCGGAGACGTACGCTCTGCCATACCTCGAACTCGGGGTGTCGACGTACTCTTCGGCCATGTTCAACTTCGTCCCACAGTTCGCGCTGGACTTCTATGCGGCCGTCCGAGCCCGTGACCACGAGACCGTCTACCAGGGCCTTCGTGACTTCGTGCTCCCATACATCGCCATCCGTGACAACCAGCCAGGCTACGGTGTCTCCATCGTCAAGGCAGGCCTGGAATCCGTCGGCCGGAGCGCAGGCCCGGTTCGCCCGCCGCTGACCAGCCTCACCATCGCCGAGCACACCCAGTTGGATGCCCTGATTAGCAGCATCGCATCCGGCATCCCGTCCGCTCGCGTAGCGTCGTAAGAACCCGACCTCGACTTCGCCCGTCGGCCGCCCACGAAGGAGCACCGCATGACTACGGATACCGTGACCGCCCCCGTCCTGACCGGTGCGTCACTGATCGGCGTCGAAGATGTGCAAGGAACCGGCGCAGTGATCCACGGCGTCGATCCGCGCACCGGCGAAACGCTCGAACCCGGCTACGCGCTGGTCGGTCTCGCCGAGGTCGGACGCGCAGCGGCCCTCGCCGAGGAGGCATTCCACAGCTACCGCCAGACCACGCCTGAGAAGCGCGCGGCGTTCCTCGACACGATCGCTGACAACATCGCCGCGCTCGGCAGCGTTCTCACCGAGCGCGTGATGGCCGAAACCGGCATCGCGCGCGGCCGGGTCGAAGGCGAAACGGCGCGCACCGTCAACCAGTTGCGGCTGTTCGGCTCTGTGCTGCGTGAAGGCAACTGGCACGAGGCCCGCATCGACCCGGCACTGCCGAACCGGACCCCACTGCCGAGGGTGGACATCCGCTTGCGCAAGGTGCCGGTCGGTCCCGTTGCGGTGTTTGGCGCGAGTAACTTTCCGCTTGCCTTTTCCGTCGCCGGTGGCGACACCGCGTCAGCCCTTGCGGCCGGCTCACCAGTGATCGTGAAAGCCCACAGCTCACACCCGGGCACGTCCGAGTTGGTGGGACGCGCCATCCGGGCCGCGGTCTTCGAGCATGGGCTGCACGAGGGCGTCTTCTCTCTGCTGTTCGGCAGCGGGACCGTGGTCGGCATCGAGCTGGTGCGTGACCCGCGGATCAAAGCCGTCGGCTTCACCGGCTCACGCGCGGCCGGCCTCGCGCTGGTCGAAGCGGCGGCGAACCGCCCGGTGCCGATCCCGGTGTACGCCGAGATGAGCAGCATCAACCCGGTCTTTGTTCTCCCGGGCGCATTGGCAGCGGATGCCGCCAGGCTGGGTGCCGACTGGGTTGGCTCGGTCACCACCGGCGTCGGCCAGCTCTGCACGAGCCCGGGATTGGTCTTCGTGCCCGAGGGTGCCCCGGCACAGGAGTTCATCAACGGTGCAGCTCGGGCCGTGGCCGGCGCCGAAGCCGCGCCGATGCTCTCCACCCACATCGCAGGGGCATTTGCAGATGCCGTCACAGCGGTCACGGACCATCCCGGTGTCAGCCTCATCGCCCAGGGCGCCGACAGGGGCGACATCGTCGCGTGCGGACTCCCACAGCTCTATGCCACCGATGCCGACACCTTCCTCGCCGACGAGCGCCTGCAGACTGAGATGTTCGGCCCGGCCAGCATCGTGGTCACGGTGCGCGACACCGCGCAGATGGCCACCATCCTCGAGTGCCTCGAAGGCCAACTCACCGTTACAATTCACACCGACGGCGCCGAACCCGGGGCTGCAGACTTAATGGATGCCGCCGAGTTGAAGGCCGGACGCGTGCTTTTCAACGGCTGGCCGACCGGAGTCGAGGTCGGGCACGCCATGGTGCATGGCGGCCCATTTCCCGCCACCTCCAACGGGGCAACAACGTCCGTCGGAAGCTTGGCCATCGAGCGATTCATACGGCCGGTCAGCTACCAGAACACGCCCGCCGCGCTGCTTCCCGCCGCGCTGCAGGACGACAATCCACTGGACATCTGGCGAAGCGTTGACGGCCGGCTGCGGTACGAGTAATGACTCAAGGTATAAAAAGATGAGCATGAGCACTCCCTCCATCACTTCAGTTGAGGTCATTCCGGTCGCCGGTCGCGACAGCATGTTGCTGAACCTCAGCGGCGCCCACGGTCCGTACTTCACCCGCAACATCGTGCGCCTCACCGACAGCTCAGGAAATACCGGCGTGGGCGAGGTCCCCGGTGGTGAGCCCATCCGGCAGACGCTGGAGGATTCTCGGCCGCTCGTCGAGGGAACCTCGATCGGCAGCTACCTTGACACACTCCGCCAGGTGAGCACGCAATTCTCGAGTCGCGACGCATCCGGCCGGGGCCATCAGACATTCGACTTGCGCACGACCATCCACGTGGTGACCGCGTTCGAGGCCGCGCTGCTCGACCTGCTGGGCAAGCACCTCGAGGTGCCCGTTGCCGCACTACTCGGCGACGGCCAGCAGCGAACATCTGTTGACACCCTGGGCTACCTCTTCTTCGTTGGCGACAGGGGCAAGACCGACCTGCCATACATCGCCGACGACGATGAAACGGATGCCTGGGGCCGGGTTCGCCGGCAGGAGGCACTCACCCCGGCGGGAATCGTTCGCCAGGCCGAGGCCGCATACGAACGCTACGGCTTCCGTGACTTCAAGCTCAAGGGCGGCGTCCTGCCGGCCTGGGACGAGGTAGAGGCGATCAAGGCTCTCGCCACACGGTTCCCGAACGCTCGGGTGACTCTTGACCCGAACGGTGCGTGGCTGCTCGATGACGCGATCGAGGTGGGCCGCGCGCTCCGCGACGTTCTCGCCTATGCCGAGGATCCCGTCGGCTCCGAAGGTGGCTACTCCGGACGTGAAGTGATGGCCGAATTCAAGCGGGCAACAGGGCTGCCGATAGCGACGAACATGATCGCGACTGATTGGAGGGAACTCGGTCACGCGATCCGTGCCGACGCGGTCGACATCCCGCTAGCCGACCCTCACTTCTGGACGATGCGCGGTTCGGTGCGCGTCGCCCAGCTGTGCGACGCGTGGGGACTGCGCTGGGGATCGCACTCGAATAACCATTTCGACGTATCGCTGGCAATGTTCACCCATGTGGCCGCCGCGGCGCCGGGTAACGTCACCGCCATCGACACCCACTGGATCTGGCAGGATGGCCAGCGCCTGACGACCGATCCACTGCAGATCAAGGATGGCGCCATCGCGGTGCCGACGGGGCCCGGCCTCGGTGTGACCATCGACGAGGCCGAGCTGGCCGCCGCCCATGAACTGTACTTACGCGAGAGCCTTGGCGCGCGGGATGATGCGGTGGCGATGCGGTACCTCGTGTCTGACTGGGTCTTCGACCGCAAGCGCCCCTGCCTGGATCGCGCCTAACTTTCCTCGTGGCCAGGGATCGTCGCCCGTGCTGCATCCCCGGCAGAGACCGCGGTCGTTACGGCCGACACGCCGCCGGCGATCGAGTTCAGCTCTTCGACGGCGTCGCTCGGCAGCTCGATGCCCGCGCCGGCCACGTTTTCTCGGAGGTGCGCGACCGAGGACGTCCCAGGGATGAGCAGGATGTTAGGGGAGCGCTGCAGAAGCCAGGCCAAGGCCACCGCCATCGGGGCAGTGCCGAGACGCTCGGCGACCCGGTTCAGGGTGTCGGACTGCAACGGGGAGAATCCGCCCAATGGAAAGTACGGCACATACGCGATCCCCTGTTCGGCGAGCGAGTCGATCAGTGCGTCGTCCTGGCGGTTCGCGATGTTGTAGAAGTTCTGCACCGAGACGACCGGTGCGATTCCTTGAGCTTCGACAATCTGAGTTGCGTTCACCGTGCTGATGCCAAGGTGCCGGATCAGACCTTCCTGCTGCAGTTCAGCCAGTGCGGTGAACGGTTCTGCAATCGAGCCCGGGGTTGGGCCGTCAAAGCCGCCGACCCGCAAATTCACCAGGTCGAGTTGTTCTAGGCCGAGGTGCGTCAGGTTGTCGTGCACCGCTTGGCGGAGCTGGTCGCGGGACCGCGCGTGAGGCCAGTTGCCCTCGGCGTCCCGCACGGAACCGACCTTCGTCACAATGTGAAGGTCACGCGGATACGGATAGAGCGCATCCTTGATGATCTCGTTTGTCACATACGGTCCGTAGAAGTCGGCGGTGTCGATGTGGGTGATACCCAGATCGACGGCCGCCCTCAGAACCGCGCGTGCACCGTCGCGATCGGCGGGCGGCCCGAATACTCGCGGCCCGGCGAGTTGCATCGCCCCGTAACCCATGCGGGTGACGGTGAGGTCGTCGGCGAGCGTGAATGCGCCGCCGGGGAGTGTCGAGCTGGTGAGATCTTGTGCGGATGTCGATGCCATGTATCTACGATGCCTCAGTCGCGTCGACACTGCGAGAGTCCCCGTGTTCCTAGGAGCGCCGGGGCCAGGCACAGTCGCGTGCGCGGCGTGGGCTGCGACGCGAAGAAGTCGCGATGCTCGCGGGCATCAGCTCCGATTGTTATCTGCGTCTGGAGCAGGGGCGAGACCGTAACCCCTCCGTGCAGGTGCTCGAGGCTCTTGCCCGAGTTCTGCAGCTGGACGAACTCGTGCTTGGCAGTGAGCCGTTCCGTCGGCTGTGGGCCCGACACGGACGGCTTGTTGTCGCTCATGGGCTCGCGCGTCGCGGAGCGGCATCGCGCGGTGTGCCGCCTTCATGGTGCGCAAAGTGCTGGATTGCCGGGGGCAAAACAGCACTTTGCGCACCATGAAGTGGCGATTGATCGGGCGATTGCGAGCTCGCTTGCCCGGTGGCCCGCGGGCTCGCGTCTGCGAGTTAGCGGCGCGGGCCCTCGATGTACCAGCGGTGTTCCTGCGCGCGCTCGAATCGTCCGCGAGCCATGAGCGTCGCGTAGCGACGCGCGAGCTCATCCCGGGTCGGGCCGATGCGAGTTCGACGTCGACCCCAGACGATCAGAGCTATGCCGACCCGGAGGGCGACACGCTCCAGCGTATTCGGGGGGTGTAGTGCGGTAGACGGCACCGGCCGAGCCGCTGATTGTTGTTCGATGGCGCTCGAGGCGACAGGCGCTTCGAGTAGTTGCGTGTTCATGATGGTCCTTCTCGATGTGGTGAGCGATGGGTCGTTGTAGCGCATTGGGGTGGCAAAATTCGTCGCGAGATCGCGTGAAGTGGCGCAGTCGGAGGCGCGGAAGAGCGCGGATCCGTGCCGCGGCATCCGCTCGGAGGTCGTCGGCAGACATGCCTATCTGGCGAGTCAGCTCCGAGAATGCAGCGCTGGAACGTCGAAGCAGTCATCCGCGCAATGGCGGCGTGCTTGTGCACTGTGTCCCAGCTGCATCGTCGCCGGGCTCACGCTGGAGGGCCGCCGAGGGACAGCGCCGGATTCGCGGTGCGGGGCTGGAGCTAGATCGAACGAACTCCGACGAAGTGAGCTGCGGTTGCAGATGCGTTGATTGCATGCGTGATAACCATCATGACGGCTCTCCCTTCTGGCGGATGTGATCTGTGAACCGCGGTAAGGCTAGCGCGGTTTGACCGTGCCCACAAGGATTTCTTTCGCACTTTTTTCGGATGTGCCGCCGTCACGCTACACCGGACTTTGAACGCTGGCCCTCTTTGTCAGGCTGTGTGTGAGTCGCCGGTTGGGTGGCGTGAAGGAGACACACGATGACAGTCGCGAGGGGTTTCACGACGGGGGAGATCCGTGAGTATGTGCATCAACATGAGTTGCAGCCGCATGGGACGAGGGC
>DATCDQ010000054.1:0-22314 GCA_036510655.1 Microbacteriaceae bacterium | reverse complement strand
CATCCAACGCCGCGCATTCGAACTACTCAGCCAACCCATCCCGATCGGACTGAAGTAGACAGAACCATCACCCGAAACACCCGGCAGATCCCCGCAAACACGGGGATTTTTCACGTCAACACGAACGTAACTTCGGGTTAGGCGTCCGCTCGACGCGCTGGGCCGCGCGCATAGCGGCGCGCATGCTGCCGCGATGCATCCGCGTCGTTAATGGTGCGCGAAGTGCTGTTTGCGGCCGAGGCAAACAGCACTTCGCGCACCACCAATATGTCAAGCACGGATAGTCGGGGGCAATCTTCTCGCCGCGCAGCGGTCGCCAGCCGAGCGGTTCGCAAGAGTCTCGCGGGCGGCGTTCTCCCAGTCGGCTTCCGAGATCCCGGTCATTGCGTCTCCTCCTCGAAGTCACTGCGTGTAATCGCCTGCCATATCTCCGCAGCCACCCAGCGTTCCTTGCCACCGCGACCCCACCGGCCGGCCGAACGCACCCAGCCCAGATCCTCGGCCTTTCGCAACAAGTTCGACCCGGTCGGCTGGGTGACGCTCAGTGCACGCACCACAGCTCCGACGGTGACGACGGGATTCTTGAGCAGGATGTCGATAAGGTCTGCCACCTGAGATCTATCGCCTCGCACCTGTGCGCGATAGCGCTCACGCATGTCGTGCAACGTGCGGATGCGGCCTGCGCTCTCGTTCGCCTGATGCTCCACTGCTGCCGCGAAGAACTGGATCCATTCGTCGATCTCCCCCCGCTCGCGCACGGCCTGGAGGCGGTCGTAGTACTCAGTGCGGTTGGTCTCGAAATATTCTGAGATGTGCAGAATCGGTGCGCTCAGCACGTCGTCGTGCATCAGTTCGAAGCCGATGAGCAGACGACCGATGCGCCCGTTGCCGTCCAGGAACGGGTGGATAGTTTCGAACTGATAGTGCATCAACGCCCCACGAAGCACGGGAGGCATCGTGGAGGGCTCGTTGACGAAGCACTCCCAATCGGCGAGCAGCGCGCCAAGCTCGTCCTGATGAGGCGGGACGAAACGCGCCGTCTCGGGCCGGGCATTGGGCGAGCCGATCCACACCGGCGATTGCCGCAGTTCACCCGGTGACTTCTCCTCGCCACACACGTTACTGAGCAGGGTCTCGTGCAGGGCGCAGAAGAAGCGCAGCGTGAGCGGCCACGTCTTGATCAGCTCGGTGCCCTGCTCGATGGCGCGAAGGTAGTTGGCGACCTCGCGCAGGTTCTCGTTCTCGATCGGGACGTCTTCGTTCTCGGCAGAGAGCACTTCGCTCAAGGATGCCTCGGTGCCCTCGATCCGCGAGCTCGCCAGGGCCTCCTGCGCGAGCGCCGGTCCTAGCAGCAGTGCCGGGTCGTCGATGAGCAGTGCGAGCCCGGAGAGGCGACCGAGGGCGAGGTCGGCCCGCGACACCGCTGCGACTGTCTCCGGTTCCAACGCGAGCTCGCGCGGGATTGGTGCAGGCAGAAAGTACGCGTGTGGCCAGGCGCTCAGCGGCTTGGTCGCGAGCGCACCGAACCTGGTGCTGGTGAAATCACTGGATCGCATCTCGTCCGTCCGAGTCTTATAGAAAGCTACCGAACTTATAAGCCTGAAGGCCTCTTGCTTATAAGTTAGCTTGAAACAATGAAGCCTGCGCTCAATGACTCGGCCGTTCCCGCTGCGTCCCTCATATTGCACCCAGTTGGCCGGTTCGGATGCACGGGCTACCGTGTCCGATGGACGCTACGCAACACGACTCGTCGGGCTGGGGCAAAGCCCACTTGCAATAGCGGGTCAGACCGGGTCTTCGACCGCAACCACCGTGTCGTAGAGCCCGTAGTGCCGAAGCTCTTGGTGGGAGTCGAGCCCCGTGTACGACAGGGAAGCATCCTCGTAGCGACGGAACGCGAAAACGGCCTGGTTCATGTGACCCGCGTTGAACACGCCGAGCGAGACAAGGAGGTTGAAGTCCTCGACCGTGAGGCCCGTCACGGCCTGGAAGAGCTCCGGCTCGATCTTCGTGATGACGTCATAGAGCGTGTTCTCGCGGAAGTCGGTGAGATACATGAACGCCGGAATCCGCGTGGCGAACTTGATCAGCTTCTCCTGGATCTGCTTGCGCTTGGACTTGTATTCCTTTTCCTCGGCCGTGAGCTCCTTCTTCTCGCCTGAAGTCAGGTCGTCGCCCTTGTCCTTCTTGGTTTTGCCGACGGCCTCACTCTTGTTCACGACGGTCTCGAAGATACTGGAACCCAGCGCACGGAAGCCCTCAATGTTCATGACGGCCTTCATGGCGGCTTCGTCGGACATAATCTTCTTGAGCGTGAGATTGTCGACGTTGACGAGCACCGCGGATTCCCATTTGCGCGCCAGGAGCGTCGCGGACGTGCCGGACATCGCAATGTCGAGGATGCCGCCAGCGTCGACCTGCGTCATGTTCGATCCGTCATAGGCGAGCACGGGCAGGAAGTGGACCAGTTCCTCAACGGCGCGTTCGGGGTTCGACTCCTCGGGAGCGAGCCCGGTGCCGTACTCGCTAATCTGCCGCAACGCACGGGTCGGGGCGAAATCGAATACGAAGCAGACCGGTTTGAGGACCGCCACCTCGTTCGGGTCGTCACCGTTCGGATTACGGATCGCCCACGGCGACTGCACGCGAAAGGCGGCCTGAAAGTACGTCTCAGGCGCCTGCAGGTTGCGGAGCATGAGGATCGACGACCATTGCGGCACGGTCACGCCGGTGGTGAGCTTGCCGACTGTCAGTGTGATGGTCTTCGTGTCGAAGCCGCTCTCGATCGCCTCGCGCACGGGTGGCAGTGCGTCGAGACCGACTCCGACGTTTGGTGCCGAGACGTTCACGACCGTGTAGTCACGCCAGAACGCGTTTTGCGGTTCGGCGAGTAAGTTGGCCATCGCGGCGCAGGATGCCGTGCGCGGCAGCATCCAGGACGAGTGTTGCAGATACGGCAGTAGCCGAGTGTCCGAGTACGGGAAAGGCGGACGCGTCCCGGCCTTGAGTGCGTCGACCTGCGTCGGCAGGTACGAACCGCGGATGATGTCGAGCCATTTCTGCACGTCGTCCTTGTGCACGAAAACGGCATCGGCGCCTGTCCCCTTCGCTACGAAGAACGCGTTGAGGTCAAACTCATCGAACTCGCCCTGGTGCGCAATCGCGACAAGTTCGTCGGGCATCTGGTATGTCAGCAGCCGCATCTCGGGTAGCGCGGCGTATGGATTCGGCTCGGACGGATGCTGCGCAGCGAACTCGGCCTTCGCGCGTTGTTCGTCGGTGTACGTCCAGTTGAAGATCTGCTCTTCGATGAAGCGCCCGGCGGCGAGCGCCTTGAACGGTGTGCCGGAGAGGTAGAGGTAGGCGCCGGCCCTGATCGGAACGAACGTGTCCTCGTCGCTGCCGCGTTCCTCAAGCTCCTCCGCAAAGGTCTCCAGGTCCTTGCCGAACTCTTGCTCCGTCGCCTTCTTCTGAGCCTTCTCGTCCTCGCCCTCGAACAGCTCTTTCGCTGCATCGCGCCACGCGCCGAAGTGGTACTCGTCGAACACGACGAGATCCCACATCACCTCGGTGAGCCAGGCGTGCTTCGCCTTGAAGTTGCCTGCGGCGTCGCGCCCCATGAGGTCTTGGAACGACCCGAAGAAGACGAGAGATTGATTGGGGTCGATGGATGCCGGGTTGGTCCCTGTGGCGCGAGAAAGATACTGCCACCCGTCGAAGTCCACGTGGGATTCCAGATCCGTGCGCCAGGAGTCTTCGACCGCGGGCTTGAAGGTGACGACGAGCACGCGCTTCGCGCCGAGCTTCTTCGCCAGTTGATACGCGGCGAACGTCTTGCCGAAGCGCATCTTCGCGTTCCAGAGGAACTCCGGCACCGCGTCGTCGTTTCGGCCCAGATCGACCGGTAATAGTCAAAGGTCTTGTCGACGGCAGCCTGCTGCTCGTCTCGCATCTGAAAGGTCTCGTGGTGTGTGCCGGTGAACGCTTTGCCTGCGCGCAGCTCGGCGATGGCGGTGCGCGCGTCGTCGACGGAGCAGCGCATCCACTCAAGCATCGGATTCGCGTGCCCTTTCGACTTCAATCGATCGCGAACATCGAAGTCGCGGAAGACACTGCCATCCGATCGATCTGCGGGTTCGTCGAGCACGATCTCGTAGTTGGCGATCGCCGCCGTCTTGAGCTGCTGTGCGACGCGGGTCTTTACCTCCTGTGTGGTTTGCCCGACCTTGAGCAGGCCCGAGTGCGCGTCGTCGGCGATGGAATACGCGTATATCCGGAGCCGGTAGTCAGGCTTCTCCGGAAGAAGGTCCTCGATCGGTTTAGGCACGCTCGCTGCCATCCCACGCCATCGGCTTGATCTGAGACGCGATAATGCGGACTTCCTCGCTCGCGAGACCGTACTGCACGGCGAGGTCATCGTCGGTCCATGAACGCCGAAAATCTTGGTTCGGGACAAACGCAAAGGAATCCCTGGTGATGTTCTGCGTGAGTAGAACCGCCGATACCAGGAACCGCACGAATCGCGTCCGAAGGTAGTTCGCCGCGTTGATCGCTTCGGCTTCCGTAGTGAATGGGCCAACAATTAGGTAGGACTCGGTTGCGACCGAGCCGGGCGGCATGACTGCGATTCGAGAGAGCACCCGCCTGCGGCCAGACTTGTCCGTTTGCCCGGCGTGCTCGCTTGATGTCTTTGAGACCAGTACCTTCCATGTATCCACCAGTTCGCCGCCCTTGGGCACGTTGGCCCTCAGGATTCGCCTATCACTGCCGCTCGCGTACAAGAGCAAATCACCTGACGCGTCGTGTCCATGCGCCGAATCGATCCCAAACGGTCGCCTGGCGGAGACGCGCTCCGCGAGCGAGCCAACCCCGTCAGTGAACACCTTCTTCGCAATGGTGAGGACGCGATTATCTCGAACGAAGACTTCGTACTCATCCAGAACGCGTTCGGACGCGACGGCATCGTCGCCGACTCGCGTCTCTACGCTGCATGGCCCTCGATTATCGCGATCCCAGAGGAAGTAGCAAACACCTCCAGCAATGTCGACCCCGTCGAAGGCCTCCCGCGAATCAGGGTAATCGATCAGCCGACGAACTCGCCGGTCGCTGAGCATTGCCGCGCGAAATTTGTTTAGTCCTTTTCCTCCGGTGTACCAGTTCGCCTTGATGATCATTGATAGATATCGGGGCGCAAGCAGCTGCGCCTGCTCCACGAACTTCTGGTAGATCGGTACGGCACTTGAGCCGGCACCGCCACCGTCGTTCAACTGGTACGGAGGATTCCCGATGATGACGTCGAACTGCATGTCGGCTCCGAACAGCTCGGCCACGCGAGCCTTGATGTTGTCAGTGTGGATGAAGGCGTAGGCGTGGGTCTCGAGCCCGGAGTCGCGGGCGTACTCCGCTTCGGCGGCACCGCAAAAGCGGCATTTGCCGGTGTCTGGAACGTCGACGAACTCTTCCTCGCCCGTCAGTGGGGCAACCCGACGCTCTCGCTTTCGATCCGTCCAGGTGTGCTCAGTGGGCTCGAACCAGATGTTCCCGTCCGCTGTGGGGAACGAGCGCGCCACCGAATGCGGGCCTCTGGCATCCTTCGAGCAGTAGACGCTGCGTCGAGCGAGTAGCGCGGTGAGCTGGGTGATACCGATGCCGTAGACCTGCTTGGTCAGGATGTGGTCTACACGAACGGCGAGATCTGGAATGGCATCCGCCAACCCCATGGTCAGACGCGAGACGATCCCGCGGAGAAACACGCCCGACTTCGTGAATGGGTCGAGGAACGTCACTATCGAATCAGCCCAGATGCTCGCGCCGTGGTGTGCCTCGGCCCACGCGACCTCGAGCGTGTCAAGCATCTGGTTCGCAAGCTCGGGCGGCGTGAACACCTCGTCGTTCGAGAGGTTCGCGATGCACGTGAGCACGTCGGGGTTGTGTCCGCGGAGGGTGAATAGGGCCTTGGCCTCGACCGCAGGCCCGCTCACGCCGCGAGCTCCTGTACCGACATGGTGCGGTAGGTGCGGACAGGCGTGAACACTTCGTGCTCGTCGAGTCGCGTGAGCAGGTCTGCCTTCGCTGACGAGCGCTGGGCGAGGCTCGCGTATCGGAAGTCGCGTCGCTGATACTTGCCACGGCCGAGGTAGCCCCACTCCGGAAACGTGATCGGATCGTCGTCCGACGTTGTCATCTTCAGTGCGTCGCCCTGCACGATGTTGGCGGCGAGCACGGCGGTGGCCGCCCGTGACCACACGTCTTCCCCATTCACGCGCAGGAACCGAGTGAAAACCTGCCGCAGGTTCTCACGGCACTCTGCGGCATTGTCAGCGAGCAATTCGATGCCGTACACGCACATCAGCGCGAAGAGCGCGTAATGGCGTTTCTCGAAGTCGCTCCGACCGTGCCGTCTCCGCACGGCGGCAAGCTTGCGCTCGAGGATCGGCACCAGGAAGTTGCCCGATCCGCACGCGGGCTCGAGAAAGCGGGAGTCGATCCGCTGCGTTTCCGACTTGACCAAGTCGAGCATGTCCTCGACGAGCCACGACGGCGTGAAGACCTCGCCGTGATCGGCGACGCGCTGCCGCGATCTGACCAGGTCGGTGCTGCGTGAAACTTGTCTCGGCATACCACTGAGCGTACAAGTACCCGGTGACTGTTACCCTGGCACGCGCGACCGGGTGCCATGAGGCTGGATGAATGCCCCGAGTCGCATCCGATGCTGCCGCCCACATCGGCAGGCGTATCGCCGATCGTCGACAGAGCCTCGGCATGACTCAGGATCAAGTTGCCGTGATCAGCGAAATCGACTCGTCGAATGTGCGCGCCTACGAAAGCGGCCGTGCGATGCCCAGCATCCAGTCGCTCGTCCGGATTGCAATCGCACTCGGCGTCGAACCCGGTGAACTCTTGCGAGGACTCACGCTGGAGCTGTTCAGCGCTCCTGCCGAAGACGGCCGTCGACGCCGGGCGAACTGAGCATCAATGACGCCGCAACGGCGAACCATTCCTATCGGATTGCCAAGCCGGATTGATTGGCGCGCCGCAGCAAGAAAATTCGTGGTGAGGGCAACCCGGACGGACCCGCAAGCGACCTCGCATCACATCACAGCATGCGCGTTCGCGACGCCGTGAACGCGCATGGCGACGAGCGATGGTGCAGCGCATTCGGCATCCTGATAAGAATGACGGATGGAGCGCTTCACCACTGATCCCGTCGGAGCGTGAGCGGCACCGACCCGCAATCCGTCTGGCGAGTGCGCGGAATGCCGGCTCTGCTCGCGGCCACGGCACTTGGATTCAGCGGATACGCCGTGCTCATCACCGTGGCGCCGCTGTGGGCGGTGGCGGGAGGCTCGGGGCCAGTCGGTGCCGGGCTCGTCAACGGCTCACTCCTGCTGTTCACCGTGCTCGCGCAGGCGTTCGTGCCTGCGGCGCTACGAATGTTCGGCTGGGGGCCGACACTCGCCGCCGGACTTCTGCTGCTCGGTGGCGCGTCGTTGCCGCAACTGCTCTCGAACGAGCTGAGCGTCCTGCTCGTATTTGCGGCCGTGCGCGGGTTGGGATTCGGCGTGCTGACCGTCGTCGGCAGCGCAGCTGTGGCGGAGTTGGTGGAACCGGGGCGCCGCGGCCGGGCGATCGGAGCATACGGGTTGGCAATCGCCGCCCCGCAACTATTCCTGCTTCCACTCGCTCCGTGGATGGCGCAGAACATCGGATTCCTGCTGGTGTTTGCGATCGGTGCCTGCCCGCTGCTGGGGATCCCGGCCGCGTTCGTGCTCGCGCGCCGGCTGGGTGAGAAGCATGCGGAACATGTCGCTCGCGGAGACGGTGCTGCCTTGGCCGGGGAATCCGGCGGCGTCAGCGGGCGGGCCATTGTGATCGCACGGCTGCTGCGTCCGGTGATTCTCTTGTTGGGCGTCACCCTCGCCGGCGGCGCTATGCTGACCTTCGCCCCGCAGATGAGCAGCAATCAGACGGCGACCATCGTCGGCCTGTTCCTGCTGACCGCAGTCACCGCTGCCTGCCGATGGCGCTTCGGCGCCCTTGCCGATCGGTACGGTGTTCGGCGATTCCTCTGGCCGCTGGTGCTGGTCACCACGATCGCACTGGCGCTCATCGCTTGGGCTGTCATCGATCCCAGCTCGACCAGGATCGTGCCGTTTCTGGCCGGCCTGGCTCTGCTTGGCATCAGTTACGGCGGCTTGCAAAACCTCACGCTCGTCGAGGCGTTCTCCTCGGTGCCCCGACTGCACTACTCTCTGGCAAGCGCCGTCTGGAACACTGGCTTCGACGCCGGGACTGGAATCGGCTCTGTGCTCCTTGGGGTGCTCGCCGGAGCCCTGTCGTTCCCGTCAGCGCTACTCATCTGCGCCGCGATCTCGCTCGCGACACTGCCCCTCGCGCTCGTCAGGCAGAGGCGCCGTGCCACACTCGTCTGACCTGCCGATGCCACTGCAGCGGCGTCGTCGCGATCTGCCCGCGTACGCTGATCCCATGCCAGCCGCCCGCCTGCACCGCGTCGCCGTCCTCGTGCTTGAGGGGGCGAAGCCGCTGGATGTCGGCATCCCTGCGCAGGTGTTCTCGACTCGGGCAAGCATGCCCTACGAAGTGCGCGTGTGCGGCGCCGAGCCCGGTCTCGTGGCCGGCGGTGACGGCCTGTCGTATCACGTCGCGCACGGCCTCGAGGCGCTGGCCTGGGCCGACATCGTGTTCATTCCGGGCTACCGATTCCCCGGCCGCGACGACCCGCCGCGGGCCGTTCTTGACGCGCTCACCGCCGCGCACGCCCGGGGTGCGCGCCTCGCCGCGATCTCGACGGGCGCGTTCGCGCTGGCCGCAACCGGGTTGCTCGATGGCAAGCGCGCCACGACGCACTGGCACTACACGCGCGCACTTGAGGCGAAGCATCCGCTCGTCCGAGTCGACGAGAACGTGCTGTTCGTGGACGAGGGAAGCGTTCTGACTTCAGCGGGCGCGGCATCCGGAATCGATTTGTGTCTGCACATTCTGCGCGGCGATCTCGGGGTGGCCGCCTCGAATCACGCAGCCAGACGACTGGTGGCGGCCCCATACCGCAGCGGCGGTCAGGCACAGTACGTGCCCCGGAGCCTGCCCGAGCCGCTCGGCGAGCGGTTCGCCGCGACGCGCGAGTGGGCACTGCATCAGCTGGGCGAGCCCCTCACTCTGGCCGCACTCGCCCGGCACGCCGCTGTTTCACCGCGCACGTTCTCGCGACGCTTCGTCGAGGACACCGGCTACACGCCGATGGAATGGATCATGCGCGCACGCATCGACGTCGCCCGCGAACAGCTGGAGCGATCCGAGCGCAGCATCGAGCAGATCGCCGCCGAAGTCGGCCTCGGCACCGGTTCAAATCTGCGGATGCATTTCCAGCGCATCCTCGGCACCTCACCAAGCGAATATCGGCACACGTTCGCGGCGCGAGCACCCCGGCACGAGTAGGTCGGTGCGCGATCGGCGCTGCTCAATCCCGGTCGGCGAGCGTGCGGATCTTGCGCTCGAGTTCTCTCCGCTCCGCGGCGTTTCCGCAGAGGCGAGCGGCCTCGAGAAGCGCTGATCGGGCGTCATCGACACGGCCGAGTCGAGCGAGCAGCTCACCACGGATGGCGGGAAGCAGGTGCGAACCGGACAACTCGCCTCGCGCATCCATCGCATCGACCAGCGCGAGACCGCTCGCGGGGCCGGATGCCATCGCGACAGCGACCGCACGGTTCAGCGCGACGATCGGCGACGGCGTCAAACGCTGGAGCGCGTCGTACAAGATCACGATCCGCGCCCAATCGGTACCGGCCACGGACGGTGCCACTGCGTGGCACTCTGCGATGGAGGCCTGCAACCCGTAGGCGCCGAGCCCGGTACCAGCTGCCACTGCCTGTGCCAGGGCCGCGCGCCCACGTTTGATCGCCGACCGATCCCACAAGCGTCGATCCTCGTCCTCGAGCAGCACAGGACGACCGGATGCGTCGAGTCGCGCAGGAAAGCGGGCGGCAGTCAGTTCGAGCAGCGAGAGCAGCTCGAACACCTCGGGTTCGGGCGCGAGCCGCACCAGCACGCGAGCAAGCCGGTATGCCTCCGTGGCGAGATCCGTGCGCATCCATTCGTCGCCGCCGGAGGCGGACGAACCCTCGGTGAAAATCAGGTAGACGACCTGAAGTACCGAACCGAGCCGCGCGGCCAACTCGTGCCGTTGCGGAACGGCAAACGCCACGTGTTCTCGTGCGAGCGCCTTCTTCGCGCGCGTGATGCGTGCCTGGATCGTCGCTACCGGTACGAGGAACGCCTTCGCGATCTCGTCGGTGCTGAGCCCGCCGACCACCCGAAGCGTCAACGCGATCCGCGCGTCCTTTGACAGGACAGGATGACACGCCACGAACATCAACGCGAGCACGTCGTCGTCGATCGCATCCGGGTCGAAAAGGGTGTCCGCTCCAGGGACGTCGGCGTCGAGATCTCGGGCGAGCACCGCGTATCGTTCATCGCGCGCGGATCGCCGCCGGAACGTGTCGATGGCCCGGCGACGGCCGACCGTGAGCAACCATCCGATCGGCTGCGCGGGCACACCGTCGATCGCCCAGGAGACGAGCGCCTCCGCGAGCGCCTCCTGGGCGAGATCCTCGGCGAGCGAGAAATCGCCGGTGTAGCGGGCGAGGGCACCGACGATGCGAGCGGACTCCATCCGCCACACCGCTTCGACGGCGGCCCTCGCCGTGCCTGTGCCGGCTTCGCTCGCCCGAGTCGCGCTTGCGCTCGCAGTCTTTGCGTTCGCCGCGCTGGTACTCGCCGCGCGAGTCAGAGCTGGCCGGTCCGCTCGCGCCACGCTCGTTCCTTCTGAATCCACGTGTTGTCTTGCGGGAATTCATCGATCGACGGAACGCGGCGGATCTCAGCTTTGCTCCCCTCCATCATCGGCATGCGCTTGGCCCATTCGACGGCCTCCTGCTTCGAGGCCACATCGAGGATGTAGTAGCCGTTGAACAGCTCCTTCGTCTCGCCGTAAGGGCCGTCGGTGACCACCGGTGTCTCACCGGTGAAATCGACGACGACGGTTTCACTTGCATCCTCGAGCCCCTCGGCCGCAAGCAGAACGCCCGCGCGGATCAACTCGTCGTTGAACTGGCCCATGGCATCCAGAATCTCTGCGAAGTCGATGCTCGCAAACTTCGCGGACGACTCATCCGTCGGGCGCATGATCAACATGTACTTGGCCATCTCGTACTCCTTCCTGTGTTTGTGTGCTGGAAGGTTTGTGTTCTGGAAGGTCGCTCTCCAACCCTCTCACCCCAAGGTCGAACGACACCATGCCAAATCGACAGAGTGCTGAATCGACACAGTGCTGAATCGACACCGGTCGACGATTCAGCGGCCACCCGATTACGCGCGCAACACCCGTGGCGCGATCCTTTTGAACCATGGCGATCACGCCGCTGTTGCGAACGGATGCTTCGCGCGACTCTAAAAGAGGAACACAAAGGATAAGGACACCACCCATGACCACTCGCATCGCCATCAACGGATTCGGACGTATCGGACGCAACGTGCTGCGCGCACTGCTCGAACGCAAAAGTGACCTCGAAGTGGTGGCCGTCAACGATCTGACAGAGCCCGCCACTCTCGCACGACTGCTCGCGTACGACACAACCGGCGGCCGGCTCGGTCGCCCGGTGACCGTTGACGGAAACACGCTTGTGGTCGACGGCCGTCGCATCCTGGTGCTCGCTGAGCGCGACCCTGCGAAGCTGCCGTGGGCCGAACTCGCGGTCGATGTCGTGCTCGAGTCGACCGGCCGCTTCACCTCGGCCGCGGCCGCGCGCGTTCATCTTGAGGCCGGCGCCAAGAAGGTGCTCGTCAGCGCACCGTCAGACGGTGCCGATGTCACGCTCGCGTTCGGGGTCAACAACGACGCCTACGATCCGGCCGTGCACACGATCATCTCGAACGCGTCGTGCACGACAAACGCTCTTGCCCCGCTGGCGCAGGTGCTCGATCAGTTCGCCGGCATCGAGCACGGCTTCATGACGACCATCCACGCGTACACGCAGGAGCAGAACCTGCAGGATGGCCCGCACCGCGACGCTCGGCGTGCCCGCGCCGCCGCGGTCAACATCGTGCCGACCACGACCGGCGCCGCCAAGGCGATCGGTCTGGTGCTGCCGAACCTCGAGGGCAAACTGTCCGGCGACTCGATCCGCGTGCCGGTGCCGGTGGGCTCTCTCGTCGAGCTCAACACGGTCGTCTCACACGATGTGACCCGTGACGAGGTGCTGAAGGCATACCGCACCGCGGCGGAGGGGCCGCTTGCCGGCATCCTCGAATATTCGGATGACCCGCTCGTCTCCTCCGACATCACCGGCAACCCGGCATCGGCGATTTTCGACTCCGCACTGACCCGCGTCGATGGCCGCAACATCAAGGTGGTCGCCTGGTACGACAACGAGTGGGGCTTCTCCAACCGCGTGGTCGACACACTGGAGTTGCTCGCCGCCGGCTGATCGGGCCGGGCGCGCCGGCGACGCCCGTCAGCTGCTCCGATTTGCGCCCCAACTCATATCATGTAATGACGGTTCTGCTCGCCATTAATCACTATAATGACTACTATGGCCGTCATTAGCTCCGAAGGTACCCCATGGTGACAGAACTGCCTGGTGCGATCCTTCGGTCCGCCCGCGAGATCGGTCGAGACTTCGCCGACTGGCGGAAGATCTTGGGGCTCACCGCCGCCCAGGTCGCAGACCGCGCCGACATCACGAGGGATACGCTCCGCAAGCTCGAACACGGCGATCCGACCGTGAGCTTCCACGTTGTACTGCGCGTAGCCCGCGCGCTCGGCATCCTCGAGACGATCACCAAGGCGCTGGATCCACTCGACACCGATCTCGGCCGCGCCCGCGCAGGCCAGCTCGAGCGAAAGCGCGTCCGATGACCCTCTACGACGCGCTCGAAGTGCATGTCGAACTCGCCGGAGAAACGGTGCTTGCTGGCCGCGCGCAGTTTCACCGCAGCCGCGGCAACCTCACTTCGACGACCTTTCAGTACGAACCGGACTATCTCGCCCACACAACGGCCTACCAGCTCGACCCGGCGCTACAGCTCGTCACCGGCACCCAGCAAACGCAAGGGCTGCCCGGAGCCTTTGCCGATTCGGCGCCGGACCGCTGGGGACGCAACCTCATCAAGAAGCGAGAGCGAGCCCTCGCGCGCCAGGTGTCACGCCGGCCAAGCGACTTCGACGACGCGGACTTCCTGGCCGGAGTCAGCGACATCACCCGCCAGGGCGCGCTCCGGTACCGAGCTGACGCCGACCCAGCTTCGCCGTTCCTCGATCCCGACCACGACGTGCCGCGGCTGCTCAGTTTGCCCGAACTCCTCCGTGCCGCAGACACCGCTGGGCGTGACAACAGCAACGACGACTACGAGGCAGTGAAGGTGCTCCTGGCCGCTGGGACCGGGTCCCTCGGCGGCGCTCGGCCGAAAGCATCTGTACTCGACCATGACGGCCGCCAGCTCATCGCGAAGTTCCCGCACCACGAGGACGACTGGGACGTCATGGCGTGGGAAGCGACGGCGCTGGACCTCGCAGCTGCGGCCGGAGTGTTTGTCCCGCCCCGCCGCCTCGTGCGTATTGAGAAGCGACACGTTCTCCTGCTCAACCGGTTCGACCGGACTGACAGCGGCGACCGCATCGGCTACATGAGTGCGATGACCTTGCTCGAGCACCGTGACGGAGATCATGCCGACTACGTCGACATCGCCGACAGCCTAACCGAGGTGAGTGCTCGGGCGAAGGAGGACGCACGCCAGCTGTTCCGTCGCGTCGCCGTCAGCGTTGGGCTGAACAACACCGACGACCACCTCCGCAACCACGGGTTCCTCCACACGCGAGGGGGATGGGCGCTCAGCCCGGCGTTCGACGTGAACCCGAATCCGGATCCTGATCTTCGGCAGACTACGATCGCTGGCGCCGAGCTGCCCGCTGACGAAGCCGAGGGGCTCATGGAGTTCGCCCGATCCTGCCGGCTCTCAGCAGCCGATGCGCGGGACGAACTCGCGCACGTCACTGACGCGATCAGTCGGTGGCGAGAGGTCGCCGGAGGAAACGGCGTACCGCAGTCGCGGCTCGGCCGATTCGAGGACTCATTCGGGGCAGGCCTCAACACGCTACGCGCTGCCTGACTGAACACCGCGCGCCCTGGAGCCGCGGAGGGGCCGCTCGACGGCATCCTCGAATATTCTGATGACCGCTCATCTCCTCCGACATCACGGGCAACCCTGCATCGGCCATCATCAACTCCGCACTGACTCACGTCGAGGGGCGCAACATAACAGTGGTCGCCTGGTACGACAACGAGTAGGGCTTCTCGAACCGCGTCGTCGACACGCTGGAGTTGCTCGCCGCCTGACCCGCCCGAACTCCGTGCACGGAAGCCAAGCGCTATGCGGAAGAGAACACCGTCGGCCGCCCGCGCATCCAAGAGTTCGTCGGCGCCCTCGCTACCCGCGGCGCAAGCACCGGTGTGTTCTTCACAACCAGTCGGTTCAGCCGCGAAGCGATCGAGGCTGCCGAACGGGTCAACCAGGACGTCGCGCTTGTCGACGGCCTGCGACTCACCGAGTTGATGATCAAACATCGCGTCGACGTGCAGACCGCGCGCACGATCGAGCTCATGGAGCTCGACGAGGACTTCTTCGCGGAGTGATCTCTGGGTGCACGCAGATACGGAAGTGCAGGGCGAAACACCAAATGCCACATTCCGGATTCCGCGATGAGGTCACGGCCATCTTTGACAGCCTTCAATTCGATTCACACGGCGCTGGATAGATGTCGTCGGAGCGCCTGCAATGCAGCGCCCAATATGATCTCGTGCGCTCTTCCCGCGGACGGGCAAAGCGCAACACTTGGGCGGACGAAGCGTTGATTTCGCCATCAGGCGCTCCGGGTGTCTCGCAACTATCAATGAGGGCCGTTGCCTGGGCATGCAGTTGCGAAACGTGGTTACGAGAATCGCCGCGCCCCGCAGTTCCGCAGATTTGTCATTTTCAGTACCCATCTGTACAGATGTCAATACTCGCCTGCACATTTCAACGTCGGCTGAATTTTGACCCCGGTCGTCGACAGCACACGCCGTTTGTTGAACGCCCCAACTTTGGGACAACTCCGATGGTGCGGCGCATCGCTGCTGCTGATAACAACGTTAGGAACACTGGTATGTCGGCCGCGTCCTTGGTCACTCTTTACCATGCGCGTACGTCGCTAAGGTTGCCGACGGGCGCACCATGATTACGTGATGATGTTCTCGAGTTCTTGCCCAGGCTTGATGTTGGGCAGGAAGAAGGTGCTGACGCCTTGCGCGATGCCGATGCACACCGCGATGACGCGCCACGTGATGACGAGGTTTGTCGTTGCGGTCAATACGATCCAGATGGCAGTTCCGAGGAGTTGACCGCCTACCTGCATGGCGCCCATCCATCCCACCGCGGTTCCGCGAACACGCGTCGGGAATACTTCGGATTGATATGAGTAGCCGGCACCGGACCAAGTCCCGTTCGTCACCTGGTAGATGCAGAAGAAGACGATTGCGACCCAGACGTGGCCGGACGTGAACAGGATCAGGAGGTTAAGCGGACCCACGAGGACTCCGGACACGATCATCACATTACGGCGGCCATATTTCTCGCCGAGGATGCCACCGATGACGTAGAAGAAGAAGCCGATTCCGCCACAGAAAAGCAAAGGACTGCTGCCTCGTCGGCGGTCCATCCTTTCACCTTCGTCAGCCAGTACGCGATGTACACGTTGGTTGCAACGAATGACATGGCGTACAGCAGCCAGGTGATCGTTAGGCGCGTGAGGGCTGAGCGCACGGGTCCCTTCGTCGCAAAAACCTGTCTCACGGACCCCTGCTTGAGCTCTTCCACTTTCATTGGCCGTATCGTCTGCAACCTTTGGATCTCTTCACTATCGTCGTGTTTGACCGCCGTTCGAAGCGCTTTCATGTGTATGTACCGGTCCGACTCCCGAACCTTCCAGCGGCCGATAGCGGCCGATAGCGACGAGGATGATCGGGATCACACCGAACAGGTAGACCGTCCGCCAGCCGAGTCCTCCGACGATGAGGTACAGTCCGGATGCCAGGAAGACTCCGATTGGCCAACCGCCCTGCACGATCGAGTAAAGGAACCCTCGGCGCTTTGCCGGTACTTGCTCGTTGACCAGCGTGATGGAAACGGCGAGTTCCGCGTAAGCGAACGCGGAAGCGATTGCACGGACGAGCGCAAGCTGCCAGAAGTCCGTCACAAAGAACGTCAGGCCTGTGAATACTCCCGCGATGCCCAGACACCACATCCACATCCGTTTACGACCGAGATGGTCCATGCCGTAGCCGACGAACAGAGCGACGATGACTTCGGCTCCGAAGACAATGAATTCCAGAACACCCAGTGCCGTCGCTGACAGGTGAAGGTCTTTTGCGCTCGCCGGCATAGTAAGGGTGAGAAGGTTCGTGTCATAAGACGCCAGCGACCAGCCCAGTAGCGCAATGATGATGAGATAAACAAGGTATTTGCGATCTTTGGACTCGGATGTGGCAAGGTCTACACTCGATATTTCGCTCCTTCGTTCTTTTCCTGTCTCGGTTGCGCCGAGTCAGGCCGATGGGCGGCTACCGCATCAACCGACCTTCTGCCTGTCGCTGTCCGGAACCCATGCGAACGCTCGTCCAGGTGCTCCTGAGCCGCGTGCGACCTTGAGCGGAGCAAAGCAGAAGAACGCACCCTTGACTGGGAGTTCATCGAGGTGTCCGAGCGCCTCAATGAATACCGCACCGGCTTCCAGCCCGGCGTAATGCACACCGGCACCGTCATGGCTGGAGCCCATGCTGACACCGTCTGTTCCCACGCAGCGCACACCTCGATCGATGAGGTGGTGCATTGCTCGAGCATCCGGAGCTGGCCAGCCGGGCCCATCGCGGGTCACGAGGGCCCTGAAGCAGTAGTCGAGCCCTGCGCCGCCGGGCAGATAATACCTGTCCCACCCGGTGCGAAACAGCACTATGTCGCCGACACTCAACTCGCCGTTGTTTCTCTCCCAGGCGGTGAGGAATTCTTGGGTAATCGTCGGCGAAACCCCTGGTGCCGAACCCGGCAGATCCTGCGGAATGTCGATGACGACAGCGGGCCCGATGAATTGAGTCAGCGGAATCTGCTCCGCCGTCACCGTGCCGATTTCGGCCGCATGCGGCAGTCCTGTCTTGGGTTCGGGGATGAAATGGGCGGGGGCGTCAAAATGTGTTCCCGTGTGCTCATCGATGAGTAACCAGCGAGTCTGGTACGGGCCATCCGTCGCTCTGAGCGCAGAAGTCTGATCGTCCACGTCGGTGAAGTAGTTGGAAGTCTTTTGCTGGTACGACATGTGTGTCGGCCAGGTACCTGGCAACTCCTCCGCCAGCAACAGGGTGAGATCCACGACTCTCATCGTCGAATCTCTCGCAGGAATATCCGTGCCGTAATCATCCATGATCTTCTATTCCTGTGGTACTCCGATCTGAGCCATCTGACAAGGGCCCGGGGTCTTTGCCGTTCGTGCGGGTGAGAGTTAACTGGAGGAAAACGAAGGAGCAAGAGGATGACTACACCAGATTTTCCCGCGGATCGCACCGCGGTGATAACGGGGGCGGCTTCGGAAAGAGGTATCGGCCGCGCCACAGCTCGCCGTTTGGCGAGCCAAGGATGGGCGATCGCCATTGTCGACATCGCAGCAGATGCGGCCCGTGACGCAGCCGAGAAGATCGCGGCGGAGTATGGCGGTAAAGCACTCGGTGTCATGGCCGACGTATCCGACCAAGTATCCGTGAACCAGGCCATCGATGAAGTCGAGGGACAACTTCCGCCGATCGTCGGCCTGGCGAACCTGGCGGGAATAAGTTCGCCGACGGAGTTCATGGACGTGACCCCCGAGGAGTGGGACCGAGTATTCGCCATCAACCTCAAAGGGGTTTACCTGGTGACGCAGCGGGTCCTGCGGGGCATGATCGAGCGCCAGCTCGGCCGTATTGTCAGCGTCTCCTCTGTTTCCGCCCAGCGCGGCGGCGGGAGTTATTCGAAAGTGGCATACAGCGCGTCGAAGGCCGGAATCATCGGGTTTACTCGCGCGCTGGCACGGGAAATGGGCGAACACGGCATCACCGTGAACTGTGTGGCACCCGGTCCGATCGACACGGACATCATGGGCGGCACTCTCACCGACGAGCATAAGGCACAACTGTCCGAGGGCATCCTGGTGGGCCGTGTCGGTACCCGGGAGGAGGTTGCGGCATTGCTTGCCTATCTGCTTGGGCCGGATGCCGGTTTCATCACGGCCGCGACATACGACATCAACGGCGGACTGCAGGTCTCCTAAGATGCAGCCCGTCCCTCCACCGGTGTCACTGGAAGGTGCCCGGGAACGCATCCGCCGGGCCCGAACGGCGGCCGGCAGGCGCACCTTCGTCCTCGACGACGATCCGACCGGCTCGCAATCCGTGCATGACGTCGAAGTGGTCACGGTTCTCAAGAAGAACACCTACGAGAGTGCACTAGAACCTGCCGGCGCAACGGTCTTTCTGCTGACGAATACGCGCAGTCTGGCTGAGACTGACGCCGTAGCGGTGAACACAGAGATCGGGCATGAGATATTCACGATCGAGCAACGACTCGGTGAGCCTGTGGATCTCGTCAGCCGAAGCGACTCCACGCTGCGCGGCCATGTCATTGCCGAAGTACGTGCTCTGAACGCCGCGCGTCGCGACGTGGTCGGCACCGGCTTCGACGGGGTTCTACTGATTCCTGCCTATTTCGAGGCCGGGCGAATAACCGAGGGCGACATCCACTGGGCGCGCGTCGATGGCGAACTCGTGCCGGTCGGCGACACAGAATTCGCACGAGATGCAACATTCGGATATGCCGCTTCGAACCTGCGCGACTTCGTGTCGGAGAAGAGCGGCGGCGATATCCCGGCCGAAGATGTTTTGAGTATCAGCCTGCGCGACATCCGCGAGGGTGGACCGCGCCGGGTTGCCGAGATTCTTGGCCGTGCCTCGGATTGCCGGTTCGTTGTCGTCAATGCGACCGACTTCGCAGACCTCGAAATCGTGGTACTGGGCCTACAGATCGCGCAGGGAAATGGTAAGGTCTTCCTCTACCGCACCGGCCCGTCTTTTGTGCGGGCACTGCTCGGCATGGAACCGAATAACCCTCTGACCGCAGAGGATATCTGGCTCGACGGACGCCCCCCGGGCCACGGTTTGGTCGTCGTCGGCTCGCACGTCGGCCTCACCGGTCGACAGTTGGAGGCGGCCGTCGCCCAGGGCGGCATGGAAGAAGTCGAGTTGGCCGTGCCGCGCCTTCTGGACGACGCGGATCGCGACGCACACATCGAAGCGACCGTTGCCCAGGTGACACGCGCCTTGGCCAGCACGGACGTGATCCTGTACACCTCACGAACACTGCAACGCGGAACCGACGCCGAAGACAGCCTGAAGATCGCCCGAACCGTTTCGACGGCCGTCACTGAAGTGGTGCGCTCGGCCCTGGATGCACACCCGGCCTGGGTCATCGCCAAAGGCGGAATCACTTCCCACGACGTCGCGGTACGCGGTCTCGGCATCCGCCGGGCGAGGGTGCTCGGTCAACTCCTGCCGGGGATGGTCTCGGTGCTATCCCCTGAAGAGGCACCGGCTGCTGTGGTCGGCATGCCATATGTTGTCTTCGCCGGCAACGTCGGCGACGACGACTCGTTGGCCGCGGCTATCGCACTGTTCCGTGGCACAGGAGGCCCCACCGTTGATGAAAAGCTTGCGGGCGCGAGGTAAGTAAGCGCTAGACGCCGACGCGCTGGGTGACTCTGCTCGTTCCGAGCGAGTATCCGTCGCGTCGCGGCAGCACGTGGCGCCGCAGATAGTCGCGGTTCGATGCGCATACACTGAGTCCGTCACCACCGTAGTGCTCCACGCAGATGACCCCTTGGAAGCCGGCGGAGATCGCGATCTGAAAGGCTTCGCGGTAATTGATCAACCCGGACTCCATCGGCGCAGGGACCGCAAGGTAGGTTTCGCGCGCGACGTCTTCGTCGCGTGCATAGTTCTTGGCGTGCCAGAAGTTCGACCACGGCAGGGTCTTCGTCGCGATTTCGCGCCAGTCCTCGACCGGGCGGTGGAGGCGGACGAGGTTGCCGATGTCAGGGTTCAACCCGACATTCGGCAGGCCGATGTCCTGCACCAGGCGTACCGCGGAATCCGCGGTGCCCAGGTAGGTGTCCTCATACATTTCCAAGGAGACGAGCACGCCGAGCTCGGCTGCGTGACGCCCCAGTTCCGTCAGTCGGCTGACCGCGAGGTTCCAAGTATCCGGATCGTCAGGTGGATCGACGTGCCCGGCAACCGTCCAAAACCAGAGTTGCTTCTGCTGCTGCGAGGTTAGCGCCTGGTGCAGGCCGAATGAGACGACGCCCACGCCCAGTTGCCCGGCTGCATCAAGAGTGCGATGACTGTACGCGAGGTTGTCTTCGCCATGCTTGGCGTCAATTACGCTGCACCGGATTGCGGAGATCGACCGCGCACGAAGCCCGGCTTCACGGGTGGCCTCCTGTAGTTCGCCGAGGCGCTCCAAACTCAGATCGCCGGGTTTAACCCAGCTGTCGGTCAGGTCGACATCTGAAAAGCCAGCGTCGACGACCTCACGGAACACGTCGAGCCAGTCGGCGGCGGGGGCATCCTGCACACGGTTCCCGTCGCCCCGTGTTGCCGGAAATGGAAGCAGTGCGGCAGCGATAGGCCAGGTTTCGGCGGTATACGGCAACGACTCACGCATGACGATCCAATCTCAGGGCCGGCGCGTTCGACAAACCCGCGCGCTCTGCTGTGTCTCAGGTTAGTCCGATCTGTTGCAACCTCGGTCGTGAGCGTACGCTCGAAAACGATAGGAGTCTCATGACCAGGATCTTCGATGACCCGGCAGAGTTCGTGAAGGAAGCCCTTGACGGCTTCGCCGCAGTGCACGGAAATCAGATCGCTCGCGTCGACGGCGGAGTCGTGCGTGCGACCGAGACCCCGCAGGGTCAGGTCGCCGTGCTGATCGGCGGCGGATCGGGACATTATCCGGCATTTGCCGGCCTGGTTGGACCCGGATTGGCTGCTGGCGCCGCATGTGGCAATATATTCTCCTCACCGGCGGCCGGGCAAATATACCGCGTCGCCAGGATCGCCGAAACCGGAGGCGGAGTTCTGCTGAGTTACGGCAACTACGCTGGCGACGTCATGCATTTCGGCCTCGCTTCGCAACGGTTGAACGCCGTCGGAATCGAGACGAGAACGGTCTTGGTCACGGACGATATCGCAAGCGCACCACCGGACGAGGCTGACAAGCGACGTGGCATCGCCGGTGATTTGACCGTGTTCAAGATTGCAGGGGCTGCAGCTGAATCAGGATTGAATCTGGATGAGGTTGAACGGGTAGCACGCAAGGCCAACGACCGGACCCGTTCGCTCGGGGTCGCGTTCGACGGGTGCACGCTGCCGGGCGCCGACGCGCCTCTGTTCTCTGTGCCAGAAGGACGCATGTCCCTTGGGCTTGGAATCCACGGTGAGCCGGGCGTCTCGGATCATGACATGCCCACCGCGTCGGAACTGGCTCAGCTGCTCGTGTCACGCTTGCTGGATGAGCGCCCGCCTGGTGCCGAGCTTAGGGTTGTGGCGGTTTTGAATGGGCTCGGAACTGTCAAGTACGAGGAACTGTTCCTGCTTTATGGCAAGGTCAAGAAGCTGCTCCTTGACGCGGGCCTTGAGATAGTGGAACCCGAATGCGGAGAACTGGTGACCAGCCTGGACATGTCCGGGCTTTCGTTGACTCTGTTGTGGTTGGACGACGAGCTGGAGCGGTTCTGGAACGCTCCCGCCGACACGCCGGCATATCGTAAGGGTAATCTTGAGCGGCCCGCTCGCCGGCCCGCCCGGGAGTTAGACGTCGACACCGACATACCTAGAGAAGATGCCGAAGAGGCCTCCGTGGAACTGGCCAGTATGGCTGCGAACATGCTCGAGGTCGTCCGCAAGGTTCTGACCGAGAATGAGAAATCGCTCGGAGATCTGGATTCGTTTGCGGGTGACGGCGATCACGGGATAGGCATGCGCCGCGGCGCTGAGGCGGCGAGCAAAGTAGCTCGGCGCGCCACGAAGGACGGCCGTGGGGTCAAGGAGGTTTTGGCTATGGCCGGCGATGCGTGGTCGGAGCAGGCTGGCGGAACCTCGGGCGCGCTTTGGTGTGCGGCTTTGA
>DATCDQ010000053.1:0-43118 GCA_036510655.1 Microbacteriaceae bacterium | reverse complement strand
ATCTCCTCGAGGCCCTGCGCCCACTCCTGTATCTCTGCCACCCAAATATCATCACTCACCCGTCATGATTAACAGGACTCGGGGCAAAAGTCCGATTAAACCGCCGACAACACCAAAAATAAACGCGACTGTAGTACTAGTCCGCTACTGGAGCGAGGCCCGCGCTTCGTCTTCCTCCGGTCGTTCCCAGTCGCTGAGCGCTGATTCGGACAAGATCATGAATGTAGCTTCGGAGTCGGGCTCCGCGGCCGTGATTCGGATCTCATCGCCGATGACCGTGATTTCGACGTCGTTTGTGATCCCGGCCTCGTCGAGCAGTGCTTTGGGAATGCGCACGCCCTGTGACGCGCCCATCTTCACGATCTGTGCTTCCATAATCCCTACAGTGTAGGCAGGTCACCCATTCGCCACGGAGAATCTCCTACTGCGAATCGGTGATCCGCAGCGGAGGCAGCGCCTTTACGATGGCGACCGTCTCGATGCTCACGGTCACGATCCGTTTGACCAGGTTCAGGATGTATTCGGGGTCGCCGTGCTCGAGCCCCCAGTCGTTCGGATCGTTGCGGATGCCGCTGGCCTTGTCGATTTTGACCTGGTACCTCTCGAGAATCCACTCGAGTGCCGACCGGGAGCCGAGCAGGTACTCGTGGGTTTCGTCGGGGATGCCGTTCAGGGTGATCTGGTCGTTGTAGTGGATCGTGGATTTGTCCCACGCGCCGGCTTTTCCGCCGAATTGCATTTTCTCGACGCGGAGGTCGGCCGCGGTCCCTGAGCTTGTCGAAGGGCGGACCATTGTGAGCGGGTATGGCGCAACGCACTCGTACCCGAGGTGCAGCTCGCTGAGCTTGCGTCCCGCCTCGATGAATGCCCAGAAGTCGGATGCCTCGGCGAGCTTCGGGATCCGCGGCAGCATCTTCTTCAGGTCGGCCGCGTAGGTCGTTCGGTAGTCCGGAGAGTGCAGCAGCCCATACACGAAGTAGAAGATGTCGTCCTTGGTCGTCTGCGACCCGTACAGCGTGCGGTACTCCGCGAGGATATCGTCAGTGATGTTGTCGATACGGGTGTATGGTTCGCCATCGTCGAACAGGCTCGGCTGCTCGCTGCGCGGTTCGTAGGTGTACCGCGGGAAGAATTGGCCAGTGTCAAGTGTGTGCAGATCGGGAAGACAATCGACGATGTATGGCGTGAAATCGTAATGCGACGCTGGCGACGTGATGACTATGCCAAGATTCCGCTGGTCGGCGGTGGGGAACATCGTCTCGAGCTTGTAGACCATGTCGTTGAGTTGGCGGTCGAAGTAGACGTGTTGCTTGTTGAATGGGCGGTAAGTGCTGCCGCGTTTCGCATCATCACGTCTTGCATAGCGAATGCCGCGAGCCAACCGTGATTTGTCGGCCCGGTTCCAACTGATTTGAGTTGCGTCGAAGTCGATCAGATTATCGACATCGGTTGATGTGCCGGCGCTGCGGGCGAACTCGTCAACCTGTGCGTTGTAGAACGCGATCATCTGTGCCACATTTTGTTCCAAGTTACGTTCAGACGAGTTGTAGACCCATGCGTCACGGTTGGTCTTCAAGCCGGCGGAATAGCTTGTGAACACAGCTCGTGCGGGCGCGTCCTTGTCGCCGATCGGCGTAAACGCTGCGAATGTAGCGTCACGTTGATTCAGCCAGTCGCCGGCTTCGTTGGGCTCGATTGTGTCCCATGGCACCCCGTCGACACTGCCGTATTCGGCAACAAGTGCGAGTTTCTGTTCGCGCGTGAGGTAGTCGCCGATATCGCGGTAGCGGAGCACGCCATGCTCGGTGGCATCCGGGTTCTTGACGAGCAGCGAGATTGCCACGGTCGCGCGGCTGCCCTCACTAAATACACCGTCCTTCTCCTTGCGGCGCTGCTCGCCCGATGTGCGGGCATTGCCACGCAGATTAAACACGTACAGCGAGCTGAACTCATCCGTCAGACTGTTGCGCAACCCGTCGGCGGTGTTGCCGTCGAGGAAGCCGCCGTTGGAGACGAAGCAGACGATGCCGCGGTCTTTGATGCGGTCGCTGGCCCAGCGGATCGCGCGAATGTAGGAGTCGTAGAGGCTGTTCTTGTTCTGCGCGGTCGAACGGGCAGCGTACGTTTCGGCGATGCGCTTGTCCAGGTACGGGTATTTCAAGTTCTGGTTGTTGTCGTTCGCACTGTCCTGGCCGGACGAGTAAGGCGGGTTGCCGACGATCACAGTGATCGGCAGTGCGTTCTGCGCTTTCACGCGTTCGTTGTTGTCACCGAAGATGCCCGTGGCGTCGAGCTCATCTTCGTCCTCTGAGGACTGGAATGTGTCGGTGAGTACGATCCCGGGGAACGGTGCATAACCCTCGACGCCGTAGTCATAGGCATGCGCACCGCGCCCTTCGGCAGGCTCAGGGACAGTCAGACCGTGGAACGTCTCCTCGATGTTCACAGCCGCCACGTAGTACGCCAGCAGCACGATCTCGTTCGCGTGCAACTCGTACCGGTACTTCCGCACCAGATCCGATGCCTTGATCAGCCCGGATTGCAGCAGTCGCACGATGAAGGTGCCGGTGCCGGTGAACGGGTCGAGCACGTGCACGCCTTCGTCCGACAGTGACGTGCCGAACTCGCTGCGCAGCACGTCGTCGGCGCTGTGCAGTATGAAGTCGACGATCTCGTTGGGGGTGTAGACGATGCCGAGCCGGTTGCTGGTGTCGCGGAACGCACCGGAGAAGAATTTTTCGTAGAGCCGCTTGATCGTGGTTTGCTTGCCGGCGGCATCCGTAATGCCGGAGACGGTCCGTCGCACGCTGGTGTAGAACGCGTCGAGCTCGGCCCGCTCGCTCTCCACGTTCGTGCCCTCGAGCGCGTCGACCATGCGTTGCATGACCTGCGACACGGGGTTGTTGTCGCTGAACGAATAGTCCTCGAAGAGCGCATCGAAGATCGGCTGGGTGATCAGGTGCTGCGAGAGCGACTCGATCGCATCCTTCTGGCTGATCGACGGGTTGAGGTTATCCTGGAGGCCGCCGACGAACGCCTGAAATTCGGTGCGGATGCGTTCATCCGACCCGGTGACCAGGTTCTGAATGCGCGCCTGCTGCCGGCCGGCGATCTCGGCCACGTTGCGCGCCCAGTTCTCCCAGTAGTCGCGCTCGCCGACCTTGTCGACAATTTTCGCGTAGATCGCATCCGTCCAGTCCGCGCCGAGCGCCGCCCAGTTCAACGGAACCGCCACCGAATCCGGGCCATCTTCGCCCGCACGTTCGCCGTCGCCGTGCCAGTCGGTGACTGCGATCGCTTGGATCTGGTCGTCGCTGCGCCGGTTCAAGTCCAGCTGTTCGATCTTCGCCTCGAAGCGCTCATCGTGCGCGCGGAGTGCCCGCAGCACATCCCAGACGACCTTGTATTTCGCGTTGTCGTTCAGCGCCTGCTCGGGGCTTTCGCCGGCGGGCACGGCGATCGGCAGGATGATGTAGCCGTAGTCCTTGCCTTCGGCCTTGCGCATGACTCGGCCGACGGATTGCACCACGTCCACTTGGCTGTCTCGCGAGTTGAGGAAGATCACCGCGTCGAGCGCGGGCACGTCCACCCCCTCGGACAGGCAGCGCGCGTTCGTAAGGATGCGGCAACTGTTCTCATCCGGGTCCGTTTCGGCTTTCAGCCAGTCCAGTTTCTCGTTGCGGATGAATACGTTCATCGTGCCGTCGACATGTTGCGAGCGGATGCCAAGCGGCCGGGCGGTCGCCTTGGCGGCGATCGCGCGCTGGGCGGCATCCGCATGCTCGGTCGCACTGTCGAGGCGTTCCTGCTCTGCCGTGGTCGGGAAGGAGGGCACACCGGATGCGATGGGGCCGCCGGCGAACCCGTCCAGCATTGCGGACACCTTCTGCGAATCCTTGATCGATCGGCTGAACGCGACCGCACGGCGCATCGGCGCAATATCGCCCGGCCACGGACCCAGCCCCTGCACGCCCCGTTTGGCCAGGCCGTTGTAGATGCCCACGATGCGAGCGGCATCCGGAATGTTCAACTCGCCCTGCTGGGCGAACTCCTGCTGGAAGTTCGCCCCGATCGTGCCCTCATCAACGGCCAGTACCAGAACTCGGTAGTCCGACAGCAGGCCGCGCTCAACGGCCGCACCGAACCCGAGACGGTGGAAGGTTGGGCCGAAGCGCGACTCGTCGTCCATGCTGACGACCACGGCGAGCTTTTCGGATGCCTTGGATTTGACCGCATCTCCGTAGAGCTTCGGGGTTGCGGTCATGTACAGGCGTTTGCGAGCGCGAATGTAATTCTCATCGTGCACACGCACGAACGCGGACTCATTATCGCCGGCGAGCGTCACACCGGTGGTGCGGTGCGCCTCATCGCAGATGATCAGGTCGAACTCGGGCAGACCGGCCACCTGCGCATCCGAGACGACACCAATCGACTGGTAGGTGGAGAAGTAGACAGTGAGGCCATCATCCGGACCGCCCTCGTGCGCGGCCGCCAGGAGCGAGGTGGCGTTCGTCGTGGCAGGGAAGGCAAGGTCACTGACCGAGTAGTCCTCCGAGTTCTTGCCGACCTTCGTGTCCGAGCAGATCGCGAACGCCCTCTGCGGCAGCACCTGCTGCGCCGCCCACTCGCGCAACGTCTGCGACAGCAGCGCGATCGAGGGCACCAGGAACAGCACGGATCCACCAGGCGGCACCAGGTGCTCGGCGATGCGCAGGCTCGTGAACGTCTTGCCGGTGCCGCATGCCATGATCAGCTTGCCGCGATCGGCCGCCTCGAACCCGACACACACATCGCGAAGCGCCTGAAGCTGATGTTCACGGAGCTCTTTGAGCGGTTCCCGATGCATCTGCTCCGGCTGCTCGATGCTGAACTGCGACCAGTCGATGTCGCTGGCTTCCAGCTCATCCAGGCCGATCCGGAACGTGTTGATCTGCTGGTCGATCAGCGCATCTTCCGCGTGTTTCGACCAGTGGCTCGTCGTGGAGACGATCGCGCGCGAAGAAAACCCCGCCTTACCCGACGCCGTGAAGAACGAATCAATGTCGCTCTTCTGCAGATAATGATCGGACGCGTAGAACTTGCACTGAATCGCACACAGTTTGTCGGTGTACCGCTCACGGGCCACCAGATCGATACCGGTATCGACCTTGCCGGCCCGGCCGGGCCAATCCTGCCACAACCACACCTCATCGAACCGCGCCGAATACAACGGATCCGTCCGCAGGAACTGCGCAATCAGCCGCTCGAACAGCGACCCCTTCTCGTGGGTGTCACGCGCAAGACGTGCGTATTCGCCGAGCAGGGCGGTGATGCCGCTAGCGGTTGGCGCGCCGTCGTTGGCGAGCAGTGTCGACTCTGGCACGTGTCAGCTCCCGTGTGCCACACTCCCGTGGGACGTGGCGGTTCCATTCGTCGGACGCCGGTCTAGGCGAGCCGCGAGAGCGGTCGACTCAGTAGTGATGCCGAACGGCGACGAGTTCTATTACATTGCATTAAAGCACAGGGCATTAAACCACGATGATGCAAACCTCTGGTTGCATAAGCCGGTGGACAGTAGGCATAGGGGATGCCCGAAAAACGTTGGCCCGGTGCACTTGAACTCGGGCGCCGCATTGTCAAACAGCGTCAGCTGGATGGCTTGAGCCGCGAGACAGTGGCCGCTCTTGCGGGCGTAGATCTCTCCAATCTCGGTCGAATCGAGCGCGGTGATGTGAATCCCAGTTTCTTCACTCTTGTTCGTATCGCGGGCACTCTCGGGATCGATGTGGCCGAACTGGTGGCTGGGATCGGCGTCGAAATGCTGCCGCCGCACACTGCAGTGCTGACCGCGCGAGAATTTGCGAATGAGCGGCGGCGGCGCGCTGCTGACTAAGCAACGTCGGTCGGTTCGCGGCTCGGTCGCCACAGGACAGCGCAAGGTACAAACGCTAGAGCGCGCAAGACTCTGGCAATGTACGCTCCAGGCACATAGACATGACGAGTGCCCAAAGAATTCTCAGTAGCCGCCGAGATCGTGGGGGATCGACTTCGAGATATTCGGCACCGGATGGCGCTCAGCCAGGAAGACGTCGCCCATCTTGCCGAGATGCACGTCACCAATTACGGCAAGATCGAGCGCGGTCGAGCGAACCCCAGTTTGACAACCCTGATACGCATTGCGGCCGCGCTCGACACCGATCCGGGCGAACTCGTGCGCGGGATCGGTGAGTCCGCACTACCTCCGCGCACGCACCTGCTCACTGCTGCTGAACTGATCCGTGAGCGTCAGCGCCGCGCGCTGTAAGTTCGTCAACGTGAAGCGATGCTGGTGAGCCAGTTGTGTCGCGTCGAAGTGGCCGCCGTGATCCGGCGCAAAACGCGCACGGGCGCGCTTGCCTCCGAGGACCGGTCGAGACGGTTACCGATCCCGAACCGCGTAGGTCAGGTGGGTCACCCACTGCGTCGGCTCCGCGCGGACCTGCTCCAGGGCGACGCGGCCCGCGTCCACGCCCTCGAACAGGCGGATTCCGGAGCCGAACAGCACGGGGGAGAGTGCGATCGTGAACTCGTCAACCAAGCCGGCGTTGAGGTATTGAAGGATCGTTGCGCCGCCACCCGCGATGCGGACGTCTCGGTCGCCGGCGGCCTTGCGGGCCTGGTCGAGTGCGGGCTCGATGCCGTCGTTGACGAACTGGAACGTGGTCCCACCCGGCCGCTTCCAGGGGTCACGCTTCTCGTGCGTCACGACGAAGACCGGCGTGTGGAATGGCGCCTCCTCCGGCCACATCTGCTCGCCGGCGTCGAACATGCGCTTGCCCATCACGCTCGCGCCAGTGCGCTCGAACGTCTCCCGCGCGATGTCGTTGTCGGCCCCGCCCTCGCCGCCCTGGCCAAGCTTCAGGTTCTCCCTGAAGAACCGGGTGGGGAAGACCCATCGCTGCAGTTCCATCCACTGCTGTCCCATCAATTCCTCACTGGACTCGGGCGCGATGAACCCGTCCAGCGACATCGATACGCTGAAGAAAACTGTGCCGGCCATCAGCTCTCAACTCCTTTTCGAATGAACCCGGTGACATAGGCAGCCAGGTTGCTCAGGGTCTGCTGGCCGCCCTCGATCGCGTGTACCTCTCGACCGCCTCGTCGCGCAGCTGCTTGGTGGGGAACACCGTGCGCATATCGGTCCAGATGATCCACTCCTGGTAGTCCGTCCCGTCCGGTCCGTGCATCACGAAGTCCCACTCCCCGTCGACGCGGAACTCGAAGGACCGCGTGGTAGTGGTGAACCCCTCCGGTCCCCACCACCGCGCCAGGTGCCGCACCGCGGTGAACGCCTCGAACACCAGCTCCCGTGGGGCGTCGATGACCCGGGAGATCACGATCTCACGGTCGGCCGTCGCGGGCTGTGCCGGCGTTCCTCGTCCCGTCATGCTCATCAGCTACTCCTCCTGCCTTGCCTGCTTGATGTCCTGTGCGTACGCGTTCAGCCGGTCGAAGCTCTCATTCCAGAACCGCTCGAACCCGCCGGTCCACTCATGAACCGCTCGAAGACCACGGGCGTCCAGGTCGTAGAGGCGCTGCTTGCCTGCCTTGCGGCCTCGCACCAACCCGACTTCCCTGAGCACCCGCAGGTGTTTGGACGCCCCCGGCTGGGTTATCCCCAACTCCTGGGCCAACTCGGTGACCGGCCGTTCACCCGCCTGCAGCAGCACCAGGATCTCCCGGCGCTGCGGCTCGGCGATCGCGTTGAAGACGTCCGACGTCGTCGCTGCTCGTGCCATGGCAAATATCATATACCCATATGGGCAGGCGTCAAGCCGAGAGGCATCAGCCTGGTCTTGCCAGATGGCGAGCGTGACCGGTGTCCGCGGCGGTGATTGCGCAAGCGCGTATCCCCCAGACCGCACACGCGGCGGCATCGGCGCGCAGCCTAGAAGCTCACCCGCCATAGGTACTCGTCGCCGTTCTCGCGACGCCAGCGCACAATCAAGACGGTGTCTCGAGCGAGGTCGTGACCGGTGATCACGAGCGTTTCAGTCGCGCCCGCCGCCAACGTCACCGGCGCTTGCAACGGCATACTGCCGCCGCCGATCAGCGCGAAAGTGACCCCGCTCAAAATCTCGAGACTGGCGTTCCACAGCTTGTATCGTGGGGGCGTGCTCCGGTCGAACCGGAACGGAACCGGATACGCTCGCGGCGGCCCGTCCCCGGGGTCACAGGGGTCAATTGCTCTCAACATGCTGGAAACGTAGCGCGGGCGTCCGACGAACGCGACGATTCTGTGGAGAGGCAACCCAGGCGTCGACTGTTGGGGACAACCCCCCAACCAAGCAGGCCCAAAAATCAGCCTGCGTAGTCCTCGTTGTAGCGTTCCAGCACGTCAGCGAGCGGCCCGTCGAGCACGAGAGCGCCCTTGTCGAGATACAGCCCGCGAGAGCAGAAACGGCGCAGGTCGCTCTCATTGTGTGACACGAAGAACATCGTGCGACCACCGGCGAGGAGCTCTTCGATACGTCGGTAGCACTTCTCGCGGAAGCCCCTGTCGCCGACGGCCAACACCTCGTCGACCAGCAGGATCGGCTCTTCGAGTCGGGCGATGACGGCGAACGCGATCCGCACCTTCATGCCGCTGGAAAGGTGCTTGTACGGCGTATCCAGAAAATCGCCGATTTCGGCGAATTCGATGATCTCGTCGAAACGTTCGTCGATCTGCGCCTTCGACATGCCGTGCAGGCCCGCTGTGAGGTAGACGTTGTCACGCACCGTGAGATCGTCGACGAAACCGCCCGTGATCTCGATCAATGGCGCCACACCGTCGCGCACACTGACGGTGCCCTCGTCCGACAGCACCACGCCCGCAACGAGTTTGAGAAGCGTCGACTTGCCCTGCCCGTTGCGGCCGACAACGCCGATGGCCTCACCGGGTTGCACTGAGAAGGTCACATTGCGCAGTGCCCAGAACTCACCGGGCCGGCTCCGTCGTTTGCGGGACGCGAACAGATCCTTGAACGATCGCCTCGCTTGACGATTGCGTTTGAAACGGATGCCGACATCCGCCACTTCGATTACGGCCGCGTCGGCCATCAGATCTCCTTCAGCACGGCGCGTTCAGTGCGCGAGAACACCCACAGTCCCAATGCGAGCAGCAGCACGGACATCACGGCTGCGATAACGACGGAGCCCCAATTGAGTTCCTGAGTGAAGAAAGCGGATCGGTAGAGGCTGAAGATACCGTTGAGCGGATTGAACTTCATCATTGTGCGCAACTCGTGCGGAACATCCGTAGCGCTGTAAATGATCGGCGAAGCGTAGAACAGCAGCCGAAGGATGAGCTTGACCGCGCGTTCGAGGTCTCTGAAGAACACGACAAGTGGAGCCACGATCAGGCCGATCCCCACCGTGAGAACAGCCTGCAGCGCGACCGCCAGTGGAAAATACACGATGTTGAAGTTGATGGGTGCACCGAACGCGATTGCGAAGACGGCCAACACCGGCAAAGACAGCACGAACTCAATGCCTTTGGAAAGCACAATACGGTTCACCCAGATGGTGCGGGGGATTGTCGTCGAACGAATCAGCTTTGCCTCGCGCAGGAACGCACGCGTGCAGTCGGAGATCGTGCCGTTGAACCACATCCACGGCAGCAGCACGGAGAGAAGGAAGACGATGTACGGCTCTTCGCCGATCTTGCCGCGATGGAAGATCACGGTGAATACGAAGAAGTAGATCCCGGCCATCAGCAACGGATCGAGGATCGACCAGACGTAACCGAGAACGCTCGTCGAGTAGCGCACGCGCAGATCGCGCTTCGTCAGTAACCAGAGCGAACGGCGGTAACGCGCGATGCGGGTGCGCTGAGTCGGGCGCACTTCAGCGTAGCTGGTGGTCACGGGTCCTATCGTAGGCGTGCGCGAGCGGCGTCAATGACGCGGCCTCGCGGCATCCGCCAGTTGGAGGCTAGACGAAAAGGTTGGCGCGCTCGAGATCTTCGGCGAAGTCGACTTCGACGGCATACAGATCGGAGATGTCGACCGGCTCGACCAGCATGCGGTCTTGTGCAATGGCCAGCTCAATGCCGCGCTCGAAGTAGTCCTGGTCTTCGACGCGCTGCAACTGGCGCAAGAGCCCCGCCTTGTCGCGGCTGGACACGTAGTTGATGCCGACGGCCTCGCCCAGCGCGCCCTTGACGGTCTTTGACAGTTTCTCGATGAAACCTTCTGCGCTGGTCGTGTACTTGACCTCCTCATCGGACACCTTCGAAGTGTTGACGGTCACGAACGATTGGTCGCGCTCCATCATTTCGGCGGCCCGATCGAGCACCGTGGGGTCGAAGACGACGTCACCATTCATCCACAGCACACCACCGCTGCCGGATGCCTGCAACGCACGCATCAAGCTCTTCGAGGTGTTGGTCTGGTCGTATTGCTCGTTATAGACGAAGGATGCGTCGGGGAACGCCTCGATGATGTGCTCCAGCTTGTAGCCGACCACCAGGGTCACCTTGACCTTCGTACCAAAGGCATGGTGGATGTTGTCGAACTGCTGCTGCATGATTGTGCGGCCATCGCCCAGTTCGGTGAGAGGCTTGGGGAGGGAACGGCCGAGCCTGCTGCCCATTCCTGCAGCCAGAATCACTACCTGGGTGGTCACATCAATCTCCTGTTCATCGGCGAAGCGCCAGCTCTTCGTCTCGTGGCAAATAGTGGAGAGTTTGCCGAGGGTTCGCTTGCGCTCAAATGTAAGGACACCTCTTTATGCCAAGCTTCAGCTTATCGGGGATGGTTTTGTTCACAGCGGCTCGTTGCACATTCGTAATCATCCTCACGGGTGATACCTAGGGATGATATTTCTCCTGATTGCGTGGAATCGGCACCTAAGAGTGGGGGGCTTGATACGTTAGCGTGGTGAGTTTTGTGTCGCCTACTCCGGAAAACGTCGGACCAGAAGATGAGTCCGATCCTCCGGTGACGGCCGCGAACGCACGACCGACGTTGCCTGCCGCGAGTTCCGCTGCCCGCACCCAAGCGGATGCCCCGGCAAATCCCCGTAAACCGGCCACTCGCAAGCCTGTTGCGCGCAAGGCGCCGAGCAGGCGCGCCCCGGCGAAGGCCGCAGCCGCGACCGTGATGCCGATCGCAACCGTGCGGGACAAACCCGCTGCAGCCGTCGTGAACTGGGCGCCGGAGCTCGGCACTCGCGCGGTCGACAAGCCTGTAGCCGAGAAGCCCGTGGTCGAGAAGCCTCCGGTCCAAGTGCCTGTGGTCGAGGAGCCTGTACGGCACAACCCCGTACTCGACGAGTTCCCGATCGATGAGTTTGCGACAACCGAACGGGTTCTCCCGGCACCGCCTGCCGCCGAGCCGGTCACGCCACCCGCCGTCGAGCCGATCGCGCCCTCTCCCACCGTAGAGTTCACGAGCGATCTGTTCGGGTCGCTTGTGCGCGGGCAGCAGCCGGCGCACGCGACGGAGTCGCCGCATCCGCATCCGATCGCTCCGCCGACCTCCGCGGACGTTGTGTTGTCCATTCAGCGACTGCGTAAAACCTACGGTGCGACGGTGGCGGTCGACGCCGTGTCGCTCGACGTCCGCGCTGGCTCGTTCTATGGAATCGTCGGACCGAATGGTGCGGGCAAGACGACCACCCTGTCGATCATCACGGGCCTGCTACGGCCGGACGCCGGCGTGGTTTGGGTGCACGGAATCGACGTGTGGCGGCATCCGGCGCAGGCGAAACGCTCGATTGGAGTCCTGCCGGATCGGTTGCGGCTGTTCGACCGGTTGACTGGTGCGCAGTTCCTGCGCTACGCCGGCACACTCCGCGGTCTGGATGCCGGTGTTGTGCGTGAGCGCGCGGCCGATCTGGCTGCGGCGTTCGGACTTGAAGACGCGCTCGGCCGTCTCGTTGCCGACTACTCAGCCGGAATGACCAAGAAGGTCGCACTGGCAGCGGCAATGATCCACTCGCCGCGCCTGCTGATTCTTGACGAGCCGTTCGAATCCGTCGATCCAGTTTCGGCGGCGAATGTAATCGAAATCCTGCAGAAGTACGTCGCCGCGGGCGGGACGGTGGTGCTCTCCAGTCACGGCATGGACCTCATTCAGCGCGTCTGCGACAGTGTCGCGATCATCGTCAACGGCAAAGTGCTCGCTTCGGGTACCGTCGACGAGGTGCGCGGCGGTCGCAGCCTGGAAGATCGCTTCGTGGAACTCGCCGGAGGGCGCAAGGCAGCGGAGGGCTTGGAATGGTTGCACAGCTTCTCCGACTGAAGCTGACGCTGACGGCCAATGCGTTTCGCCGCAGCCCGTGGCAAGTGTTCGGTCTGATCGTCGCGGTGCTCTACGGAGCCTTCCTGGTCGTGCTGATCGTTGCCGCGCTGATCGCGGCCCGGTTCGCCAGCAACGTCGGCCTCGTGCGCAGCATTGTGATCGTGGCCGGGTCGGTCACAATGCTCGGTTTCATCGTGCTTCCGCTGGTTTTCCGCAGCGATGACACACTCGACCCGCGCCGATTCGCCGTGTTCGGCATCCCGAACTCGCGGCTGGCGACGGCACTGGCGGTCGCCGCGTTGGTCGGCGTGCCGTCGGTGGTACTCGGGTTATGCACGCTGGCGTCCGTCGTCACCTGGTCGAGCAGTGTGGGCAGCGCGATCTTGGCGCTGATCGCTGCCGCAGTCGCCACCGTGACCTGCACGCTGGTCGGGCGCGTCGCCACCGCGATCGCCGGGCTGGCCCTGTCATCGCGGCGTGCCCGAGACTTCGGCGGCGCATTCGGGCTGGTTCTGCTTCTGCTGGTCCTGCCCGTCGTTCTGCTGTTGGGCAATATCGATTGGAGCCACGGCGGATTACGGACACTACACAGTATCGCCGACGGTTTGAGTTGGACGCCGTTGGGCGCCGTGTGGGCGATTCCGGCGGATGCGGCGGAAGGTGCGGTCGGCGTCGCACTTCTCAAACTCGTGATCGCGGCCGCGTTCCTCGCGATCGTGTGGCTCGCCTGGCGAGGCCTGGTAGCCGTGATGCTGGTGACGCCGGGGCGGCAAGCCGCCGTGCACACATATGTGGGGCTCGGTTGGTTCGGCTCCTTCTCCCACCGACCGACCGGAGCGATCGCCGCGCGCAGCCTCACCTACTGGGGGCGCGATGCGCGCTACTGGGTGTCGTTGCTGATGATCCCGCTTGTGCCGTTCGTCGGCGTGGCCGCCCTGATGATCGCCGGGGTGCCCGCTCACATCACGGCACTTCTGCCGCTGCCGATCATGTGTCTGTTCCTGGGCTGGTCAATCCACAACGACGTCGCGTACGACAGCACGGCGATCTGGATGCACATCGCATCGGGAACAAAGGGGGTTGCCGACCGAGTCGGGCGGATTGTGCCGATTCTGGTCTTCGGCATCCCTCTGGTGATCGTCGGATCGATTGTGACCGTTTTCTTCTACAAGGACTGGGTGATCCTGCCCGCCGTGATCGGGCTGAACTCGGCCGTGCTGTTGGTCGGCATCGGCCTGTCGAGCATCTCTTCCGCGCTGTTCCCTTACCCGGCGACGAAACCGAACGACAGTGCGTTCGCACAACCGCAGCATACGAGCGCGACGGCCGCGGCCATCCAGTCGGTCAGTTTTCTGGCAATTCTCGTGTTCGTGTCTCCCGTCGTCGCCTTGACCGTGCTCGGCATCATTGAGTCGCCCGACTGGTTCTTCGCAGCGCTCCTCGCCGGATTGGTGATCGGCGCAGGCGTGCTGGTCGGTGGAATTGCGGCAGGAGCTGCCGCATTCGACCGTCGCGGACCCGAGATCCTCGCTGCGGCCATCCGGGCGGACTGAGCGGCTGCGGCTACAGGCTTCGACATAGAATTGAAGGATGAATCACGCCAGCATCTCCGACCCAGGAGCACGTCCCGACGGCGGCGGCACCGCAACGCTCGACCGTGAACTCGAAGAACTGCTGGAGCGCGAAAGCATCGAGCCGGGTGATCACGAGCGCTTCTCGCACTACGTCAAGAAGGAGCAGATCCTCGAATCCGCCGTCACGGGCAAGCCGGTCAAGGCTCTGTGCGGCAAGATGTGGACCCCAGGGCGCGACCCGCAGAAGTTCCCCGTCTGCCCGACCTGCAAGGAAATCTACGAGAAACTCCGAGCAGAGTAGCGGCACTCACAGGTAGAGCGTCGGCAGAACGGGGTCTCCGCGGCCGAGCCGGAACGCGACATCCGGCAGTTCCGCAATCGCGGCGGCGCAATGTGCGCGAGCGGATGCGACGCCCTCCGCGCCGAGATGCGCCCGCTCGGGCGCGCCATCCACGATGAGGGGCACCAGCAGGTCCCGCCCGGAATCGTGCGGGGGAGTGTCGTGCAGAACGTGGATGGCCTCCGCGGTTGCGGTGCCCGCCGCGTCGAGTCGCCGCACCGCGTGCTTGCGTCCGCCGATGCTGACCTTGCCGTCCGACTTCTTCGCAACGGAAACCCAGTCACCCGCGTTGTCGCGGTGCGCCACAAGTTTGTAAACCATTCCGGATGCGGGTGCTCCCGATCCGGTCACTACAGACGTGCCGACGCCGTATGAGTCGACGGGAGACGCGGCCAGAGCCGCAATCGTGAACTCGTCGAGGTCGTTGGTCACGGTGATCCGCGTCTTCACCGCGCCAAGCTCGTCCAAGTGGGCGCGCACGGAGCGCACCAGCGACGGCAGGTCGCCGGAGTCCAGTCGCACCGCCCCGAGCTCGGGGCCGGCGACCTTGATCGCGAGATCGATCGCCGCATGCACGTCGAACGTGTCGACCAGCAGCGTGGTCGATGTGCCGAGCGTCTGAATCTGCGCGCGGAACGCATCCTCTTCGCTGTCGTGCAGAAGTGTGAACGAGTGTGCTGCCGTGCCCATGGTGGGGACCCCCCAGCGGCGCCCCGCCTCGAGGTTGGAGGTTGCATCGAAACCGGCGATGTAGGCGGCGCGGGCGGCGGCGACGGCGGCGTGTTCGTTGGCGCGCCGAGAGCCCATCTCGGCGATCGGCCGGCCGACGGCTGCGGACACCATGCGGGCGGCTGCGCTGGCCACCGCCGAGTCGTAGTTGAGCACGCTGAGAATCAGTGTCTCCAGCAACACGCCTTCGGCAAACGGAGCGTCGACGACCAGCAACGGCGAACCAGGAAAGTAAACCTCGCCCTCGCGGTAGCCGCGGATACTGCCGTTGAACCGGTAGTTCGCAAGCCAATCCAGCGTGGCCGGGTGCACGACCTGGTGCTCGCGGAGCCAGGCAAGTTCCTGATCGCCGAACCGGAACGCGTCGATCAGTTCGAGCAGGCGACCAATTCCTGCGACGACGCCATAGCGCCGGCCGCCGGGCAGATGCCGAGTGAATGCTTCGAACACGCATTCGCGCTCGTGCGTGCCGGCCTCGAGGGCGGCATCCAGCATGGTGAGTTCGTAGCGGTCCGTGCGCAGTGCGGAAGATGTGCCGATCACCGTCTCAGCCTACTGAATGCGGCTTTGTTCACCGGGGTACGCCTCGTCCAGGTGCACGAGCGCCTCGTCGAGAACGTCAATCAGGTCGCGGGTCGGGTCGGCCGCCCACCGGTACATGCTCGAAAGGGCGACACCGAGAAGCGACCCGGCGAGAGTGCGAACAGTGGGGTCGTCAATACCGACACCGAGACGTTCCGCAATGATCTCGGCGACCTGAGTGGCCGACTGCATGAACAACTGGTCAGACGCCGCGGCACGCAACTCTGGAACGTGGAAGATCAGGTGGACCCGCTCGTCGAGGTCTGCCCGATCAGAGCTCGCCAACGCATCGAAGGTCGCATGCATCGCCCGACGGATCGCCTCGATCGGTCGCACGTCCGCGGGCTGGTTGCGAATCGCCGCAGTGGCGAACGGGTCGTACTCGTCGGCGAGTACAACGTCTTCCTTGGTCGGGAAGTAGCGGAAGAACGTGCTCGGCGAGATATCCGCAGCCGCGGCGATCTGCTCGATCGTCGTCGCCTCATAGCCTTGTTCGCGGAACAGTCGCAACGCCTCGTGCTCAATCGAGAGTCGCGTGCGTGCCTTCTTGCGTTCGCGCAGCCCGACCTCGCTCGTGGCCTCCGTGGTCATCGTCGTCCCCCTCTCCGGCAGCAGCCCGCTTCGGAATGAAGATCAGGGCCAGAATCAGTCCGCCGACGGCGAAGCCGGCGCTTACGAGCAATGCTATGTCCATGCCGTGCGCAAATGCGGTCTCCACTTCGTGCCGCAGCGCTGCCGAGCCGAGTTTGTCGGCGACGTCAAGACCGGCGAACACGCTGGAGCGCACTGCGCTGGCCGCCGCATCCGGAAGTCCGGTCAGAGTCAGTCGGGCGACGTAGGCGCTGCTCGCGACGCTGCCGACGATCGCGGCTCCAAGCGGTGAACCAAGTTTCTGCATGGTCGACATGATGGCGGAACCGACACCCGCGCGTTCGGTCGGGAGCACGGCAAGAGCGGCGGATGCTGCGGTCGTCAACGCGAGGCCGATGCCCAAGCCGAACACCGCCAACCAGGTCGCGAGAAAGACTTCAGAGGAGCTTGCGGTCGTCATCGACCCGATCAGAAGCCCGATCGCCATCAGCGCGAACCCGAGGGCGGTTGTGAATTTGGAGCCGATCGCGGCGACCACGCGATTAGCGGGGATCGCACCGATCACGAGTCCGCCGATCAGTGGGAGTAGCCGAAGGCCGGAACCTTGCGCGTCCAGGCCCAACACGGCTTGGAAGTATTGCGGTGCCGTGAACATCACGCCGACCATGGTCAGAATGCCGCACGCCGCCAGGATGACGCCCCAGGTGAACGCCGCCGAGCGGAAGAGTGTCAGATCAACGAGGGGGTCGCTGCCTGGACGGCGGGCGAGGTAGCGTTCCCAGAGGCCGAACGCGACGACGACGGCGATTCCACCGACGATCAGGCTCAGGGATCCAACGTCGTTCCAGCCGTTCACCCCTGCTTCGATCAGCCCGTAGACGAGGAGGGCGATTCCGCCACTCGAGGCTACGATGCCGACCGGGTCGAGCCCTGGCTTCGTCTCGGCGCGGGATTCCGGCACGAGGGCGAGCACGGCCACGAGGGCGATCACGACGATGGGAACGTTCATCAGGAACACCCAGCCCCACCAGAACTGCGACAGAAGCCAGCCTCCGAGAATCGGCCCGATCGGCAGGGCGAGGAAGTTCGCGGCGGCCCAGATGCCGACCGCCCGCGGGCGTTCTTTCTCGTCGAAGATCACGGTGATCACACTCAGTGCAGTCACGGTGAGGCCGGCACCCGCGACACCGAGAACGATTCGGGCAACGATGAACAGTTCGGGGCCCGGTGCGTAGGCGCACGCGACGGAGCCGATGCCGAAGAGCACGAGCGAGATCAGCATGAACTTCTTGCGCCCGAACCGATCGCCGAGCACCCCGGCGGGAAGCATAGCGGCTGCCAATGCAAGCGCGTAACCGGCCGAGAACCACTGCAGGTCCGCTTCGGATGCGTGAAGTGCGGTGGCGAGCGTAGGCAGCGCGACACTCAGCACGGTGAGGTCGAGCCCCACGGCCAGTATGGCGAGTGTGATCGCCGCGAGTGCCCACCACCGGCGGTTTCCGGTTGACTTCATGATCGATCTCTCCTGTCGCGAACCCGACCGGTCGTGCCCATTCATTCATTCATTAGCGCAAGCGTATGTCAAACAAGAGGCACACGCAATAGAGAGTGACTCTCGAAATGCTGTGAGTTTCAAATCGACCTCACGGCAGCGATTAGGCTGGATCATCGTGGCAGATGCACCGATCGGGATTTTCGACTCAGGCGTCGGCGGTCTGACCGTCGCCCGTGCAGTTCGTGACCAGCTGCCAAACGAATCGATCCTGTACGTCGGTGACACTGCGCATTCGCCGTACGGCCCGAAACCGATCGCCCAGGTGCGGCAGTATGCGCTGGACGCGCTGGATTCCTTGGTCGATCAGGGTGTGAAAATGCTCGTGATCGCGTGCAACACGGCGTCGTCCGCGATGCTCCGAGACGCTCGCGAACGGTATTCCGTTCCGGTCGTCGAAGTCATTCAACCGGCGGTACGCCGCGCGGTCAGCGCAACACGCAGCGGTCGCGTCGGCGTGATCGGCACCCTGGGCACCATCAACTCCCGCGCCTACGAGGATGCGTTCGCCGCGGCGCCCGACCTGCGACTGTTCACGCAGGCCTGCCCGCGTTTCGTCGAGTTCGTGGAGAACGGCATCACCAGCGGCGACGAGCTGCTGGCCGTCACGGAAGAATACCTACTGCCCCTGCAGCGCGCGAACGTCGACACACTCGTGCTCGGGTGCACGCACTACCCCTTCCTGCAGGGCGCGATCTCCTACGTGATGGGGGAGGGTGTCACTCTCGTCTCCAGCGATGTCGAGACGGCGAACGACGTCTATCGCATCCTCGTCGGCCGCGAACTCGAGCGCACAGAGCTCGGTGCGCCTGTTGTACGCTACGAGGCCACGGGGGATGACACGGCGGGGTTCATCCGGTTAGCCCACCGTTTCATGGGGCCGTCGGTCTCGCAGGTAGAGACGGTGCAGACAGGCGCAATCGAATTGGGCGCCCTCGGGGCACCGGCCTGGGACCGTGCCGTGCCACAGCCACACGATCGCTAGGCTGAATGGATGACTGACACCATTCGCAAGGACGGCCGAACCATCGACCAACTGCGGCCCATCACCATTGAACGAGGCTGGAGCGAGCAGGCAGAGGGAAGCGCTCTGATCTCGTTCGGGCGCACGCGCGTGCTCTGCACCGCATCGTTCACCAACGGTGTGCCGCGCTGGATGGCCGGCAAGGGCAAGGGGTGGGTCACTGCGGAGTACTCGATGCTTCCGCGGTCCACCAACGATCGTATGGACCGTGAATCGGTCAAGGGACGGATCGGCGGACGCACCCACGAGATCAGCCGCCTGATCGGCCGCAGCCTGCGCGCCGTCGTCGATATGAAGGCCGTCGGCGAGAACACGATCGTGCTCGACTGCGACGTGCTGCAGGCAGACGGCGGAACACGCACCGCCGCGATCACCGGCGCGTACGTCGCGCTGGCCGACGCCCTCGAATGGGGTCGGGCGCACAAGTTCATCGGCCAAAAGGCCGTGCCGCTGATCGACAGCGTCTCTGCCGTCTCAGTCGGGATCATCGACGGTGAGCCGATGCTCGATCTGGCGTACGTCGAGGACGTTCGGGCCGAGACCGACATGAACGTCGTCGTCACCGGCCGCGGGCTATTCGTCGAGGTGCAGGGCACCGCAGAAGGCGCACCGTTCGACCGCACGGAACTGAACTCACTTCTCGACCTGGCGATCGGTGGCACGACCACACTGGCGCAGCTACAGACCGAAGCGTTGTCCGCGGTTCTATGACTGCCGCGACCGCGCGCATCCGTGTCGTGCTCGCCACGCACAACGTGCACAAGGTCGCCGAGTTCCAGCACATCCTGGGCCGTGCGCTGCCGCAGTTAGTCATTGTCGCTTACGACGGACCGGAACCGATCGAAGACGGGGTCAATTTCGCTGAGAATGCGCTGATCAAGGCGCGAACGGCATCCGCCCACACGGGTCTGCCGGCGCTCGCCGACGACTCCGGCGTGTGTGTCGACATTCTCGGTGGCGCTCCCGGCATCTTCTCCGCCCGATGGTCCGGTCAGCATGGCGACGATCGCGCGAATCTGAACTTGTTGCTCGACCAACTCGCAGACGTACGCGACGAGAATCGCACGGCGCACTTCTCTGCGACGATTGCGCTGGTAGTGCCGCGCGCGGCATCCGGGAGCTTGCCATCCGAGACCGTCGTCGAATGCATCTGGCCGGGCTCGATCGCGCATGCTGCGCGAGGTGACAATGGGTTCGGTTACGATCCCATCTTCATTCCCGCCGGCGGCACGGTCACGTCTGCTGAGCTGACTGCGGCGCAGAAGACGGCGCAGAGCCATCGGGCGCGTGCGTTCCAGAAGGTCATCCCGGCGCTCATCGCCCTCGCAGGCGAGCCGAGGTCGAATACGCCGAACTGAGAATGGCACTCATTCCTATCTAGGCCATCGCACTGGCGTGCCGGAGCCCGGCGTGCATACGGTGGATGCATCATGAGTCACGATCACGCGCATGGCACCGCGAACCGACGACGTCTGTATATCGCCATCTGCATTGTCGGCGTCGTGCTGATCGTCGAGATCGGCGGCGCGTGGGTCAGCGGATCTCTCGCACTACTCGCTGACGCGGGGCACATGCTCAGCGACCTGGCCGGACTCATCATCGCCCTGGTTGCGACCGTGGTCGCCAGCCGTCCCGCTACGGATCGGCAGACGTTCGGCTACCGGCGCGTCGAAGTGTTCGGCGCACTGATCAACGGCATCATCCTGGTGGTGGTGGCAGTGTCCGTCGCGATCGGTGGAATTGCTCGTCTCGTCGGTGGCGAGCCAGGCGAGGTGCACTCTGTGCCGATGCTCGTTGTTGCTGCGATCGGCCTGGTTGCCAACGTCGTGGCGCTGCTCGTGCTGCGACAGGGGGCGTCGACGTCGATCAACCTGCGTGGCGCCTACCTCGAGGTCTTCGGCGATCTGCTTGGTTCGATCGCCGTGATCATCGCAGCCGTCGTGATCCTGACGACCGGCTTCCTGCAAGCGGATGCGATCGCCTCCCTGCTGATCGCCGTCATGATCGTTCCGCGCGCGTTCTCGCTCCTGCGCGACGTGGTGCGTGTGCTGAGCGAGTCCGCTCCGGCCGACACGGATGTTGCGCGCATCCGCGAGCACATTCTGGGCACACCCGGTGTCGTGGCCGTGCACGACGTGCACGTGTGGGCGATCACATCCGGGGCGCCCGTTTTCACCGCGCACGTCGTCGTGCAACCGGACGTTTTTCGCGGCGGTGGGACCGGCGTGCTGCTTGACAAGCTCTCGGACTGCCTCGCGGAGCACTTCGATGTCGAACACTCGACATTCCAGCTGGAACCGTCAGAGCACGCGGAGCACGAGGATCATACGCATCGCTAGCGCCGCATCCGGTGGTTGGCTATTGGGAGTTGGCCAGCCGGGGTTGGCCGGCCGAGGCTCGTCAGTCGGCGCGCTCTCCGAACACCTTCGGGTCCAGCGACACGTCCTGGTCGCTGGGCGCGCCCGCTTCCGCGTCGATCGCAGCATTCTTTTTCGCCTTGCGGCTGGTTTGGATGTAGTGGTACAGCGTCGGCACCACAGCGACGATGACGGCACCGAACAGGATCAGGTCGATGTACTTCTCGACGAAATTTGCGACAGGCGGTATGTAGCCAAGGAAATACCCGAACAGTGTCACTCCGGTACCCCAGAGGAAAGCACCGATGAAGTTGTAGAGGCTGTACTTCCTGTAGTTCATGTGCCCGACGCCGGCCGCAACAGGTGCCACGGTTCGAACGACTGGCACGAAGCGTGCCAGAATCACGGCAAGGCCTCCGAAGCGCTCGAAGAAGGCGTTGGTGCGTTTGACGTTCTGCATGCTGAACAGACCGCTCTCCTTGCGTTCGAAGACGCGCGGGCCGGCCTTCTTGCCGATCAGGTAACCGACCTCGCCGCCGAGGAATGCTGACACGGCAATCGCGAGACAGACCCACCAGATATCGATGTGGATGCCGTGACCGCCCCCGGCCGCGTGCGCAGTGAACGTGAGCAGCCCGGTGATGACGAGGAGGGTGTCGCCGGGCAGCAGAAAGCCGATCAGCAGGCCGGTTTCGGCGAAAATGATCGCGCAGACGACGAGCAGCGCCCACGGGCCGGCCGAGTCGATGATCGTCGAAGGGTCAAGCCATGGGATGAAAGATGCGAGGTGAACCACAGTGCTCCAGTGGGCGACGACGAGGGCGGAGAACGCAGCCGATGCCCCGTCGGCGGTGGTGAACGAAAGTAACTTCTGTGAAGTTTACCGAGCGACCCTGCACGGTGGGTGAACAGATGCTGATTCCACGAAAAGATCATCCCCTGGATGGATAGGCGTGTGTTGGATGGATCAAAGGTGTGCGGAAGGCGGGACTTGAACCCGCACGCTCGAAAGCACAGGAACCTAAATCCTGCGTGTCTGCCAATTTCACCACTCCCGCGAGTGCGCCTTACAGCATAGCCTGGTGCCCCCGGGCCGACACTCCCGAGACTCGGCCGCACCTGGGTACCGCATTCAGGCTGGAGCAATGGATGCGGGGTCGCCACGTCTTTGGGGGTCGGTTCAGCCTGAATTCGGTCCGGAGACGATCGGCGGTCGCAAGGTGACGGGCGTTGATACGTGGAATTGGCATGGGTCTCGATACGCTCGCCCTTCGACAAGCTCCGGGACCGGCGCTCCCTGCTCGACCACCAGCGGGGACTTCGTATTGAGGCGCCAACCTCGAAAAGTCCCCGACGATTCAGCGTGCCTGTGGATAACTTCTGCGGCGGTTTTGCGTTTCCGGGCATGATTTTGGAATGACCGATGCCGTCCGACTGATCACAGACCGCGTTCGTGAGCGGGTGCGCCACGATGGAGTGGATCTGACGACCGCGGGTGCGCGCGCCTCGCAGTACGTGCACGAGGAGTTGCGCCGGTACAGCGAGCACGCGCTTGGCGGCTCGGCACCGCTGCTGGCCGACGAGGGCCGCGCTGCGCAAGAGATCGTCGCCTCACTCACCGGCTTCGGCGCGCTCCAGCCGTATCTCGATGATCCGACGATCGAGGAGATCTGGATCAACGCGCCCTCCCGCGTCTTCGTGGCGCGAGACGGCGTGGCTGAGCTCACCGGCACCGTGCTGACCGATGCCGAGGTGCGCGATTTGGTCGAGCGGATGCTGCAATCCTCCGGTCGGCGGGTGGACCTGTCGAGTCCGTTCGTCGACGCGTCGCTGCCGGGTGGCGAACGTGTGCACGTCGTTATTCCGGATGTCACGCGCCGTCATTGGGCGGTGAATATCCGGAAGTTTCCGAAACGCATCCGCGAATTGGGTCAGCTGGTCGCTCTCGGTTCACTGCCGCAGCAGGCTGCGGAATTCTTGCGCATGTGCGTGCTCGCTGGGTCGAACATCCTGGTCGCCGGCGCTACGCAGGCCGGCAAGACGACACTGTTGAACGCGTTGCTGTCCTCTGCACGCGCAAACGAGCGGATTGTGACCGTCGAGGAGACATTCGAACTCGACCTGACCGCGCGCGATGTCGTCGCAATGCAATGCCGCCAATCGAGCCTGGAAGGAACCGGCGAGATCACGCTGCGGCGCCTGATCAAAGAAGCATTGCGGATGCGTCCCGACAGGATCGTCGTCGGCGAGGTACGCGAGGCGGAGAGTCTCGACCTGCTGCTCGCACTTAACGCAGGTGTGCCCGGCGCCTGCTCGATTCACGCGAATAGCGCGCGGGAGGCACTGTCGAAGCTCTGCACGCTGCCGCTACTGGCCGGCAGCAACATCGATGCGAGCTTCGTCGTGCCAACGGTTGCGAGTTGCATCGACATCGTCGTTTTCTGCGAACTGGACCGCCACGGCCGGCGCCGGGTCAGCGAGATCCTGGCACCGAGCGGAACAGTGACGGCGGGCACCATCGAGGCCAGCCCGATCTTCGCACTTCGCGACGGACTGCTGGAGGCGACGGGCGGGCATCCGACGAAAACTGCGAAGTTCCGGTCGGCGGGGTTGGATCCTGCGATCATATTGCGCCGGGGCCACGCATGATCGACACAGGCTTGATCGACACAGGCATGATTGATACAGGCATGGTCGCCGCTGTCGGATTGCTGCTCGGTGCCGGCCTGCTGCTTGCGGTGTCGCCGTTCCTGTGGCCGAGGATCGCAGTGCAGGCCGGTACACGTCAGCGCCGCACCAACATCCTGCGCATTCAGTTGGCACAGGCAGGGCTGTCGTCCGTAAATCCTTCCGCTTTCCTCGCCGTCTGTGCGCTGGTTGGAATCGTGGCCGCCGCACTCGCACAGGCGCTGATCGGCGTCGCAGCACTGGCTGTCGCAGCAGCCGTCGTCGGTGCATGCCTGCCGTGGCTGCTCGTGCGCTGGCGTCGAATTGTGCGGCGACGGGAGAGCCGTACGGTGTGGCCGGATGTCGTCGATCACCTGGTCTCCGCCGTGCGGTCCGGCTTGGCGCTGCCCGACAGCGTCAGCGCGCTCGCACACGTCGGACCTGCGGCCACGCGTGCTTCTTTTGCTGAGTTCGAACGCGACTATCGGGCGACCGGCAACTTCTCGAACTGCGTGAACAGACTCAAGGATGCGTTGGCGGACCCGGTGGCCGACCGCATCCTGGAAACGCTAAGGATGGCGCGCGAAGTCGGCGGCAGCGAGCTGACGACCGTATTGCGGGGCCTTGCGGCCAACCTGCGCGAGGAGACGGCGATCCGGGCGGAGGTTGAAGCTCGCCAGTCCTGGGTGGTCAATGCCGCCCGGCTGGGCGTCGCCGCGCCGTGGATCGTTCTGGTGCTGCTTGCGTCGAGGCCGGAAGCAGCTCTGGCGTATAACACGCCGACCGGCACCGCGGTGATCGTGTGCGGTTTGGCGCTGTCGATCGTCGCGTATCAGCTGATGATCGCGCTCGGCAGACTGCCGGAAGAGAAGCGGTGGTTCCGGTGAGTGCGCTCGCGGCGTGGGGAGTTCTGTGCGGGGTCGCGCTCGGGCTCGGCTTGTGGTCGATGCTCGCAGTACTCCCGCGACTGAGTCGCCCGCGCTTGGCCGACCGAGTCGCCCCGTACCTCGTCGACCTGTCTGAAGAGGCGCGCGCGTTGACGGCGCGGCGCGCTGTGCATCCGTTGCCTCTGGTCGGGGCACTTGTGCAGCCCGCGCTTGGCGGATTGCGACGTGGCATCTCCCGCGCGCTCGGTGGCGGGGAGACCATTGTGCTGCGCCTTCGCCAAGCCGGAGCCACGCTGAGTGTCGACGACTTCCGTGCCCAGCAACTGCTCTGGGGAGCATTTGGATTCGCAGCCGGTTTAGCGATCGCGATCGTCGCCGGTTCGACCCGCTCAGTGCCTACTGTTGCCCAGGGTGCACTGCCGATCGTGCTCGGCGCCTGCGGATTCGCCGCGCGAGACTGGTGTCTCAAACGGGCCGCGCGTGCCCGCCTGCGACGGATCGCGGCCGAGTTCCCGACCGTCGTGGAGTTCCTCACGCTGAGCCTTTCCGCGGGCGAGGGGATCCTGGATGCCATTCGCCGAGTCGCGCGCGTCAGTTCCGGTGAACTCGCGCGCGAGTTGTCCGGTGTCATCGCCGATGTTGCCGTGGGCATTCCGATCGCGACGGCGCTGACGAGGGTGGCTGACGGCATCCGTCTGCCGATGCTGACGCGCTGCATCGAGGCGATCACCGCATCACTGGAGCGGGGGACACCGCTTGCCGAGGTATTGCGCGCGCAGGCCGCCGATGCGCGCGCCGAGTCGAAGCGCGACCTGCTCGAGTCAGCGGGCAAGAAGGAGGTCGCCATGATGGTGCCGCTGGTCTTCCTCATTCTGCCGACGACGGTCCTGTTCGCGATCTACCCGGGAGTTTTTGTCCTGCAGTCCGGTTTCTGAACCGGCCCATGAAACATCTGAAAGAAGGGAATGACAGCATGTCGAAATTGGCGGAAGTCGGCCGGAAACTCATACGCGAGATCCGTCGCGACGAGCGCGGGGACGTGCCCGGGTGGGTTCTCATCACACTAATGACAGCTGGCTTAGTGATCATCATCTGGGGGCTCGCCGGGCCGGCGCTGAGCGGCGTATTCGAACAGGCGATCAGCCGGGTGACGAGCTTCTGAGGCGCACCGATGAGCATCCGCTGGCGAGTTCGAGATCGGTGCGTTCAAGATTGGCGCAATGAAGACGGCTCGGCGATCGCCGAGTTCGTGATGGTGGTCGGGCTGCTGACGGTGTTGACTCTGTCGGTCATTCAACTGGGCCTCGCGCTGCTCATCCGCAACACTGCGCTGGACGCTGCAGCGGAGGGTGCGCGGTTCGCGGCACTTGCCGATAACTCGCTCACCGATGGACGAGCGCGCACGCATGACTTGATCGTCACAGCGCTCGGCGACGGATACGCGCGCGATGTCCGCGCGGTGTACGGCGACTATCGCGGGCAGCAGGCGGTCACCGTCACCGTTCGTGCGCCGTTGCCGCTGATCGGGCTGGTCGGCCTCGAGTCCGGAATGGAGGTGAGCGGTCATGCAGCCGTCGAAACTCTGGACGCGGCTCGGCCGTGACGAGGAGGGTTCCTCATCACTGGAGTTCATCACGATGGGGCTCATGCTGCTCGTACCGCTCGTCTATCTGGTGCTGGCCGTTGCAAGCATCCAGGGTGCGGCGCTCGCTGTCGAAGGTGCGGCGCGCCAGGCTGCTCGCGTCTATGTGCAGGCGCCGAGCGCCGCGGATGCTGATGCCCGCGCTGCCCGCGCTGTCGATTTCGCGCTCGCCGATTATGGGCTCGACGCCGCGCAGGCGCAGCTGTCCGTCACGTGCGCGCCCGACCCTGCTCAATGCCTGCGGCGCGACGGCGCAGTGACCATCACCGTGCAGGTGCGTGCGCCACTGCCGCTGGTGCCGAGCGTGCTGGACCTGCAGCAGACCGCGAGTGTGCCGTTGCAGGCGGCGGCGACGCAAACGGTTTCACGATTCTGGAGCGGCGGATGACACGCTGGATCCGCCGCGCGAGGCTCCACGGCGAGGACGGATCGATCCTGCCGTTGACGATCTTCTACGGTGCACTTTGCCTCGTTTTGATTCTGTTGGTCGTTGCGGCGACCTCGCTGTATCTCGAACGCAAGCGGCTGTTCACACTGGCTGACGGGGCGGCACTTGCCGGGGCAGAGTCCTTCCAGCTCGACCAGGTCGCCGCGATAGACGGGCTTCCTCGGGTGTCGTTGGAGGATGCGGCGGTTCGGCAGGCTGCGCAGCATTACCTCGATGACCGACCGGTCGACCGCTTCGAGCTGCTCACCCTTCTCGAGGCGCGCTCCGCGGACGGGCGCAGCGCGACGGTTCGGCTGGCCGCCACGTGGCATCCGCCCGTGGTCTCCCTGCTGGTGCCGGACGGCATCCGTCTGGAGGTCACCTCGATCGCTCGTTCGGTCTTTTGGTAGGCGCTCGCGTACAGAGCGAGCGGCGCTACGCCGCCTGCCGGGGCCGTCGCGGCACGTAGCGCGGAATGTAGCGTGCCAGCACGCCGGCGCCGACAAGGCCGAGAACGCCGATGCTGACGCTGGCGGCTGCGAGGGACACGAGCGCGGTGACGCTGGCGACCCACAGCGGTGCAGCAGCCTGGCCGGCATCGCCGGTGAAGCGCCACGCGCCGAGAAACGGTGCAGGATTGCCGGGCGGCGCCAGGTCGGCCCCGAGTGTCATCAGGATTCCGCTGCCGATGCCGTTCGCCACAGCCATGAAGATTGCGACGGCAATGAACCAGGGCTCAGTCGTTACGAAGGCCAGCGCGAAGTGTGCCAGAGCGAGCCCAAGCATCGAGGGCATGGCCGTCCACATGCGGCCGAACCGGTCCATCACCTGGCCGGACACGTAGAACAGCGCAAAGTCGACACCGCCGGCCAGCCCGATGATCAGGGCAGCATTCGTGTCGCTGAGCCCGATAGAAACGGCGTACAGCGGCAAGATGATCGTGCGCGACGATCGAATTGCGCCAATCAGTGCGGCGCCGGTGCCCATGCGCGCGAGCACGCCTCGATTCGACCAGATCGTGCGGAACAGGCCCACCGTTCGTTGTTGGGCATCGACCCGACCCGGCGCGACCACCCCGCGCATTTTCGCGACCGTCACCGTCGGGTCCGGCACAACCATCAAAACGACGGATGCCGTTGCACACGCCACGATGTGCACCCAGAAAACCATGTGCGTGTCGCCCGTCCAGACGATGACACCTGCGCTGATGATCGGACCGATGAACCAACCGCCTCGGAAGATTCCGCCGAGTGTCGACAGGGCGCGTGCGCGATATTTCAGCGGCACGTACGTCGTCATGAACGCGTGCCGTGCGAGCGCGAACACGGCAGTCGCCAACCCGATCAGAAACACGCCGATTGTCAGGGCCAGGACAGTGGGGGACGCCAGGCAGATCAGCAGGCCGACGATGCAGATCATCGCGGCACCGACCATCGAGTTGCGCTCGCCGAAGCGCGCGACGATCCATCCGCTCGGCACATCGCCGAGCAACTCGCCGATCATGATCATGCCGCCGATGAATCCGGCCAACGCCAGCCCGGCCCCGAGATTGTGAGCCAGGATCGGGATGATCGGGATGATCGCACCCTCGCCGATCGAGAACAGCAACGTCGGCAGGAAGGCAGCCAGGGCGACCTCGCGGATGCTGAACGGCAGCTCATCGGAGGAAGTCACTGTCCCTAATGTACCCGGCCCCATGTACGCGGCCTCAGGTACCGGCCCCAGGTATGCGGCCTCAATCTGCCCGCGGCAGCGCAGGTAGGCTTGACGCACAATGATTGAACTGGACTTCAACGCGCAGATTGCCGACTTGCGCTCGACCTTTGCCGACATCCGGGCGGTCGTCGATGTCGACGGACTGCGCGCCGAAATCGAAAGGCTGAGTGCGGAAGCCGGCGTGCCCGACCTGTGGGATGACACCGACCGCGCTCAGAAGGTGACGAGTGATCTCAGCCACCGGCAGTCCGAATTGGCGCGAATCGACAGCATTCAGCGACGACTCGACGACCTCGACGTTCTCGTCGAAATGGCCACAGACGGCGCAGGCGATCAGGAGTCTGCCGACGAGGCGCGTTCCGAGCTCTCCGCGATTCAGGCGGTGATGGACGATCTCGAGGTGCAGACGCTGCTCAACGGCGAGTACGATCAGCGGCCGGCCGTTGTCACCATTCGCGCAGGGGCAGGCGGGGTCGATGCCGCGGACTTCGCCGACATGCTGCTGCGGATGTATCTGCGCTGGGCCGAGCAGCACAAATATTCGGCTACCGTGCTCGACACCAGCTACGCAGAAGAGGCCGGTATCAAATCTGCGACCTTCGAAGTGGATGCCCCGTTCGCGTTCGGAACACTCTCCGTGGAAGCGGGCACGCACCGGCTGGTGCGGATGAGTCCGTTCAACTCGGCCGGAAAACGGCAGACGAGTTTCGCCGCCGTTGAAGTCATTCCCCTGATGGAGGAGAAGGAAGCGATCGATATTCCGGAGTCCGACATCCGGGTCGATGTATTCCGATCATCCGGTCCCGGCGGGCAGTCAGTCAACACAACGGACTCCGCTGTGCGGATCACGCATATTCCGACCGGCACCGTCGTGTCGATGCAGAACGAGAAGAGCCAGATCCAAAACCGCGCCGCAGCCATGCGGGTGCTGCAATCGCGCTTGCTCATCCTGCAGCGCGAGCAGGAAGCAGCGACCAAGAAGGAGCTGGCCGGCACGATCACTGCAAGCTGGGGCGATCAGATGCGCAGCTATGTGCTCGCGCCATACCAAATGGTCAAAGACCTGCGCACCGACTACGAGGTCAACAACCCGCAGAACGTGTTCGACGGCGACCTCGACGGTTTCATCGCCGCGGGCATCCGCTGGCGCAAGCAGGATCACAGCAAATAACTTCGTCTGTGTGGACGAGCGAAACCGGCGGGTCTCGCCGCACTCAGTAGCGCGCGGCGCATCCGCAACTCTGTCGCACGATCAGTGTGGATGCGTAGAGCGTGAATGAGCTCACTGCGATGGGATGCAGCAACTTTTCGATCGCGTCGATCGCCATTTCCTGCACCGGCTGCTCCAGTGTTGTCAGCGCCGGCCAACTGTACTCGGATTCTGGCGATCCGTCGAAGGAAACAATCGCGATCTGTTGTGGCACTGGCACATTCGCTTCATGCAGCGCCCGCAAGACGCCCACGCCCTGCTGATCTGAGCTGGCAAAGATTGCAGTCGGCGTATTCCCGCTGGCGAGTAAGGCTTGTCCGGCCGCGTAGCCGCCTTCCCGCGTGTAGGCGCCAGCGACGGCACGCCCAGGTGGGCGCCCGGCTTCGGCCAGGGCATCCCGCCATCCGCGCTCGCGAAGGTCTCGCGGCCCGGTCTCTCCAACGAAGGCGATGTTCTTGTGCCCGTGCCAGAGCAGGTGCTCCATGGCAGTACGGGCGCCGCCGTACAGGTCTGGACCGATCGCCTGGAGACCTTCCACGGCTTCGAACTGATTGAGCAGCACAGCGGGCACCCCGGACTCAGCCAGCGCGGTGAGCGAGCCGACCGACACATCGGCGGCGCTGAGGATCCCGTCCACCTGACGCGATGCGAGATTTCGGATGCCGGGCGCGTAGTTCTCGGGCGCGCCTTCAACGTTTGCCACTATCAGCGCATATCCGCGCGCGGTAGCGGCATCCTCGAGCGCGTGTCCCAACCGTGCGAAAAACGGGTTCGACGAGTCTGGCACAACCACGCCAAGCAGCTTCGTCGAACCCATTTTAAGCGTGCGCGCGGCCGCGTTCGGGCGGTAGCCGAGTACCCGGATGGCGTCTTCAACCCGAGCCCGAGTAGACGCTGCGACCGGACCGGGTCCTGAATTAACCGTGTAACTCACAACTGCTGGGCTTACGCCTGCGTAGCGCGCGACGTCCGCGCGTGTGACCCGTCTTCGCGGGGCGTCCGGCGCAGGGGTCATGTCGGTCATTCTGTCATTGAGCCGACGACTAACCGTTGTCCGGCGCGTTTCCGAAGTCAGAAATCGGCAGGCGGACGCCGCCCTGCAGAGCCGACTCGTGGGCGACGATGCCTGGAAGGGTGAATCGAGCGGCAACCCATGCGTTGACCGGAGGCAGCAGTTTGCGGGTCACGGCAGTGACGAAGTCATCCGCTAAGAAATGGTGGCTGCCTTCATGGCCGTCCGGCGCTCCGACGAATGCGGTCGGCAGGCGTGAAGAATCATGTACGGATGCGTGCCCGGAAATGAACGACGCCCGAAGTTCGGGAGCCACGTGTGCCAGAGACAGGTCGTCCGGTGCCATGCTGGCTTTCGTCGCGAGAGCGTCGCTGACGTCCTCGATGCCTTGCTTGTTCTGCCAGACCGAAGTCTCGGCAAGCTGTTCGAAGCTGGCCTCGGTCCCGAAGAAGCGGAAGCGGGACTCCCGGATGTGAGACGGGTATCCGACTCTACGCATCTCGTTGATGCGCATAGCGCCTCCGTCTGCGAGTTCGAACAACGCCGTGGCGTTCGAGAAGTTGTTGTTGAACATGCTGACGTCCCGATCGAACACGCCGTCCGCCCGGTCATCCTGCACCCCGATGCAGCTGACACTGACGGCGTACGAAGGCACCGCGCCCAACACCCCGCCGATGGAGTGCGTCGGGTACAGCATGGGCGGGTAGCTTGCCGTGCTCTTCCAGTTCTCGCCGCCGCTGTACTCGTATGCCGCGTAAAAACCGAGGTCCATGTCGTGGACGTAGTCGCCTTCGGAGTAGAAGATCCGGCCGAACGTACCATCGGCGACCTGTTTGCGTGCGAACACGGTGGCCGGGTTGTAGTAGCTGGTCTCACCCATCATGTAGGTGAGGCCGGTCTGTTTGACCGTGTCGATGATGGCCGCAATCTCTTCCTCGCTGATCGCCATGGGGACCGCAGAGTAGACGTGCTTGCCTGCGCGCAATGCCGCCACGACGAGGGGGCCGTGCGTCCATCGCTGGGTGAAGATCGCGACGGCATCCACATCCGATGCCAACATCGTGTCGAAATCGCTGAACGTTCCATCGAGGCCCTGCGCGTCGACGAGCCCGGTGGCGCGCTCCGGGAGTAAGTCGGTGACATACACCTGTGACACGTCCGGATGCAGCTTGAACAGTGCAGAGAACTGCCCCGCGAACTGGCCTGCGCCGACGACACCAATGGAGATGGGCATGGGTGAACCTTTCTTGAAACTCACGAGGCGCGCGATTTTGCCCACCCGGGAAAGTTTCACATCAAACGTGACACGAGTCAATAGGTGATTGATTCTCACGAGAGAATGCGCCTATGTGGTGAAAAGATGCCTTGCATTTGTCACTTTACTCGTGTAACTTCTCGCCCAAGGCTCAGTTGTATTCCGTAGGTCGCCACTGGGCAATTGATCAGAAGGTCGCATCCCAATGGAGGAATGTTAATGAAATCGCGATTCGTCATAGCTGTTGCCAGCGCATCAGCCCTCTTAGTCGCCCTCGCCGGATGTAGTGGTTCGGGGGGTTCCGGGTCCGAATCAGGAGCTTCGGCCAAAATCGAGTTTCAAACCGGGCAGTCGGTGGATTCGCCGCTGTTGACCCAGCTGAAGGCGTTGACCAAGACATTCGAGGCCGACCACCCTGGTGTGGCGATCGACCTGCGGCCGTCGACCTCGACCTACGAATCGGATATGAAGGTGCGCCTGGCGTCCGGCAACATTCCTGACATCTGGTGGACACACGGATGGTCGTTGCTGCGGTACAGCAAGTTCCTAACGCCATTGCAGAATGAAGCGTGGGCGAAGAACTTCAACCCGGCGCTTGCGCCCGCAATGAAGAACGCCAGTGGGCAGTTCTTTGCGTTCCCGGTGGACACGGACGTTGCAGGCATCATCTACAACGCGGATGTCTTGAAAGCCGCAGGGGTGGACCCCACTACAATCACAACCTGGGATGCGTTCGACGCTGCTGCGCAGAAGGTCGCGGCCAACGGTGTCGTGCCGATAACGGCATCCGGTAAGGACAACGGCCCGGCCGGAAATCTCGCCGACTGGATCGCGCCTGGTGCATACACGAAAGCGCAACTGGCCAAGTTGAAGAGCGGCACGTTCCTCGACCCGCAATACAAGACTGTGCTCGATTTGATCGCCAAGTGGAAGAAGGCAGGGTACTTCAATCCCGACTATGTCTCTGCAACATCTGACGACATGGCCCGTTCGCTTGCGACCGGCAAAGCCGCGTTTATCTTCAGCCAGAACAGCACGGTGAACAACGCGTTGCGGTACAACCCCAAGGCGAATCTGGCCTACATGCCTGTGCCGTCGATGGAGGGCGGCAAGCCGTACTTGATTGGCGGCGAGATGAATGCATTCGGCATTTCGAAGACGACGAAGCACATGAAAGACGCCAAGGCCTACATTGCGTTCCTCGCGGAGCCGAGCAATGCGCAGGTTCTCGCGAAAGCCGCCGGCTCGATCCCTGGCCTCACTAACGTGAAGCCCGACTTGGGTGTGCTGCAGACCAGCTATGACACCGTGGTCAAGCCGCACACGTTCCCGCTCGTCCCGTACTTCGACCGGGTATACCTGCCGAACGGCATGTGGAACACCATGGTCACGACCGCCGATTCCGTCGTGACAGGCGGCCAAGCCAACGTCGATAGCGGCGTGGCCACCATGTCAAAGGACTTCACGCGCCTCTACGGCCAGGCGAAATAGCCCGTAGGGGCAACCGATAGCCGATTTCTCCTGTGGGCTCGTGCCAGGCACGTGCCCACAGGGCGAATCGGCGCAGCGAAGGAGCTGTTATGAGCCAAGCGACGGCATTAGTAGTCGCCACGACCAGGACCGGGCCGGGCCCGACTCCGCGCACGGTCCGATCCCGGCGCCGCGGCGGAGGGCTCGTCAACCTGCTCTATCTGCCTGCGCTGCTCTTGTTCGCAGTGTTCACCGTCTACCCCCTGATCAGCGGCGTCGGATTCTCGTTCACCAACTGGGACGGCTACAGCGCGGACAAAGCGTTCGTCGCGTTCCAGAACTATGTGCAGTTGCTCCAAGACGACACGTTTCGGCTCGTGTTGATCAACACCTTCATCTACGGGATTGCCAGCACCGTCATACAGCAGGTGGTCGGCCTGGCGTTGGCGCTCGCCTTAGACCGGCCGTTTCGCGGCCGTGCCGCCGCGCGCGCGATCATCTATCTGCCGGTTCTGGTGTCACCCGTGATCATGGGCACGATGTACTACCTCCTGTTCCAGTACAACCAGGGGGCGTTCAACGACCTCGTCGTGATGTTCGGTGGGGAGCGCGTCGCCTGGCTGAGCTCCCCGACTGCTGCGGTTGCGATCATCGTCATCGTCAACTCACTGCAGTTCGTGGGCATCTCGATGATCATCTATCTGGCCGGACTGCAGTCGATCCCGGCAATGTATTACGAGGCGGCCATGCTCGATGGCGCCGGCAGCTGGAAACGATTCACAGGCATCACCATGCCACTGCTGCAGCCCGCATTCGCAACCAGTATCGTACTCAATCTGATCGGCGGGCTGAAGCTCTTCGACGTGATCAAGGTGATGACCGGCGGTGGGCCCGGTTACACCACAAATTCCGTCTCGACGCTGATTGGGGTCACCTACTTCGAGAATCAAAGCGCCGGCTACGCCTCCGCAATGGGCGTGGTCCTGTTCATCGTGATCGCGATCTTCACCCTTGGCTTGAACACCGTGCTGAACCGTCGACGTTTGGAGCAACAATGAGTGCATCGGACACCGTCACCGCAGTCTCGGCGGTGCGGGACAAGCGCGGTGTCGGCTGGCGGATCGCCGCCGCGGCGATCGGGTTCGGGCTGCTGGTAATGATCGTCGTGCAGTTGCTCCCGTTCTACGTCGCGCTGACCACCGCGCTGAAGCAACAATCCGACCTCTCCTCGCAATGGCTGTTCCCGCTGGTTTCGGCATACTGGGGAAATTTCGAATCCGCGATCGCTCAGGGCAACATCATGACCGCCATCGGCAACAGTGTGATCGTCACGGTGCTGTCGACCGTGCTCGTGTGCGTTCTTGGGGCGCTCGCAGCCTATCCGCTGGCCCGGCGCCAGACTGCGCTCAACAAACTCGTTCTGCTCGGAATCATCGGCCTCATAATGATCCCGCCCTTGAGCATCCTCGTACCGCTATATTCGATGCTCAACAAGCTCGGGGCCATCAACACTTACTGGGGCATCATTCTGGTGATGGCCACGACGCAGTTGCCGCTGGCGATCTTCTTGTACTCGGCGTTCATGCGATCGCTGCCTATCGCAGTGGAGGAAGCCGCGGTAATGGACGGCGCGAACCGGATGCAGGTGCTCTTCTGGGTCATGTTCCCGATGCTGAAGCCGGTTACGGCGACGGTCGTGATCTTGACGGGCGTCGCAATTTGGAACGATTACGCCCTCTCCGTATACATACTCACCGATCCGTCCGTGAAAACCATCGCGCCGGCGATCGGTTCGTTCTTCTCCACTCAATCGAGCAACCTCGGAGCCGCTGCAGCGGCGTCGATCATGGGACTCCTACCCGTTTTGATTGCATACCTCTTTCTGCAGCGTTACTTCATCAGGGGTATGGTGGCGGGCGCGGAGAAATGAGCGGTCCTTCGGCCAGCTGAGGGAGTCGCCGGATCACGGGACGGCCAGTTCAGCTGAGGAACTGCATGAAATGCGACAGGCGGACAGTGCAAAGGTGAGTCGCTGCTGATATCCACAGGCACTCTGCTTAGGCTCGAGGGGTCATGATCCGGTTCGACCATATCTCCAAGAAATATTCGGGCACCACGAGGCCCGCGTTAGGCGACGTCACCTTCGAGGTGTTGCGCGGCGAGTTCGTCTTTCTTGTCGGCGCGTCCGGCTCGGGAAAGTCCAGTTGTCTGCAACTGATCCTGAAAGAGGAGAAGCCGACACAGGGCAAGATCCACGTGCTCGGGCAAGATCTCGGCAGCATCTCCAACCGCAAGGTTCCGTACTTCAGGCGCAACATCGGTGTCGTGTTCCAAGACTTCCGACTCCTGCCGAACAAGAACGTTTTCGACAACGTGGCATTCACACTGCAGGTGATCGGCAAGTCCCGCGGTTTCATCCAAGAGGCCGTTCCGGATGTCCTGACCATGGTCGGTCTGGACGGCAAGGCGCAAAGGCGGCCTCACGAACTCTCCGGCGGTGAGCAGCAGCGCGTCGCGATCGCCCGTGCCGTCGTGAACAAACCGCAAATCCTGCTCGCCGATGAGCCGACCGGAAACCTGGACCCCGCCACAAGCGCCGGCATTATGGCGGTGCTCGAGCGGATCAACGCGGGCGGAACGACGGTATTGATGGCCACACACGAGGCCGCGATCGTCGATCAGATGCAGCGCAGGGTGATCGAGCTCTCCAACGGTGAGATCGTACGTGACGAGCGCCATGGTGGGTACGGCTACACAGCCGCGGTGCCCGTTGTGGCCCCGTCCGCCGCCAAACACAAGCCCAAACTGAAGCCGCAGCCGGTCGACGGCCGAGCGACCGGGACGCCGATGGCATCCCCAGCAGCACCAGTGCTTCAGGCGACCGCCCCGGAGCCGGCCTTGCAGGACCCGATCCCGTCGGAGCCGGCTTTGCCGGAGCCGCTCATCGAACCGGCGGCCGCAGTCTCGGCCGCAGCCGCGGCATCCGCACCGGAGTTGCCGAAGGCGGATGCGCTTCCCGAACAACTCAGCCTGGCCGAACGACTCGGCCTGCGTGCTCCTGGTGACAACGACGACCTCGTCGGTGAGCAGAACGTAGGGCCGGTCAAATGAGATTCGCGCTGGTTTGGTCTGAGGCGGCGAATGGCCTGCGCCGCAACCTGTCGATGGTGATCTCCGTCATTCTCGTGACGTTCATCTCGCTGACCTTCGTCGGCGCCGCGATCCTGCTGCAGATGCAGATCGGTCAGATGAAGAGTTATTGGTATGACAAGGCGCAGGTTGCTGTCTACATGTGTCTGCCGACCGATAACACGAAGACCTGCCTGGGCGCCGATGCGACGCCCGATCAGATCGCAGCGGTCAAGGCGCAACTGAACTCGCCCGAGTTGTCGAAGTTCATCAAGAAGTATTACTTCGAAGACCACAAACAGGCCTATGCCACGTTCAAGCAACAGTTCAAGGACAACCCGGTCGCCGACTACGTCACGCCCGACATGCTCAACCAGACGTTCTGGATCAACCTGAAGAATCCGTCGCAGTCGGCTGTGCTGGTTGAGGGCCTGTCCGGAGTGGCTGGGGTGCAGTCCGTCACCGACCAGCGCAGCTATCTCGACCAGATCTTCAAGATCCTCAGCGCAGCCAGTTACACGGCGATTGCGATTGCCGCGCTGATGCTGGTCGCGGCGGCTCTGTTGATTGCGACGACCATTCGACTTTCGGCGTTCTCCCGAAGAAGGGAGCTCGGGATCATGCGTCTGGTGGGCGCCTCGAACCGGTTTATTCAAACACCCTTCATACTCGAGGGGGTCTTCGCTGCCTTGATCGGCTCGATCCTCGCCGGTGGTGCCATTGTGGCGATCGTGCAGTTCTTCGTGCGCGGCTATCTGACCGATCACATTCCGTTCACATCGTTTGTGGGCATGAACGACGCTTTTGTCGTCGTGCCGATCCTCATCGTGGTGGGCATCGCCCTGGCTGCCCTGTCCGCGAATGTGGCGATCTCGCGCTATCTCAAGGTCTGACCGCGTTAGACTGTTGGGCTGCGTGAGACGACTCACGCGTATCCACTGAACGATCAACGCAGGAGAACGCCGTGCCCAGGGAACGTGGCCAGAAGGTCGTGGCCACCAATCGCAAAGCCCGCCACGACTACACCATCGAAGACACCTTTGAGGCCGGACTGGTCTTGTGGGGCACCGAGGTGAAGTCGTTGCGGGCCGGTCGTGCGTCGCTGGTCGACGGGTACGCGTTCATCGACGGCGGTGAGGCCTGGCTGGATGCCGTGCACATTCCCGAGTACGCGGACGGCACCTGGAACAACCACGCTCCGCGGCGTAAGCGCAAGCTGCTGCTGCACAAGGAGCAGATCCTCAAGATCCATAACAAGGTCAAAGAGGGCGGCTACACGATCATCCCGCTGTCGATCTACTTCAGCGATGGGCGAGCGAAGGTCGAGATCGCGATCGCTAAGGGCAAGAAGGAGTACGACAAGCGCCAGGCGCTACGCGAACGACAAGACAAGCGCGAGGCCGACCGCGCCATCTCGAGTCGACGCAACCTGGGGGAGTAGCAGCGCCGCTTCGCGCGTCGCGGATGCTGTCGGCGGTGACGGCCGCGGATACTGTGGATGCCTCGCCTTACGACGCCGCGAATCGCGCGTGTACGGCGACCTCGATCGTGATCTCCTCGGGCTTCAGATCGAGCGGTGATGAGGCGCCGCCGACGGACGTTCGTGCGCTCATCAGCATGCTGGTTGAGTCGGTCGAGGATTCGCGGGAACCGTCGCCGAGCATTCCAGGGTCGCTGAGGGCGAGGGGGCGAATCGTCGTGAGGCCGACTCTTGTGGCCAAGACGGTTGCTTTCGCGACGGCGGCATCCACGGCGCGCGATCGTGCTTCGTTCGTCAGCATTTGGCGGGTCTCCTCGGTCAGCGTCCACTCGATGCCGTTCACGGTCACGCCGTCGCGCAGCGCGGCCTCACCCAGCCACACGCCGAGTCGTGCGAGGTCGCTGAACTTGATCGCGAATTCGGCGGCACCGTGGTAGTCGATCGGCAGTTTCTTGCCTTCCTGGTTCCACGGCCGATCGCCCCAGACGCGCCACTGGTCGGCGGACCACCAGGTGATCGGTGGGGGCTCCTCGACGGCCATCGTTTCGATTTCGCGGGTGAGTTCGCCATGCAGTTGCGTTACCGCGATCAGCACGTCTTCCCGTTCGGGGCCTTCGATTCCGACGACCACGTGGGCGGTGCCGCGCTCGGCTGGATGGTGCAACTCGTGTTCACCGTGGACGGTGATGATAGTGTCCGCCATGCGGCACAGCCTAGCTTGAACGAGTTGGCACCGCCGCGAGCGATCCTGTTCCAGAGCGCGAAGCACGTATGGTTAAACGGAGCGTGCGCAGCGCAACCACGTGCAGGATCACAGCAAGAGGCACGATGACGGTCGGGATGAGCACCAACGGCAGTAGCGCGACGGGCGCGGTCGAGGGCGTGACGGTCAGCAGTCGCACGGGACCCGGCCCGGCGAGGAATCCCGCGGTGAGCGCGTATGCGAGATCGAGCAAGCCGAGGATGTTGAACCAGAGAACTCCGCGACCGGCGACACCGCGGCGCATCCGTCCTGCCAGGAAGATGGCTTCGATCCCGATCGCGATATCGCCGAACCCCGCCGGCAGCGCGAAGATGGCCGGCAGCTTGCCCAGAGCGAAAGTCGCGAGGAAGGCCGCGCCGCCGGCGATGCGCAGGGCGTGCGGCAGCGTTATTCGCCACGCCAGCTCGGGCCGTGCGAGGAGGCGTGACACGGCGGGCATCCGGGTGAACAGGAATGCCGCCAGCATCGCGCCGAGGGCTGCGACGCCGATGGCCGGATTGGTTGCTGTCCATGTCAGTCGGTAGACGCCGGCGGCGGCGAGCAGAGCGCTCGCGATCGCCCACAACGACCAACCGATTGCAACAGCCCAGGCAAGCCGAACGGGGGCGGTCCGGCGAAGATTTCCGGTCGCCGTACCGCGCGCCAACGCGACGAAGGTCAGCGCGGGCAGTCCGATGACGCCGGCGATCACGAGCAACCAGACCACGAAGGGCAGAGGATACATTTCAGGTTTCCTATCTCACGCACGCTTCCAGACACTATGCTTGTTTCTGAACAGCTTGTTCGATTATGATGACGGTGATGCAGTGCCGGTCAAGAGTCAATTTCACTGGTTTGTTCGGTATTGAACACGGGCGCCGGATTGTTCGTAACCCGCATTGTCCGAAACTGAGGAGGATGCACCATGGCAGAGCAGGACCGACGGGTGCGCCGCACGCGCAAAACGCTGCACGAATCGTTCATCTCGCTCGTGCTCGACAAAGGCTATGACCAGCTGACGGTGCAGGACATTCTCGATCGGGCTGACATCAGCCGGTCCACTTTCTATGCCCACTACCGAGACAAGGAGGCGCTGTTGACAGCCTGTTTCGATGGTGTTCGAGAGCAGCTCACGAGTGAATTCGATGCGCTGAGCTCGGCGGGCCTGCCTCTCGAGGTGGATCGTCCAGCTGAGCTGATCTTCGATCATGCCTATCGAAACCAGAGGATTTATCGCGCGATCTGTGGTCGCAACGGCGGCGGCATCGTGCTTCGCTATCTGCACGACCTGATCGTCGAGATGCTGCTGAAACATCTGCGGCAGCATCGTCGCGCCGCTGTGCCCGACGAAGTGGCCGCTGAGTTCTACGCGGCAGCCACTATCGGCCTCGTGGCCTGGTGGATCGATCAGAATTTCGCCCGTGATCCACGCCTGTTGGCCAACGACTTTCGGCAATTGGCTTGTTATCGAGCCGGTGCCGACTTCGGCACGAATTCTCTCGCTGAAGGCGCGACTACACAACCGCGCTGATCGGAAGGCACGGCCACTATGCGGAGTGGTATCGGTTTTCGGGTCGTCCGGCCGTGCCGTACTTTGGCGCGACCGACGCTCGCCCGATCTGCACCAGATGCTCAAGATAGCGCCGGGCGCCCACTCGAGACATTCCGACGATAGCAGCGACTTCACTTGCAGAGAGGTCACTGTCGGAATCGCGGAGAGCGACGGCGATCCGGAGCAGCGTGGCCTCGGAGAGTCCCTTGGGCGGCGGTGCAATGGGCCGCGGGGGCGCTGTGGCGGTTATTTCGTCGACCGCGCATTGATTCAGCGACAGGCCAGAAGAATTGCGCCGAATGACGGTGTGGTGACGTGCGATTTCATCGAGCCGTTCGCGCAGCGCGGCCGAGGTGAACGGCTTCACCAGATAGTGCCGCACGCCGTTTGCGCGTGCCTCGCGCACGCTCGTAAGATCGCGTGCCGCGGTCACAGCGATGACCTCGATCGGTTGACTGTGCTCGATGCGCAGCCTGCTGAGCACTTCGAGCCCGGAAAAGTCTGGCAGGTAGATGTCGAGGAGCACGACCTCGGGATTGAGCCGTTCGATCTGCCGGAGGGCGGTCGCTCCATTGTGGGCCTCACCGACCACGATGAAGGCAGGGTGAGCGTCAACGAATTGATGGTGCAGCATCGCTACCTCGACATCGTCGTCGACGACGAGTGCGCGGAGTCGATCATTCACAGTCGCCCTGCCGCATTCTTTGTTGACGTGGTTTGGGTCACTGCGTGGGCGTTGCGCTGGGCGAGATCGTAGGAGAGGCGCACCGAAACCAGCGCGCCGCGAGGGCTATTCTCCGAGAGGGTGACCGCTCCTCCGTGCCGCTCGGCGATGCGCTTGACGAGCGAAAGCCCGATGCCCCGGCCCAATGCGAGGTGCCCCGGTGACGGTGGCTTGGAGGACCAGCCTGGCGTGAAGACGGTCTCGCGCCATCCGTGCGGGATGCCAGGACCGTCGTCCGCGACGGTGACGGTGAGTTCGAGTCGGCTCTGAGTATCCGACTGCTCGACGATTGAAATCGAGACGTGTCCGCCCTGCTCACAGGCTTCGAGAGCATTGTCGATGAGGTTGCCGACCACCGTGAGCACATCTGTGCGCAGCGCTTCTGACGCGGTGTCGGCCGCAAATGCGGACAGAAGCGTGTTCGGTTCCACGGTGATCGTGCTCCCGAGTTCTCTCGCCTGCGCCTGCTTGACCAGAAGCAGTGCGGCGACCTCCAGATCGCCGATGCCTGTCGAGTCGGTCACGCCGGTGAGTGCGCCGCCGTTGCCGACACGTTCGATGAAGGCGACCGCGCCATCGACATGTCCGAGCTCGAGGAGGCCGGAGATCACGTGTAGTTGGTTGGCGAAACCGTGGGCTTGCGCTCTCAGCCCTTCGGTGAGGCCTTGGGCGCCGTCGAGGTCTCGCAACAGGGAATGCAGCTCGGTGTTGTCGCGCAGGATCGCGATCGTACCGATCCGGCGACCGTCGACCATAGCGACATCCCGACCGGCGAGCAGCACGCGTTCACCGGACAGGATCAAACCTTGTTCAGCGTCGTTACTGGCCAGAAACCGCACCAGCTCGGGGTCAAGCACGTCGGCGGCGCGACGCGCGAGCAGCCCCGTGGCATCCTCCAGGCCCAGTAGCCGCACGGCTGCGTCGTTGATCATTGCGATGCGATCGTGTTCGTCGACGGCGACCAATCCTTCTCGCACCCCATGCAACATCGCCTCCCGCTCCTCGAGGAGGCCGGCGATCTCCTCGGGCTCGAGCCCGTAAATGCGTTTGCGAATGATCGCGGTCACCCAGGCGGCTCCGATCATGCCGAGGATTCCGGCAGCCCCGATTGTGACGAACAGAAGCACCGAATTACCAAGGTATTCGGCGCGAAGCGATGACTCGAGCACACCGATCGACACCAAGCCGATCACGGCATGGTGTGGGCTGAAGATCGGCACTTTGACCCGCCAGGATGTTCCGAGAGTGCCGGTTTGGGTGCCGACATACGTGCGCCCGGACAACGCTTCGGACGGGTCGGTCGAGACATGCCGGCCGATCAGCGCGGAATCCGGGTGAGAGTACCGGATGCCTTGGTCATTGCTGACGACGACGTAGGTGACGTCGGATGCCTTGCGCACGGCCTCCGCGATCGGCTGGATGGTCTTGGCCGGATCGGGGTTGTCAAAGGCACCGACGATCGACGGCAGCGTCGCCACCGACTGCGCCACCGCTATCATCCGGTCTCGGTAGCCGTCGCGGAGTTGCTGTTCTTGCATCCAGCTCGCGACCAAGCCGGTTCCGATGACCGTGATCAGCACGATAGCGATTTGCAGCAGCAAAAGCTGCACGCGAAGCGACATCGGCCGAACCATGGATCTAGTGTGCCTTAGAACTTTGCATGAATTCGACGTGAGCGACTCCATCTGCTTTCAATGCGACCAAAAGCCTGCCGGTCATGCCTCTTCCGCTTGTGCCGTCGATCCGACCGCGGAACTGGACCAGGCCGCCCCGAAGAGCGTGACCCCGGTTGCGACGAGAACCCCGGCAGCGCCCGCAACGGCAGCGAACGCTCCGAGCGTCGCGGGCAGCACGGTTTGCCCGAGCCTGTTGCTGGCGAGCCGCAGTGACATGGCAAGTCCGCGTGTTCCATGGGGGGCAAGGTCGGAGATCCACGACATGGTGATGGGCTGGCAGGTGCCGACGGCGAAGCCGAAAACCGAAGAAACCACGATCAGCCACGGATCCGACAGTGAGAACGCGAAGCAGCACAGCGCCACCGCCGAGACCGTGATCGTCGACACCATCAACGCGCGCCGCCCGAAGAGGTCAACCATCCTGCCCAGGAAGAGCCGGGAGAACATCGAGAAGAGTGATCGAGCGACCAGCATGATGCTGACGGTCGCGGCGGTCAGACCGCGGTCGTGCCCGAGTGCCGGCGTGTATGCGAGG
>DATCDQ010000052.1:0-38459 GCA_036510655.1 Microbacteriaceae bacterium | reverse complement strand
GGGCTCGACGACGAGCAAACCCAGGAGCCGGAAACGGATGAGAGCGCCGCCGCCGCAGACGACAGTGACACGGCTGAGGACGCTGTGGCGCTTCCGACCGGTGCACTTGTTCTGCGCGCGGTCGACGAAGACGACGACGTTCCGGTCTACTCCGCGACGATCACCGGTGCGACGGCCGATCCGGTCAAGGACTACCTGAAACAGATCGGCAAGGTCGCGCTTCTCAACGCGGCCGAAGAGGTCGAGTTGGCGATGCGGATCGAGGCCGGCCTGTTCGCGGAGGACAAACTCGCGAACAGTCACGGAATTTCGAAGGAACTCGAGCGCGAATTGCGCTGGGTCGCCCGCGACGGTCAGCGCGCCAAGAGCCACCTGCTCGGCGCTAACCTGCGTTTGGTGGTCTCGCTGGCCAAGCGATACACCGGCCGTGGCATGCAGTTCCTGGATCTGATCCAGGAGGGCAACCTCGGTTTGATCCGCGCGGTCGAGAAGTTCGACTACACCAAGGGTTTCAAGTTCTCGACGTATGCCACCTGGTGGATCCGTCAAGCCATCACCCGCGCCATGGCAGACCAGGCTCGCACGATTCGTATCCCCGTTCACATGGTCGAGGTCATCAACAAGTTGGCGCGCGTTCAACGTCAGATGCTGCAAGACCTGGGCCGCGAGCCCACTCCAGAGGAGCTCAGCCGCGAACTCGACATGACGCCCGAGAAGGTCGTGGAGGTTCAGAAGTACGGCCGGGAGCCGATCTCGCTGCACACACCGCTCGGCGAAGATGGAGACAGCGAATTCGGTGACCTGATCGAGGACACCGAGGCCGTGGTTCCTGCTGACGCAGTCGGCTTCACGATGCTGCAGAAGCAGTTGGAGAGCCTGCTCGACTCGCTGTCCGAGCGCGAAGCAGGTGTGATCCGAATGCGTTTCGGCCTGGGTGACGGCATGCCGAAGACGCTGGACCAGATCGGTGACACGTTCGGGGTGACACGCGAACGCATCCGCCAGATCGAGTCGAAGACGATGGCAAAACTGCGCCACCCGTCCCGCTCGCAGTCGCTGCGCGACTACCTCGAGTAGGCCGGTGCGCTATCGCGTCGCGGTCCTGCTGGGCCGCGCGGCGCGCTGGGCGTTGCGGTTGCGGGGCGGCGGGTCCGCCGTTCCCGGCCGTATCGTCCTCGCCATTGCACCACGTTTTCTCGAGCGTGCCGTCAGCCGACTGCCGCTCGGGCTAGTTTTCGTCTCCGGATCCAACGGCAAGTCCACGACCACCAACATGCTCGCCGGCATGCTCCGGGAGCACGGGCTTGACGTGTTCACGAACCCGTCAGGCGGCAACCTTCCGCAGGGCATCGCGTCGGCCATGCTGGCCTCGGTGCCGCTCGACGGGTACGTGCGCGGCGACGTCGGCGTGATCGAGGTCGATGAGGCCTACGGCGTCGCGTTGGCCGAACGCCTGAAACCCAACGTTGTGCTGCTGCTGAATGTGCAGATCGATCAGTTGAATCGGTTCTACGAGCCGTCCCGCGTCGTCGGCATGTTACGAACGGTGGCAGAGGCGGCCGAGCAGTTGCTCGTCGTCAACGCTGACGATGACAACCTGCGCCGAATCGCCGCTGACCGTCGTGCGTCCGGACGCAGCACATCGTCGTTCGCCGTCGCACCCGAACTGATTGAGCAATCGCTGCACGGGCTGGCCACGGTCGCGGATGTTGCGCCGTCGGGCGAGACGGTGCCCCTTCCGGATGCCCGCGTGCGCGTAACCCGCGTCGACGGGCGTGAGGCGACGATCACCGTCGACGGAACGCCGGTCGACATCGCCCTTCCCGCACGCGGCCTGCACTACGCCGTGGACGCGGCCGGCGCCCTTGCCACGACGGTCGAACTGCTGGGCGAGCGCTTCTCTCCGGCCGCGGCCGCTCGGGCGATGACCGGCCTGCGTACCGTCTACGGCCGGGGTGAGACCCTCACGGTGAACGGCGAGGACATCGAGATCATCATGATGAAGAACCCGCCGAGCCTGCAACTCAACCTCGATGCGCTGGCCGGATCGCCGGCGCAGGTCCTGATGGCGGTCGATGAGGGCACTCCGGACCCATCCTGGATCTATGACATCGACTTCGGTGCACTCGAGCGGGTCGATGTCATCAGCGGAACGAAGGCGTGGCAGCTGGCGACGCGGCTCGGCTACAGTCGCATCCCGATCGGCGCCGTGCTTCCCGAATTGAAGGATGCGCTTGCCGCGTTCCTGGCACTTCCCCGCCCCCGAACCGGGATCAAGACGATGATCGTCAACTACGAGCAAATGATGTTCGTCCGCAAACAATTCGGTTTCCTGGACCTCGAAGGTGGGCAGTGATGACGGACGCCTCGGCGAGCCTGAGTATCGTCAACCTGTATCCGAACGAGCTCGGGATCAACGGCGACGTTGGAAACGTCACGGCGCTCGTTGCGCGCGCACAGTGGCGCGGGATCGCCGTCACTGTGCACAACCATCACGTCGGCGCAGAGCTGCCCGAACAGATCGATCTGCTCCACATCGGCAGTGGGCCGCTGTCTGGGCAGCGTGCGGTACACGGCGACGCGCTGCACAATGCGGCTGCGCTTCGGGATGCCGTAGGAGCAGGGGTGCCGCTCCTCGCGATCGCCGGGGGGTGGCAACTGCTTGGCCGCGAACTGACAGCGCCGGACGGCGAGCGGATGCCGGGGGCTGGCGTGTTCCCGTCGCGCGCCGTGCTCTCGTCACGGCGCACCGTGGGGGAGATCCTGGTGCGCACGGAGGGCGGCGTGTTGGCCGGCTTCGAAAACCATGCCGCACTCACGAGCCTCGAAGACGGCGCCGCACCTCTCGGCAGCGTGATCGCAGGCGGGGGCAACACTGCGCAAGCGCCGCTGGAGCACCGTGTGGAGGGCATCCGTGTCGGGTCGGCCATCGGCACGCAGCTGCACGGGCCGATCCTGCCGATGAACCCGTCGCTCGCGGACGAACTCTTGAGCGCAGCACTCCTGCGCCGCGGTGAAGGTGCCGTCTGGTCGGATGCGCTCTCGCGCCCGTCGGATGCCGTTCGCGAGGTCGATGAGTACGCCGCCGCCGCTCGTGCGGCGATCGCCGGTCGGCTCCGCGCGCGTCTGACGGACACTCAGCCCAGGTAGCCGCGCGGCACGCGTGCCGCGACGTGCGTGACGATTTCGTCGCCGATCGTCGACGCCCAGTTCGCCCACTCCGCTGCCGTCGGCTCGCCGTGATCGCCCGGTCCGAACACCAGTGCTGAGTCGCCGACGGACGGGACGATTTCGCCGGTTTCGACGAGCATGCTGTCGACATCGAGCGTGACGACCCTGACCCGGTGACCGCCGAGCAGAACCTGTGCCCCGCCGAGGGCAGAGCTGGCCACTCCGTCGGCGTAGCCGACCGCAAGGCGTGCGAACGTGCCGGTCGGGTCGTCGACGAGGTCGACGACGTCGGCCTGAAGTGACATCACCGGGCGCACGCCGAGGTCTGCCGCTGAGCGATCGTCGAACGGAGAGATGCCGTACGCCGCGATGCCGAAGCGTACGAAATCGAAACGAGCCGCGGGCATCCGGATGCCCGCGGAGCTCGCCGCGAGATGCAGCACCTCGAACCGTGCTCCCAAGCTCCGCGCTACTGCAACGGCGTCGCGGAAGACGGCCAGCGCCGCTTCATCGTCCTCGAGGGACGCATCAGCCAGATGCGACCAGGCCGCTCGGACCCGGACGATTCCGGCCCGCTCTGCGGCCAGCGCGGCGGAGACCAGTGCAGGCCAATCGGCCGGAGTGGCTCCGTTGCGGCTGAGACCGCTGTCGAGCTTGAGGTGAACGGTCGCAGGTTTGCCCGCGTGCGCGGCAGCGATCGCCTGCAGTTGCCACTCTGCCGAAACACCCAATTGGATGTCAGCTTCAATGCCGGCGCGAAAATCGGTGTTCGTGCCGTGCAGCCAGGCGAACAGTGGGGCCGTGACGCCGGCGGCGCGCAATTCGAGCCCGGCAGGGATCTCAAGGACGGCCAGTGAACTCGCCCCGGAGGCAAGCCCCGCTGTGGCCACCGGAATCAGTCCGTGGCCGTACGCATTGGCCTTGACCGCGAGCATCGTCCTGGCTGGAGCGATGCTCCCCGAGAGCAGCCCAACGTTGGCGCGCAACGCGGCGAGGTCGACGATCGCGCGTGCGCTCACTGTGGATACACCCGTTCGATCCGTGCGCCGAGCCCTGCCGTGATGACCTCAGAACGGATGCCTGTCGCACGAGCCCAGTCCGCTGCGGTCGGCTCACCAGTCGCGCCGTCCCCGAACAGCACGACAACATCTCCGACTGCCGGAACAGCATCACCGACGTCGATGACGAACTGGTCCATTGCAATCCGACCGCTCACCCTCGAGAGCACGGTACCGACGAGCACGGGGGCGCGATTGGACGCAGCACGGGGAATCCCGTCGGCGAAACCGAGCCCGGAGAGCACCAGGGTCGTCTCAGCGAGAGTCCGGTAGGTGTAGCCGTAAGAGACGCCACTGCCGGCGGGGACCCTCTTGGCAGACAGCACCTCGGAGGTCAGGCGCAGAGCCGGGCGCAACACCGCCCACACTTCGGGTGCCAGCGCGGTGTTCTGCTCACCCAGCCCGAACAGCTCTGGGCCGAGCAGTTGCGCGCCGCTCGTTTCCTTCGCGGCACCGGCCCGTAGGCGGCCGACCTGGATCGACAAGGTGGGGTGCCGCACGGTGAGCTGATCGCGACCTACCGGGTCGGAGACGACGAAACCACCGATACCGGCCGACGCAAGAGCGTCAGAAACCGGCGCGAGCCCGTGCCCGTAGGCATCCGCTCGTAAATCGGCGAAAGCCGAAGCTATTCCGGCACCGTAACCGTGCGTTGACGTCAGTATGGCGGCATTGGCGACGATCGCATGCAGCGAGACGGTGGCACGACGGCGCACACCTCGGCTCTCACCCGGCACGACGGCGGTTTCGAAAAGCAGCGATCTCGAAAAACTTGCTGTCGCGGGTTAGGCGCGCTGGTCCTCGAACAAGCGAGCGGATTCGTCATGCCAACTCTGCGCGATCGCGGACAACTTCTCTTCGTGCTTCTTCGCGTGGTGTGCGCAGAACAGAAGTTCACCGTTGTTGACGACGACTCGCACGTACGCCTGTGCGCCGCATGCGTCGCATCGATCGGCGGCGGTCAACTGCAGTCCGGTTGCGAGCTCAGCAGCGGCACCGGTACCTGTGGCGATGTTCGACATGTTGTGCTCCTCTCCAAAACCCGAACCATTCAACTCGGTACCTCCATACAAGCACGTTCTTGGCGCGCAGACGACTCGAAGACCGGGCATTTCGCTGAACGCGTAGCAGCCGGCCTGCCGCGGGGTGTCGATGGCGGGCACGCGGTTCGCGGCTGGATACGCTGGAATGAGGTGCGCAACCGCATCCGTTCGACCGCACACCCCGAGGAGATACGTTCGTGGCCAGCTCTGATTATTCCGCCAGGCACCTGTCTGTTCTCGAGGGTCTCGAGGCAGTGCGCAAGCGACCGGGCATGTATATCGGGTCGACGGATTCGCGCGGGTTGATGCACTGCCTCTGGGAGATCATCGACAACTCGGTGGACGAAGCGCTCGGCGGTTACGGTTCGAAGATCGAGGTCGTCTTGCACCCGGACGACAGTGTTGAGGTGCGTGACACAGCCCGAGGCATCCCGGTTGACATCGAGCCGAAGACCGGCCTGAGCGGCATCGAGGTGGTGTTCACGAAGCTGCACGCCGGCGGCAAGTTCGGCTCAGGTTCGTACTCGGCATCCGGCGGGTTGCACGGCGTCGGCGCCTCTGTCGTGAACGCGTTGTCGGAACGACTCGATGTCGAGGTCGACCGTGACGGTAAGACCTGGGCGATGTCCTTCCGCAGAGGCGAACCCGGACTGTTCGCCGACACCGGCGCGCCGAGCCCAGATGCCCCGTTCACGCCGTTCGAGAAGAAGAGCGAACTTTCAGTCGTCGGCAAGGTCAAGCGCGGCGTGACGGGCACACGCATCCGTTACTGGGCTGATCGGCAAATCTTCGGGAACAATGCTGATTTCCGCACAGATGACCTGCTCGGCCGGGCACGTCAGACCGCCTTCCTCGTGCCGGGCATCACCCTGGCCATCACCGACAATCGCGGCGCGGAACCGCTGCACACGTCCTTCTCGTTCGAGGGCGGGATCTCGGCGTTCGTCGACTATCTCGCGCCGGACTCCGCTGTCACCGACACGTGGCGCCTCACCGGCACCGGCAGCTTCACGGAGACGGTTCCTGTGCTGCACGCGAACGGCGCGATGACGCCCACCGAATTGCAGCGCGAATGCCAGGTCGACATCGCCCTGCGCTGGGGAACCGGCTACGAGACCGTCATGCGCAGTTTCGTCAACATCATTGCCACGCCCAAGGGTGGAAGCCACCAGCTCGGCTTCGATCAGGGTCTGATGAAGTTTTTCAGGCAACAGGTCGACTCGAACGCGCGGCGGCTGAAGGTCGGAACTGACAAGCTCGACAAAGACGACATCCTCGCCGGGATGACGGCGGTGCTGACCGTGCGGCTGCCCGAGCCGCAGTTCGAAGGGCAGACCAAGGAAGTGCTCGGCACCCCTGCCGTGCGTGCGATCGTCACGCAGGTAGTCACGTCTGCGCTGGCGGCGCGGTTCTCCTCCACGAAACGCGACGACAAGACTCAGTCGGCACTCCTGTTGGACAAGGTCGTCTCCGAGATGAAGTCGCGCATCTCCGCACGAGCTCACAAGGAGACGCAACGCCGCAAGAACGCCTTGGAAACCTCGTCGCTGCCCTCGAAGCTTGTCGATTGCCGTTCGAGCGATGTCGCCAACAGCGAACTGTTCATCGTCGAAGGCGACTCGGCGCTCGGCACCGCCCGGCGTGCACGAGACAGCGAGCATCAGGCACTGTTGCCGATTCGCGGCAAGATCCTGAACGTGCAGAAGGCATCCGTGTCCGACATGCTCGGCAACACGGAATGCGCGTCGATCATCCAGGTGATCGGTGCGGGTTCCGGGCGCAGCTTCGATCTCTCGCAGGCGCGTTACGGCAAGATCATCGTGATGAGCGATGCGGATGTCGACGGCGCCCACATTCGAATTCTCCTGTTGACGCTCTTCTTCCGTTACATGCGACCGATGATCGAAGCCGGCCGTGTCTTCGCCGCAGTTCCCCCGTTGCACCGGGTGATCGTCATTAATCCAGGATCGAAGCCGAATGAGACGATCTACACATACTCCGAAGCGGAGCTGCACGGTGTGCTGACCGGCCTCAAGCGCTCAAATCGCCGCTATCAAGAGCCGATCCAGCGCTACAAGGGTCTCGGCGAGATGGACGCGGACCAGTTGGCGACGACCACGATGGACAGAACACACCGGATGCTGCGCCGCGTGCAGGTTCCCGATGCTGAGCAAGCCGCCGCCGTGTTCGAACTGCTGATGGGCAACAACGTTGCGCCGCGCAAGGAATTCATCATCGACAGTTCGGACGCGCTGTCCCGGGAACGCATCGACGTGTGACGATCAGCCGATCGCGGTGCCGATCGCACCGATCACCGCATCGAGGCTTTGCCCCGACGCGTCGCGCTTCGCGCCGCCTTCCGGCAAGCTGCGCAGGGAGCCGTCTGCCCCGACAGCCCTGACCGGGCCGGTACCGACCCAGGCGAGTGCCAGTTGGTCTTCGCCCTTGAGGAAGCGTTGTGCGCGCACTCCTCCGGTCGCGCGCCCCTTCTGCGGGTAGTCGGCGAAGGAACTCACCTTGCCCGAGCCGGCGTCTGCGCCGGCCAGCGTGGCGCCGCTCGTTGCGACGGTGACGACGACAGCTTCATCACCGGCTGATGCAGACACGGCACCGAAGAAGATGGCCTCGGCACCGTCGGAGAGTTTGATGCCAGCCACACCGCCGGCGGCCCGACCCTGCGGGCGCACCGTTGATGCCGGGAAGTGCAGCAACTGCGCATCCGACGTGACGAAGACGAGCTCGTCGGTGTCTGCGCCCTGGATCGCTCCGACCACGTCGTCACCAGGCTTCAGGCTGATGATCTCGAAGTCCGGCTTGTTCGCCCAGTCCGACGCTGCCACACGCTTCACAACACCCTGTTTGGTTCCCAGAGCGATCGAAAGCTGGGCGGCCAGCGAGACGACGGCCAACACGCGTTCCGTCCTGTCGGACAGCGCAAGGTAGTCGCGTACTTTGACGCCCGCGCCGAGTTGGATCGAATTCGCCGGGACGGCAGGCAGGTCGACGGGGGAGAACCGGATCAATCGCCCCTTGTTGGTGATGGCGCCGATCTCACTGCGACTCGTCGTCGTCAGTGTGGACCGGATCGCATCGTGCTTGCTGCGCCGCGTGGGCGCCGTGATCCGGTCGAGCACGCCATCGTCGTCTGCCTGCTGATCGACGCGCAGAATGCGCCCGGTCGCGGCCAGGAAGATCCGGCACGGCGCGTCTGCAACCTCGAGGACGGCCGCGGTCTTCCGGAACCCGACGGTTGCGATCGACGGACGTGCCTCCGTCAGAAGGGTGCGCCGCGGCGTCCCGAACTTCTCGGCGACGGCATCAAGTTCGTCAGCGACCAGCCGCTTGATTCGATCTTCTCCGGTCAGGAGCGCCTCGAGCTCTGCAATCTCGGCTTCGAGCTGGGAACGCTCCGCCTCGAGTTCGATGCGCGAGAACTTCGTCAGCCGACGCAGCCGCAGTTCCAGGATGTACTCGGCCTGCACTTGACTGAGGTCGAACACCTCGATCAGTCGCGAGCGTGCCTGCTCGGAGTCGTCGCTGCTGCGGATGACCTGGATCACTTCGTCGATGTCGACGATCGCGATCAACAGCCCGAGGACGAGGTGCAGGCGCTCCCGACGTCGCTCGAGCCGGAATTGCGAACGACGGGTGGTGACCGTGATGCGGTGATCGACATAGACGCGCAACAGTTCCCGCAGGCCGAGCGTCTGCGGCCCACCGTCGACCAGTGCAACGTTGTTGATCGAGAAGCCGTCTTCGAGCGGAGTGTGCCGGTAAAGCTGCTCGAGCACTGCCTCAGGGCTGAATCCGGTCTTGATTCCGATCACCAGGCGTAACCCTTTGGTGCGGTCGCTCAGATCCGTGACGTCGGAGATGCCGCTCAACTTCTTCGAATTGACGCCGTCTTTGATCTTGTCGATCACCTTTTCCGGGCCGACCAGGTAGGGCAGCTCCGTGACCACCAACCCGCTCTTGCGCGCCGTGATCGCTTCGATCGTCACTTTCGCACGGGTCTTGAAGCTCCCGCGGCCCGACCTGTATGCGTCCTTGATCCCGGCGAGCCCGACGATGGTGCCGCCGGTCGGTAGATCCGGGCCCGGAACGTATTCCATCAAGGCGTCCAGGTCGGCATCCGGGTGTGCCAACAGGTGTTTCGCGGCGCCGACCACCTCGATGAGGTTGTGCGGCGCCATGTTCGTGGCCATGCCGACCGCTATGCCGCTTGCGCCGTTGACGAGAAGGTTCGGGAACGCGGCGGGGAGGACCTCCGGCTGAGTCAGCTGGTTGTCGTAGTTCGGTACGAAGTCGACGACGTCTTCGTCGAGCCCGTCCGTCATCGCCAACGCCGCGGCAGCCAGTCGCGCTTCCGTATAGCGCGCCGCCGCAGGACCGTCGTCAAGTGAGCCGAAGTTGCCGTGGCCGTCAATGAGCGGCACGCGCAGTGTGAAGTCCTGTGCCATGCGCACGAGAGCGTCGTAGATCGCGCTGTCCCCGTGCGGGTGCAGCTTTCCCATGACCTCGCCGGTGACCCGCGCCGACTTGACGTGGCCGCGATCGGGCCGCAGGCCCATCTGCGTCATCTGATACAGGATGCGCCGTTGCACCGGCTTCAGCCCGTCTCGCGCGTCCGGAAGGGCGCGCGAGTAGATCACCGAATATGCGTACTCGAGGAACGAGCCTTGCATCTCCGTCGTGACGTCGACGTCTTCGATGCGTTCGGTGCTGCCTGCTGGTGAGGTCTGTTCGTCTGTCGGGCTCATTCGTGCAATCTCGTGCTGCGCTTGTGCGTTCGCTGTTCCGGCGAACACTGCGTCACGTGGGAACGGTGGATGCTGCTGGGCTCAGTGCGCCTATGGCAGACTGAGCCCGATGGGCACCATGTTACCGGCCGGCTATTCTTCTGCGCGGAGCCTTGCCGACGTTCTTCCAAGTTGCGTCGCCGCCCTCCACGGGCAGCCCAATTCGTTACAGCTTCCTGCGGTCGAGCGCGCGGTCGTGATCGTCGTCGACGGTCTCGGCGCGCATCCGCTCAAGGCCCGCGCGGGGCATGCCCGCTTCCTCGCCCAACGGCTCACGCGCGCAACCACGATGACGAGTGGATTTCCGACGACGACAGCCGCTGCATTGACCAGTCTGTGTACGGGAACCACACCGGGGCAACACGGCATGGTGGGATACACCGTGCTCGACCCGGCGACCGACCGTGTGTTCAATCAACTCAGCGGTTGGAAGGGGGATCCGGACCCGTCGAGATGGCAGCGCTGCCCGACGGTCTTCGAGACCGCCCGCGCAGACGGTATAGCGGCCTTCGCAATCGGCCCTGAGCGCTATCGATCATCGTCGTTCAGCGCCGCGATTCTTTCCGGCGCCGAATACGTCGGCGCCAAGTCGATCGAACAGCGCTTCAGTGCGGCGCGGCGCATCCTGGATGGGGGCGGCAGGAGCATCTGCTATCTGTACGTGCCTGAGCTGGACATCGCCTCGCACGCACACGGCTGGGAATCGGATGCCTGGCTGGCGGCACTTGAGGAATTAGATGCCCGCGTTTCGGCATTCGCTGGCGAGCTTCGGCGGCATGAGGCCGCATTGACCACCGCAGACCACGGCGTGCTCGATGTGCCGATCAACTCTCACGTACTTTTCGATACGGTGCCCGAGCTGGTCGATGGTGTGCGCCACGTTGCAGGCGACCCGCGCTGTCTCCAGTTGCACCTCGGCCCTGATGCGTCGGCCGATGATGCAGCCGCACTGGCCCAACGGTGGGAACAGTCGGAGGGCGCACGATCCTGGGTCGCGACGCGGGCGCAGGCCGTTGACGCCGGCTGGTTCGGTGCGATTGTCGATCCGGAGGTCCTGCCGCGGATCGGAGACGTGCTGGTGGCCGCGCGCGGGCGGATCGCCTACTACGACTCACGAACGGCGAACGCGCAATCACGAGCCATGATCGGGCAGCACGGATCGCTCACCGTCGAAGAACTGGCCGTGCCGCTGATCGGCGTCGGTGGCTTCGAGTAGGAGACGGGCCTGCTAGGCGAGGTCGTCGTCTGTGCGGGCTCCGAAGACGATCTCGTCCCAGCTCGGCATCGACGTTCTGCCCTTCTTGCCCTGGGCGGACTTCACGGACGACTTTCCGAAACTGCCGCGTGAACCCGCCGATGTCGCGACTTGGCGCTGCGGCGGCTCTGGCGTCTCCTTGAGGTCGTCGAAATCATCGATCGGTACGTCGATTGCTGCCGGTGACAACTCGGTGCCTGCGGCCTCGCGTTCGCCGCGTCGGCGGCGCAATGCTTCGAGCAGATCGGCCGTCTGGTGCTGATCCTTCTGCGTGTCGTCTTCTGCCCGCTTGATCGCCGTCACGGCGATCGCATTGCTGCTGGCGGACGTCGTGCGGCCGAATGGGGCCGGCTCGAGATGTGGTGCCACTTCGGGCGTGTTCTGGACCGCCTCATCAGGGAAGGTGAATGCGCCGCTGTCGAAGCGCGACTCGTCGGGTTCCACCGCGGGTGTGACGGCACGCAATCGTGGAATCAGCCCGCCGTGCAGCTCTCCCTGTTGTGACAGCGTCGTCGCTTCGGAATTCAGGGGAGACAGGGCATGCTTGCGCGAGTCGTAACCCCAACGGGCGTCGTGATCGATTTCGTCAGCGGTGAAAGACAACTTGACGATCCAGCCGCCATCCTGTTCCTTCCAGCTCGCCCAGCGCTCTCCCGTGGCCGACAGTGAGCCGAGTCGTTCTCGGATGACCACGCCGAACGTCGCGGCCTCGCCGAGCGGATCGACCTCGGCGTTGGTGTGCACGGGTACGCTGAGAGCGGACGCCACGATGTGCTCACGCTCCGCGAGAATCGGGCCCTCAAACCGCTGGACGTATTCCACGGCAGCGCCGGTGAGGGTCGCAACCTCGTCCGCGGTCAGCCCGGATCGGATGTGCGCCTGCACCTCACGCGGCGAAATCTTGTGCCCTGGGGCCCGTTCTGGCTTGTTTTGGCGCAGTCTGGACTGCAAAACTTCGTCGATTGCGATGCGGTACCGCTCGCCGTCGTCACTCGCGGCGAGGAGAGCACCGTTCTCCACTCCGATGACCTTTAAATCCTGCATGGTGAAACGCCTCTCCAGCTGTCTCGGTTCGTGGCTAGGATGCCACGAAGGCGGCTGAAAACTCGGGAATAACTGTGGCGCGCCGCAAGTTGATGCTGACCAGAGGCGATGAGATCGCGGAATGGTTTGCTATTCCCTCAGGTTTGATGCAAACTATGCCCGCCGATTTCGTTCGATCGGTAGTCACACGAGAAGTGGATGGGCATGGCAACGGATTACGATGCGCCACGAAAGACCGAGGATGACTCGGAGTCGATCGAGGCGCTCAAGGAACGAGTACCGGACAAGATGTCCGGGGTCGTTGACGTCGATGATGCCGACAACCCGGGCGGTTTCGAGCTCCCCGGCGCGGATCTGTCCGATCTCGACCTGGACGTCGTCGTTCTGCCGCCGCAGGCGGATGAATTCACGTGCGTGAGTTGTTTCCTCGTCAAGCATCGCTCGCAGATGGACCACGAGTCCAAGCTGGGGCCGATCTGCATGGAGTGCGCGAGCTGACCTGTCGGCCGGTTTCACCGGCTCGGCTAGCCGCGCTCGATCTGCGGATTCGGGCGTCTGCCTGTCAGATCGCTGAGCACGCGCACCAATTCGCTCGGTCGGCGGGTGGAAATGAGCCAGTAGGGCGTCGGGTCGTTGATGTCCAACAGGGCGACTTTGACGACGGGTTTCACCCAGCCGCGGATCAGCAGCCAGGCACGTGCGTCGAGCTTCTGCCCTCGTTGCAGGGTGGCTTCGTCGCCGTCGAACGCCAGCGCGTCGCCGATCATCGACCGCTCGATGCGTGCGCGCCCCGCGCTGAAGGTCTCGTCAGTCACCTGAATCGTGGCGGCTGAGGTCAGCAGCATCCAAACGCAGACCGCGTAGAGGACGACGGCCAACACGATGCCGACGGTCATGTTGATCGGTGCGAACACCAAGATGCACGCGGGGATGATCAGCGCGGTCGAGATGAAAAGCCAGGGGGCGGGCCAGAGCCGCTCGCGATAGAGAACCATGCCCCTATTCGATCAGATTTCTGCACTACCCTCGACACGTGACCGATTCCATTGACGTTTTGATCCGGGCGGATGTCGTGCCGAGCTACGCGCACCCGGGCGACGCCGGGGCGGATCTCTGTTCGAATGAGGCGGCGGTTCTGGCGCCCGGCGAGCGTAAGACGCTCGGCACGGGGCTGTCCGTTGCGTTGCCGGAAGGTTATCTGGCGTTTGTCGTTCCGCGCAGCGGACTGGCGGCCCGGCACGGCATCACCATCGTGAACTCGCCGGGTACCGTCGACGCGGGGTATCGTGGCGAGATCAAGGTCACCCTTCTCAACACGGACGCGGTCGAGTCATACGCCGTGGCGGCGGGCGACAGAATCGCTCAGCTTGTGGTCATGCCGGTCAGCCGAGTCCGATTCATCCCCGTCGACGAACTCCCCGACAGCGCCCGCGGCGCGAGCGGGTTCGGTTCGACGGGCTACACAGCCTTGCAGTCAGGAGAGCACGCGTGAGCGGCACACACAACAGCGATACAAACGATTGGGAGAAGTCGGCCCCCGAAGACCGGGCGACCGAAGGCCCACTCGACGAGTCCGAGGCGAATCCGGTGCGCCCATACATCGATCTCGGCGGCGTGAAGATTTTGCCGCGCGAAGGCCTGCACCTCCGCCTCGAAGTCGAGGAGGGGACCCAGCGGGTTGTGGCCGTCGGCCTCGACTATGCCAACTCGACCCTTCAAGTGCAGCCGTTCGCTGCTCCGCGATCAAGCGGGCTGTGGCACGAAATTCGGGATCAGATCGCCGAGCAGGTCAACCGCCAAGGGGGCCGGACCAGTGAGCGAGACGGAGTTTTCGGGCTCGAGTTGGTTGCTGAGATCCCTGTGGCATCTCCAGATACCGCCGGTGAGACGCGCATCGCGCGCTTCGTCGGTGTCGACGGCCCGCGCTGGTTCCTTCGCGGGGTGATCGCCGGCGATGCGGCTGTGCAACCGGAGGCCGCAGCTCTGGTCGAGGACCTTTTCCGCAGCATCGTCGTCGTCCGGGGAGCCGTGCCGATGCCGCCGCGCGATCTGATCCCGCTTCGGATGCCGTTGACCGGCGACGAAGCTGCCACGATCTGAACCGAGCCGCCACGATGACGACCAACGAACCGGAAGGACGCGATGCGCTGTCGACGCCGCCCAACGACGCGGAAACTGCGACACCGCCGGATTCGCGGCCGGACTCACTGGCTGGGGCGCTGGGCCAGGGCCTTGCTGCCGCCGCAAAACGCAGCGGGTTGGGTGCTGTGGCAGACGGCCAGTCTCCGAGCGGCGCCGCTCTGCTCGCCGCGATGGGCGGCATCCGTGGCCTCGCCGAAACGATTCTGCCCGGGCTGGTCTTCCTGGTCGTGTATACGTTCACGATGAATGTGCCGTTAGCACTCGGTGCGTCTGTTGCGATCGCGGTGGTGTTCACCGTGCTGCGCGTGATCGGGCGTACACCGGTCACACAGGCGGTCGCGGGGCTGCTCGGGGTCGGCGCATCCGCGATTCTCGCGCTTCTGACCGGCAAAGGCAGTGACAATTTCATCATCGGACTGATCACGAACGGCGCATACGGGCTGGCGATTCTGATCTCGCTGCTGGTCGGCTGGCCGCTGATCGGTCTCGCCGTCGGCTACCTGATGGGCGACGGGGTAGCGTGGCGGCGCGATCGCGCCAAGTATCGCGCCCTCCAGCTGGTCACCCTGTGTTGGCTCGCATTGTTCGTCACCCGGCTCGCGGTCGAGGTCCCGCTGTATCTGGCCAACAACGTCTCGGGGCTTGCGATCGCCAAACTCCTGATGGGCGTTCCGCTGTATGCGCCGCTCGTGCTCGTCACGTGGCTTGTGGTGCGTTCCGTGTACAACCTGAAGCCGGCGAGTTCGGGTTCCTAGCCGGATGGCAGAGGCGACCGGCCTGACGTTGGATGAGGTGGCCGCGCGACAGGCCGCCGGGCACGTCAACGAGGTCAAGCAGCCAACGTCGCGCTCCGTCGGAGACATCCTTCGGGAAAACGTCTTCACGTTCTTCAACGCGATCCTGACCGTCTGTTTCGTCGCTGTGGTACTCGTCGGTGACCTGCGCGATGGCTTCTTCTACGGCGTCGTGATCGTCAATGCCCTGATCGGTATCGTGCAAGAGTTGCGCGCGAAATTCGTGCTCGATCGGCTAGCCCTTCTCGCTGCACCGACCAGCACCGTTCGGCGGGCCGGCGCGGTGGTCACCGTTCCGATCGAGCAGATCGTGCTCGACGACGTGCTCGTGCTGCGCGCGGGAGACCAGATCCCCGCCGATGCGCGCACCATTGCCAGCACGGGGCTGAGCATGGATGAATCGATGCTGACCGGCGAGTCGGATCCCGTACCGAAGGATGCAGACGAGCCACTGCTTTCGGGTTCCCATGTCATCGGGGGAACAGGGTATGCGCAGGTTACCGCCGTCGGTGCAGACTCCTACGCCAACAAGTTGACGTCGGAGATACGCAGGCACTCGCTGGTGCATTCTGAGTTGCGCGCGGCGGTCAATCGCATCCTGGTCTACATTTCATGGATTCTCGGCCCGGTGATCGTGATCACCATCATCGGTCGGATTTTCGCATACGGCGGACTGAGCCAGCTGCTCCACGACGGCCTGTGGCAACGCGCGGTCGTGGACGCCGTCGCCAGCGTTGTGGGCATGATCCCAGAGGGCCTCGTGCTGTTGATCAGCCTGGCGTTCGGTGTCGCTGCCATCCAGCTGGCCACCAAGAAGGTGCTGGTGCAGGAACTCGCGGCCGTCGAGGTGCTCGCGCGCGTAGACGTGCTGTGTCTCGACAAAACCGGCACGCTGACCAGCGGCGAACTCGCGTTCGACCGGTTGGTGGCGTTCAGCGGCATCCCGGAGTCGGAGTCTGTGATCGCACTTGCCGCTTTCGGCTCCGATGACGCAGGTAACGCGACAGCTCGCTTGCTGGCTCAGCACTTCTCAGCGTCCGGTCTGATCATCGCGAGAAGACTGCCTTTCAGTTCTGCGACCAAGTACAGCGGTGTGCAATTCAGTCAGGGTGAACACGCGTCGACCTGGTTGCTGGGTGCGCCGGAGCGACTGCTGGCGGCGCAGTCGCGTGAACGCACAGCGGCGAACCGGATGGCAGCGACCGGCCGACGCACGCTCGCACTCGTGCGCAGCACGGTGCCTTTGCCTGACCCGAGGGCGGATGCGACGCAGCATCCGGCCGCTGTTCAGCTGGACATCGGTGCGCTCGAGCCCGCGGCGCTGGTCATCTTCATGGAGACGATCCGGGAGGAAGCGCCGGAGACGCTGCGCTACTTCGAGTCGCAGGGCGTGCGCATCGTCATCATGTCCGGCGACAATCCGGTGACGGTCGCAGCCTTGGCCGGACCGCTCGGCATCGGCGGAGCGGCGATGGACGCCTCCCAACTGCACGACGACGCCGAACTCGCGGAGGCGCTGAAGCGCTCGAGCATCTTCGGAAGGGTCAGCCCAGAGCAGAAGCGCAGCGCGATCGGGTTACTGCGCGCGTCAGGCAAGACCGTCGGAATGACCGGGGACGGCGTGAACGACGCGATGGCCATCAAGGACGCCGACCTGGGCATTGCGATGGGATCGGCGACGGCTGCAACGAAAGCAGTCTCCCGGATCGTGCTGCTGGACAATCGCTTCGATCACCTTCCGCACGTGCTCGCTCTGGGCCGGCGCGTGATTGCGAACGTCGAACGCGTTGCGAACATTTTTCTCGCGAAGACCGTCTACGGCATCATCCTTGCGTTGGTCAGCGCGGCGACCTTCATGCCGTTTCCGTTCCTACCCCGACAGCTCTCGCTCGTGTCATCGCTCGCCATCGGCATTCCGTCATTCCTGTTGGCGCTTGCGCCGAATCGCCGACTCTACACGCCAGGGGTCCTGCGTCGAATCCTGCGCTATTCGATTCCGACCGGAATCATTGCAGCGTGCACGTGCCTGCTGTCGTTCATCCCGGTGTACCTGCTGCACGTCGAACGGCATGAGGCGCGCAGCGTGGCAACCGTGACCTTGTTCTGCGTGTCACTGTGGATCCTCAGTGTGCTGGCGCGCCCGCTGAGCATGGCGCGCGTTGCACTGCTTGCCTCTGTCGTAGTCGCGTTCGTGCTCGTCTGCACGGTTTCGTTCACCCGCACGTTTTTCATGATGGATGTCTACGCCGATGTGACGCTTGTCTACGGCGTTGCAGTCGGTGCACTTGGGGCGGTCGGAATCGAACTGTTCTACCGATTTGCGAGGCGGCACTCGCTGGTCTTCGATCGCGAATGACGAGTGGGTGAGGCGGCGTCGGAATCAATGTCCGCTCCTGATAGAATTATCTTGATGTCGAGATAGTTTGAGGTGCTCCGTGCGCGTTACCGGGGTTAGGCAATCCTTGGTAGAGAAAACCGTCACACCGGCACGAAGATTGACCGTGGGGGATCGCCAGTGCGATCCCCGCCAACGAAGGAGAGGGCAGCGTGTCTGCGGTAAACAGCCTTGGGGTAAACAGCTTTGGAGCACAGGACAGGCTCAGCGTCGGAGGAACCGACTACGAGATCTTCCGGATCGATGCGGTCCCCGGCTATGAGAAGCTCCCGTACAGCCTCAAGGTGCTGCTGGAGAATCTGCTTCGCACCGAAGACGGCAAGAACATCACGAAGGCTCAGATCGACGCGCTGAGTGCCTGGGACCCGGCAGCCGAGCCGAACACCGAGATCCAGTTCACGCCCGCTCGTGTGCTGATGCAGGACTTCACGGGTGTGCCGTGCATCGTCGACCTGGCGACCATGCGCGAGGCCGTCGTTGATCTGGGCGGCGACCCGACCAAGATCAACCCGCTCGCGCCGTCCGAACTGGTCATCGACCACTCCGTGATCGCCGATTTGTTCGGCACACAGGACTCGTTCGAACGCAACGTCGAAATCGAATACGAGCGCAACGGCGAGCGGTACCAGTTCCTGCGCTGGGGACAGAGCGCCTTCGGCGATTTCAAGGTTGTACCGCCGGGAACCGGCATCGTGCACCAGGTCAACATCGAACACCTGGCCCGAGTCACGTTCACGCGCGTGGTCGGCGGCGTGCTGCAGGCATACCCCGACACTCTGGTCGGCACGGATTCGCACACCACCATGGTCAACGGACTCGGCGTGCTCGGCTGGGGCGTCGGTGGAATCGAGGCGGAGGCGGCCATGCTCGGTCAACCCGTCTCGATGCTCATTCCGAAGGTCGTCGGCTTCAAGTTGTCCGGATCCATCCCGGCGGGTGTGACCGCGACAGACGTCGTGCTCAGCATCACCCAGCAGCTGCGCTCGCACGGTGTCGTCGGCAAGTTCGTCGAATTCTACGGATCCGGCGTCGCCCAGGTTCCGCTGGCCAACCGTGCGACCATCGGAAACATGAGCCCCGAGTTCGGTTCGACGGCGGCGATCTTCCCGATCGACGATGTCACGCTGGACTACCTGCGCCTGACCGGGCGCACCGAAGAGCAGATCGCGCTCGTCGAGGCATACGCGAAGACGCAGACGCTCTGGCATAATCCGGATGTCGAACCGACCTTCAGCGAGTACCTCGAGCTCGACCTGGCGACCGTCGTGCCGTCGATCGCCGGTCCGCGTCGTCCGCAGGACCGCATCATCCTGAGCGAGTCGAAGGCGCAGTTCAACAAGGATCTGGGCGACTTCGCCCAGATCGAGCACGACCTGGTTGATCTGACGATCGCTGAGTCGTTTCCGGCGTCCGACCCCGGCGAGCTGTCTCCAGCGGATGAGTACAGCGCGCACGTGCACCACCACAAGAGCCACGCACCTCAGACGGCGTCGCATCCGACTCCGGTGACATTGGCGGATGGATCCGCGTTCACCATCGACCACGGCGCCGTCGCCATCGCGGCGATCACCTCGTGCACAAACACGTCGAACCCGTCCGTCATGCTTGCTGCCGGCCTGCTGGCCCGCAACGCAGCACTGAAGGGCCTCGCCGTCAAACCGTGGGTCAAGACCACCCTGGCTCCCGGCTCAAAGGTTGTCACCGACTACTACGACAAGTCCGGCCTCACCACCTATCTCGAGCAACTCGGTTTCTACCTCGTCGGCTACGGCTGCACCACCTGCATCGGCAATTCGGGTCCGCTGATCGGTGAGATCTCCGCCGCCGTTCAAGACAGCGACCTCGCCGTCACCGCGGTGCTTTCCGGCAACCGCAACTTCGAGGGTCGAATCAACCCGGACGTGAAGATGAACTACCTGGCGAGCCCGCCGCTGGTCATCGCGTACGCGCTCGCCGGGTCGATGAACTTCGACTTCGACACGGATGCGCTGGGTGACGACACCCAGGGCAACCCGGTTTATCTCAAGGACATCTGGCCTGACGCAGACGAGGTTCAGTCCACCATCGACAGCTCCATCGACCCGGAAATGTTCCTGCACGAGTACGAGGGCGTGTTCGACGGCGACGATCGGTGGCGCGCCCTGCCGATTCCCACCGGCTCGACGTTCGAATGGGATGACGCATCCACGTACGTGCGCAAGCCACCGTACTTCGAAGGCATGACGCCGGAGACGACCCCGGTCGGCAATGTGGAGGGTGCACGCGTTCTCGCGAAGCTCGGCGATTCGGTCACCACTGACCACATCTCGCCGGCCGGCTCGATCAAGGCGGACAGCCCTGCGGGCCGCTACCTCATCGAGCACGGCATCGAGCGCAAGAATTTCAACTCCTACGGGTCGCGGCGCGGAAACCACGAAGTCATGATCCGCGGAACATTCGCGAACATCCGGCTGCGCAACCAGCTCCTCGACGATGTCGAGGGCGGCTACACCCGCGACTTCAGCCAAGAGGGCGGCCCGCAGTCGTTCATCTTCGACGCGGCGCAGAACTATCAGGCTGCCGGCATCCCGCTTGTGATCTTCGCCGGCAAGGAGTACGGCTCGGGTTCATCGCGCGACTGGGCGGCAAAGGGCACGGTATTGCTCGGCGTGCACGCGGTGATCGCAGAGAGCTTCGAGCGCATCCACCGTTCGAACCTGATCGGCATGGGTGTCGTTCCGCTGCAGTTCCCGGCAGGTCAGACCGCGAACAGCCTCGGGCTGGACGGCACGGAGAAGGTCACCATCACCGGCATCGACGCGTTGAACGACGATGTCATCCCCGAGACGGTGCGCGTCGTCGCAGAGCCGACCACTGATTCGCCGGTAGGCAAGCGCGTCGTCGAGTTCAACGCGGTCGTGCGAATCGACACGCCCGGAGAGGCGGACTACTACCGCCATGGCGGCATCCTGCAGTACGTGTTACGTTCGCTCGTCTAGCGGCGGGATCGACGCACCGAGTGAGGCCGGGATCAAACGAATCCCGGCCTCACGTCGTCTCGCCGACCCGGGCGCGTAGAATCGAACGATGCCGCGGGGGACACCGCGCGCCAAGGAAAGGCAGTGCGGATGACCCTTCTGGAGACGATCAGGGGTCCGCGCGATCTCGATGGACTCTCGAAGGAGCAGCTGATTCAGCTCGCGGCCGAGATCCGCACGTTCCTGATCTCGAACGTTGCCCGTACAGGCGGCCACTTGGGCCCAAACCTCGGCATGGTAGAGACCACCATCGCCATCCACCGGACCTTCGACTCGCCCCGGGACGCCCTCGTCTTCGATGTCGGGCATCAGGCCTACGTACACAAACTCCTGACCGGCCGGCAAGACTTCAGCAAGCTGCGGCAAAAAGGCGGAGTCGCCGGCTATCCGCAGCGCGCGGAGTCGATCCACGACATCGTGGAGAACTCGCACGCGTCAAGCTCGCTGTCCTGGGCCGATGGCATCTCTCGCGCTTTTGCCGTCACAGGCCAGCGGGAACGTCATGTTGTTGCGGTCGTCGGCGATGGCGCGCTGACCGGCGGTATGACGTGGGAAGCGCTCAACAACATCACCGACGATAACAATCGCAACCTCGTGATCGTCGTCAACGACAACGGCCGATCCTATGCTCCGACGATCGGCGGGATTGCGCGGTTCCTGAACTCGGTGCGCACCAAGGACAGCTACCGAAATCTCTACCTGACGAGTCAAGCCGCCTTTGGAAAGCTCGGCGGGCCGGGCCGGGCACTGTATCGCGGCATCCGCGGCGGAACACACGGATTCCTCAGCAGGTTTGCGAACAACGAACAGCTGTATTCGAATCTCGATATCAAGTACATCGGCCCGATCGACGGACACGACATCGCCGCCATGGAAGAGGCACTCCGCCAGGCGAAGGGGTACGGCGCCCCGGTGATCGTGCACGCGATCACGCAGAAGGGCCGCGGATTCGAGCCGGCCGTCAACGATACAGCCGATCAATTCCACTCCGTTGGGCAGATCGACCCTGAGACGGGTGAGCCGATCGGATCCTCCAGCGCGCCGGCCTGGACGAACGTGTTCGGCGACGAGCTTCTGCGCCTCGCCCAGGAGAACCCACGACTGGTCGGCATCACAGCCGCGATGCTGAGGCCGACCGGCCTCAACCGGTTGGCCGAACGATTCCCCGAGCGCGTGCACGATGTCGGGATCGCAGAGCAACACGCCGTCGCCAGCGCGGCCGGACTCGCGTACGGCGGATTGCACCCGGTCGTTGCGCTGTATTCGACGTTCATCAACCGCGCCTTCGACCAAGTGCTGATGGATGTGGCGCTGCACAAGGCGGGCGTCACCTTCGTGCTTGATCGTGCCGGTGTCACGGGACCGGACGGCCCAAGTCATCACGGCATTTGGGATTTGGCAATCCTGCAACTCGTGCCGCACATTCGGCTCGCAGCACCGCGTGACGCAAGCCGCCTGCGTGAAGAACTTGCTGAGGCGGTCAGCGTGGAGGACGCGCCCACGGTCATCCGTTTTCCAAAGGGCAGCGTGGGCGCGGACATCGAAGCCGTGCGACGGTTGCCTGACGGCGTGGACGTGCTCGTCGAAGACGACCACAATGACGTTCTGCTTGTGGCGGTCGGACCGTTCGCCGTGATCGCGCTCCGCGTCGCCGAGTTGCTCGACGCGCAGGGGATCGGCGCTACCGTAATCGATCCGCGCTGGGTCGTGCCCGTGCCGCACAGTGTGATCGAACTGGCCGAGACCCACCGGCTGGTCGTGACGTTGGAAGACGGCATCCGGGTCGGCGGGATCGGCACACGCGTTCGGCAGGACCTCCGCGCGGCAGGCGTGGACACAGCCGTCGACGAGCTCGGACTTCCCGACGAGTTCTTAGAGCACGCCACGCGCGACCAGATTCTCGAGCAGGCCGGGCTTACCCCGCAGCGGATCGCTCGGGACATCGTCGAACAGGTGCTCGGCAGCAAGATCCCGGTAGCCCGGCCGCTTCCGGATGCCACGGAGGAACCGGCGGTCGGCTCAAAACGTCGCCGCAACGCCTGACGCACGCTTGCAGGCGCGGTCAGGCCCAATGCTCAAGCGGGCGGATAGGGATACTCTGCGGACCGGTTCTGGAATGACAGGATGCCTGGATTGCGGATCATGCCGTCGCGAATCTCAATCGCGCGACCGATCGTCTCATCGTCATCCCACGTCGCGCTGCCCGCCATAACGACGGGCAGGAACGGCAGAAGTGCCTCGCTGATCTCCCACGTGGCGGAGTCCCACAGGTAGGACGGGCTGTGGTCGACCGCGTAATATCGCACATTGTCGCCCACGATGAACATCGGATCGGCGAAGGTGGTCGGCTTGGCCCAACTGAATCCCATGCCCTCGTCGACTGACACGTCGATGATCAGGCTGCCCGGCCGGAACCCGTCGAGATCGTTGGTGCGCAGGTACGTCAGCGGCGCATCCGGGTCCTGCAGTGTGCAGTTCACGATGATGTCGCTTTCCGCGAGGAATGGTGCAAGAGGAACACGGCCGTGATGGGTGATGACATGGCTGAGATACGGCGCTGCTTCATCGTGATCGAGCTGCACGATGTGCACAGAATGAATCGGCGAGCCGACCGCGGCGACGCCGCGGCTGGTGAGCACCTGCACATCGTGGACGCCGAGCGCATTCAGTGCGGTCACCGCACCGCGCGCCGTCGCTCCGAAGCCGATGACGGTCGCGCTCAACCGCCGGCCGTAGTCACCGGTCGAGCCGATCAACTCGAGTGAGTGCAGGACCGAGCAGTAGCCCGCGAGTTCGTTGTTCTTGTGAAACACGTGCAGGCCGAACCCGCCGCTGGACGTCCAGTGGTTCATCGCTTCGAATGCGATCAGCGTCAGCCGTTTGTCGATGGCCAGCTGGGTGATGGCTCTGTCCTGCACGCAGTGCGGCCAGCCCCACAGGGTTTGGCCATCACGCAGGTCGCGCAGATCGTCGGGTTGCGGCTTGGGCAGGAGCACCACGTCCGAGGATGCGATCACCTGTTCCCTTGTCCCCAGCGCACCAACGAGTGCGGAAAGTTCCGCATCGGTGACTCCGAATCGCTCGCCATAGCCGTACTCGAGCGTCATACGTCGGCGCAACGGCTCATCGATCCGCTCGAGGTGCCGGGGATGAATGGGCAGGCGCCGCTCATCGGCCTTGCGTGTCGTCGCGAGGACGCCCAGCGTGAGTTCACTCACGCGATGCCTGCGATCGGCGGCGTGTGGAACGTGCCACCGAAGATCCGGTTGCTCGCGCCGACCCGATCCAGATAGGGCGTCACACCGCCCATCTGGAACGGCCAACCGGCGCCAAGGATCATGCACAGGTCGATGTCGTCCGGGGCGTGTACGACGTCGTCTTCGAGCATCCGGTGGATTTCGTCGGCGAGTCCGTCTTGCACGCGGCGCAGGAGTTCCTCCGCGGGCACGGGCGCGTTGCCGACGGTGATCACCTTGAGGGCGCCCTTGTCGATCCCTTTGACCTTGCCCTTGGCGTCCTTTTCGAGCAGTGTGCCGTACTCGGCCAGCCTGTGCAGGTTTTCGGACCGGTAGAAGCGCTCGGGGAAAGCGGCGTTGTGGGTGTCGAGCACGTGTGCGCCGACGGTGAGGCCAACCAGGTCCAGCAGCACAGACGGCGACATCGGCAGGCCGAGTGGCGCGAGCGCCGCATCGACCGTTTCGAAATCAGTGCCCGCATCGACGGCTCGCATTGCTTCACCGAGGAGCTTGGCGAGCACGCGGTTGACCACGAAACCGGGAGTGTCACGGGTGATCACCGCGTTCTTGCGGAGCGCCTTGGCTGTGACCATCGCAGTCGACAGTGTCGCCTCATCCGTGGCAGGGGCGTTCACTACCTCGATCAGCGGCATGACCGCCACCGGGTTGAAGAAGTGGAAGCCGACCAAACGCTCCGGATGCTTCAGCTTGGCGCCGATCTGTTCCACAGATAGCGACGAGGTGTTCGTGGCCAGAACGGCCTCCGGCGAGATGTAGTTCTCGATCTCGGCGAAAACGTCCTGCTTGACACCGAGTTCCTCGAACACCGCCTCGATCACCCAGTCGGCATCCGAGAACAGATTCTTATCCGTTGTGCCGGTGACCAGTGCCTGCAAGCGATTGGCCTCGTCGGGGGAGATGCGCTTCTTTTCGGCGAGCTTTGCGATCTCGTCATGAATGTAGGCAACTCCCTTGTCAACGCGAGCCTGGTCGAGGTCGGTGATGACGACGGGAACCCGCAGGCGGCGCACGAACAGCAGGGCGAACTGGCTGGCCATGAGACCGGCCCCGATCACCCCGACCTTCGTGACGCGCTTGGCCAGTGCCTCGTCGGGGGCGCCGGCGGGGCGTTTTGCGCGCTTTTGCACCAGATTGAACGCGTACACGCTGGCCTGGAACTGGTCGCCGGTGATCAACTCGGCGAGCGCTGCATCTTCGCGCTCGAAACCTTCCGCCTTTGTGCCGCTCTTCGCGGCCTTCAGCAGATCGAGGGCTGCGAACGGCGAAATGGCGACGGTACCGATCCGGCTCGCCACCATTTTGCGGGCGATACCAACTGCAGCATCCCATTTGACGGCGCGTTCGATCTTGCCTGGCAGGTTCGGGCGTTTCACGGTGACCGTGCCGTTGATCACACCGTCGGCCCACCGAAGGGAGTCCTCGAGGAAGGTTGCTGAGGGGAAGCCGGCATCAGCGATGCCGAGTTCGAGCACATCTGCCGGGCGCAGCATCCGGTTCATCTTCAAAGGGTTCTCGATGATCACCTTCAGCGCGTTCTCGATGCCGATGAGGTTCGGCAGCAGGTACGCGCCGCCCCACCCGGGGATCAGGCCGAGGAAAACCTCCGGCAGGCCGATCCCGACCGCGGACAGGTCCACCGTGCGATAGTTCGCGTTGAGGCCGATTTCCAGGCCGCCGCCCAAAGCGAGCCCGTTGATGAAGACGAAGGAGGGCACTCCGAGGTCGGTCAGCGAGCCGAGCACCTGGTGCCCCAGCTGCGGCAGCAATTGCGCGACCCGACGGTCGGCAATGTCGCCGACCTTGCTGAGGTCGGCGCCCGCCGCGAGGAAGAACGGCTTACCGGTGATGGCAATAGCGGCGATCTCACCGGCCGCAGCACGCTGTTTCAGCGCGCCAAGCGTGTCACGCAGTTCGAGCAGGGTCAGCGGGCCGAGCGTGTTCGGTCGGGTGTGGTCGCGCCCGTTGTCGAGTGTGACGAGGGCGAGCGTCTTGCCGCTGCGGAGTGCGACGTCACGCACAAACGAGTGCGTGACGACCTCATCGGAGGAGACGTCGACGAGCGGGCTGAAATCAATGGTGCTGTAGTCCGTCATCGCCTACGCCTTTCCGGTCCAGTTGGGGTTCTCCCAGATCACACTGCCACCTTGGCCGAGGCCGACGCACATGGCTGTCAGCCCGTAGCGCACCTCAGGATGCTCGGCAAACTGTGCAGCCAGTTGAATCATCAGGCGTACTCCGGTCGCGGCCAGCGGGTGGCCGATAGCGATCGCGCCGCCCCAGACGTTCACGCGCGGGTCTTCGTCATCGATACCAAAGTGGTCGAGCAGAGAGATCACCTGAATGGCAAACGCCTCATTCAACTCGAACAGCCCGATGTCCTCGATCTTCAGGCTCGCCTTGCGTAGCGCCTTCTCGGTCGAGGGGATCGGTCCGATGCCCATGATCTCCGGATCCACGCCCGCAAACGCGAAACTGACCAGACGCATCTTGGGGCGCAGGCCCAACTCGGCGGCAGCATCCGCACTCGCCAACAGGCTCACGGTGGCACCGTCCGTCAGCGGCGACGCGTTGCCCGCCGTGACGCGGCCGTGCGGCCGGAACGGAGTCTTCAGGCCGGCGAGGCCCTCCATCGTCGTGGCGGGGCGCATACCCTCGTCTTCGGTCGCCAGTCCCCAACCCGCCTCGCTGCGCAGCGCAACCGGGATCAGGTCGGGCTGGATCTTGCCCGCGGCATAGGCCGCAGCAATCTTCTGCTGGCTGCGCATGCCGAAGCGGTCGGCACGTTCCTTGGTCAGATTCGGGAAGCGGTCGTGGATGCGCTCCGCCGTCTTGCCCATATTCAATGCGTCTTCACCGACCAGTCGCTCGGTCAGAAAGCGCGGGTTCGGATCGGCTCCGAACCCCATCGGATGCCGCCCCATGTGCTCAACCCCGCCGGCGAGCGCAAGATCGTACGCGCCGAAGCCGATACCGGAGCCGAGTGTGGTGACCGAGGTCATCGCTCCAGCGCACATGCGATCGATGGCGAAGCCGGGAACGCTCTGGGGGAGCCCGGCCAGCAGTGCAACGGTGCGCCCAAGCGTCAAGCCCTGATCGCCCTGTTGCGTTGTGGCGGCGATCGCCACATCGTCAATGCGATCTTTCGGCACATTCGGGTTCCGCTCGAGCAGCCCGATCACGGCTTTCACAGCCAGATCGTCCGCGCGTGTGTTCCAATACATGCCCTTTTCGCCCGCCCGCCCGAACGGAGTACGGACTCCGTCGACGAACAGAACATCAGCTACCTCGGCCACTGTGCCTCCCAATTGGATCTGTCTTGATCCTAGAGCGGCGTCCTGACGGACAAGAATCGTTTGCGCGATTCTACGAAGCGTTGCTGTCGGTCTCGTCTACGCTTTGGTCGGCCTCGACAAACGCCGCGGCAATGATGGGCGCCGTTGCCTCGATCTGCCACGGCCGCGCGCCGTGATCGGCCAGCGCCTGGCCGATCGTCGGCTCGTCGATCGGGGTCGGGGGCGTCCAGGCGATGCGTCGCAAGACCTCGGGAGTCAGAAGGTTCTCGACCGGGATTGCCCGTTTTTCTGACAGAACGCCGATCGCGTCTCGGGCGTGCCTGAGCCGCACATCCGCCTCTGGATTGCGCTCAGACCAGGACCGAGCAGGCGGGAGAGTATCACTGTGTCCGCGCAGCACGGGCAGATCGTCCGTCAAGCGACCGCGTTCGATGGCCGCCCACCACCGATCGATTTCACTGCGGCTCGCGCGACCGGAAAATTCGCGTAGCTGACTGAGGTCCCGCTTCGTGGCAGGCAATGCCTTCGCGGCTGCGGTCAGCGACGCGTCCGGCACGAGTCTGCCCGGTGCCGTGTCGATCTCGCGCGCGAACTCGTCACGGGAGAGCCACAGCTCGCGGGCGACGGCCAGGTTGCGCAGCCCTTTGATCGAGTGGATGCCGGACAGCCTGCGCCACGGCTCAGACCGCGGCAACTTGTCTTTGCTCTCGAGCTCCGCCTGAAACTCCTGCTCGGCGATCTCAGTCTTGCCTGATTCCTCGAGCAGCGCGGCGATGGCGTCGCGCAGGTCGACCAGCAGCTCGACGTCCAATGCGGCATAGACCAGCCACGGCTCGGGAAGGGGACGCGTCGACCAGTCGGCGGCAGAATGCTCTTTGGCCAAGTGAATCCCCAGGAGCTCTTCTACCACCGTGCCAAGCCCCACGCGTGGCATCCCGAGCAAGCGGGCGGCCAACTCCGTGTCGAACAGTGCGTGCGGATTCAATCCGACTTCGCGCAGACAGTGGAGGTCTTGGCTCGCCGCGTGCAGCACCCATTCGACCTCGCCGATGGCCGCTTCCAGCTCAGAGAACTGTCCGATCGCCGGCGGGTCGAAAAGATACGTGCCAGAGCCTCGGCGGAACATCTGGATCAGATAGGCACGTTGCGAATACCGATAACCGGACGCGCGCTCCGCGTCGACGGCGATGGGTCCGTCACCCGCCGCGAGCTCGGCGACGGCGCGCTCATACTCGTCGCGCGTATTGATCACATGGTGATCAGCCACGTGCGGCCCGTCGCTGGGAAAGCAGACTGACGCCATCCGGCGTCGGCGGCAGGCCGGCGAGCATGCAGAGCAGCTCGCCCCAACCCTCGACGTGCGTCGAGACATCCGTTTGTGTCGGACTCCAGGATGCGCGCAACTCGATCTGGGCGCCGTCACCCTGGCGGGCGAGTTCGCCGAATCCGGTCGAAATGATCTTGGTCGCGGTGCCGGACGCCGCAGTGTATTCGGCACCCCGGGCGTCGAGCGCATCGACAAGCCACGACCAGGCCACGTCGGCGAGGAACGGGTCGAGTCCGATCTCGGTCTCGAGGGGCGCCTGTGCAAAGCAGACCACCCTGAACGGGCCGCCCCAGGCTTCTGGCTCCTCGACGTCGTACAACAAAATGAATCGGCCTGTGCCGAGTTCGGAGTCTGCACCGTGGCGCACGGGGGTCACATCGGCTGCCAGCGCAACCGAATACGGGGCAAGTTGGCCCGGCGCCGGAATCTCGTTCACGACCAGTTCCGGGCGGATCTTTGCGCGCTTGACCGAGTCGAGCGCCGCGGCGAACTCCGCGGGAAGACGCGGGTCCGGGGGGGTAGTTGACACGTACGCAGACTAGAGTTTCCGTGCGGTCGAACCGGGGAGGCACGCCGTCAACGGCGCAACGGTCGTTCGAGGCACCGGCTCATGCTGTGTGAAGAAGGCGCGAGGAGCATTTGGAATGGTGAGACGCTCTCGGCGGGTGAATGTTTCCTCGACCATCGGCATCGTGGGGGCTGGCGCCGGAGTCGTGGCGCTCACAACGGTATTGACTGCGGGCCTCGCCGCGGCAACGACCGCGCGCATTGCACGCGTCGTGGTCACCCCAGCACGGACGGTTCGCGACGATGTCGCGATCAGGGCAGTCTCGCCCGATCGAACCACCGTCACACTGAGCAAGACGCCGGATACCGTCGTAGACGGCCGCTACAGCCTCTGGGTCTCCGGCGACAGCGCCCATCTCAGACTCGGCTCGATTCTGACCGTCGGCGACACAACAGTGACGCGGCGCATCGATGCTGTGACGTTCGGCTCGCTGGGCCATGCCCGCCAGGGGCGAATCAGCGGCTGGTGGTATCTGCGGCCGGAGGAGTTGGGCTACCCGGTTTCTAGCGTCTCCGTCGATACGGAAGGAGGCAGTGCGCCCGCCTGGCTCTTCCCGGCTGCGCGCGGCACGCGCCGGTGGGCGATCCATGTCCACGGCAGGGGGACTCGTCGCCAGGAGACCCTACGGGGCATTCCGGCATTCACGGCGCGCGGCTACACGAGTCTCGTGATGTCGTACCGTAATGACGGCGACGCGCCGAACAGCGCTGACGGCCGTTACGGACTCGGTTCGACCGAGTGGCGCGACGTCGATGCGGCACTTCGCTTCGCACTCGCTCAGGGGGCGACGGACATCGTACTGGTCGGGTGGTCGATGGGCGGGGCGATCGTGCTCCAGACGCTGACCCGTTCGACGTACACCGAAGCGGTGCGCGGTGTCGTGCTGGACTCACCAGTTGTCGATTGGGTCGATACCCTCGAGCATCAGGCCGCGCAGCTGCGCCTGCCGGGCCCGATCACCCGTGCGGCGCTCGCCCTGTTGTCGGCGCCGTGGGGGCGGCCGATGACCGGACTTCACCAGCCGATCGACCTTGCCGCCATGGACTTCACAGTACGGTCAACAGCGTTGAACGTGCCGATCCTGCTCATGCACAGTGATGACGACAACTTCGTGCCGTCGACCGCCTCCCGAGCTCTCGCGGCCGCGCGACCCGACATCGTCACCTTCGTGCCGTTCAGCGTTGCACAGCACACCAAACTGTGGAACTACGACGCGGAGCGTTGGAACGGCGCGATCGATGGATGGTTGCGCCGGCTTACGCCGCGACCTTGCGCCGGATCTGCTGCTTCGTACGGCTCAACAGGGCGGTCATCCCGCGGATCCGAAGCGGAGAGACGGCCTCCGTCAATCCGAGATCCTGCGGGAAGCCATCGGGGACGGCAAGAACCTGATCCACGGTCAGTCCGGCGAGGCCCTGAGTGAGGATCGAGGCGAAACCCCGGGTTGTCGGAGACTCGCGGGGCGCGGTCGCGAACAGATGCACAACGTCCTGCTCGTCGACTTCGACGAAAATGAACACAGGCGACTGGCATTCCTCGACGCGTTCGAAGAGGTCGGGATGGTCGCGATAACGCTCGGGCAACTCGGGGAGCTCATTTGAAAACTCCAACAGAAGTTGGAGCCTCTCCCGCAATTCCAGGGCGTGAAACTCCTCCGTGATCTCGCGCAGGGTTTCGGGAAGTTCTGTTGTGTTCATTTCGTCCATTGTCTCACTCGCTGACGAGAACAGCACCGGCCGGCACCTGATGCAGGTTGCCGGCCGGTGCGGAATCGGCCTGCGGTTAGTCGGTCAGAGCGCCGGGACCTCGCCGCGCTCGGAGCCCTTAGTGATCGGCACGCGCACTGCGCTGCCCCACTCGGTCCACGAGCCGTCGTAGTTGCGGACGGATTCGAAGCCGAGCAGGTGCTTCAGCACGAACCAGGTGTGGCTGGAGCGTTCACCGATGCGGCAGTATGCGATCACATCGTCGCCCTCTGCCAGCCCGACTTCGCCTTTGTAGATGGCCTCGAGTTCATCGCGAGTCTTGAACGTCGCATCCGGGGCAGCAGCGCGCGCCCACGGCACGGATGCTGCGGACGGGATGTGGCCGGCGCGCAGCGACCCCTCCTGCGGATAGCCGGGGATCTCGGTACGCTCTCCGCTGTATTCCTCGGGGGAGCGCACGTCGATCAACGGCTTGCCGAAGTGGGCGAGCACGTCGTCCTTGAACGCGCGGATCGCGGGATCGTTGCGCTCGACGGTGGGGTATTCGACGGCGGCGCGTGACGGAGCGTCGGTTGTGATCTCGCGGCCCTCTGCAATCCATTTATCGCGGCCACCGTCGAGCAAGCGAACATCTTCGTGGCCGAAAAGGGTGAACACCCACAGTGCGTATGCGGCCCACCAGTTGCTCTTGTCGCCGTAAAGCACCACGGTGCTGTCGCGGGAGATGCCCTTGCTGCCGAGCAACTGCGCGAAGCGCTCACTCGTGACATAGTCGCGCAGCACAGGGTCGTTGAGGTCGGTGTGCCAGTCGACCTTGACGGCGCCGGGAATGTGTCCGGTCTCGTACAGCAGCACATCCTCGTCCGACTCGACGACCACCAGTCCGGCGTCGCCGAGGTGCTCCTGCAACCACTCGGTGCTGACCAAGCGTTCCGGGTGGGCATACGCGGCGAACTTCTCGGACGTGTCTACATCTACGGCCATCATTACCTCCAGTTGGCGCCCGGTCGGGCGTACGAAATCGGATGCGGGAGCGGGGCTAGGCTTGTTAACTCAGATCCCACAGCGAACTTACTTTCAACGCTACGCTTCGCGTTCGGGGCTTGTAAGACTTCGACACAAAGGGAGCTTGATGACGTCGGAAACGACCGAGCGCACCACACGAATCGTGGATGTTGCACCGACCATCACCGGAGCCGAGATCGCGGCGCACCTCGCGCCACCGCCGCAGTTCGCACACGCGAGCTTCGAGTCGTACCGACCGGACAAACAATATCCGTCTCAGGGGGAGGCTGTTGAGCGGCTGCAGGCCTTCGCGCTCGCGTGGGCTCCTCCGCGGCCGACCGGCCTGTTCGGCTGGGGCAAGAAGAAGCCCACTGTAACCAAGCCAGGCGTCTACCTCGACGGCGGCTTCGGTGTCGGAAAGACGCACCTGCTTGCCGCGCTGTGGCACGCGGCGCCCGCCCCGAAGTACTACGGCACCTTCATCGAGTACACGGCGCTGGTCGGCGCACTCGGCTTCGCAGGCACGGGCAAACTCCTGCGCGGATCCCGCCTGGTCTGCATCGATGAGTTCGAACTCGACGACCCAGGCGACACAATGATGATGACCCGTTTGCTCGGGCAGCTCGTCGCAGGAGGTACCCGGATTGCTGCGACATCGAACACTCCGCCGAACGCGTTGGGAGAGGGCCGGTTCGCGGCATCCGATTTTCTTCGCGAGATTCAGTCGCTGTCTGCCAACTTCGAGACGATCAAGATCGACGGCCTCGACTACCGGCGACGCGACGTTGACGGCGAGGCGGTGGCCGTCGACGAGTTGACGCTGGACAAGACGGTTGACGCGCTGCGTGAGCGGGGCACCGCCGTCACCATCGATGATTTCCGCGAGCTGATCGTGCACCTGGCAACGGTGCATCCGTCGAAGTACGTCAAATTGATCGACGGCGTCGAGGTCATCGCATTGCGCGATGTCGGAGAACTGAACGACCAGATGGAGGCACTGCGGCTCGTTGCGTTCATCGACCGGGTCTACGACTCGGAAATCCCGATCATCGCGAGCGGAGTTCCCCTCAGCGAGGTCTTCGATGCCGAAATGCTCCAGGGCGGGTACCGCAAGAAGTATCTCCGTGCCGCCTCACGCATGATCGCATTGACAACGGGGGAACTCCCTCCGCACGACTAGTTGCGGAAGCAGCCGCGAAACACGATGTTTACACGGGACCCTCGCCCGTAACATCGGCGAAACACGCACACCCCGCACCGGAAATCTGCTGGGACGAGACTGACGCACACCGCACCGAACGACCGGATGCCCCGTCCGGCCGGTCGCGGAACGCATCTGCACTCACCCCGAGGAGATCATTCCCATGTTGATACACGCCGCAGCCGCCTACGACGCGAAATCCAGTGTCGACTCTCTCTGGCTCCTGGTAGCCGCCGCTTTGGTCCTGCTGATGACACCCGGCGTCGCCTTCTTCTACGGAGGCATGGTCAAGGCCAAGAGCGTCATCAGCATGATGATGATGAGCTTCGGAGCCATGGCGCTTGTCGGCGTGCTGTGGGTGCTCTATGGCTACGGCATGTCGTTCGGCAGCCCCCTGATTCCGCACTGGCTCGGCAACCCGATCCCAACCCTCGGTCTGCAATCGCTCGTGGACGGGAAGAACGGACCGGATCTGAGCGCCCTGGCCTTCGCAGGGTTTCAGGCCACCTTCGCGATCATCACCGTCGCACTGATCTCAGGGGCGATCGCGGACCGAGCGAAGTTCGGTGCGTGGCTGATCTTCGCCGGAGTCTGGGTGACTCTGGTCTACTTCCCCGTCGCGTACTGGGTCTTCAACCTTGCGGATGGCTGGGCACCGGCGTTGCTGCACGTCAACGACTTCGCCGGTGGCACCGCGGTGCACATCAACGCCGGAGCGGCCGGTCTTGCGCTCGCGTTGGTGCTCGGCAAGCGCGTCGGCTTCCAGAAGGGCATGGTGAAGCCACACAATGTGCCTCTGACGCTGTTGGGTGCTGCGCTCCTCTGGTTCGGTTGGTTCGGCTTCAATGCGGGCTCAGAGGGCGCTGTGGACGGCATCGCCGCTCTCGCCTGGATCAATACGCTGGCCGCACCTGCGGCGGCAACGCTCGGCTGGCTGATCGTGGAAAGGATCAAGGATGGCAAACCGACGTCAATCGGCGCGGCATCCGGCGCGGTCGCTGGGCTGGTGGCCATCACTCCGGCCTGTAACATCCTGACGCCGTTCTGGGCGATCGTGCTCGGCCTGCTGGTCGGTGCCGTCTGCGCGATCGCCATCGACATGAAATACAAACTCGGATTCGACGACTCGCTGGACGTGGTCGGCATCCACCTGGTCGGCGGCATGATCGGAACGCTGTACATCGGCATCTTCGGCATGACCATGGTCAACGGCAAGTACACCAGCCTGCTCTACGGAGGCAGCCTGCAGCAGTTGGGGGTCCAAGCCATCGCGGCGTTCGGCGTCGGGATCTTCTCCTTCGGGATGGCCTGGATCATCGGCACGATCATCCAGAAGACGATCGGTTTCCGCATCAAGAACGAAGACGAGCTCGCGGGCGTCGACACGTTCGTGCACGGCGAAGAAGGGTACGCGCTCGAGAACGCCTGAATAGCGCACAGCGACTAGCCCATTCCCGCGCAGCAGACCGGGGATGGGCTAGTCTGCGCTCGTGTCGTCATTCACCGGAATCCTCGCCAGCATCGCCCGTGCGATCTTCGGAACGAAGCGCTCCGCTGACACCGGAGAGCGACCGGCGCCGGGCCGGGACGGCATCGGAGCCACGACCGAAGTCGATCCGCATTCCGTCGGGCAGCTGCGAATGAGCTACGCACCTCGCAAAAATGGCAATCCGGACCCCGGAGAGATCGTCTGGACCTGGGTGCCGTACGCAGAGCGAGACGGGCGAGGCAAGGACCGACCGGTGCTCATTGTCGCTGCCGAGGCATCCGGTTCGCTTCTGGCGGTGCCGCTGACGAGCAAGGACCACGACGGCGATGCGCGCGATTTCGTCCATCTGGGCACGGGGCCGTGGGACCAGCGGGGCCGGCCAAGCTGGGTCAACATCGACCGGGTGTTCCGCGTTCTGCCGCAGGGCATGCGCCGTGAGGCCGCAGCATTGGATTCCGCACGCTTCAGGACCGTTGCGGATGCCTTGCGCAGCCGCTACGGCTGGGGCAGCTAGATGGAACGCGGCGGGCCACGGTGGTGGGCGATACCGGACTTGAACCGATGACCTCTTCCGTGTGAAGGAAGCGCGCTACCAACTGCGCCAATCGCCCATCTTGCGGCCCGTGCACCAGCGTGTGCCGCGAGACTCGATACTAGTCGAGGATGCGGGGCGAGCGCACATCGAGAACGGCTTGTGGCACAGACTCAAGCGAGTTTTGAAACATGCCCGGTTCAGTTTGAATATCGCCGGGTCTATCGGCTACAGTTTCAAAGCACGCAGAAATGCGGGTGTTGCGGATGTGGCGCAGTGGTAGCGCATCACCTTGCCAAGGTGAGGGTCGCGAGTTCGAATCTCGTCATCCGCTCGAGTGTGTATCGGTTTCCGGACTGGTGCATGGATGTGGGAACCCACACACGGTGGCGTGGCCGAGAGGCGAGGCAGCGGCCTGCAAAGCCGTATACACGGGTTCGAATCCCGTCGCCACCTCCATCCTCACTCAGACCGGGCGATTGGCGCAGCGGTAGCGCGCTTCCCTGACACGGAAGAGGTCACTGGTTCGATCCCAGTATCGCCCACAAGGAAACCCCTGGTAAACAGGGGTTTTTTCTTGCCAAGGATGTGCCTGCCAATACCTTGCCGATATCGCTTCCGACGGGTGAAGATCATTCGAGCTGGTTGGGGTTCTCTGGTGGGGTACGGGCTCGAGTCGCGACTCGAGCAAGCATGGTCCACCTCGGTAGGCTCGGTCCATGAGTGACGATGGTGTTGATCTGTCCACATCCATCCCGTGCGCTACGTGTGGGTTGCCGGCGCGGCCGCAGGTGCTCTATGTGAGTGACGCGATCGCATGCAGGATGCAACCCTCTACGGGGCGCATCACGTATTACCTATGTCAGAACGATCACGAGACCAATCGTGAAGGCAACGTCTACGCGGGTCCGTCTTTCGATTAGTTAGGTCGCTCCGATCGCTGCCATCTGACGCGCTCGACGGCTACCATGTTGGCCGCGCACACAAAATGGCCGAACGGTCGAGTTGACGAGCCTCGACAGATTATTTTGTCGGCTACGACCGGATGGCGGTCGTACTGCTGTGGGTTGCCTGCTGGCTAGCAGCCGCCCGGGGCTACCCGTCGTAGTCAGATATTCGCGGAGCGTTGCCACCGTCGATGAAGAATTCTCTCGGCGCAATATTCCCCCAAATATTGTCCGCAAGCTTGGAGGCGACAGAGATGGTCACGTTCGCTCCGCGCTGTTGAACGGCCCGTAGGATTTCATCCTGCACTCGTCGACGATCGTCGACGGCGTAGTACGTCTCATCACTGAGAGTGAATTGAAACTTATCGAGGCTCATGCATTGACCCTAGTCCGCGGCGACCAGCCAGATGAGGACGCCATCTCGCTGCACTATGCGCGGATCCGACTTCCTGTTGAGAGCCAGAAGCTGAGTATCGTGACCGCGCGCTCTGCCTGGTCAGCTGGGCAGAGTGCTCACAATTCTGCAATCGGACTGAGCAGTATGCTCGATACCTCACCAGCCGCAGGCGCACGGCGCGGCGCTGTACGCCGTTCTAAGGGCCTAACCGGTCCTGGCGGCCGATTGCCCGCTTTCGACATGAACATATGCCCTTGCCCTCAAAGAATCAGGGCCAGCACGCAAAGAAGCCCCGCCTACCGAAGTAGACGGGGCGATTCGTCGCAATTCGTCATCTTGCGAACTACGCGTGCGGTGCGACCAACGATTCATTCAGAAATTCTTCCGCGAACTCTGTGAACGGCTTGGCCACGACCTCGTTCAGCTCCCAAGCTTCCTGCGCGGCAGCAAAGATGTCCGCCCGCCACTCAACGTTAGTGCCAGTGGCTGGTTGGTCAAATGCCACCTCGATCGGAAGATCCGACGCCAGTTGCGTGCCGGCAATCCGACCGCCATCCTGACGTAGTCGTGTGACGAGATAGTTCCACGACTGAATATCCCGTTCGAGCATGTCCAGGGTTGCAACATTGAATGCCCATGCCTGCGTGAGTCGAGTATTTGCGGTCCTATCCGTGCGCGCAATATCGAATACGAACCGCTGACGACCGACCCTTACAGTCGGCTGAACGAAGAGATTCTGCCCCAGCACATAGTCCGCCTGATAGATCAGGTTGTCTCTTAGCTCACCACGAATCGCCTTGCGAGTGATTGACCGACTCCTTCTCGTGATGGGGCGTTCAACAATGTGCGGGTAGAGCAGGTCAACGGCAGCCTGTGCTGATGTCGCTTCGATGGGTGCGGGTACAGAGAATTGGATAGAACTCGCCTGGCGTTGGCGCAGGTGTTCGATCCACCCGCTGTTTATTGGCGAGCCATCGTCGTCCATCATCACAGCTAAGTGCGCGTCAATTGTCCGTTGAAACCAGGAGACCCACGCGCGCGTTTCATTAAGGTCACGGGCAGTAAGTCCATGGACTGTAGACGAATTCAGCTCGAATCGAGATGCCCAGTCGCCGCCGTCGTGGCCACAAACGATGCCGATGTTCAGAAACTCGCCGCGGGCGAGGTTGGGGACGTAACGAATTACCCAATATTGATATGTCACTCGGCACCCCCTCCTAATTGTAATTTGTTCCTGCGGCAGCTTGCTTCAGTCGCTCGGCAACACCCTCGGTACGAAGATACAAGACGTCAGCTAACACATCCAGATCTTCCCGCGGAATCGCCCATTCTACGGGAACCAGTCCGACTGCAGCCAGAATTTCGGCTCGCGACAGTGCGATCACCCGATCAGCTGCGTCAATAAGCGCATGACGTGACGCCGACTCTGGGTCGATCCCGTCACGGCGCCACCCCCACGTATCGATGCCCGTACTGCGCAATGACTCCGCCGACCAGTCGCCCTCGCCGCCAAGCCAGAAACCGTGGTCGAATGACCACACGGAGAAGTCATCGTTCATCGCATGCAGCCACTGCGCATCACCGCCCATGCACAACTCCCAGATCGCCATTATCAGCGCTTGGCGTTCGCGGTTGTGATCTCTCCCCGAATAGGTACTCCACTCGTCGGCGACGACGGAGTGCGTAATCTCCAGTGAGCCATGGCCTAACCCTTCGTGCAAATATAAGCCCTGACTTGGGATGTATTGCCAATTCAACCCGGCAGGTATCTGCACGAGTGCGTTTTGACAGACAGGGGCGGCAAGTAGTCGACCAATTGCATGAACGACGACTTCGGCCGCGAGGCTTCGGATTCCCTGGGGTGTGTCTTGCGGCTTGACGAAGTAAGTCTGACCATCTGATGCTAATCCGACGAATGCGCCCGAATTGCCGTCCGTTCTGTAGATCGGTGCAACGAGTTGCACACGCGCGATGTCCACAGCGCGCGCAGATTCTGGCATGTGATGAGCATATCCGCGG
>DATCDQ010000051.1:0-53446 GCA_036510655.1 Microbacteriaceae bacterium | reverse complement strand
CCGTGAAAGACCTGAACGCGAAGATCCGACAATTCATCACCGGCTGGAACACCCGCAAACATGCATTCGTATGGACCAAGACCGCCGACGAGATCCTCAAGAAAGCGAACCGTCAACCAACTTCAGAAACGCGACACTAGACTCGACGGGTGATCGACTTCGTCGCCACGGGACTAAGCGCCAATTCCGTGCCGTATCTTGAAGCCCTCGAGCAGCAGCGTGCAACGCACGCGGCCGTTGTCGCTGGGCTGGCGCCCGACACCGTCATTCTTCTCGAGCATCCGTCGGTGTACACCGCTGGCAAGCGCACCGAAGACTCCGAGCGTCCCGCAGACGGTACTCCCGTCATCGATGTGGATCGAGGGGGCAAGATCACCTGGCACGGGCCCGGACAGCTCGTGGGCTACCCGATCGTGCGGCTGCGCGATCCTATCGACGTGGTTGCGTACGTGCGGCTGCTCGAGGGCATCCTGATCGATGTCCTCGGTGAGCTCGGCGTCGCGTCGCACCGTGTGCGTGGTCGCAGCGGAGTGTGGGTGCACACGGCCGGCCCAGACGCGAAGATCGCGGCCATCGGCATCCGCGTCGCCGAGCGAGTGACCATGCACGGGTTCGCGCTGAACTGCTCGAACAGCCTGGACGCCTACGACAAAATCGTTGCGTGCGGCATTGCCGACGCGGGCGTCACGACGATCAGCGAACAGCTCGGGCGGCGCGTCGATCCGATCGACGTCGCTCCCCTCGTGCAGGCACGCTTTGCAGACGCCTGGGCGGTGACAGTGTGAGCGCCGAGGGAATAAGCGCAAACGGAATGAGCACCGACGGAATGAGCACGGACACGCAGGGACGCAAGCTGTTGCGCCTCGAGGTTCGCAATGCGCAGACGCCGATCGAACGCAAACCCGAGTGGATCAAGACGCGGGCAAAAATGGGCCCCGAATATCGACGACTGCAGGAGCTGGTCAAGACCGAACAGCTGCACACCGTCTGTCAGGAGGCCGGCTGCCCGAACATCTACGAGTGCTGGGAAGACCGCGAGGCGACGTTCCTGATCGGCGGGTCACGCTGCACCCGCCGCTGTGATTTCTGCCTGATCGACACCGGCAAGCCGGTCGATTACGACCGAGACGAACCGCGGAGGGTCGCGGAGTCTGTGAATTCGATGCGTCTGCGTTATGCAACGGTCACCGGGGTCACGCGCGACGATCTGCCCGACGAAGGGTCGTGGCTGTACGCCGAGACCATCCGCGAGATCCACCGGCAGGCAACGGGCACCGGAGTCGAGATCCTCGTCCCAGACTTCTCGGGAAGGCCGGAACTGCTCGGCGAGGTGTTCTCCGCGCGACCGGAGGTCTTCGCCCACAATGTTGAAACGGTGCCGCGGATCTTCAAACGGATTCGCCCGGCTTTCAGCTACGCACGATCCCTTGATGTCCTCACTCAGGCTCGCGCCTTCGGACTGATCACCAAGTCAAACCTCATCTTGGGCATGGGAGAGGAACGCGCGGAGATCACTCAGGCACTGCGCGATCTGCACGAAGCAGGAACCGACATCGTCACGATCACCCAGTACCTGCGCCCGAGCCCTCGTCATCTGCCCGTAGACCGCTGGGTGCGCCCAGAGGAGTTCGTCGAGCTGAAAGAGGAGGCAGAAAGCATCGGCTTCCTCGGTGTGCTGTCGGGTCCCTTGGTGCGTTCCTCGTACCGCGCGGGCCGCCTCTGGGCTCAGTCGATGCAGGCGAAGGGCCACGACATCCCGGCGCACTTGCGGCAATTGGCGGATGCCTCGCTCGGCTTCGCGCAGGCGGTCTCCTAGCCTGCTTTTCGCGCGATCGGGCGCTCGCAAGCCGGTATCCTAGAGAGCATGGCACGTAAGGACTCGAAGGCGACAAAGGAACCCGGCCGCTTGAAGCAGATGTGGCAGGTCTTCAATATGACCCGCCGCTACGACTCGCGCGCGCTCGGGTACATCATCGGGGCGGTCGCCCTGCCGATCGTCATCTCGATCGTTGTGGCGTTGTTGTTCTCTGACGGCAGCACATTCACCTTGGTGTTGTGGATCATCTCCGGTGTTCTCGCCGGCGTGCTGCTTGGCATGATCGTGCTGGGGCGGCGCGCCGAGCGTGCTGCCTATTCGCAGATCGAAGGACAGCCGGGTGCCGTCGGCGCGGTCTTACGTAGTTCGTTGAAGCGCGGCTGGCGCGGCAGCGAAATGCCGGTCGCCGTCAACGGCAAGACCCACGATGCCGTCTATCGGGCCATCGGCCGCGGCGGAGTCGTTTTGATCAGCGAGGGTCCGAAGACTCGCACGGTCAAGATGCTCGATGAGGAGAAGCGCACGGTCGCGAAGGTGCTGCCGAATGTTCCGATCACGGCGCTGAGCGTCGGCCCGGACAAGGACTCACTGCCGTTGCACAAGGTGTCCCGGGCGCTGGCCAAGATCAAGCCGGCACTCACCAAAGCAGAGGTGCTGGCGATCGACAACAGGCTCACCTCGCTCGGTGGTGCCCGGATGCCGATCCCCAAGGGCGTCGACCCGCTCAAGGTGCGCCCACAGCGCGCGCGCTGAGTGCACTAACCCCGGATGAGCACGGTTCCGGCGACCTTGTCGTGGAAGCCGCGCTGATCCGAATCCCAGATGACGGCAGGGATCACGATCGCCAGCAGCACACTGCGCACGATCGGACGCCACGGTCCGACCCATCCCCCGGCTACCGGCACGACGCGCAGGCCGACGAGCCGATGCCCGATGCTTCCACCGATGGTCGGGATGAACACGATCTGCAGCACCACGAACACGATCATCGTCGCGAATCCGTCGTAGTGAAAGAACGCTACTGAGAACACGACCGCAATCGCCCAGTCGATCGCGAGTCCGCCGAACCGCCGGCCGGCCCTTCCGACGGAGTGCGACCCCGACTCCGGCAATCCGAGACGTTCACCGGGAAATCGACTGGGAGCGCGTTGCCCGACGGGAGTCGGGTTTGCGTCGGATGAGGCCATGCTGTGAGTTTATGCTGCCCACGTGGGCGTAACATGCTGGAAACATTCGCGATACCGCAGAGAAACTCCGCGGGGCTAACGTCACAGTCGTATTGCGATTGCAATGTAATAGCGAATCTTTTGGAGCCTTTCCCAATGTTCAGCGACTCATCCGAGGTGCTCACCTTCATCAAAGAAACGGATGTCAAGTTCCTCGACATCCGTTTCACCGATCTACCGGGTGTGCAACAGCACTTCAACATCCCGGCATCGACCGTAGACGAGGAGTTCTTCTCCGTTGGCCAGCTGTTCGACGGATCGTCGATCCGCGGCTTCGCGTCGATCCACGAGTCGGACATGCAGCTGATCCCGGATGTCTCCACCTCCTACGTCGACCCGTTCCGGGCCGAACGCACCCTGGTGATGATCTTCGACATCTACAACCCGCGCAACGGCGAGATCTACTCGAAGGATCCGCGTCAGGTTGCCAAGAAGGCGGAGAAGTTCCTCGCATCGACCGGAATCGCAGACACCGCCTTCTTCGCCCCGGAGGCGGAGTTCTACATCTTCGACGACGTCCGTTACGCGGTCACGCAGAACTCGAGCTTCTACAGCGTCGACTCGGAGGAAGGCGCATGGAACACCGGCCGTCAGGAAGAGGGCGGCAACCTCGCCAACAAGACACCGTTCAAGGGCGGCTACTTTCCGGTCAGCCCGGTCGACAAGCAGGCGGACCTGCGCGATGACATCAGCCTCAAACTGATCGACGCCGGGCTCATTCTCGAGCGTGCGCACCACGAGGTCGGTTCGGGCGGCCAGGCCGAGATCAACTACCGTTTCGGCACGATGGTGGCCGCAGCAGACGACCTCCTAAAATTCAAATACATCGTCAAGAACACGGCGAGCGAGTGGGGCAAGACAGCGACGTTCATGCCGAAGCCCCTGTTCGGCGATAACGGCTCGGGCATGCACACCCACCAGTCCCTGTGGAACGAGGGCAAGCCGCTGTTCTACGATGAGACCGGTTACGGCGGCCTGTCCGACCTCGCTCGGTGGTACATCGGCGGGCTGCTCAAGCACGCTCCTGCTGTACTGGCCTTCACGAATCCGTCCGTCAACTCATTCCACCGCCTGGTGCCCGGCTTCGAGGCGCCCGTCAACCTGGTCTATTCGGCGGGCAACCGTTCTGCGTGCATCCGCATCCCCATCACGGGGACGAATCCGAAGGCCAAGCGCATCGAGTTCCGTGTTCCGGATGCCTCCGGAAACCCCTATCTGGCGTTTGCGGCACAGCTGATGGCCGGCATCGATGGCATCAAGAACCGCATCGAACCGCACGAGCCGGTCGACAAGGACCTGTACGAGTTGCCGCCGGAAGAGGCCAAGAATATCCCACAGCTGCCCGGGTCACTCGGTGAGGCCCTTGAGGCGCTGGAGGCCGACCACGACTTCCTCACGGCGGGCAATGTCTTCACGCCCGAATTGATCGAAACCTGGATCGATTACAAGCGCGAGAAGGAGATCAAGCCGCTCGCGCAGCGCCCGCATCCGTTCGAGTATGAACTCTACTTCGGAGTCTGATCACGCGGTAGTCGGTTCGGCGGGCTCGCCCCGGCCATAGAAGGCACGCTCGAACACGGCACGCGACCGTCGGGTGACCGCCAGGTAATCTTCCTCGAGCTGCGTTGCCGAGCCGGGCGGGTAGGCCAGCAGTCGGGCGACGCCGTTCAACTGCAGCCGGTCGACCGGCAGCAGGTCCGATGTCTTGTTGGTCCACAGCGTCATCGCCGACCGGGCGCGCGAGGCGAACAGCCACGCTTCGCGCAGCAGTTGCGCATCCGCCGCCCCGACGAGCCCTGCAGCGACGGACGCATCCAACGCGCCGAGCGTCGACGTTGTCCGCAGTTGCGGGATCACAGCCGCGTGCTGCAATTGGATCAGTTGCACGAACCACTCGACATCGCTCAGCGACCCGCGGCCGAGTTTGAGATGGCGCGATGGATCGGCGCCCTGCGGGAGTCGCTCGTTTTCGACCCGGGCCTTAATCCGCTTGATCTCGCGGACGGACTGGTCGGCGATCGACGACGGATAGCGGACCTCGTTGGCGAGGGCTTCGAAGTCGGCCAACAGGTTCGCATCCCCTGCGACACCGCGTGCGCGCAGGAGTGCTTGCGCCTCCCACGTAAGCGACCAGCGCTCGTAGTACGCCCGGTACGACGTCAGCGACCGCACCGGCGTGCCGTTCTTTCCCTCGGGGCGCAAGCCGATGTCCAGATCGAGCGGCAGACGATTGTCTTCGGTCAGCCGGCCCAATTCCGACACGATCTTCAGCGCACGCGTGTGCGCACGATCCGGCTCGCCGCCGATGTCGCGGAAAACGTACATGACGTCGGCATCCGACCCGAAGCCGACCTCGCGGCCGCCGAACCGGCCCATCCCGATAATGGCGAACTCGATTTCGTCGTCGGACGAGCGGATGGCGCCCAGCACGCCCGTCAGGAGCGTCTCGGTGATGTCGCTGAGCCCCTCGGCCAGCTCCTGCATCGTGCACAGCCCGAGGACACTCGCGAAAGCGTGCCGTAACACCTCCCGCCTCCGCGCGCTGCGGAGCGCGGCAGCGGCCGTGTCAGCATTCTTGTGCCGCGCGAGCACCGCGAGCATCTCTTCGCGCAACACCGCCCTGGGTCGCGGGCGCAACTCCTCTTCAGAGTCCAGCCAGGCAACGGACTCCGGGATGCGCCCCACCAACTCCCCAACGAAACGCGAACCAGATAGCACACGGGTCAGACGCTCCGCCGCTCCGGAGGAATCGCGCAGCATCCGCAAAAACCAGTGCGTCGACCCGAGCCCCTCGCTGAGCCGGCGGAAGGTCAGGAGCCCGTAATCCGGGTCTGCCCCGTCGGCGAACCATTGCAACATCACCGGCAGCAGATGTCGCTGGATCGATGCGCGTCGCGATACCCCGGCGGTCAGCGCGGCAATGTGCGCAAGCGCTCCGCGTGGGTCGCGGAAGCCGATCGCGGCCAAGCGCGCGATCGCCTGATTGCTGCTGAGTGCCCGTTCATCGCTCGGCAGCGCCGCCACGGCTGCGAGCAGCGGGCGGTAGAACAGTCGCTCGTGCAGCCCGCGCACGCGCCGTTTGACGCCGCTCCAGCGTTCGATCAGCGCCTGTGCACTTGGCGCAAGAGTCGTGGCTCGCGCCAGCACCCGCAGGTCGTTCTCATCCCGCGGCATCAGGTGCGTGCGCCGCAGGCCTTCCAGCTGCAGTCGATGCTCCATCAGTCGCAGAACGCGGTAGTCTTGCGCGAATTCGGCAGCCTCCGGCCGGCCGATGTACCCTTGCGCGGCCAGTGCGGCCAGTGCGGGCAGTGTTCCCGGCACGCGAATCGTTTCGTCGTCGACTCCGTGCACCAACTGCAGTAGTTGCACCGTGAATTCGACGTCGCGCAGGCCACCGGGGCCGAGCTTCAGTTGCCGCTCGACCTCGTCATCGGGGATGTTGTCGGTGACGCGTTCACGCATCCTCTGCACCGATTCGACGAAATTCTCACGAAGGGAGCTCGCCCACACCTGCGGTGAAAGCGCGTCGACATATCTCTGCCCGAGCGCACGGTCACCAGCCAATGGTGTCGCCTTCAGAAGCGCCTGGAACTCCCAGGACTTCGCCCAGCGTTGGTAGTACGCCAGGTGGGAATCGAGAGTGCGCACGAGGGCACCGTCCTTGCCCTCCGGCCGAAGGTTGGCATCGACCTCCCACAGTTCCGGTTCGCGCGCCGGCGCATCGATTCCTCGAATGGTCAGTACGGCGAGACGTGTCGCGATGTCCACGGCGCGGGTGCTGCTCAGCCCTGCCGCTTCGTCCGCCTCAGTCACGAAGATCACGTCGACGTCGCTCAGATAGTTCAGTTCATGTGCACCGGACTTGCCCATTCCGATGATGGCAAGAGTCGTTGCAGCGACGTCAGCAGCGGAAAAGCGGCCCGGCCCGCTGCCGACGGCGTCTCTGCGGGCGATGGCCAATGACGCGTCGAGCGCTGCTGCTGCAAGGTCAGCCAACGCGGCAGCGACGACGTCGACACCGGCCACAGGATCGACCTGTTCGAGATCGAAGCTCGCGACCTGTGCCAACACGCGCCGGTAGCCGGTGCGCAGCGCACTCCAGGCGATCTCCTCGCTGAGTCCGTCGGCGGCCACCGCTGCGGCCAGAGCGGCATGCATGGCCTCCGACGTCGGCAACTCAGTCATCGGCTGAGCGAACACGCCCAACTGGTCCGGCTGGCGGAGGAAGAATTCGCACAGCCCCCCGGAGGCGCCTAATACGCGCAGCAGCCGTCCTGCGGCATCCGAATTGTCCAGAAGCGGTAACACGGCGTCCGGTGCCTGCCGCAGCAGCTGAAGCAGCCGGTTCAACGCTGCATCCGGATCGGCGCAGCGCGACAATATCGCCAACATATCGTTCGGATCTGCGCTAGCTGAGCCCCCGGAACTCAGCGTCTGCAGCTCGTCGAGACGCGCCCGCGCCTCCCCCAGTTCGACGAAGCCGGCGCGCGCCAGCGTTGTCAGCGGCAGCGCATCACGAACCACGGATTTCGCCCCGGTACCGTCAGAGAATTCTAAGGTTCGACTTGAGTTCGTACGGGGTCACCTGGGCGCGATACTGTTCCCATTCCTGCCGCTTGTTGAGCAGGAAGTAGTTGTAGACCTGTTCTCCCAGTGTCTCGGCGACAAGCTCGGACTCTTCCATGCGATGGATGGCGTGGTCAAGGCTCGCCGGCAACTGGCTGTAGCCGAGGGCGCGCCGCTCGGCGTCGCTGAGCGCCCACACGTTGTCTTCGGCCTCGGCCGGAAGCTCGTACTCCTCTTCGATTCCCTTCAGCCCAGCAGCAAGCATCAGCGAGAAGGCAAGATACGGGTTGGCCGCCGAATCGATCCCGCGGTACTCGACCCGGGAACTCTGGCCCTTGCTGGGCTTGTACAGCGGCACCCGCACGAGTGCAGAACGGTTGTTGTGACCCCAGCAGACGAAGCTCGGCGCCTCGTCGCCACCCCAGAGGCGTTTGTACGAATTGACGAACTGGTTCGTGACGGCCGTGATTTCGGGAGCGTGCTTGAGCAGGCCCGCAATGAACTGCCGGCCGGTCTTGGAAAGCTGATACTGTGCACCGGCCTCGAAGAATGCGTTCGTGTCACCCTCGAACAGCGACATGTGGGTGTGCATGCCACTGCCCGGCTGCCCCGATATCGGCTTCGGCATGAACGTCGCGTATACACCCTGTTCGATCGCTACCTCCTTGACAACGGTGCGAAACGTCATGATGTTGTCTGCGGTGGCGAGGGCATCCGCGTAGCGCAGGTCGATCTCGTTTTGACCTGGCCCGGCCTCGTGGTGACTGAACTCCACGGAGATGCCGAGGTCCTCGAGCATGCGAACGGAGCGGCGCCGGAAGTCGTGCGCCGTGCCGCCGGGAACGTTGTCGAAGTAGCCGGCGGAGTCGACCGGTATCGGCTGACCGTCTTTGCCGAGCTTGGACGACTTGAGCAAGTAGAACTCGATCTCCGGATGCGTGTAGCAGGTGAACCCGCGCTCCGCGGCTTTCTCGAGCGTGCGCTTGAGCACGTTGCGCGGGTCCGCGACCGCGGGAAGGCCGTCTGGTGTTGTGATGTCGCAGAACATTCTGGCGGTCGGGTCGATCTCGCCGCGCCACGGCAGAATCTGGAAGGTCGCCGGGTCGGGGTGCGCGAGCAGGTCGGATTCGAACAACCGGGTCAGGCCTTCGATCGCGGAACCGTCGAACCCGAGGCCCTCCGTGAACGCGCCCTCCACTTCGGCTGGGGCGATGGCGACCGACTTGAGCGAACCGACCACGTCTGTGAACCAGAGACGAACGAACTTGATACCGCGTTCCTCAATCGTGCGTAGAACGAAGTCGCGCTGCTTGTCCATTCTGCCCCTCTCGTACCATCCTCTAGGCTACTGGTTCGCAGGTCTGATTCGCCCACCGGGCGCAGGGGCATCACTAGACTTTGCGGCATGGCAGACCAAACAGCGGGCCCAGACAACGCAGCGCACGAAGACCGCCCATACGGTGGCGGGCAGCCGGACTTGAAGCGGATCCGCACGCGGCATTTTCAGGCCGCGAAAGACTCCGGATTCTCGATCACGGGGCTGACCAGTTACGACATGCTCAGTGCGCAGATCTTCGACGCGGCCGGTATCGACTTTCTCCTGGTCGGCGACTCGGCCGGCAACAACGTGCTCGGTTACGACACGACACTGCCGGTCACGGTGGACGATCTGATCCCGCTGACTCGCGCCGTGGCCGGCGCGGTCAAACGTGCGTTCGTCATCGCAGACATGCCGTTCGGCTCCTACGAAACGGATGTCCAGGACGCTCTGCACACGGCCGTGCGATTCATGAAAGAAACCGGTGCGCACGCGGTGAAACTGGAGGGCGGGATGCGCAGCGCCAAACAGATCCGCCGCATCGTCGACGCCGGCATCCCGGTGATGGCACACATCGGTTACACCCCGCAGTCCGAGCACGGTCTCGGCGGGCACATCATCCAAGGCCGCGGCGCCGGAGCGGAGCAACTGCTCGCCGACGCCCACGCTGTTGAAGAAGCCGGGGCGTTCGCTGTCGTGCTGGAGATGGTGCCTGCAGAAGCGGCAGAGCGGGTGACAACCGAGTTGCGCATCCCAACGATCGGAGTCGGCGCGGGGCCGCACGTGACCGGCCAGCTACTGGTCTGGACGGACTGGGCCGGCTTCACGACCGGCCGCATTCCGAAGTTCGTCAAACAGTATGCCGACCTGAAGGGTGTGCTCAGTGACGCCGCCGTACGCTACAAGGCCGACGTCGAAGCCGGGGTGTACCCAGGCCCCGAAAACAGCTACTGATTGTCCCTCCCGGCCGTCAGAACATCACACCGGGATTGAGGATGCCGGTCGGGTCCAGTGCATGCTTGATCGCGCGGTTGAGCGCCATCACATCGGGGCCGAGCTGATCGGGTAGGCGATGCCGCTTCGCACGGCCGACACCGTGCTCTCCGGTGATCGTGCCGCCGAGCGCGATCGCCAGGTCCATGATCTCGGTGAACGCGAGCTGCGCCCTCTCAGCCATGCCAGGGACGTCCGGGTCGAACACGACATTCGGATGCGTGTTGCCGTCCCCCGCGTGCGCACACACGGAAACGTCGATCTGATGCTGCTCGCCAAGGGCCGTGATCCCCGCGAGCAGCTCAGGTAGCAGCGGGATCTTCACCCCGACATCGCCGTACATGAGTCTGCCGCGAGCCATCAGCGCGGGGAACACCGCGCGACGGGCCGCCGTGTAACGTTCCGCGACAACCGGGTCAGTTGCCAAGATCGTCTCTCGCGCTCCATGCTCGACGAACACGGTGAGCATCGCCGCGACCTCAGCCTCCCCGAGAGTCCCCGGAGCGTCCGACTGGGCGATCAGCATCGCCTCGGCGTCGCGATCCAGCCCGCTCGGCAGATGATCCTCGACTGCGCTGATGGATGCGCGGTCCATCAATTCCATCATCGACGGCCGGAGCGTTCTGCCGATCTCCACCACCGACTCAGCCGCCGCTTCGACACTGTCGAATGTCGCGATCAGCGTCGTTTTTTCGGGCTGTGCAGGGATCAGCCGCAGAATCGCCCGCGTGACGATGCCCAGGGTGCCCTCGCTGCCGACGAATAGTTTCACGAGCGAAAGCCCGGCGACATCCTTGACCTGAGACCCACCGAGACTCACCTTCGTGCCATCCGCCAACACGACGTCCAGACCGAGCACGTAGTCGGTCGTGACACCGTATTTGACGCAACACAGTCCACCAGCGTTGGTCGCGATATTGCCGCCGATCGAGCAGATCTCGAACGACGACGGATCGGGCGGGTACCAGAGCCCGTGTTCGGCCGCAGCGGCCTTCACCTCGGCGTTGAACGCACCCGGTTGCACGATCGCGATCCTGCTGGCCGGATCGATCTCGATCGCCCGCATCCGTTCGAGGCTGAGCGTGAGTGCACCGTCGAGTGCCGATGATCCGCCGGAAACGCCGCTGCCCGCCCCTCGGGGGATGACGGCGACGCCGTTCTCGTGCGCCCAGCGCATGACAAGTTGCACCTGATCGGCGTCTTCGGCGCAGACCACCGCCAAAGGCGTCCCCGCCGTTTCACTCGTGGCGTCGTGCCGATAACGAGCCAGCGCCTCCGGATCTCTCAACACAATTCCGGGAGGCAAAGCATCAACCAGTGATTCGATCGACCTCGTTGTCACCAGACCACCTTCAAGACCACCCTCATCGTTCGCTGTTCGAAGGTGCCGAGCTCAGCGGTCCTCTGCTGCGTCCTCCGCTGCCCATTTCGCGCTGTTCTCGCGCAACTTCTCGAGCGCGTGCGCGGCCTCGTCTGCGGTGTCGAACGGACCGACGCGGTCGGGCGCCGGTGACACGAAGCCCTGCTCGACAGCACCGGTCTTCATGTTGTACCAAAACTTGTGCTTGTTATCGTCGTCGATCTGCGCCATAAGCTTGATCCTATGCCAAAGGACTCTGCCAGCCGCCTCATCCCCGGGCATATCAGCGCACCCCGCACGGTGCCCGCGAACATCGAGCGCCCTGAATACGTCGGGCGGCCCGGACCGGCGACCTACACCGGTTCGGACATCTACTCCACAGAGGAGATCGCGCTGATCCGCGAGTCCGGCCGGATCGCCGCTGAAGCGATCGAGCTGGTCGGTCAGCATGTGAAGCCCGGCGTCACCACGGAGGAACTCGACATCATCGGCCACGATTTCATGGTCTCAGAGGGCGCGTATCCGTCGACCCTCGGCTATCGCGGCTTTCCGAAATCGCTGTGCAGCTCGGTCAATGAGGTGATCTGCCACGGAATCCCCGACGACACCGTGCTCGAACACGGAGATATCGTCAACATCGACATCACCGCATACAAAAACCGAATGCACGGCGACAGCAACCAGACGTTCATCGTCGGGAGAGCAACCGAAGAGGTCACGCTCCTCGTCGAGCGCACCCGAGAGGCGCTGAACCGCGGAATCAAAGCAGTCGCGCCCGGGCGCCAGGTGAACGTGATCGGGCGAGCGATCGAGTCGTACGCGAAACGGTTCGGGTATGGAGTCGTGCGCGACTACACCGGTCACGGTGTGGGCACGGCCTTCCACTCCGGACTGATCATCCCCCACTACGACTCTGCTCCCGTCTACGACACCGAGATGCAGGTCGGCATGGTGTTCACGATCGAACCCATGCTGACACTGGGCGGGGTCGACTGGGATGTCTGGGCCGACGATTGGACAGTGACCACCAAGGACAAGAGCGTGACCGCCCAATTCGAACACACCTTGGTGGTCACAGAGCGCGGCGCCGAGGTTCTGACGTTGCCGTAGCAGCGTGCCAGACCGAACTCGGATGAACCACCAGGTCCTGCGCTGCTGTCCCGGTCCCGGTAGATTGCTGTCATGAGCTCAACGACGGCAATCGGCATCGACATCGGCGGAACGGGCATCAAGGGGGGTGTCGTCGACCTCACCACAGGTGAACTTCTCAGCGAGCGCATCAAACTTCCGACTCCGGACGGCGGCAAGCCCGACGACATTGTCGAAACGGCGAACGAGGTTCTGGCCCAACTCGAGAACACAGACCCCGATGCACCGGTCGGCGTCTGCTTTCCGGCGATCATCCGGAACGGTCACACGATGTCGGCCGCGAACGTCTCTAAGAAATGGATCGGCCTCGACGCAGAGGCACTTTTCGAGAAGACGCTGAAGCGCGATATTCACTTCGTGAACGATGCGGATGCCGCCGGTTATGCGGAGACGCAATTCGGTGCTGCGAAGGGAGTTGCCGGCCTGGTGATTCTCACGACACTCGGTACGGGCATCGGCAGTGCGTTGATCTACGACGGTGTGCTCGTGCCGAACGCGGAACTGGGTCACCTGGAGATCGACGGACACGACGCCGAGAGCAAAGCAGCGTATTCGGCGAAAGAACGCGAAGACCTCTCGTGGGAGCAGTGGTCGAAACGACTGCAGCGCTACTACGAAGCTGTCGAGTTCTTGATGTCGCCCGACCTTTTCGTCGTCGGTGGCGGCGTTTCAAAGCACTACCAGGAGTTCTTCCCGTTTTTGAAATTGGACACCAAGATCGTTCCGGCGCAGTATCGCAATAACGCGGGCATTCTGGGGGCCGCGGCGCTCGCTGCGAAAGGGAACCGTTAGCATCCGGTCGCAGCGCCGTTAGAAATTCGTTAGGGAGCGGCCCGAACCGCTTACTCGCACGTTGAATCATTCCGTGACTTGACGGTCACTGTCGTCGGCCTTGCCGGGCCGCGACACCGTCCGAACGGAGTGTTTGACGTTGCTAGATGTGATTTGCGTTGCGGGTATTCTCGCCCTCGGCGCCATCGTCGCCCTGATCGGCAAGGGGGTGGAGAAGCTGTGATCTTCTTCACCATCTTCGCCGCCGCGCTGGCTGTGGGTTCCATCGTCTACCTGGTGTGGGCCCTGCTGAAACCGGAGAAGTTTTAGATGACTTTCTGGCTCTTCGTGGCAAGCCTTGCCACGCTCGTTCTGCTGCTCGCGGTCTGCTATCGGCCGCTCGGCGACTACATGGCGCGTGTCTACACGACCCGCAAAGACCTTGGCGTCGAGCGCGCGTTCTACCGTGTCATCGGAGTCGATCCGACCTCCGAACAAAGTTGGCCGATCTACCTGCGAGGCGTACTCGCGTTTTCCATCATCGGCGTGCTGTTCGTCTACGCGTTACAGCGGATGCAGGCGATTCTGCCGTATTCGCTGGGGCTTCCGGCCGTGCCGGAGGGCCTTTCGTTCAACACAGCGATCTCCTTCGTGACGAACACGAACTGGCAGTCGTATTCTCCGGAAGCCACACTGGGTTACACCGTGCAGTTCGCCGGCCTTGCGGTGCAGAACTTTGCATCTGCCGGCGTCGGCGCCGTCGTGGCCGTCGCGCTGGTGCGCGGATTCGCTGCACACCGCACGGGCACCATCGGCAACTTCTGGGTTGACCTGACACGCACAACCGTTCGCATCCTGCTGCCTCTGTCCGTCCTGTTCGCGATCATCCTGATCGCCGGCGGTGTCATCCAGAACCTGAACCCGATCGATCACATCACCACCCTCACCGGAGCGACGCAGAACCTGCCGGGCGGGCCGGTCGCGTCTCAGGAGTCGATCAAGCTCCTCGGAAACAACGGAGGCGGATTCTTCAACGCGAACTCTGCGCATCCGTTCGAGAACCCGACCCCGTGGACGGACATGCTCGAGATCTTCATGCTGCTTTTACTGCCCGTCAGCCTCACCCGCACGTTCGGGCGGATGATCGGCGACATCCGCCAGGGATACGCCATCCTCGCCGCAATGGCGGTCATCTTCATCGCGTCGCTGATCGCGTTGACCCTGTTCGAACTGCAGGGCGCAGGGACGGCGACTCAGGCTGCAGGCGGCGCGCTCGAAGGAAAGGAGCAGCGTTTCGGCATCATCGGGTCCACGCTGTTCGCCACCTCCACGACGCTCACCTCAACCGGCGCCGTCAATTCGATGCACGACAGCTTCACGCCGCTTGGCGGAATGATGCCGATGCTCAACATGATGACCGGTGAAGTGGCTCCTGGCGGGATCGGCCCAGGCCTGTACGGGATACTGATGATCGCGATCGTCGCAGTCTTCCTGGCCGGCCTGATGGTCGGCCGCACTCCCGAATATCTCGGAAAGAAGATCGCTTCCCGCGAGATCAAGATGGCGAGCCTCTACATCCTCGCAACACCGACCTTGGTCTTGGCAGGCACGGCGCTCAGCTTCGCGATACCGGGCGTCAGTCAAAGCATCGAGAAGACAAGCATCCTGAATCCGGGACAGCACGGCTTCTCCGAGGTGCTGTACATGTTCACCTCCGCCGGCAACAACAACGGCTCGGCGTTCGCCGGGATCAGCGCGAACACTCCGTGGCTGAATGCTGCGCTCGGTGCCGTCATGTTCTTGAGCCGATTCATTCCGATCGTCTTCGTTCTCGCCCTGGCGGGTTCCCTCGCCAGCCAAGAGATCGTTCCGACAACGTCGGGCACGTTGCCCACACACAAGCCGCAGTTCGTCGGCTTGCTCGTCGGCACGATCGTCATCGTCACCGCACTCACCTACTTCCCCGTTCTCGCGCTGGGTCCCCTGGCGGAAGGGCTGCACTGAATCATGACCACCATCAGTACCTCGAGTCAACTGCCGTCGACATCGAAATCCTCCGTCAAGACGTTCAGCCTCGGTCAACTCGTGAATGGGCTGCCGGGCGCGTTCCGCAAGCTGGATCCGCGCGAACTCTGGCACAACCCGGTGATGTTCATCGTGGAGCTCGGCGCAGCTCTGACCACAGTCATCGCCATCGCACAGCCGTTCCTCGGGCGACAGCCCGGCGGCAGCGCGGCGACGCTGGCTTTCACCTGGTCGATCGCGATCTGGCTGTGGCTCACCGTGCTGTTCGCTACGCTCGCCGAATCTGTGGCCGAAGGCCGCGGCAAGGCGCAAGCTGCGACACTGCGCAAGACCCGCACCACCACGACCGCGAATCTCGTCTCCGATTACGACGAACAAGCGGATGCCGGTGCGGAGCGGGCAATCGTCACTCCCGCCTTGTCCGGCGACCTACGACTCGGCGATATCGTGGTGGTCAGCGCAGGGGACTTGATCCCCGGCGACGGCGACATCATCTGGGGCATCGCATCCGTCGATGAGTCCGCGATCACCGGCGAGTCTGCTCCGGTCGTGCGCGAATCAGGCGGTGACCGAAGCGCCGTCACGGGTGGAACACGCGTTCTGTCGGACCGCGTCGTCGTACGGATCACCAGCAAGCCGGGAGAGACCTTTGTCGACCGCATGATCAAGCTGGTGGAGGGCGCTTCGCGGCAGAAGACACCGAACGAGATCGCCCTGAACATCCTGCTGGCGAGCCTGACGATCATCTTCGTTGTCGTGATCCTCGCAGTCGGCCCGACCGCCGGGTTCGCGAACGCCGCACCCAGCGTCGCCGTGCTTGTCGCGCTTCTGGTCTGTCTGATTCCGACGACAATCGGGGCATTGCTCTCCGCGATCGGCATCGCCGGAATGGATCGGCTCGTGCAGCGCAACGTGCTGGCGATGTCGGGACGCGCAGTGGAAGCCGCAGGGGACGTGACGACACTGCTTCTCGACAAGACCGGAACGATCACTTACGGCAACCGGCAGGCCGACGAATTCATCCCGGTCGGCGGTACGCAGCAGGCCGATCTCGTCCGTGCTGCCGCGCTTGCATCGCTCAGCGACCCGACTCCGGAGGGTGCGTCCGTGGTCGCATTGGCAGAACGCCTTGGGTACACGCACACGGGCGATTTGGCCGGCGAGATCGTGCCGTTCACCGCCCAAACACGGATGAGCGGCGTTGATTTCGGCGACGGAAGCAGCATCCGCAAGGGTGCGGCATCGTCGGTGATCGCCTGGGTCGCGGCGACCACCCCAATCGACGATGACGCGCGTCGTCAACTCGACGAACAGATTGAACGGATCTCGACCGTCGGCGGCACCCCTTTGGGCGTGGCGACACGTTCAGCGGATGGCTTCGCACGCCTTCTCGGCGCCATCTACCTGAAGGACATCGTCAAGACCGGCTTGGCCGAACGGTTCGCCGACCTGCGCACAATGGGCATCCGCACGGTCATGGTCACCGGTGACAACCCGTTGACAGCGAAGGCAATCGCTGCGGAGGCCGGTGTCGACGACTTTCTCGCCGAGGCGACGCCGGAAGAAAAACTGGCGCTAATTCGACGGGAACAGGAGGGCGGCAACCTGGTTGCAATGACGGGAGACGGCACGAACGACGCGCCGGCGCTCGCCCAGGCCGATGTCGGCGTAGCCATGAACACGGGCACCTCCGCCGCGAAAGAGGCCGGGAACATGGTCGACCTCGACTCGGACCCGACGAAGCTTATCGACATCGTTCGGATCGGCAAGCAATTGCTGATCACGCGCGGCGCGCTCACGACGTTCTCGATCGCCAACGACGTGGCGAAGTATTTCGCCATCATCCCCGCGATGTTCGTCGGAGTGTTTCCCGGACTGCAGGCTCTGAACATCATGCAGTTGCACTCACCTGCATCGGCGATCCTCTCGGCGGTCATTTTCAACGCGATCATCATCGTGCTGTTGATCCCACTGGCGCTGCGCGGGGTGCGCTACCGGCCGGCCTCGGCTTCTCGGCTGCTGAACCGCAACTTACTGCTGTATGGAATCGGCGGCCTCATCGCCCCGTTCGTCGGCATCAAACTCATTGACCTCATCGTCGGCCTGATCCCCGGATTCTAGCGACGAACTCGACCACAAACGAAGGACAGAACAGTTCATGAACGCCACAATTCGCGGCACGTCGCGCCAATATTGGGTGGCATTGCGCGCCATGCTCGTGATGACCGCCGCGCTTGGAATCATTTATCCGCTGGTGATGACCGGCGTCGGCCAATTGACGATGCCGGCACAAGCGAACGGTTCACGTATCACCGCAGCGGGCGTCAACGGTGGTGCTGTGGTCGGCTCGAGCCTGATCGGGCAGTCATCCACCACGGCGAAGGGTGTCCCACTCGCGCAGTGGTTCCAATCGCGGCCGTCTGCTGCGAACTACGACGCGAATGCGTCGACCGGCAGCAACCTCGGGCCGAACAATCCCGACTTGCTCAAGTCGATCAATCAACGCAAGGCCGTGATCGAGAAGCTGGACGGAGTCACTGCCGCACAAATCCCCGCCGACGCGGTCACGGCATCCGGTTCGGGTCTTGACCCGGACATCTCGCCCGCGTACGCCTTGCTCCAGGTGAATGCCGTCGCGGCCAAGCGCGGCCTCAGCGAGTCAGTGGTGAAGAAGCTCGTCGAGTCTAAGATTCAACCACGGGAACTCGGGTATCTCGGAGAACCGACCGTCAACGTTCTGCAGCTGAACCTGGCACTGGCCCAGCTGGATCCGAATGGGAATGGCTAAGGGGCAGACAGAGTGAGCAGAGGTCGTTTGCGGGTTCTGCTCGGTGCTGCCCCCGGTGTCGGCAAGACCTTCACCATGCTCGAAGAAGGCCGTCGCCTCGCCGACGAGGGCAAAGACGTCGTCGTCGCGTTCGTTGAAACCCACGGACGCGCCGCGACGGCAGCCATGCTGAGCGGGCTCGAAGTGTTGCCTCGGCTCACGATCACACATCGCGGAATAGAGCTGACCGAGTTGGATCTGGCGGCTGTGCTCGCCCGCGCGCCGCAGATCGCTCTGGTCGACGAACTCGCCCACACCAACGCCCCGGGGCTCGCCCACGAGAAGCGATGGCAGGATGTCGATGCGCTGCTCGACGCCGGGATCGACGTGATCTCCACGCTGAATATTCAGCACATTCAGTCGCTCAACGACGTTGTGCAGCAGATCACCGGAATCGCGCAACAAGAGACGATCCCCGACGCCGTGCTGCGTAGCGCAGACCAGATCGAAGTTGTCGATGTGGCACCGCAGGCGCTCCGCGATCGGCTCAGTGCTGGTCTGGTCTATCCGGCCAGCCGAATCGACGCGGCGCTGTCCAACTACTTTCGCCTCGGCAATCTCACCGCGCTCCGAGAACTTGCACTGCTCTGGCTGGCAGACGAAGTCGACGTGTCACTGCAGCGCTATCGATCCGAGCACGGCATCGACAGCAAGTGGGAAGCGCGGGAGCGCGTTGTGGTCGCGCTGACCGGCGGGCCGGAGGGTGAGACACTGGTGCGGCGCGGGGCGCGGATCGCCGCGCGCGCATCCGGCGGGGATCTGCTGGCAGTGCACGTCACGAGCCAGGACGGGCTGCGCGATCCCAACCCAGGCGCACTCGTCAACCAGCACTCTCTCGTCGAGCAGCTCGGCGGGAGCTACCACCAGGTCGTCGGCGACGATGTGCCCCGCGCGCTCGTCGATTTCGCCAAGGCGAGCAATGCGACGCAGCTGGTGATCGGCGTGTCCCGCAGGACCAGGCTCGCGGCTCTGCTGACCGGGCCGGGCATTGGATCGACCGTGATCCGAGAATCCGGCGACATCGACGTGCACATCGTCTCGCACGCGGCGGCGGGCGGTCGCGGCGCGCTCCCCCGACTGGGCGGTGGGCTCACGCTACGGCGACAGATGTTCGGCTTGATCATCGCGCTCGTCGGCGGGCCGCTCCTGACCCTACTTCTCGCCTCATTCCGCAGCCCGGACTCCATCACGAGCGACGTACTCAGCTATCAGTTGCTCGTGGTTCTCGTCGCCCTCGTGGGCGGTCTGTGGCCGGCATTGTTCGCGGCCGCATTGTCCGGCATCACGCTCGACTTCTTCTTCGTTGCGCCGCTCTACACGATCACCATCAGCGAGCCGTTGCACCTGCTGGCCCTCGCACTGTTCATTGTCATCGCCGCTCTCGTCAGTCTGGTGGTCGACCAGGCGGCACGGCGCAGTCGAACAGCATTCCGGGCCGCTGCGGAATCCGAACTCCTCGCGACCGTCGCCGGAGGCGTCATCCGGGGAGAGGGCAGTGTTCAATCGTTGGTCTCCCGCACACGGGAAGCATTCGGGCTCAACGGCGTGCGCCTGATGGCTGGCGACACCGTGCTGTTTGCGTCGGGCGAGCCCGCTGATGCCGAGCACACAAGTTCGCTCGCCGTCGGTGACAAGGCGCGGATCGAGCTCTCCGGACGCGACTTGGCGGCAGCCGATCGCCGCCTGCTCGCGGTGATCGTCACCCAGTTGGACGCCGCCTTGGAGCACCAGAACCTGAGCGAAGCAGCACGCGAAATGGAGCCGCTGGCAGAAGCAGACCGGGTGCGCAGTGCGCTGTTGGCGGCCGTGGGACACGATCTGCGACGACCACTTGCTGCTGCCACCGCTGCGGTGACGAGCCTGGCCTCACAAGACGTCGACTGGTCGGATGCCGATCGGCAGGAACTTCTTGACACAGCGGAGGTCAGTCTCGCCAATCTCGCCGATCTCGTGACGAACCTGCTGGACGTCAGCCGCCTACAGGCCGGCGTGCTCGCTGTGTCGTTGGCGCCTGTCGCCATCGACGACGTGCTGCCGGCCGTGCTCGACGAACTCACGCTCCCGCCCGGCGCCGTCGAACTCGATGTCTCCCCCGCGCTACGGCCCGCACTTGCGGACGCCGTGCTCCTGCAGCGCGTGCTGGTTAACCTCCTGAACAACGCGTTACGCTTCTCACCGGCCGGAACGCATCCGCTGGTCAGCGCGAGCGAGTTCGCCGACACGATCCAAGTGCGGGTCGTCGACTCGGGCCCTGGCGTGCCCGATGAGCGCCGCGACCAGATCTTCATTCCGTTCCAGCGCCTCGGCGACACCGACAATGACAGCGGGATCGGCCTCGGCCTCGCTTTGTCGAAGGGATTCGTCGAAGGGATGGGCGGTACGCTCACGACCGAAGACACGCCCGGCGGCGGCCTCACCACGGTCGTCACTCTCCCCGTTGCCGACGAAAGAGAGCGCGCATGAAGATTCTCATCGCCGACGACGACGCGCAGATTCTCCGGGCCCTGCAGGTGATGCTGCGGGCGCGCGGTTATGACGTGCTGCTCGCGCGCACGGGCACGGACGCGCTCGACGCCGCGACGGCACAGCATCCAGAGCTGGTGATTCTCGACCTGGGGATGCCCGGGCTGACCGGCATCCAGGTGATCGAGGCACTTCGCGGTTGGAGCACGGTGCCGATCCTCGTCGTCTCGGGCCGCACCGACTCGGCAGACAAAGTCGATGCGCTCGACGCCGGCGCAGATGACTATGTGACGAAGCCGTTCGCGGCCGACGAGCTGCTCGCACGCATCCGCGCCCTCACTCGACGCGTGCCGAGCGCAGCGGATGAGCCGGTCGTGCACCTCGGCCCAGTGACCGTCGACTTGGCCGCGAAGTCCGCTCAGAAGCACACAGACGATGGCAATGTCACCATTCGGCTGACGCCGACCGAGTGGCGGATGCTGGAACTCCTGCTGCGCAATCCGCGCCGCCTGGTCACGCGGCAGATGTTGCTCACCGAGGTGTGGGGGCCGCAATACACGAACGACACCGGCTATCTGCGACTCTACTTGGCGCAGCTGCGTAAGAAACTCGAGCCGGAGCCGTCTCGTCCGCGCTACCTGCTGACCGAACAGGGCATGGGCTACCGGTTCGTGCCCGACGAGGAGGACGAGTAGCGGAATGGGCCGGCTGCTACGCCGGGTTCTGTCCGGGCGAAGCGCGAACGCTCCGCCGTGGACGGCCATCTATCTCGGGACATACGTTGCCGCAGCCCTCTAGCGGTCTACCCGGGAACGAGACGAGCAGCCTCAATGTTCCCTGTCTGACCTTGCTCCGGACGAGGTTTACCGAGCCGGCCGGGTCGCCCCGGTCGCTGGTGGTCTCTTACACCACCGTTTCACCCTTACCGCGCGTTGCCGCACGGCGGTCTGCTTTCTGTGGCACTGTCTCGCGGGTTGCCCCGGGTGGGTGTTACCCACCGTCCTGCTCTGTGGAGCCCGGACGTTCCTCGGCATCCGGCGCGGATTCGAAAACCCGAGCGGATGACGCGACCGTCTTGCCGACCCATTCCTCGGCTCAGCCTACCGTCCCGGGCTGACGTTCAGCGAGAAGCTCAGAGACCCGACTCCTCATTCCTGATCAGAATGGCACCACTGTCAGGGCAGAGCATCACATCGTCATCCGCCGCCAGGCGGATGGCCTGCAGGTCGGACTCGGTCAGCTTGACGTTGCTGCCCAGCGATACGCCGCGCAGCAGCAAAGCAGCACCGGTGCCGTAGCGGGCGCGCTGGCGCTCGTACAGTGCCAGCAGGTCCTGCTGCACCTGCGAGGCGATCGCGGTGCGATCGGCGGAGGCTGCAGCCCGCTCGGCCTCGAGGATCACCTGCTGCTCCCCTTTGGTCAGCTCCAACTGCGTGAGTTGCTCATCGAGCACGGCGCGCTCCGACAGAATCCCGGCGAGTTCGGCATCGATGCCCTCGATGCGTTCCATGACGGTGAGTTCGATGTCTTCAAGATCGCTGCGTCGTTTCTTCAGCGCACCGATCTCAGCCTCGAGCGCATCGACATCTTTCATTGAGGACGTTTGCTGCAACCGGGCAGCGTCGCGAGCCATTCGCGCCTCCACCACGGAGACGTCCGACTCGATCCGGGCGAGTTCGGTCTCAGCATCCTCACGCTGACCGGTGGCGACGGCCTGCCTCTGTCGAACGGCGTCCAGCGGGGCCGTCAACCGCGCCAGGGCGGCGTGCTGGGGCAGTGCTTTCAGCGTGTGGTCAAGCTGGGACAAGCGGGTATCCACCGCCTGGAGGCGAAGCAGTTCCTTCTGCTCCTGCGGGCTAGCCTTCACAGTTCCTCAACTCTCGACTTCGACTGCACCTATTGAACGACTGCAAAATCCCACGGATCGGTGCGCAGCTCGCTGACCGTTATCGTCGCATCCGGCAGGGCGCTGCGCAATTGCTCGGCAGCGATCTGCAGCCACAACCATTCGCTGGCCCAGTGCGACACATCGATGAGCGCGGGGCCCTGGCCGATCAGAGCCTGCTCGCGCGCCTCGGACGCCGGGTGGTGACGAAGATCGGACGTGATGTAGACATCCGCCTCTCGCACGGCGGGGTCGGCCAGATAGGCATCGCCTGCTCCGGCGCACAGCGCCACAACGCTGACGGGCATTTCGAATTCTCCGGCGGCGCGCACACCGCTTGCGGTCGCAGGCACGAGCTCCGCAATGCGTTGTGCGAGCCGGCCCAGAGTCATCGCCTCGGGCAGGCGGCCGATTCGTCCGATGCCGATACCGGATGCGCTGTCCGCTTCACTGGCCGATGCGATCGGCCTGGCGTCCGTCAACCCCAGCAGGGTCGCGAAAACTGCGGAGGTGCCTTCTGCGACCGTATCCGCATTGGTGTGGGCGGCGATCAACGCGCAATCGGCGCGGATCAACCGAGCCAACAGAGCGCCTTTGTACCGATCCTCCGCCACGCTGGTGACTCCCCGCAACAGCAGCGGGTGGTGCACTAAAAGCAGGTCCGCTGCGGCATCGATCGCCTCAGCCACGGTGTCGGCCACCGCGTCGACGGCCAGGTGAATGCGCGTGACCGGCGCATCCAATGCCCCGCTGAGCAGTCCGGGAGCGTCCCACGGCTCTGTGCCGGACGATGGCCAGAGACGCTCGGTCACAGCCCGCACGGATGCCACGGTTTCAGTCACGCACTGAGCCTACTTGTTCGCGCCCCGCGTTGTTTCACAGTCTGCGTTGTTCCATCGTCCGCGCGTTCTCGACCGCGCCGACGCGCTGACAACGTAGCATCGAAGCTGTGACTGATTCGACCGCCATCACACCGATTGCCACCCCGCCCACTAATACCGCGCCCATCGCCACCCCGTACGAGGACCTGCTGCGCGACACGCTCGCGAATGGCTCACCGAAGGCAGACCGTACTGGCACGGGCACCCGGAGCGTGTTCGGCCGGCAGTTGCGGTTCGACCTGGCTGACGGCTTTCCGCTGATTACCACCAAGCGTGTGCACTTCAAGTCGATCGTCTACGAACTGCTCTGGTTCTTGCGCGGTGAGAGCAATGTTGCCTGGCTCCGGGAGAACGGTGTCACAATCTGGGACGAGTGGGCGGATGCTGCGGGAGAGCTCGGCCCCGTGTACGGGGTGCAATGGCGGTCATGGCCGACACCGGACGGCGGGCACATCGACCAGATCTCCCAGGTCATCGACACTCTGCGACGCGACCCCAACTCCCGACGTATGCTCGTTTCGGCATGGAACGTTTCGGAGATTTCAAAAATGGCGCTCGCTCCGTGCCACGCAATATTCCAGTTCTATGTCGCGGAAGGCAAGTTGTCCTGTCAGCTCTACCAGCGCAGCGCCGACCTGTTTCTCGGAGTGCCTTTCAATATCGCCAGCTACGCGCTGCTAACCCTGATGGTCGCCGACCAGGTCGGCCTTGAACCCGGCGAATTCGTATGGACCGGCGGCGACTGCCACATCTACGACAATCACGTCGAACAGGTGACCCAGCAGTTGACCCGCTACCCGTATTCGGCACCGGCGTTGCGAATTCTGCGTCACCCGGAAAGCATCTTCGACTATCGCTACGACGACTTCGAGCTCGTCAACTATCAGCACCACCCGGCCATTCGCGCCGCCGTAGCCGTCTGAGAGTCGCCGGAGGATGACGATCGGCTTGATCTGGGCACAGGCGCGCAGCGGCGTGATCGGTCGTGACGGAGTTATGCCCTGGCACGTAACAGAAGACTCCCGTCATTTTCGCGCGGTCACGGGGAGCGGCTCGGTCATCATGGGACGTCGCACCTGGGACTCGTTGCCAGCGCGATACCGGCCCCTGCCGGAACGCGCGAACATTGTCGTCACGAGAGACACCTCGTGGTGCGCTGGCGGCGCGATTGTCGTGCACTCGATCGACGAAGCGATCGCGGCAGCCGATGGCAACGCATGGATCATCGGCGGTGGCCAACTGTACGCCGCGACCATCGGTGCGGCGACCGTGTTGGAGGTCACCGAGATCGATGCAGCGTTCGACGGCGACACCACGGCACCTCTACTAACGCCGGACTGGACCATCCGCACGGCCGATCCTGCACAAGGCTGGCACACGTCGACGGCGGGATTGCCGTACCGCTTTCTCCGGTATGAACGATGAACCGGAGCAGGAGCGCCGAGCCCTCCCCCAGCCGGGCACAGTAATCTGGGAGTACTGAGCCTCTCGAGGCCTACCCACAACAGCCACGTCAATGAATCCGAGCAGCCTGTGACGGAAAATCGACCACGAACCACGCTGGCACAGCGTGGGTCGCGCGATGTCGCCCGCGCCGCAGGCGGTGGCGCTCTTGCGAAACCGGCGGCGGTGTACGACACGGTCACAGAAGGCCTCACGGGTCGGCAGTTTCTGCGGACCGGCCGGTGGATCGCGTACATCGCTCTGGCGATCGCCTTCGCACTGATCTGCTGCGGGCTCGCTCTCTGGCAGTTCGACCGCGGTCGGCAGGCTTCGACAGACAACGCGATCGTGAACACGAACTTCAACGCAGCTCCCGTGCCGCTGTCGCAAGCGCTGCCAACCGGTGCCCGCTTTCACAGCAATCAGAATTGGCAGCGCGTCAGCGCAACCGGCAGGTACGACGCGAATGAGCAGTTGATCGTGCGCAATCGCTTCCTCAACGGCAACATCGGGTTCGAAATCCTCACACCGCTGCGAACGGATGACGGGGCGATCATCATGGTCGACCGCGGGTGGACGGCCCCGTCGGGTGGGGATGTGACCGTGCCTGCCCTGAACCCCAGCCCGCCCAGCGGCGACGTCAGCGTCGTCGTGCGTCTGCGTCCGAGCGAGGCGCCGAAGGGCACCGGCTCAGGCACGAGTGGCCAGATTCAGTCCATCGACCTGGCCCAAATCCAACAACGGGTGGGCACTTCCGTGCTAACCAGTGCGTACGGCGTGCTCGATACACAGGCGCCGCCTGCGTCGAAGTCGTTGACACCGATTCAACCGACAGCTCCGACCGAGGGTGTCGGCTATCACTACTCGTACGTGGGCCAATGGCTCTTGTTCGTATTCATCGCCTTTTTCATCCTCGCTCGCGCAATCCGCAACGAGACCCGCCGTTTGAATGCGGAAGACCCCGCCGAACAAACGCGAGCCGCCGAACGCGTGCGGAAACAAGCCACGAAGCCGTTCACGGACGAGGAGTCAGAGGACGAACTCTTGGACGGGTACATACCGTTGAGCAGGTGGGGTTTCGGAGCCGGCGGTGCTCTGAGTTCTGCCGCCAAACCTGCGCCGCGAGAAGTCACCGCGGAAACTCGATCGGAGGTCTTCGTCCTGGGGCCCACGCCGACCGACGAGGACGACGAGTCGCCTACCTGACCGCAGGCGCCTACTTGTCGCGGTAGGGAGCCCTGATCATTGCGACGGCGGCGACGATGCCCAAAATCAGTCCGACAATGCCGAAGGTCCCGAGGGCCGACCAGAGAACGATTTCCATGCCACTCAGTATTCCACGTCGGGCATTGGTTGAGTGCACACGGCTTGAGTGCGCACGGCTCAGTTGCGCACGGCTCGGTTGCGCACCACGGCGCCACGCCGAATGTCGTAGCCGTGCCACACAATGGGTGCCATGGATCCCGATGAATTGTCCGCGTTCTTGATCGAGCTCAACGGTGCCGTCGAGGAATACCCGTTCGGCCCGGAGACCCGCGTACACAAGGTCTCCGGCAAAATCTTCGCCATCGACACGCCCGACGCGCCTGCGCCGAGCATCACCCTGAAGGCGCTTCCAGAGAACGTGCCGCGACTCATCGCGAGCGTTGACGGCATTGCACCGGGGTATCACATGAACAAACGGCACTGGGTGACGGTCGCGCTCGACGGTCGGGTGCCGGCAGATCACGTGCGCGAACTGATCATGGAATCGCATGCGATCATCGTGCACGCGCTACCAAAGCGCATCCGGGTTGGGCTTGAGGGTTGAGAGCGCGGGCAGGCGGACCTGCTCTATAGGTGCAGAATCGCCTTCGCGATCGTGAAGTAGATCACCAGACCGGTTGCGTCGCAGAACGTTGTAATGAACGGCGTCGAGAAGACCGCCGGGTCCACGCGCAGCCATTTTGCGATGATCGGCATCGCGCCGCCGACGGTCGCAGCCATGGTGCACACGGCCAACAGCGTCAAGCCGATCACGGATGCGGTCGGCACGCCGTAGAACAGTGCGGCGATCACGAACGCCAGCACGCCGAGGAGCAGGCCCATCATGGCTCCGACGCGCACCTCGCGAAATGCAACCCGGCCGATATCTCGCGGTCGCACATCCCCCATGGCCAGCGCACGAGTGATCGTGGTGGCCGCCTGTGCACCGGTATTGCCGCCCGTGCCCGTCAGGAGCGGAATGAACAGCGCGAGAACCACCTTCTGCTCCAAGGTGGCCTCGAAGATGCCGAGAACCTGAACCGTGAGGATGGCCGAAACTGCGAGTACCAGCAGCCAGACGACGCGCGATCGGGTGATGCTGAAGACAGAGGTCGACAGATAGGGGCGTCGCAGCGGCTCCGTGCCGCCGGTGCGTGCGGCATCCTCAGACTCTGCGTCCTTCCAGGATCTGCAGCGCATCATCGATCGTGAGGATGCCGACAAGACGCCTCTCGTGGTCGACGATCGGCAGTGCCAGCACCTTCAGGTCCGCACATCGACGCGCCGCAGTCTCAGCGTCGTCTGTCGCGGACGCCAGTTCCGGCGCATTCGCGATGTCGGCCACGCGCGCGTCCGGATCGGCGAGGAGCACGTCGCGCAGGCTCACGACGCCGACGAGCGTGCGGGCGGAGTCCACCACGGGGATCGTGTACACGGTCTCCGCGCGGGCACCACGATCGTGAATGCGGCGTACTGCGTCCGCTGCCGTCAGCGAGGGGCGCACGCTCACGTATTCCGGACTCATTCTGCGACCGATCGATCCCTGTGGGTAGCCCAGGATCGTGGCTGTCAGCGCCCGTTCGTCGGCAGACAAGCAGGTGAGAAGCCGTTGGGCGACGCCGGCGGGGAGTTCCTCGAGCAGGCCGACCCGATCATCCGCGTCAAGTTCTGCGAAAAGGGCAACGACATCCTCGTCGAGGAGTCCTCGGAACAGGTCACTCTGCAACGTCGGGTCGAGCCCCTCGAACACGGCCAAAGCGCGCTCTTTTGACAGGAGACGAAACACGATCGCGCGCCTGGTGATACTCAGCCGCTCAAGCAACTCAATGATCTGGCCGGGCGTCAGAGGGGTCAGGAGCGCCGAAACACGTACAAGATCGTCGGAGGCCAACGCGTGCTCGAAATCGTCGATGACAACTTCCAACTCGATCATGGTGCGCCTCTCGGGTTGTGTGCGTGGTGGCGCCGTGCTGTGCGTGGCGGAAGACGGATCACCCCAATCTACTGGCACGAACATTCGGGTCATCCGACAGCGGTCCACGGGAATATCGGGTGACGGGAATACATGCGTAGTCATGTTGTTGAAGCTGTTGGAGACGAAGACGACCGTCGCAGAAGGGCAGCACACGATGCAATTCGGAATCTTTACCATCGGAGATATCGCGCCGAACCCGGTCACCGGCTACACGCAGAGCGAGGCGGAGCGCATCCGCAATCTTGTGCGCGTGGCACAGAAGGCCGACGAGGTCGGGCTTGACGTATTCGCGCTGGGCGAGCACCATAACCCACCGTTCATACCGTCATCGCCGCCCACCCTGCTGGGGCACATCGCAGCGTTGACCAAGCAGATCCTGCTCAGTACGTCGATCACTCTGATGACCACGAACGACCCGGTGAAGATCGCGGAGGACTACGCGATGCTTCAGCACGTCGCGAACGGGCGCCTGGACCTGATGGTGGGCCGCGGCAACACGGTGCCGGTCTATCCGTGGTTCGGCAAAGACATCCGGCAGGGCATTGCACTCGCACTGGAGAACTACAACCTCTTGCACCGCTTGTGGCGTGAGGACGTCGTGGATTGGGAGGGCAGCTTCCGCACTCCGCTGCAGGGCTTCACCTCGACGCCGCGACCATTGGATGATGTTCCTCCGTTCGTCTGGCACGGCTCGATCCGCACCCCAGAGATCGCCGAGCAGGCAGCGTTCTATGGCAATGGCTACTTCGCCAACCACATTCTCGCGCCCAACTTCCACTTCAAGCCGTTGGTGGACTTCTATCGGGACCGCTTCGAGCATTACGGTCACGGCACCAGGTCAGAGGCGATCGTCGGCCTGGGCGGGCAGGCATTCATCGCGAGACGCTCACAGGATGCCGTGAACACCTTCCGCCCTTACTTCGAGGAATACCCCCTCTTCAAAGGAAGCTCGCTCGAGGACTACCTGACCGGCACTCCACTGAGCGTTGGCAGCCCGCAGGAGGTCATCGATAAGACGCTGACCTTCCAAGAAGGATTCGGCGACTACCAGCGGCAACTGTTCTCGCTGGACAGCATGGGCCTCCCGGTGGAGATGGCCCTCGAGCAGGTCGAACTTCTGGGCACGGAAGTCGTGCCCGTGCTGCGCAAGGAGCTGGCCACCAGGCGTGCACCGGGAGTACCTGATGCGCCCACTCACGCCAGCCTGATCACCGACAAGTACGGGGATGCCGCACCACGTCAACCGCGCCCGAACCCGAATCGCGGCGACAACCTCTCAGGCACCTCCCCGTACCAGGACAGTGACCCTACGCTCACCGCTCACTTCCCGCAGGTGGTGTGACGGTGGTCAGCGACACTCGAATCGCGAACGAGGCCTGGGAGGCGTACTACCGCGCGCAGGCCACGATCGCGCGCGAATTCTCCAACGCCGACATTTGGGCAGACCTCCTGCCACGGGAATACGCCGTGCTTTACGCACTCGCGTCCGCACCGCACGGATTGCGGATCACCGAACTCGGGGAGGACGTGCTCCTGACGCAACCGGGCATGTCCAGACTCATCGTGCGCCTAGAAACGCGAGGACTCGTGGAACGGGCGGACGACCCGGACGACGCGCGCGCCTGTCGCATCCGTCTTACTCCACCCGGCATTGAAGCACAGCAGGGCGTCGGAAAGGCGCTCGCACGCAGCGTCACTCTGGCGATGACGCGCGCACTGGACCGTGACCAGCTCGGGACGCTGCGCGAACTCAGCATCGCTCTCCTGACGGCCGCTGAGCGCGAGGCACAGACGGTCATTAGTACACCGCACCAATCCGACAGGAAGCCAAAATGAACCTCAACACTTCCACCTCACTCTCCCCCGCATCTGCGCCCGCACCCGCCGGACCGAATGCGACCGTGCAGCTCGTGGTTGTCAGCGCAGGTGTGAGCGAACCGTCCTCGACCCGACTCCTCGCGGATCGAACCGCACAGAAGGTGCTGGACCTCCTGCACGACTCCGCCACTGCCGCGACGGCCAGTGTCATCGAGCTCGGACCGCTCGCGGTCGACATCGCTCAGGCGATCGTCTCCGGATTCCCCGGCGAGCGGCTGCAGACCGCAATCGAACGCCTGGCCGAGGCCGACGCTGTAATTGCAAGCACTCCGGTGTACAAGGCCGGCATCAGTGGATTGTTCAAGTCCTTCGCCGACATCCTGGACGACGACCTGCTCATCGCGAAGCCGACCATCCTCGCCGCGACCGCAGGCACAGCGCGGCACTCCATGGTCGTCGACGAGCAGTTACGGCCGCTCTTCGCGTTCCTCCGTGCGCTCCCCGTTCCGACAGCGCTGTTCGCGGCGCCCGAGGACTGGGCAAGCACCGCGCTGCGCAGCCGAATCGAACGCGCGGCCACAGAACTGGTCTTGATGCTGCGCAGCGGAATCGGTGAATTGATCGCCGACAACGCCTGGGGGGATTACCAACACCGGTTCTCCGGCAACGCGACCCGAGCAGAAAAGGCCGCGTCAGACGTCGACTTCACCTCAGACCTCATGCGGCTGGCCGCCGGCGGAGCACGGTGAGCTCTTCGCCACCAGGATGCCCAGCCGTTTGACAGGTCCACGCTAGGCCGCACCAAGGCCTGTTCCATACGCTCTGCTTCGCTGGCGTGCCACCGTTCGAACGGGAACGCGTCACATCACTATCCACGGAGAAGGCGAATGAACGCACGATTCCATCGGCCCAAGCGCGCGGGTGTGACGCTCACAATTGTGATCGCTGCCGCGTTGTCCTTATCGGCGTGCTCAGCAGCATCCGCGGTGTCCGGAGCTGCCGGAGGCGGCGCTCAGGGGCAGGCACAAGGCCAAGGCCAACGCACACCGTTCGTGACGGGAGAGATCACCAAAGTCGCCGGGTCGACGATCTCCCTGCAGGGAGCAAACGCAGCCTCATCGGTCACGGTGTCGTCGTCGACCAAGCTGTCGCAGGATATTTCGGCTTCGGCGTCCGATCTCGTCACGGGATCCTGCGTCGTCGCGCGCACGACGCCGAGCGCTAGCGGCTCAGCATCAACCTCCGCCTCAACGGTCGCTCTGAGTACGGCGTCGAGCACCGGCAGTTGTACGGCTAGCGTTGGCGGCGCGGGTGGGGGACGCTTCGGACCTGGATCCGGTGGTGGCGCAGGAGGCGGCGGCTTCACACCTCCCGTTTCAGGAGTGATCACCGGGGTATCCGGTTCAACGGTCACGGTCAAACCGTCAGCGAACGCAACGAGTTCGACGCCGACCGCCTTCACCTTCGACGCCAACACTGTCTTCACCAGGAGTGAATCCGCGAGCACAACCGACCTGGCAACAGGCAAGTGCGTCGTCGCGACGGGAACGGCATCCAGCTCCAACACGCTGGCAGCTAGCACGATCGTGCTCTCCGCGAAGGGCGCGAGCGGCTGTGTGAGTACGTTCGGAGGTCGCTTCGCGGGTGGCGGGGGTGGCGGGGGCGCCGGCGGCAGCGGTAGTGGCGGTAACAACTGAGTGACGACCCCGGGCGCGGCGGGGAATACGTGGGAGGCTCGCACAATCGCCACCTGAATACCGCGGGCACGACACCTCGGGTCGTATGCAACAATGATTTCCGTAACACTCAGAAGGTGAGCAGGAACATGGACAACCATCTCATCGTCAAGAAGACAACCTTGTCGCAGGACGACGCTGTTCGAAATCTTCGGGCCGCTATCACGCGACGCGGCATCGCCGAATTCGCTGTCTTCGACCATGCACGTGCGGCGGCGGATGTCGGCCTGAAACTGTCCGGGGAGACCGTCGTTGTGTTCGGCAACCCGGCGGTCGGCACGGCGCTCATGCAGGCCGACGCTGATGTCGGTGTCGAACTGCCCTTACGTGTGCTCGTCCGGAGCGCGCCCACAGGTGCTCAACTCGTGTATGCCGACCCTCGGCGTCTCGCCGAGCGTTTCGAACTGGGCGCTGAACTCGGCACACTGGAGAAGCTCGCCGCCGTGCTCGAGTCAATCACGGATGAAATCGCCCAGTCCGATCCCGCAAACCCCTGACGGATGTGCCTCGCGATCTGCCGGTTTGATTCCGATTAGGTTTGTGGCATGCTCCGGATACGCAGAACACGCTGGAAGTTCGCGTACGTCGTGCTGGGTATCGCCTTGCTCATGGTTCTGAATGCCTACGTGTTCTCTCGCGTTCTCCCATCCCCCGTCGCCGCTGTTGCTTCCAATGTGCTGGTCGTCGCGCTCTACTTCGTTGGCACCCGCTCATTTCGCGGCGCCGGCGAACCGATCGAACCGCCACGGGCATGGTGGCGGATGACCTCGCGCCCGACCGCCGGATTCGTCATCGGTTCGCTCCTTGCACTCAGCGTCATCTCAGACATCGCGGGCGCACGATCGGCGATCCCTGGATACGCGTTCACCAACTCGCTCGACGCTGTGGTCGACTCGATACTTGTCGTCCTGTATGTCCACTCATCGATGCGACTCGTGCGATCGCCTGCTAAGTAGGTCGAGGAAGTCGGACGCCGCGCAACCGGTAGGGTGCCGCTATGGACAGCACGCAGACTCTTGCCGCCCAGGAACTGGCCCTGCTCATCGACTTCAACGGGCCACGCTCAGACGAGCGTGTCTTCCAGCGCGTGTTGGCCAACGCGCTCGGCCAGGTGCCCGGTTTTGCGGCTGCGGTCGGGTTGCCGCCAGGCGCGTACTCGCTCGATCCGCGGCAAGACTATCCGGCTATCACTCTCGAAGACCAGGATGGCTACCGCGCTGGCGTACAAGTAAAGCTCCACTCGAACGTGTATTACTCTCGCCATTTCACCCAGATGCGACTCGATGTCTATGCCGAAAAAGCGCTCCCCATGACACTGCTGCTTCTCGTTGTCGCTGACGATCATCTGGCGAAACTGCAGCTGATGATCGCGAGCGAAGGGGTCAAGCACATCGATAGGTGGGAAGTCTGCCTGACCTCACAACTCCGCTGGGCGCTACCCCCGGTGCCGCCGCTCGAGCCCGAGGTGACGGCATTGCTGCTGCAACTCGCACGCGTCAGCTGAGCTGCGCCGCGGCTGCAGCGCGCGCTAATTCACCTTGAAGTAGTGATCCACTGTCCAGAACGGTTGAATCACCACCCATTTGCCGCTACGCATGTCGCCCGCTTTCGCGAGCATGACGAACGTCGCGGTACGCGGCGCCCCCGCTTGGATGTCGACCCCGTCGAAGCGGTCGCTCGCGCCCTTCAGCTTCCGCCACAAATCTTTGTGCTGGGTCTGCACCCCATCGCTTGACACGTGTTCGACGTTGAAGTGCGGCGTGCCTGCGCCTTCTGATCCGATGTAGGTGGCAGCGACGTCAACAGCGACGTACTGCATTCCGGACGGAGGTGCCGGGTTGCTCGCACCGGCCTGAGCAACGTAGTTGTTCGCGTTGAGCATGGAAGGTCCGAGCACAATCTCGAAGTCGAACTCGCTCTGGCCCTTGATCCTCATCGTGGTGCCGAGCGCTGCCGGTGAATTGATGCTGGCCTCGCCGGCGGCGAGGCCGGGGCCTTCGGCTGTTCCGGTGCCTTCGACCGCCTCGGATGCTGCTTCTGTGGGCACGATCTCAGCAGGCGCTTCAAGAGACTCATTGATCGTCTCTTCCCACTGAAAACCTTCTTCAAGGCTGCTGCTGACGGAGCTCAGGAACATCACGCTGTATGCGATCGCGAGTACGACCGCGAGGATCATCGCCACTGCTGAGAGGATGAGCCCGGTGAGAGCCTGCCCCTTCGGCTTGCCTTTTCGAGTGAGAGCAATGATCCCGACGATGACACCGCCAGCCCGATCAAGCCGACCGAAAGGTTTGCGAACGGGATGACTGCCAGCACCATCGAGGCGATGCCGATGATCAGGGCGCCCAATCCCAGACCGCTGCGCAGTTTGGGGGTTGCCGGTGTTCCGGCGTAGGCAGAACGCTCGGCAGCATTGGGCGGATTGGGGTTGCCTGGATTACTGTGTGAATCCTGTGTATCGCTCATGCCGCCATCGTCGCAAAGCGATATCACAATCCACGGCACGCGCGGCCCATGGCATGAGATCGCCTGTACCAACCGTGTCCGCCTGCGTCGATCAGAAACGTCGGGCGATTCGCGAAGCCCTTTCGGACAAAGTCGAGGAAGCCGCTTAGTCTTCTAGCCAACTCGCTGGGCGAGCTGGATCAGGTTGCCGCAGGTATCGTCCAGTACCGCCGTGCGCACCGGCCCCATGTCGGTGGGCTCCTGCGTGAAGCGAACGTCCAGCGCGCGCAGTCGCTTGTACTCGGCGTTGATGTCGTCGACAGCGAACGAGTTGAACGGAATCCCGTCGGCGACCAGGGCGTCTGTAAACGGTTTGACCGCCGGGTGGCTGTTGGGTTCGAGTAGCAGCTCGGTGCCGTCCGGGTCTTGTGGAGACACCACGGTCAGCCACCGGTCCTCGCCCAGCGGGACATCCTGCTTCTTGACGAAACCAAGAATCTCCGTGTAGAACCGCAACGCCTTCTCCTGATCGGCAACGAACAGGCTCGTCAGGACGATTCTCATGTCAGTCTCTTCTCCTGTGTGATCACACCGCTGCCGAGGTGGCCGTCGTGATCCCGGTCGCGGTCGTAGCCCTCGCCGTTCGGGGAGTACTTCCATCCGTGCTCGGCCAGGTACTCGCAGAGCTCAGTCTCGAACGCGACCTCGTGCTGTATGGCCATTGTTCTCTTTCAGTTCGCCAAAGCGGCAGCGGCTGCATCGACCAGCCGCCTGGCATGCAGCACGGAGCGTGCCGCGTCTGCCTTCGAGGGCAGCCGGTCGCCGTAGGACTGGGTCGACTTCACCGCGAGCAGCGTGTCGAGATGCTTCGCAGTAGCTGCATTGGTCGCCACCCGCAGCGCCCCGACAGATTCGTGATGAGACTCGGATGCTACCTTGTAGCCGAGCACGTGTCCGCAGATCGCGTCGCTCGCCGCGATTCCCGCGCTCACGGCAATCTCGGCCGCGTGTTTCCACTCGTGCGCACCGCCGCGGCATCCATGGGTTGCCGTCGCTGACTTATCCGCGGGGTCAAGCGGCACGCCCAGCGGTCGTCTGCAGTGGGTCACCGAAGACGAGGAAACCGTCACTCAGCGCGTTGGCGATGAGCGGGTCGCGCTCGGCGATGCGCTGGGCGAGCTCGGAGCGTTCAACCGAGAACACCTGGGCTTCGTTGCCGGTGACGCGCTGAACGTGCTCCGCGAGTCTGTAGTTGAAGTCGGCGCGGGCGTCTGGATCGAACCGGTCAGGAAAGACCAGAAACAGGTCGACATCTGAGCCGCTTGTCGAGTCACGGCGCGCGACCGAACCGTAGAGAACGGCAGTCACGCGTGATGCTCCAGGCACCTCTTCGGGCACATTTTCATCGAAAAAGTCCCGGATGCTTTCAAGAGCCCGCGATCGCGCGGCCAGACCAAGTTCAACGACGGGCCAGAGCACGTGATCGCGATTAGCGCGATAGATGATCGAGGGCGGGCTGGGCTCGGCCGTTACAACGCCGACCCGCACGAGACTCGTGAGCGCGCGATGCACGCTAGATGTGGAGCCGACGCCCGCGAGGGCGTGCACCTGACGACCCGAGAATCCTGCGTCTGCGCGCGCGAGCACCCGCAGCACGGCCGCCTCGACTGTGGTCGTGAGACCATCGAGCGGCTCACTGAGGTTCATGTGACGATAATGGCACGATTGTGACGAATATGGAACACTTGCGACGAATTTGGAACGGTCCCTCCAACGGTTGAGCAGCGCCCGCCAGTGCGCGTATCGAAACCTACGCCGCCCCGCGCACGTCGATCTTGCCCGTGACGGCTGCCGAGATCAGCGCTGCCCGCCGCTCGCGTAAAAGGGCGATCGCCTCGCGCGCATCTACGATTGCGGCGTCGAGTTCGGCGGTCTCGTGTTCGAGGAAGTCTGCAATCGCTATTTGCTCCGACGGCGGCGGCACGACTCCAATGACTTTTTCGAGGTTTGCAATCGACAGTCGAGGAAGCCCAGCGCCTTGACGAAGGATGAAATCTGTTCCTGTATGTCAATGGCCATTTCGAACTGCCCGCGGGTGGCCAGTAGGAATGCCCGTGGGGGCACGATTCGAGAGCGCGGCCATCAGCCATAGAGGGTCTGAGTCGTGTCTCGACGGAGTGTCGATCCCGGATGCTTGTGCCTGGAGATATGGGGTGGCCGCGCCGTACCAGGTGATCCGTTCGGCGGGCATGAAGAACCAGTGTCGATTCACGCACCGAACCTTGAGGTGAAGAACGTCGCCGATCCATGTCTCCCATTCGATCGACGCGACGTCGGAACAATCAGGGCACGTCACAAGTGAATTGCGACAACGATTCTCCGTTTCGTTACTGTCGCTCATCATGGGGCTCCTCTCCGCGCTCAGCTGCCGTTCGGCCATCCGGAGCTTCGATATGGAGACGCCGCTCGGCCGGAGATCGTGAGATTGACTTCGACATCGAATTCGTCGGCGACGACGGGCACGAATGTCGATGTCAATCTCACGTTTTCCGCTTCGGGTGCGTCTTCACGACACTGAGAGAAAAGGATGAGCGATGAACACACGGCACACAAGGGCGGGCACCACGCTTGGGCAGGTCACGATCGTCGCGGAAGTGCCATTCGGCGAAACGACCACCTATGGTGCGATCGCGGAACGCCTCGGCGGCACGTCGCTGTCCTACCGGGTCGGGCAGCACGGCGTCACCGAGCTGCGCGTGCCCCGCACCGCCGAGTCCCTCGGTGCCTACATCGGCCGCCTGGAGGCAAAGACCACACTGCTCGAATTGGACGCCGCAGCATGACCACCACGAAGAACCAGTTGGCCGACACGTGGCGCGATCGCGTCGAGTCGGCCGACTGGACTGCTGTCGCCGATGAGATCAACGAGTATGGCGGGGCTCTTCTGCCGAAGCTGCTCAGCCGGGAGGAGACGGAAGCATTCCGTGAGCTCTACCAGAGCGACGACTTGTTCCGCAGCACGATTAATATGGGCCGTCACCGCTTCGGCGAAGGCCAGTACCGCTACTTCCGGGCTCCTTATGCCGAGCCGATCGAACGCCTGAAGCAGGCGCTCTACCCCCGACTGTTGCCGATCGCCCGCGACTGGTGGACCAAGCTCGGCCGACCCGCACCGTGGCCGGACACGCTCGACGAGTGGTTGCAGCTGTGCCACGACGCCGGGCAGACTAAGTCGACGGCGATCTTGCTGAAGTACGGCAAGAAGGATTGGAACGCGCTGCACCGCGATCTCTACGGCGACCTCGTTTTCCCGCTCCAAGTCGTCATCAACCTGAACGAGCCCGGCGTGGACCACACCGGTGGTGAGTTCCTGCTGCTCGAACAGCGACCCCGAGCACAGTCTCGGGGCACGGCGACGACACCGCACGCCTGGGCATGCGCCAAGACAAGGACGAACGCTCGCCGGCCCCGGTCGTCTCGCTCTCCATCGGGGATGCCTGCACCTTCCGCTTGGGGAACACCGAGCACCGAGACAAGCCGTACACCGACCTCCGACTCCGCGCCGGCTTCTCCGTGAACCCGTTCGGTACGACGGTTTACCCAGAAGACAGCCAAGGGGAACCTCGTTGGATTGAACAACGACGTTGTGGTGGGCCCTACCGGGATCGAACCGATGACATCCACGGTGTAAACGTGGCGCTCTACCAGCTGAGCTAAAGGCCCATCGCGTGCGCTGCTGCGCGCGTGATGCGAAGCAAGCTTAACAGCATCCGTTTCGCTACGCGGCGTGCAGCTCCTCCAGCGCGGCGCGGTATGCGTCGAGGGACCGCGCCTCACCGGGCGCCGTGATGAAGCTCTCGCGGATGACGCCTCCAGCGTCGATCAGGAACGTCGCGCGATTGGCGAAGCCCTTGTCTTCGAGGAAGACGCCGTACTCCTTTGCAACCTGTCCATGCGGCCAGAAGTCGGCCAGCAGAGAGAACTGGTAGCCTTCTTGCTCGGCCCAGGCGCGCAATGAATACTTCGAGTCGACGGAGATGCCGAGCAGTTCCACGTCCTCGGAGGAGAACAGTTCCACGTTGTCGCGCAGTTCGCACAACTCGCCCGTGCACGTTCCGGAGAAAGCGAACGGGAAGAAAACGAGTGCAACAGCCTTGCGACCGGCAAAGTCGCTGAGCCGGATCGGCACGCCGAACTGGTTCGCAAGCTCGAAGTCGGGAGCGAGGGTGTCGTTCTCCAGAGCCATCATGTGTCCTTTCACGCGGACCCGGCTTACCGTCGCCAGGCACAATCTGACAGCCTAGACCGGTTCGATGAGTGTGGCCCAATACGGCAGGGCCTTTTCGAAGTCGTCGGTTCGCATAGTTCCGTGGTCGAGTGTCGAGGAAAAGATGGTGGTCGAGTCGCGGCACCCGATCATCGCCGGACCGTATTCAGGCTGAACCGCCCCCCAAAGACGTGGCGATCCCCGCATCCGTTGGTCCAGCCTGAATGCGGTACCCACGTGCGGCGGAGTCGCGGCCGCGCAGCCGCACATATCGTTCCCCGACGGGGGCGCAGTCGGTACCGGTCCAGCAGCGAGGAAAAGATGGCGCATTCAATGACTTTGAAAAGACCGCGCCATACAGCCCCCACAATGCCCGGCTCCACGGTACGAGAAGTGTGACTAGGCTGACGTTCGGTACCTTCACTGTCGGAACCCGACAACAGATGTGCCCGATTCCCGATCTAACCCACACAAGAAAGAGGTCGAGGTGACCGTCAACGATCAGGATCCGTACTCGGTGAACTACATCGATGCAGATCCGGAAGAGACCGCAGAGTGGCAGGAATCGCTCGATGCCATCGTCGCCGCCGAGGGCCGAGGTAGAGCACGCGAGATCATGCTCAGCCTCCTCAAGCGCTCCAAAGAACTACGGCTGAATGTGCCGATGGTTCCGACAACGGATTACATCAACACGATCTCCCCGGAGAACGAACCGGATTTCCCGGGCGATGAAGCCCTCGAACGCCGTTACCGGGCGTGGATCCGCTGGAACGCGGCGATCCAAGTGCACCGCGCGCAGCGGCCGGGCATCGCCGTCGGCGGCCACATCTCCACCTATGCCTCCAGTGCCGCCCTGTATGAGGTCGGCTTCAACCACTTCTTCCGCGGTCAGGACCACCCGGGCGGTGGCGACCAGATCTTTATCCAGGGGCACGCCTCCCCCGGCATCTACGCCCGCGCATTCCTCGAGGGCAGGCTCAGCCCGGACCAGCTCGACGGGTTCCGCCAAGAGAAGTCGCATGCACCCAACGGCCTGTCCTCCTACCCGCACCCGCGACTCATGCCGGAATTCTGGCAGTTCCCGACTGTGTCGATGGGGCTTGGCCCGATCAACGCGATCTACCAAGCGCAGGTGAATCGATACCTCACACACCGTGGCATCAAGGACGCGTCGGACCAGCATGTGTGGGCGTTCCTCGGCGACGGCGAAATGGACGAGGTCGAGAGCCGCGGACAACTGCAGGTGGCCGCCAACGAGGGCCTGGACAACCTGACCTTCGTCATCAACGCCAACCTGCAACGACTTGACGGCCCCGTGCGCGGCAACGGCAAGATCATCCAAGAACTGGAGAGCTTCTTCCGCGGCGCGGGCTGGAATGTCATCAAAGTGATCTGGGGTCGCGAATGGGACGCCCTCCTCGGCCGAGACACGGATGGCGCCCTCGTCAACCTGATGAACGTGACGCCGGACGGCGATTACCAGACCTACAAGGCCGAGAGCGGCGCATATGTGCGCGAGCACTTTTTCGGCCGTGACCCGCGCACGCTCGAGATGGTCACGGGGTATTCGGACCAAGACCTGTGGAACCTGAAGCGCGGCGGCCACGATTACCGCAAGGTCTACGCCGCGTTCCAAGCTGCACTCCAACACAAGGACCAGCCGACGGTTATCATCGCGAAGACAGTGAAGGGCTACGGACTCGGGCCGAGCTTCGAGGGCCGCAACGCGACCCACCAGATGAAGAAGATGACGCTGGAGAATCTGAAGACCTTCCGCGACGCGATGCACATCCCGATCTCGGATGTGCAACTCGAAGAGAACCCGTACTTGCCTCCGTACTACAACCCGAGCGAGCAGGACGAGACGATCCAGTACCTCCGGGAGCGCCGTCACGCGCTCGGCGGTTACATCCCGGAGCGTCGCACGCACCACACGCCTGTTCCGCTCCCTGACGACGCGACTTACGCGATTTCCAAGAAGGGGTCTGGAACGCAGGAGATCGCAACGACGATGGCATTCGTGCGTCTTTTGAAGGATCTGCTGCGCTCCAAGGATTTCGGTCACCGCATCGTGCCGATCATTCCGGATGAGGCGCGCACGTTCGGCATCGACGCATTCTTTCCGAACGCGAAGATCTACAATCCGAACGGGCAGCACTACACGTCGGTCGACCGCGAGCTGCTCCTGGCCTACAAGGAGAGCCCGCAGGGCCAGATCATCCACGTTGGCATCAACGAGGCGGGCGCCGCGGCGGCGTTCACCGCAGTCGGCACGTCGTATTCGACCCAGGGAGAAGTGCTGATCCCGGTCTATGTGTTCTACTCGATGTTCGGATTCCAGCGCACCGGCGACGCCTTCTGGGCTGCCGGCGATCAGATGGCCCGCGGCTTCATCATGGGCGCAACGGCTGGACGCACGACACTAACCGGTGAGGGGCTGCAGCACGCGGACGGTCACTCTCCACTGCTGGCCTCGACGAACCCGGCCGTCGTGTCGTACGATCCGGCCTACGGCTACGAGATCGGCCACATCGTGCGCAGCGGGCTCGAGCGCATGTACGGCGGAACACACCCCGACCCGAACGTCATGTACTACATCACGGTCTACAACGAGCCGATCGTGCATCCTGCCGAGCCCGAAGGGCTCGACGTCGATGGCCTTGTGCGCGGCATCTACAAGCTGCGTGCTGCCCTGAACGACGGACCGAAGGCGCAGCTGATGGCATCCGGTGTCGCAGTCGGCTGGGCACTTGAGGCGCAGCGCCTGCTGGCGGCGGATTGGGGCGTCTCGGCGGATGTCTGGTCCGTCACCTCGTGGGGCGAGCTTCGCAGGGACGGTCTTGCGGCTGAAAGCCACAACTTCTTGAACCCGGATGCCGAGCGAGCGGTGCCCTATCTGACCGGCAAGCTGGCCGATGCTCAGGGACCGTTCGTCGCTGTCAGCGACTATCTGCACGCAGTGCCCGATCAGATTCGCCAGTTCGTGCCCGGCGACTTCGCGTCGCTCGGTGCAGACGGTTTCGGGTTCTCCGACACACGTGCGGCCGCACGCCGGTTCTTCAAGATCGACGGCCCATCGGTGGTCGTGCGAACGCTGGAATTACTGGCCGCCCGCGGTCAGGTCGACCCATCACTTGCCGCTCAGGCCATCGACCGTTACCGGCTCTTCGATGTCACTGCAGGCACCACCGGCTCTGCCGGCGGCGAGAACTGACGGCGCGTAAGACACGTGCCGAAAACTAAGGAAGAGACACTCGCCTGGCTCCGCAGAATCTCAGGCGAACTGGCCACGGCCACGCTCAAACGGCTTGAGGACACACTGCCCTGGTACGGCGACATGCCGCCGGGGCGACGTTCCGCGGTCGGCCTGGTCGCCCAGGCCGGCATCACCTCGTTCATCTCATGGTTCGACGACCCGCGCTCGACGCCGTGGATTGCAGCGGATGTGTTCGGCGCAGCCCCGCGAGAATTGCTGCGATCTGTCACGCTGCAGCAGACCCTGCAATTGATCAGGGTGACCGTCGAAGTCGTCGAAGATCGCGTCAAAGACGGCGGTGAACTGCTCCGAGAGGCGATCCTGCTCTATTCGCGCGAGATCGCCTTCGCTGCTGCGGATGTCTATGCGCGCGCAGCCGAGGCACGTGGGCTCTGGGACGCGCGACTTGAAGCGCTGGTCGTCGACTCCATCCTCACCGGCGAGTATGACGATGAATTGCCGAGCCGAATCGCAGCGCTCGGCTGGCACGGCCACGGCGAGGTCAGCGTGCTCGTAGGAACGACCCCACCGGTTCTCGACGTCGATCAGTTGCGACGCACCGCCCGTCACATGTCCGCTGACGTGTTGATCGGTGTACAGGGCAGCCGGCTTGTTCTCGTGATCGGCAGGGCTCGGCCGAGTTCGGAAGAACAGGACGACACGATCGGTGCGGAACCGCTTGTCAATTTCCTCGATATCGCTTTGCAGCTCGAGCCCGGTTTCGGGCCGGGCCACCTGGTGCTCGGTCACGAGGTGCCCACGCTCGTGGACGCATCAAAGAGTGCCAAGGCCGCCTTGGCTGGGTTCGCAGTCGCCAAGGGATGGCGCAACTGCCCTCGGCCTGTGCACGCAGACGATCTGTTGCCCGAACGGGCTCTCGCCGGTGACGGCTTGGCGCGTGCAACACTGATCAACCGCATCTACAAGCCGCTTCAGGCGCACTCGCCCGAATTGCTGACCACCCTCTGGTGCTACCTGGACAACGGCCGCTCACTCGAGGCGACGGCACGCGAACTGTTCGTGCACCCGAACACCGTACGCTACCGACTCAAACGTGTCACGGATGTGATCGGCTGGGATGCGACCGGAGCCCGCGAAGCACTCATTCTGCAGGCCGCTCTCATCCTCGGTTCGATCAACGAACCGGATGCTCCGGTCCGCAGGCTTCGCACCGGTCGCTGAGCGAAGTACAAGCGCCCTCCGGCAAGCTCAGGGAACCGAGATTCATGCAATACCGACAAAGCTTTCGCCCACAGTTGTGAGAGTGTCGACACCGCGGAATCAGCCGCGCTTGGCAGACTAGAACGGTGATTGTTGTCGTCTGCCCGGGTCAGGGTTCCCAAACACCCGGTTTTCTCGAGCCCTGGCTGGCCGATCCGGCCGCGCGCACGCTGCTCGGAGAGTTCTCGGATGCGGCGGGCATCGACCTGATCACGCACGGAACCGTTTCTGACGCCGTCACGATCCGGGACACGGCAGTCGCCCAGCCGTTGATCGTTGGGGCGAGCCTCCTCGCGCTGCACGCGCTGCTGAGTGCGGGCGCGCTCGGCCGCATCGGCGGCATCGCGGGCCACTCGGTCGGGGAGATTGCGGCTGCAGCCGGATCGGGCATCCTGAGCGAACCCGATGCGCTCCAGTTCGTCAGCGAGCGTGCGGTTGCCATGGCGCAAGCCGCTGCAGCAACGCCGACGGGCATGAGTGCTGTGCTCGGCGGCGATCAAGACGCCGTCGTCGCCCACGTCAAGGCGTTCGGCCTCGAGCCAGCTAATTACAACGGCGGCGGCCAGATCGTGGTCGCCGGCGCCCTGAACGCGCTGGCACGGCTCGCAGACGAGCCACTGCGGGGCACTCGCGTCGTGCCGCTGCAGGTGGCCGGGGCGTTCCATACGCACTACATGGAGCCCGCCCGCGACTGGCTCGCCGGTGCAGCTGGCGCCTTCTCGACCAACGACCCGACACTGCGCATCTGGACCAACAACGACGGTTCTGTCGTGGAATCCGGCGCGCGATTCCTCGAATTGGTCGTCGGTCAGGTGGCATCCCCCGTACGCTGGGATCTGTGCATGGCCGCGTTCTCCGCTGCCGGAGTCACCGGCGTGGTTGAGCTTGCGCCTGCCGGTGCTCTGACTGGACTCGCCAAACGAGGACTCAAAGGGGTTCCGACGGTGGCGATCAAGACGCCGGACGATCTGCCCGCGGCCATCGAACTGTTCGATCAGTTCGCCTGATCGCCGCGCGAAAGAGACTGCCGACAACATGACCCAACCCGTTCTTCAACAGAGCCACGGCCCCGCATTCACCCGGATGCTTGCATTCGGCGCTGCCCGCGGTGACCTGAGCGTCTCCAATGATGACATCGTCGGCCCGATCAACTCCTCCGACGAGTGGATCCAACAGCGCACCGGCATCGTCACTCGGCGCCGCGCGTCCAAGCAGATCCTCGCGGTCGACCTGGCAACGGATGCTGCCCGCGAGGCGATCGAGAAATCCGGCATTGCGCCGTCGGACATCGACCTCGTTATCATCGCGACCATCAGCAACGTGCAGCAGACTCCGTCGATGTCGGCTGTCGTGGCTGACCGCGTCGGCGCGAATCCGGCTGCCGCCTACGACGTCAATGCGGCGTGTGCCGGTTATGCATACGCGATCGCCCAGGCGGATGCCTTGATCCGCAGCGGTGCGGCGCACTATGCGCTCGTCGTCGGTGCTGAGAAGCTCTCCGATGTCGTCGACCCAACCGACAGGTCAATCTCGTTCCTGCTCGGCGACGGTGCGGGGGCCACAGTGATTGGGCCGAGCGAGACTCCCGGCATCGCCCCAACGGTGTGGGGCTCGGACGGCTCACGCGCCGACGCTGTGGGCATGAACGCCACGCTGACCCAGTTTCGTGATGGCGAGGCCGCGTGGCCGACTCTGCGACAGGAAGGCCAGACAGTGTTCCGTTGGGCGGTTTGGGACATGGCGAAGGTCGCCCGGCAGGCACTCGAGGTTGCGGGTATTACAGCGGCCGATCTGGCGGCGTTCATCCCACATCAGGCGAACATGCGCATCGTCGACGAGTTTGCGAAGCAACTCAAACTGCCCGACACGGTCATCATCGCGCGGGACATCGAGACCACCGGCAACACCTCGGCCGCCTCTATTCCGTTAGCCACCCACCGACTGTTGCAGGGACATCCTGAGCTCAGCGGCGGACTGGCCCTGCAAATCGGCTTCGGCGCCGGTTTGGTGTACGGCGCGCAAGTCGTCGTACTCCCGTAAACTAATCAACGGTCAAACGACACCCACCAAGGAGAAACAACATGGCATTGTCCACCGAAGAAGTTCTTGCCGGCCTGGCCGAACTCATCAACGACGAGACCGGCATTGCAACCGACACGGTTGAGCTGGGCAAGTCGTTCACCGACGACCTCGACATCGACTCCATTTCGATGATGACCATCGTGGTCAACGCCGAGGACAAGTTCGACGTGAAGATCCCCGACGAAGATGTCAAGAACCTCAAGACCGTCGGAGATGCCGTCGACTTCATCGTCAAGGCGCAGGCGTAGTACGACATTTCCGTGCGGCCGGCGCCGCGCCTCAAGCGCTGTGTGTATTGGCACGATGTGCTTGATCACACTGTGCTTAATCAAGAGGTGCCGGCCACACGTGTTTCCCCGACTGCGGAGTTTCCGCGGCAGGTATTCGCATCATCCTCGGAGAGTTCGTTATGACCAAAAAGATCGTCGTCACCGGTGTGGGCGCAACTTCGCCGCTCGGTGGTACAGCACCGGAAAGCTGGAGCGCACTGCTCGCCGGTGAGTCCGGCATGTCTACACTGACTCAGGAATGGGTCGCCAAGAACAGCCTTCCGGTTACGTTTGCAGCGCAGGCCAAGGTTGCCGCCGCAGACATTCTGCAACGCCACGAGCTGAAACGGCTCGACCCCTCGAGTCAGTTTGCGCTGATTGCCGGCCGTGAAGCATGGGCGGATGCCGGTGCCCCGGAACTCGAGCCGGAGCGGCTTGCGATCGACTGGGCCACGGGAATCGGCGGAGTGTGGACCTTGCTCGACGCCTGGGACACGCTGCGCGAGCGCGGCCCACGTCGAGTGTTGCCGATGACCGTGCCGATGTTGATGCCGAACGGACCGGGCGCCGCAATCGGAATGGACCTGCACGCGCGCGCAGGCATCCGCACGGTTGTTTCAGCGTGCGCCTCGAGCACTGAGTCGATCGCCAACGCGTACGATCACCTGCAACAGGGTCTCGCCGACGTCATCATCGCGGGCGGCTCGGAGGCGGCCATTCATCCTCTGCCGATCGCGTCGTTCGCCGCCATGCAGGCGCTGTCGAAGCGCAACGACTCACCGGCCACCGCATCGCGCCCGTACGACGTGTCGCGCGACGGCTTTGTGCTCGGCGAGGGCGCTGCGGCGCTCGTGCTCGAGACCGAAGAGCATGCGAAGGCTCGCGGGGCGAAGATCTACGCCGAGTTGGTGGGCGGTTCCGTCACCAGTGACGCCTACCACATCACCGCTCCAGACCCGGAGGGGTCGGCTGCGGCACGCGCCATGCTTGCGGCCATCGAGCACACGGGTGCTTCGCTGACCGAGGTCAATCACATCAACGCGCACGCCACGAGTACGGCAGTGGGTGACATTGCGGAGTACAACGCGCTGCGCCGCGTCTTCGGCGACCTGCTCGAGCGCATTCCGGTGTCTGCGACGAAGGCGTCGACAGGCCACCTGCTCGGCGGTGCCGGCGCGATCGAGGCTTACTTCACCGTGATGGCGCTGCACGAGCGTACAGCGCCGCCGACGATCAACCTGACGCATCAGGATCCCGAGATCCCGTTGGATGTCGTGACCGCGCCCCGCGCGTTGGGCTCCGGTGACCTGCTCGCGATCAGCAACTCATTCGGATTCGGCGGCCACAATGCGGTTATAGCGTTCCGCAGCGTGTAACCCTCTACCCCACCTGGTGCAACCAGACCACGGGGGCGAAGTCGCTCGCGTGCCGGAACGGTTCGAGTTCGTCGTCCCAGGCCTGGCCAAGGGCCAAGCGCAGTTCGCGGTGCAATTCGAGTGCGTTGGTGCCGGCAAGCTCCATGGCGTAGCGCACGCGGTCTTCGGAGACGACCATGTTTCCGGCGGTGTCTGTTTGGGCGTAGAAGATGCCGAGGTCCGGTGTGTGCAACCATCGGCCGCCGTCGGTGCCGAGCCCGGCATCCTCAGTGACCTCGAACCGAACGTCTTGCCAGCCGCGCAGAGCTGAAGCGATAGCGGCGCCTGTGCCCTGGGCACCTTCCCAATAGAACTCGGTGCGCTGTGTGTTGCGTAGCACGGGCTGCTCAGACCAGGTGAAGTTCACGGCACGCCCGAGGGCGCGACCGGTAGCCCACTCGACGTGTGGGCAAATCGCGCGGGGCGAGGAGTGCACGTAAAGCACGCCTCGAGCCGTTGGTGCCGCCATAATGATCCTCCGTTCGGTGTGGTACGACTTCCCCATCGCCCGACTGAACGGATGCTCAGAACTTTACTGTAACGACACGCCTGTGAACTTGTGTTCGGCGTTACCGCCGATACCTGAATTATGCCCCAGATAACGGTTGAATCACAAGGCTGTCATTCCGGGCGTGTTTCGACGCGCTGACGCCTCCCAGACAAGACATGCTCGGTAATGCATGCGCAGTACTGCATGCCCAGTACTGCATGCTTGGTATTTAGATACCGTCCATCTGAATATTTAGTTAGCATCCTTCAGTCACACCCGTCAGGAGTCGAATGTCGATCCGCCAGAGTTTGCTCGCCATCCTCAATCAAGGACCGTGTTACGGATACCAGTTGCGCAGCGAATTCGACCGGCGAACTGGCTCGACCTGGCCGCTCAATGTCGGCCAGATCTACAACACGCTGGATCGCCTGGAGCGCGACGGGTTGGTCGAAAAGGCCGACTCAGACCAGGCCGGACACATCTACTACGCGATCACCGCCGCCGGCAGCGCTGAGGCACACGGATGGCTCTCGTCCGCTGTCGTGCGCGTCGGCCCTGCCCGAGATGAGCTCGCTATCAAGCTGGCCATCGCGGTGACGCTGCCGGACGTCGATGTCGCTGCAGTTATCCAGACGCAACGGAAATCCAGCCTTGGAACTGTGCAGGAGCTGACCTCACTCCGTGACACATCGGCGAAGCCGGCCTCGACCGAGGACCTCGCAGCGCTGCTCGTCATCGAGTCGCAGCTGTTTGCCGCGGAAGCGGAAGTGCGCTGGCTCGAGCACATCAAGACGCGGCTGGCACAGGCGGCCGAGGCCGGCGTGCGAGCACCGATGCCACTGAGCACGAAGACGCCCAAGCGCGGGAGACCCGTCAAGCGCACGCTCCACAACGCACCCACTCAGTGACGCGCACCGAGCGGGCTACTCAGCGTGCAACAACGTGCCCGCCTTATTCAGCACGTTCTTCTCCCCCGCCTCGATCGGCACTGTGAAGCGATTCTGCTTCGGCGGCATCGGGCAATTGAACGCGTAGCTGAAGGCGCAGGGCGGTAGCACAGCTCGGTTGAAGTCGAGGGTGATGGTTCCGTCTGCGTTCGGCGCAACGAACAGGAAGCGGCCGACTGAGTACGTGCTGTTGCCGCTCGTCGCATCCGCGAACACCAGTTGCAGAGCACGGCCGGCCTTGAAGGCGGCCAGGTCGTAGTCGACGCCGTCTTTGCTGAACGTGATCGACCCCGGAATGACCAGCTCACGAGTCTTGCCTTCGTCTTTCAGGTGCTCGAAGCCGAGGGTCGTGCCGTCGGGATTCGGGGTAAATGCACCCTGAATAACCCAATCCGGGTTGTACGCGAATGCGTCGATCTGCCCGAATTCCTGGATTCCCTCGGAGTCCGCATCCCATACACGTAACGCGTAGCTGCCGTCCGAACCTGCAATCACGAAGCCCGCCACCGTGTCGCTGAATACGACGTCACTCGGGTTCGGGTCGTCCTTGCCGCGCACGACGACCTCGCCGTCGACGAGAACACCGTCGACGCGAATGCCGTCGGCTGCTGCCGCAGTCAGCCGCAAGCCCGACTCCCCCGCCGCTAGAGGCGCCCAGAGCCCCGGCACACCCCAAATCGGCTGATCGACGCCGGGCTCACCCGTGATCCACTGCGTGTTCACGAGTGCGAGACTGCCCAACGGCTGGGTGACGGCCATGGCCCGACGTTCGCGATACACCGCCAGCAACGCCGCCGGATCTTTGGGTGCGGCGGGCGCAGCCGCTTCAGCGGTCGGCGTTAGGGTGCGTTGGGCAGCGGTTTCTGTCATGGTTTCCATCCTCAATCAGGTCACTGTGCTCAACGGCATTCGACACGGGTTTATTGCGTCCGGACAGACTATCGGCCGGTGATTTTCTTTGCCCACCGCGCACTGAACTCTACACACGTTGCAAGACTCTGAAAGAGCATTGCAGAGTTTTGCGAATCGTCGTACACTCTGAAAGGTGCTTTCAGACATAGCGAAAGCGCAACCGACCTGAGACGTGATAACGGAGCCCAACGCATGCACGAGAATCGCCCACTACTCAACGATCCGGCGGTGCTCGACGCGCTGTCGCATCCGGTGCGCCTGGATGTGCTCAGCTACCTGATGTCCGAGGGCCCGGCGACGGCATCCGTCTGTGCTCGCGCGGTCGGTGACACTCCGTCTAACTGCAGCTATCACCTTCGGGTGCTCGCCAAGCACGGCCTCGTCGAGCAGGTCGCGTCGGACGACGGCCGCGAGCGACCATGGAAAGCAACGATCACCGGATTCACGACAGATCTTTCATCCTCAGACCCGGCGGATGTCGCCGCCACCGCAGCGATGGTCGGTGCGTCACTGCAACTCGACTATCAGTTGGCCCGTGAGCACCTGCGCACCCGCGAGTCGCTCCCACAACCCTGGCGCGACACCGATGCGCACCTCAACTACGGCTTGCGAGTGACCCCGGAGGAATTGCACAGCATTGTGGACGCAATCGACGCCGTCATTCGACCGTATATTGCGGCGACCCGCGACAACGCTCCAACGGATGCCGAACCCGCGCATCTTTCCGTGCTCGCCTTCCCGCGCCCCACCTTCGAGTAAGCCATGTCGAGCGCATTCACCGTTTCGGCGTTTCGACGCCTCTGGGCCGCCGGCCTGATTTCGGATGCCGGTGACTGGCTCCTGTTCATCGCCCTCCCCCTGGTCGTCTATCGCCTGACCGGGTCGGCTCTCGGCACGTCGTTTGCGTTCCTGCTCGAGTTGATACCGGCCGTCGTGCTCGCGCCGGTCGCGGCTCGGTTGGTCAACCGGCTTGACCGACGCTGGCTGATGGTCGCCATCAATGTGCTTCAGGCGGTCGCCCTCGTGCCGTTGCTGTTCGTGCACACGAAGCAGGATCTCCCGCTGGTCTATCTCGTGATCGTGGCGCAGGCTGCGTTCGGGACCGCGTTCGAACCTGCCAAGAACGCGCTGTTGCCGAGCCTTGTCGGCCCGGAACAACTCGTGTCAGCCAACGCCTTGGTCGGGCTGAATCAGAATCTCGGTCGTCTGGTTGGCGGGCCTCTCGGCGGGGTGCTCCTCGCGGTCGGCGACCTCGAACTCGTCGTTGCCGTCGATGCGGTGAGCTACCTGCTCTCGGCGCTCCTGATCGCGGCAGTGCCGTCCGTCGCGCGGTCGTCCACGGCGCTCAAAGCTACGCAGCGCCAAAAACGGCCGAGCGACCCGGATGCGCCGAAGGTCCGTCCCCGCGAAGTCGGCCTGTTTGCCGTATTGCGCCGGCCCAATCTCCGTGGAACGTTCGCGGTGATGTTGCTCACGAGTGTCGCACAGGGCATGTTCCTGGTCTTGTTCGTCCTGTTCGTGGTCGACACGCTGTCTGGCAGCGATGGTGATGTCGGCCTGCTCCGCGGCGTTCAGGCGATCGGTGCGATCGCAGCGGGGCTCGCGCTCGGAATCTTCGGCAAGAAGTCGAGCGCTCGCCTGCTGACTGCGGCAGGCAGCATCCTGTTCGGCGTCGTCTCCTTGCTGACCTGGAATCTGCCGTTGATCACCACCGGCATCCCACCCTATGTCGTGCTGTTCATCATCGTCGGCGCCCCCGGCGTGATCATGATGACCGGCATCGTCACAAGCCTGCAGTCTGCCAGCGCCGATTCAGAACGCGGCAGCGTCTTCACGATGCTCGGTCTCGTCAGTGCGCTCGGGCAAGCGATCGGGATGCTCGCGGCCGGTCTTCTCGACACGCCGTGGGGCATCCTTCCGCTCCTGGAGCTCCAGGGCGCGATCTATCTCGCTGGTGGGGTGCTTGCATGGGTGTTGATGCCACGGCACGTGCGAGCGCCGGTCGGCGCGAGCTAACCACCGCCGCGATCATTTCGCCTGCGCGTAGTTGTCGACGATGGCGACCGTGAGAGCGAATTCAACGGGGAATGAACCGAACAGCAGTCGACCCGCCTCGGACGCGGCTGCCCGAACCTCAGCGGCCACGGCTTCGGCGAGAGCCTCTGGTGCGTGCACGATCACCTCGTCGTGCAAGAAGAAGACCAGGTGCGGATGCCGGGCAAACGGCTCCGGCGCCTCCCCTGTCGCGCGTGGCCCGGCTTGAAGCGATGTCAGGCGCCGTCGCAGCTCGGCCATCCAGCACAGTGCCCATTCCGCTGCGCTGCCCTGCACGACGAAGTTCCGCGTGAAGCGGCCCCAATCGCGTGCACGGCTGCGTGCGTTGCGTTCATCGGTGGGCGAGGCATCCGGATCGTAGGCACGCGCCTGGATCTCGAGCCAGCGCGCACCTGGCCGCGGCGAGCTCCGGCCGAGCCAAGTGGTGACGATGTCTCCGCGCTCGCCCGTGCGCGCGGCGTCTTCGACTAACGCGATGGCCCGCGGGTAGGCACGCGCGAGACGCGGCACGAGTCGGGCGCTGTCGCCCGTCGTCGCGCCGTACATCGCGCCGAGCATCGCGACTTTAGCGTGCGCGCGGGTGTCGACCGCACCGCTGCCGACGATGCCGTCGTACAGGTCGTGCCCGCGCCCTGCCGCAGCCATTGCCGTGTCGGCGGAAAGTGCGGCGAGGATGCGCGGTTCCAGTTGTGCGGCATCCGCGACGACGAGCTTCCAGCCGGGGTCCGCGACGACGGCCCCACGAATCTGTTTGGGCAATTGCAGCGCGCCGCCGCCGCGCGTGGCCCAGCGGCCGGTGACCACGGCACCAGGCACATAATCCGGGTGAAAGCGGCCGCCGGTGATCCAGGAGTCCATCCAGGTCCACCCGTTTGCGGTCAGCAGGCGGGCGAGCTTCTTGTACTCAAGCAACGGGGCGATGACCGGATGCGTGAGCTCGCGCAACTCCCACGCGCGCGTCGAGGAGACCACCAGACCGGCCGCGCGAAGGGCGCGCAACAGGTCTGCTTGCGAGTCCGGATTGAGGTTCGGCGCGCCAAGAGTGGTGCGGATCGTCGCCGTGAGCGCCTCCATCTTCGCTGGCCTGATGCCGTATGGAACGCGTGGGCCAAGCAATTGGGTCAGGAGTTCGTCGTGCACACTGCTCTGCCACGGCAGCCCGGCAAACCGCATTTCGGCGGCGACGAGGGCACCTGCGGACTCTGCAGCAAGCAGCAGACGGATGCGACCGGGTGCGCTCGCGCCGTCGACCGCGGCAAGCTGACTGCGCAGCTCGACGACGGGATCGAGGGTCGCGCGCTCGCTCGCGCCCTGATCGCGCGGACCGGTCGCCGAGTCACCGAGTTCGAACAGAGCGGTGTCGACACTCAGTATCGCGCCTGGACCAGGCGGGGGCTCGACGGCGGCCCAACGTCCGTCGTCGGTGCGGGCCAATTCAGACGCCGCGGTCAGTGTTGACGAGCGCACAATTGCGTGACACAGAGCGAGATCTACACAACGATCAACTCGCAATCCGGCCGCGAGCAGTTGCGGGTACCAGAGCGCAGTACTGTCCCAGACCCATCGCGGATGCGCGTCTTCGTGAGCGACGACGAACGCGGCGAGCTCGCCCGCGTGTAATCTGTGCTCGTTCGTGACTCGACCGGCGTCGTCGAGCTCGGTCGCGATGACGCCGTCAGCCGTGGAGTGAGCGAGGGCGAGGTACACGCATCCATTCTGGTGGGCGGCGGCGACAGAAGATCAACGATGTCGACGAGGGTTACTGGGAATGGTTTCGCAAGGACGGCAGTCTGATGCGCTCCGGCACCTTCACGGCTGCCGAGCAGACCGGAGAGTGGACGACGTATGATCGCAGCGGCGGCGTGGTCAAGGTTACGGCGATGAAGCCGAAGGCATAGACCTGACTGAGGTCTCAATCGAAGTCGCGGGCTCGGTAGTCCGGGGCTCAGCAGGCCGGGCTCTGTAGTTCGGCCTCTGTAATCCGGCCGCAGCCGCGGCCGAATCCGCACGCCTGGTCGTCGTGCCATACGGGCGCACCGGCGCCATCCGCATCTCGCATGAAGTCGCAGCGCCGTGGTATTGGGTGCTGGCGCCGCGCGCATGGCGCTTTGTTTAGAAGGGTGGTGGGTCGGTGTTGTGGACGCGGCCTCGGGGGCTTTCCCATTGGATGGTGCCGTCGGGGTGGCGGATGATTTTCCAGAGGCTGTGGTGTTTGAGGCGGTGTTCGCCGCGGCAGACCGGTGCCAGGTTTTGCAGGGTGGTGGTGCCGTGGTATTGCCAGTCGAGGCTGTGATCGATGTCGCAGTCGATGGCGAGCCGGTTGCAGCCCGGGAAGGAGCAGAACGTGTGGGTGGCCAGGATCCACCGTTTCAGGTCGGCGGGGACTGTGTAGCTGGTGCGGTCCACGTCCAGGATCGCACTGGTGACCGGGTGGGTGAGGATGCGGTAGTGAGGTGTGTCAAGGTTTTGAGACAGATTTGATGGGATTGGTGGGTTAGGCAGCGATCTTCAGCGTGACTTCGATGACGGGGTTGAGCTTTTGATGCATCGCCTCGGCCGGCGGTAGACCGCCTTCGTTATGGCCATGGGG
>DATCDQ010000050.1:0-12171 GCA_036510655.1 Microbacteriaceae bacterium | reverse complement strand
GAGGTCGACGATCAGATCGATGTCGATGGAGAATTCGGTGCCGTTGGTCTTGTCGCGCAGGTAGCGCAGCACGGAGAAGTCCTCGATCGCGAAACCGACCGAGTCGAAGACGGTGATCTGCGTTTCGGATGCCCGCCCCGGCGTTTGCCCGGCGACGACCCGCCACAGCTCGGTGACCGGGAACTCCGCCTCGAGTTGCTGGATCTCGCCTTCGATGCGCGTCTGCTCGGGGAACTCGACGAACACGTCGGCCCGGCGCAGGATCGCCGCGTCCAACTCGGTCTTGCCCGGGCAGTCGCCGCCGATTGCGTTGATGTGCACGCCGGGAACGACCATCTCGTCGGTGAGGATGGTGGCATTGGTCTTGTCGGCGGTGCAGGTCGTGATGACGTCGGCGCCGGCGACCGCGTCGGCGTCATCCGTGGCGACGTAGACGTCGAAGCCGAGCGGGGTGAGGTTGCGCACGAGTTTCGCCGACGCGTGTTCGTCGGTGTCGAACACGCGCAGGCTGCGGATGCCGAGCGCCTCGCGAATCGCGATCGCCTGGAACTCGGCCTGGGTGCCGGCCCCGATCATCGCCATGGTGGTCGAGTTCGGGCGGGCGAGGTGCTTCGCAGCCATCGCCGAGGTCGCCGCCGTGCGCAGTGCGGTCAGCACGGTCATCTCGGCGACGATCAGGGGATAGCCGCTGTCGACATCCGCCAGAACGCCGAAGGCGGTGACGGTCTGCAGCCCCTTGGCCGGGTTCGACGGGTGGCCGTTCACATACTTGAAGCCGTAGAGCTGTCCGTCGCTCGTGGGCATCAGCTCGATCACGCCGATGCTGGAGTGGCTAGCAACGCGCGGCGCCTTTTCGAACGATTCCCAACGGCGGTAATCGTCCGCTACGTACTCGCCCAACTCGGCGAGAATCGTCTCGAGCCCGGTTGCCTGAATCCACCGCACCACGTTCTGCACGCCAACGAATCGGACCATTCCGCGTAGCTCCTTCGGGTTCACTCTTCTCTTAACGGTAGGTAAGAAACCTGCATAGTCACAAGAGAGAATGCTGATCATTTCTAGCAGGCAACCGCAGCTATTGCGCAGCTGCAAAGTACAGTATGCGCATGAGTGAGTTGGATGACCTCGACCGGCGCATGATCGCGGAGCTGCGCACGAATGGGCGTGAGCCCGTTGCCGCGCTGGCGCAGACGCTCGGCGTGACGCGCGCGACCGTCAACAACAGGCTCAGTCGCCTTGTGGCCTCCGGCACGGTGCTCGGATTCACCGTGCGTATCCGCGAAGAGTCCGAGACGGACGTGATTCGCGCGATCACGCTGATCGAGGTCGAGGGTCGCTCCACTGACGACGTGATCCGCCGGCTCCGCGGCTTCCCCGAGGTTCAGGCTTTGCATTCGACCAACGGCGGCTGGGACCTCGTCGCTGACCTGCGCACGGACACACTGATGGCCTTCGACCGCTTGCTCGGCCGGATCCGTTCGATCGAGGGAGTGGTCAACAGCGAGACAAGTATTCTGCTGAGCTCGGTCTTGCGTTAGGAGTGCTGCGTCAGGCGGCGCTGATCTTCAGCATCACGCGCCTTTTGGCGCCAGCCTTGCTGCGCTGCCTGAGCGCGCTTCAGGGCTTCGTTCTCGTCGCGCAATCGGGCGATTGTGCTGCGGGCTTCGTCCATTACCTCGAACGCCATCGGCAGAAGCGCAAGCAGCCGGGTGATCTTCTCGTCGGTGCTTCCTTCTCCGTCGAGGATGCCGAACGTGTTGTCGCGCAGGACTGTATCGGTAGGGCGGGATTCAAGTTCATCGCTCATACAATCGATCATCCTCCCGTCGTGCGTATGCGCCAGACAACGCGCCCCCACGCGCAACGCGCCCCTCGAGGTGCCGCACGGCGGCCGCTCACGCAGCCGTCGGCATCCGTCTCGCTCGGAGGACGTCCAGTCGGCGGGAGACCACGGTGCCGATCGGCCAGCGCGAGGCGCGACGCAGCAGCGACTCGGCCATCCGCTCGGAGTTCCACGGGCAGGTGCACTCGGGTCGACCGTCGTGGCAAGCCTCGAGCGCGGCCACATAGTCTTCCATCGTGATGCCTTCAATCTCGCGTACCTGCACCGTTGATGTGACGCCGCCTGAGAACATGCCGGTGAACGTGACACCGCACACGCATGGGCCGTCTGGATAGCGTGCGCTGAGCGGGCACGGCTCAACCATCCAGACGAGCTCGCCCTCGATGCACTCTGACAAATCGCCCTTTCGGGTGTTTTGGGTTCGGCTCGTGGCCACGAATAGTTTCATCGGAGTCCTCCTGACTCGGTTGGCACGAGCTGCGGAAGGTTGTAAAAACAGGCTACGAGTGGCCACCGACATTCGTCAGATTAGGTCGAACTGCCACATACGGTTCGCAGCGCTCACGGCGCTATCGCCGGTCGCGATCGATGTCTGTCAGCACGTCGTGCACGTCGTCGGGCAAGAGACGGATGAGTTTGGCCCGTCTGCGCAACGCTAGCGTGCGGGCGCGACCATGGCAGCGGCGATGGCTTCCGCGGCGGCGGCGATGGCCTGCGCGTAGCGATGTTCGGGCGGTGCGCCATAGCCGACCACCATGGCTGGCGCACGGGACGGGACCCGCCCAGCCGGCAGAAAATCGGTGAGCCCCTCGAACGCGAGCCCGCGTGCTACGGCTTCGGTGGTGACGCGTGCTTCTGCGACGGATGCCGGCAGCTCAACCAGGCAGTGCAAGCCAGCGGACAATCCGCTCAGCTTCGCATGCGGCACGAGTGCGGCAAACGTCGCTTCGAGTTCCTCACGCCGCAGTCGGTAGTGTGCACGTAACTGGCGCACGTGGCGATCGTAGTGGTGATTCTGCATGAATTCGGCCAGCGTGAGCTGCGTGAGAGTGTCGGCGGCGGCGCCGAGGCCGCGTCGTTCTTCGAGCAGCGGGGAGATGAGCCGATCGGGCACGACGCTCCAGGCGAGTCCGACTGCGGGCGCGAGGGATTTGCTCGCCGTGCCGACGTAGAGCACCTGCTGCGGGGCGAGCGCCTGCAGTGCTCCAATGCTGCGGCGGTCGTAGCGGAACTCGCCGTCATAATCGTCTTCGATGATGAGGCCGCCGGTGCGTTCGGCCCAGCGCGTGACCTCTGCGCGGCGCGCTGCCGACAGCGGAACCCCGATCGGAAACTGGTGCGCAGCGGTCAGCAGCACGGCATCCGCCCCAACACTTTCGAGCTCAGCGACAATGGCACCCTCTGCGTCGACTCGAATCGGAATGACTTCCATGCCCGCCGCGCTCATGATCGATCGGTGCAGTTCATGGCCGTATTCCTCGACCGCGATGCGCCGCGCACCTGATGCGCACAGCACACGGCAGGTCAGGCTCAACAGCTCGCCGAATCCGTGGGTGATCAGTACGTGCTCGGGGGCGGCGAAGACCCCGCGCGCCCGAGTCAGATATTCGGCCAACGTGTCGCGCAGCCGGCCAGCACCCTGTGCGGCCGGGTAGCCAAGGTCGGCGGGCGCGGCTCCGTTCACGGCCCGGCGCGCGGCCGCGGCCCATCCAGCACGCGGAAACATCGACGCGTCGGGGATGCCGCCGCGCAAGTCGAGCGCGAGCGCGCGCGGTCGCGATGCTCGCTGGACCACAGTCGTGGCGGTGGCAGCGCTTCGCGGCCTGTCGACTCTGCCCGTGCCTGTGCCCGACTGCGTATCCATCCGCGCACTGACCCACGTGCCGGAGCCCGTGCGCGCTTCGAGCCAGCCTTCCGCGGTGAGCTGGCCGTACGCATCCGCGACGCTGTTGCGTGCCATCCCCAGGTCGGATGCCAGCACCCGCGACGCGGGCAAGCGTGTTCCTTGCGCCAGCCGGCCATCGTGAATCGCCGAACGCAGGGCATCCTCGAGGGATCGCCCCTTACGCGCCGGGTCGAGCTCGAGGTGCAAATCAAGCCCGAAATTGGCCCAACGATCTGTCATGAATTTGGACTGTAGCAGAGGACGCAGCACCTTTAGCGTTGAGCCATGACAACAACGACAACAACCCCAGCAACGGCAACCTCCACGCCCAGCGCGACCACCGCTGCGAACTATGTTCCCATCCCGCAGCGACTCGACTTCGACGCGATCGTGCCGCGCTACTCACGCGCGGTCAGCCATCTCGATAACGCTGCGACGGCCGAACTCGACAGGGTGGGCATCCCGACGGCGCTGCGGGAATTCATCCGCCTTCGCGCTTCTCAACTGAACGGATGCGCCTACTGCGTCGACATGCACAGCAAAGCTGCCCGTGAAGCGGGCGAGACCGAGCAGCGAGTGAACGCCGTCGCGATCTGGCGCGACTCAGCGTTCTTCACCGCGGCAGAGCGCGCTGCGTTCGACCTGACCGAGGCGGTTACGCGGCTGTCAGAAACCCATGTGCCCGAGAGTGTCGTCACCGCCGCCCTGACGGTATTCAGCGAGGAAGAGCTCGGCGCGCTGATCAGTCTGATCGTCACGATCAACGTGTGGAATGCCATCGGCGTGACCACTCGCTGCTGGACGGTGTCGCGCGACCTAGACTGATCGCTGAAATTCATTGAAACATTCTGTCGATCTTCACTCGCGCTCGCCGTCGATGTAGTGAAAGCTCGAATCGCGAGCTTCGATGAAAGGAAGACGACATGTCTCAGTATTTGATCCTGATCTTCGAGGACGACAACATGGTTCAGTACGCAGGCACTGACGGCGTGAGCGCCGGCTACCAGGAATTCATGCAGCGCCACCAGGCGGCGTTGCGCGGTGGCATCGCTCTTGAACCTGCGTCCATGGCGACGTCGATTCGGCCGGACGGGTCCGGTGGTTTCTCCGTGACGGACGGCCCTTTCGGCGAGTCCAAGGAGGCCGTCGGCGGATATTTCGTGGTCGAAGCCGCGGATCTCGACGAGGCGCTGCAGATCGCCAAGGAAATCCCGGGAACCACCGGCGTAGAAGTGCGTCCGGTGCGGATCGCGGGCTGATGTCGGATGTCGGCCGCACGCGGGCGGGCCCGCGGGCGGGCCCGCGTGCGGCCACGTCTGCGGCCACGTCTGCCGTCGCGTCTGTGGCTGCGTCTGCGGTCACGTCCGCCGTCGCGTCTGTGGCTGCGTCTGCGGTCGCCGCCGCAGTCGCGGAGGCCCACCGAAACGAGTGGGCATTCGTGCTGGCGGCGACCGTACACGTTGCCGGCGACGTCGACACCGCAGAAGAGGCGGTGCAGGATGCCTACGCGAGCGCGCTGGCGACCTGGGGCGCTCGCGGCATCCCGGATCGTCCCGGTGCATGGTTGACGGTGGCGGCGCGGCGGCGTGCATTGGACATCCGCCGCCGTGCGGCAACGGCCGCGCGTGCGCTGCCGAAGCTCGTCGAGCCGGACGATGCCGCACTCGGTATGCCGGGGCTCGAGGATGACGCGATCGACGGCATCCGTGACGATCGGTTGCGCCTGATCTTCACGTGCTGCCACCCGGCGTTGGCACTCGACGCTCAGGTCGCGTTGACGCTGCGCCTGCTCTGCGGGCTCTCGACGGCGGAGGTCGCCCGCGCCTTTCTCGTGCCGGAGCCCACGATGGCGGCGCGCATCACCCGCGCGAAGAAGAAGATTCAGGGAGCGCATATTCCGTATCGCGAGCCGCCGGTATCCGAGTTGCCGGAGCGTATCGACGGTGTTCTGAGCGTTGTCTACCTCATCTACACGACGGGACATACAGCGCCATCGGGCGCGAACCTGATGCGGCGCGATCTGGCCGAACGTGGTCACGAACTCGCCCGGATGCTGCGCACCCTGCTTCCAGAGAATCGCGACGTCGCCGGGCTGCTCGCCCTCGTTCTGCTGACGGATGCGCGCCGCAATGCGCGGCTCGACGGCGAGCGAGAGCTTGTGCTGCTGGCAGATCAGGACCGCTCGGTCTGGGATCGCGCCGCGATCGACGAGGGTATCGCGCTGGTGCGGGAGTCGCTACGTGTGCGGCGACCCGGCGGTGGACAAAGCCGGTTCGCGTTGATGGCCGCGATCGCGGCAGTGCACGACGAAGCGGCCTCCTGGAACGAGACCGACTGGGGCGAGATCCTCGGACTGTACGACATGCTGATCGATATCTGGACCTCCCCGGTCGTGCGGTTGAACCGCGCGATCGCGCTCGGATTCGCCCGCGGTTTTGCGGTGGGACTGGCCGAACTCGACGAGCTCGGAGCAGACCCGCAATTGGCCCGCTACCCGTATCTCGCAGCGGCGCGCGCCGACTTCCTGGTGCGCCTCGGCCGCCGGGCCGATGCCCGCATCGCCTACGAAGAGGCGTTGGTGCTCACAGACAACGAGACGGAGCGTGCGTTTCTGCAGGCGCGGCTCGACGCTTCGTCAATCGAACCCAGATGAGTCAAGGTTTGGGAGGCTTCAACGGTGGGCGGTTCGGTCCGTCGAAACGTTTGAGCGGTCGCGGATGCGTGACCCGCGGACTGGGGCATCCGCAACTCACCGAGCCGGGCAAGACTCCGACAGACTCGGAGTCATGGATTCGCTCGATGACGTTGCAGCGCCGCATCCGAATGCGGAGATCATGCCCGCACCGATTCCGATCGCCTCCGCGACGCCGATGAGCGAGGTCGTATCCAACCTGCCATCGCTCGCCGGTCGTTTTGCGGGCCAGTCTGTGATGGAGGAACTCCTCCGAGAACAAGCGACGCGTTCTCCGCGCTCAGCGATGGCACGATTTTGGGGTCGTTCTCCACTGTCGGACGATGCACGAGCTTGGTACGTCGGCGCGCTGGGCGAGCGGGCGATGGGACGGCTGCTCGGAGCGCTCGATGACTCCTGGACGGTCATCCACGCGGTACCGGTCGGTGTCGGCACCTCGGACATAGATCACGTTGTCATCGGCCCGGGCGGCGTCTTCACCATCAACACCAAGCATCATTCCGGCAAACCGATCTGGGTCGCAGGTACGACGTTCTTGGTGTCGGGGCAGAAGCAGCCATACATCCGCAACTCAGAACATGAGGCCACACGGGCAACCAAACTCCTGCGTGCGGCGCTGCCGTCAGGCGCTAAAACACTGCCAGTCGGCGTGGACGCCGTGCCCCTGATCGCATTGATCGACCCGCGCACTTTGACAATCAAGAAGCCTCCGTCGCACGTCATCGTGCGGGATGCGCGTACCCTCGTTCGCTGGCTGCGCAAACGACCTGTCGTGTTGGATACGAATCAAGTCGCCGTCGTTGGGGCAGCTGCGCTGCAACCGCAGACTTGGCATGGCGCACCGACCAGGGGCCCCGAGCGGGCCGTGACGATCGCCGGGTTCGAAAGGCTGGATCGCGAGGTGCGCTCAGCACGGAGCCGTCGTCGGCTGTGGGCGCTCGTCGGTGCGATCGTCATGATTGCCGCGTTGTTCACCGTCGTACCCCTCGCGGTGCAGGCGATCTTCAACGCGCTGCTCGGAGTCGGATAACGCATTCGCAGCACGCGCTCAAGGAGCATCCGCGTGACTGCTCAGCGATGCAACACACGTCGACAGTGCGGCCCGCAGGCGATCACGTTCGCCTGCATCAAGGCGCGACAGCATCTGGTCCTCCACGAGTTTGACGGCGGCGCTTGCCGCGGATAGCCGTCGCCGGCCCAATGGCGTCAGCCGAGTCGGCAGGACGCGACCGACGGGCGGCACCTCGGGGCGTGAGACGAAACCGTCGTGTTCGAGCGATTGAAGCAGAACGTTCATCGACTGCCGGGACACGAACGCCCCCCGCGCCAGCTCGGAATTGGATAGCCCCGGCCGTTGCGCCAGCAGTTCGAGACACGAGTAGTGCGTGATGGTCATATCGAGCGGGCGCAGCACTGCTTGCATCGCGGAGTGAAGTGCGCTCGCCGCCTCCTTGAGCAGGTATCCCAGCGATGTGCCCAGTTCGACTTCAGTTGCGTCTTGACCCATGTCAACATTCTGACATACACTGGTTGATGTCAACTAACTGACATTCCCGAAGGAGCGCACTATGCCTATCACCGGACCTGACTTCATCTCATTGCAAGTGCGCGACCTCGAACGTTCCGCAGCCTTCTACGAGGAACACCTCGGCCTGATCCGCTCGCCGGCCGGCCCACCGCATGCAGTCGTCTTCGCGACCGAGCCCATCGCCTTTGCGGTACGCGACACCCTTCCCGGCGTCGACCTCGACGCGATCTCGCAGCCCGGCCTCGGCGTGGCATTGTGGCTGCACGCCACCGACACGCAAAGCACCCATGACGCTCTCGCGGCCGCGGGCGTACCGATCACGTCAGCGCCGATCGACGGACCATTCGGCCGCACCTTCACGTTCGCCGACCCCGACGGTTACCAGATCACGCTTCACGATCGCGCGTGACCAGCGGATTCCAGGTAGGCGACGACATCCGCGACCGCGAAGCGACGATGGGTTCCGCGATACTGCACCGGCAGCTTGCCTGCGTCGGCGAGCCGCAGTAAGTAGGTATGCGAAATGCCGATCATATCGGCGGCCTGCGACGTGGTCAGCAGCGCCTCGACGGAGCCGATCACGACGCTGTCGCCCGCCGCGAAGCGCTGCAGCAGGTCACCGATCGCATCGCGAACGGATGCTGGCAGCGCGATAATCGCATCCCCGACCTGCAGCGTCAACGCATCAGCGGATGTCGCGACTCGCGACAGCGCATTCTGCAACTCGGCCGCTTGCTCGGCATCGAGCGCGGGCGCGGTGTGCGGCGCCTGAATGGCCATGACGCACCTCCTTTTGGGCTCCAACTTATGGCATGCGGGGAACATGTGGGCATGATCAGGCGCCGCAGCCCACAGACCGAGCCCGCGGCCCGGGTGTTGCCCCGGCCCAAGTTCCGCGCAACGGATCACAGGTGCGGTACGAGTCCCTCGACCTGTTGATCGGGGGCAACGAGGTTGGGTGAAAACGGATGCCCCGCGGTTGCAGCCAGCGCCGCAGCGTATTCTTCGATGACGAACACGCGTGGAGGCGTTCCCGTGCCGTCTAACCCTGTGGCTTCGACGACGATCGTGGTGTCGGTCTGTGGGTTGTAGCGCACCATCGAGTTGTAGCCGGGCATGTTTCCGTTGTGTCCGATCCAGCCGTCTTTGCACATCAGCGCCTCGCCGTAAAACTCGCCGGCACCGAGCGTCGACGTCGCGAAGGACTCCAGACGCTGCACCTGGGCGGATGCGGGCAACAGGCCTTGCCCGGTGCCGAGCGCGCGGCCCCACGTCAGAAGGTCGTCGACGCGGCTGGTCATTGCACCCGCTGCCCCGGTCGACGACGGGTTCCAGTCGGTGGCGTTCACCCAGGTGCTGGTTGGGTCTGCTCCGCTGTACACCGTCAAGGGAAGGGTGTAGCCGTTCAAGTGCGGGCTCGGGAACGCGGCATCCGTGGGGTATGTCGTGGCCGTGAGCCGCAAGGGATCGAGAATTCTTGTCTGGATCTCGTCGCCGACGCTCTGCCCCGTTACCTGCTCGATCACCAAACCGAGCAGTATGAAGTTCGTGTTCGAGTACTCCATGTTGCTGCCCGGCGCGAACGACGTCGGCATCGCCCAGGCGTCGGCCAATAGTCGATCCGGGGTCCAGCCCGCTGCCGTATCGCTCAAGAAGTCGGCACCCCACTTCGGATTGTCCGAGTAGTTGGGCAGTCCGCTGGTCATGGTGATCAGCTCGCGCAGCGTGATGTGGGAGCCGTTCGGCACGTTCGGCACGTAGTCGTCGATCGGGTCATCCAGGGACAGTTTGCCCTGATCGGCCAGTTGCAACACGACAGTACCCACGAACGTCTTTGTAATTGAGGCGATTCGTTGGTGCATGTCTGGAGTTGCCGGCGCTCCGGTCGCGAGATCGGCTGCGCCGTATGCCTTCGTCCACGTTCCCTTCGGGCTGCGCACGCCGACGATCACGGCGGGCGCGAAGACCTTGACCTGATTGAAAACCGCGACCGCCGCGGCATCGTATTCGTCGGCCAGAGCTGTCGGCATTGCGCGCGTCGACTGCGTGTTCTTCTCCGTCACGACTGCTTGCGGATTCGGCACACACGCTGCGGCGGAGCCGGTCACCGGGTCGGCGGGTGAGTGTGTTACACCGGGAGAAGCGGCCGGGGTGTTGCCCGTGCATCCAGTGATCGCGAGCGCGAATGCCGCACCGAGGGCGAAAAGCGCTCGCCTGCGGGGCCGGTGCCGAAGCATCCGGGAGGCAACGCCGCTCTGGCCTGGCTTCGGTGCGCGCACGCCGGTACCTCATTCGTCTGCGGACCGGCCACGTCGCGGGTCTCGGGATGCCTGTATCTTGTCACGGCGCGAGACGTGGGTCGATGGCGACTCGTCGCCGCATGCTGGTTCAGATGCCGGCGGCGTGATCGCGGCAATGCTCGTGCTGTCGTGTTGCACCACCCAGGACGGCACGGTATCGGCCGCATACGGCACGACCAAGCTCGGTGCAAAGGTGGCACCGCAGGCACCCGAGGTGTTCCGGACCGGATCGGCCACCAAGACGATGACCGTCGATGTGCGCTATTTGGACACCGACCGTTTCGCGACCGTCTTCGATCAGGACCTGACTCACGTGTGGACGCCGTAGCAGCTGGTGGATTTCGGCAGGCGATCGCAGGCTCATTGATCTCGCAGCTCTATCGCACAAAACTCGGCACAGCAGTGTTATTACCCACCGCCGCCGAATGAGCTGACGGCGGGCCCGGGCCCGGTTCTCTAGGCTGATGTCATGGCGACAGACTTTCGCGGCGTTGCCGCCGCGCTCGGCAATGATCAAGCGCGGCGCGCGTTCGCGCAGCTCGTGCTCGGGGGCAGCGAGCAGACGGTCATCGACGATTTGGGGCCGGCACGTGCGGTGAAAGCGATGGCCGCTCTGCGTCGTGCGGGCCTGATCGAACCGGATGCCGCCCGCGTGCGCCCCGAGGTCTTCCGCGAGTTTCTTGCCGACGGCGACAGCACCCCGCGTCCGACGGGGGTCGAGCGTTTCGTATCGGGAGGGCGTGTCGATCGATACCCGGTGCAGGCAGGCGAACGGGATGCCGTGCTGCGCTGGGCGCTGGAACGCGTCATCCCGCTGGAGAGCGAGTTGAGCGAGGCCGACGTCAATGCGCGGTTGGCTTCCGTGACCGGCGACGTGGCCATGCTGCGGCGGTCCTTGGTGGATGCGGGCATGATGAAGCGCACGCGATCCGGGTCCGCGTATACGCGACCACGCGATTCACGTGCGCTCGCCGCAGCACAGCTGTGGGGCAACGTGCCGTGGAGCAACGGCAGGTGGACGAACGATCCGATCGAAAGTAGTGAACTGCCGCCGCGCTCCGGCGACGGCGCGGCCGAGCCCGTACTTCTCGAGGTCACCGCGGCCGAGGGCAGTGACGCGTGGCGCACCACTTCATACGGCTTCGTGCACGACACCGAGCATGCGTTGTTGGTGCCGTTCGCGCACGGCAGTGCCGTGGAGGTTTCATTCGTCGCGCGTTTTGACGCACAGTTCGATCAGGCTGGCGTGTTTGTACGCATCGACGAGAACAACTGGATCAAGGCCGGTGTCGAATTTGCGGACGGCACGCCGCAGCTTGGCGCTGTGGTCACCCGCGACATGTCCGACTGGTCGGTGGCACCTGTCCCGGAGTGGGCAGGCCGCGTGGTCACCGTGCGCGCCAGCTGGGATCTCGACGCGCTCACCATCCGCGCTCGCGTCGACGCCGAGCCGTTTCGTCTGGTGCGGCTCGTTCCTCTTGAGCCAGGTGCGACGGCATCCGCGGGTCCGTTGGTCTGTGCGCCGACCCGTGCGGGTCTGACCGTGCGGTTCACGCGCTGGAATGTCGGCCCGGTGGATGCCGCGTTGCACTGAGGTTGGGGCGCACTGATGTTGGGGCGCACCGATGCCCCGCGGTGCCGTCAGGTTGCCGACGACCGCGTTATTGCCGGATGACACTCCACCCGCCATCGGCCACCTCGATGGCGAGCTTCGCAGGAATCTGCTCCTTCATCGCCTCGACGTGCGAGATCAGCCCAACCGTGCGGCCGCCGGCTCGAAGTGAGTCGAGCGTGGCCATCGCGATCTCCAGCGTCTCGGAGTCGAGCGAACCGAAACCCTCGTCGATGAACAGGGTGTCGAGCGTGATGCCGCCGGCGCGGCCGGTGACGACCTCGGCCAGCCCGAGCGCCAGCGCGAGTGAG
>DATCDQ010000049.1:0-20109 GCA_036510655.1 Microbacteriaceae bacterium | reverse complement strand
TCATGCCTTGATTCTAGCAGCTTGTATGAGGTTTCGTGATGAAGCACGCCATAATTTACTGGCTACAACTCATGACACAAAAGAGCCCCCACCCCCTGCGACAACAGGGAAGTAGGGGCTCGGGCCAAACGTAACTTCGGGTTAGAAGAATAGGTGTCACTTCACGAGGCTGATCACAGCGCCGACGATCAGCGCGATAGCCACGACCACTGCGGCCCAGACGAGAAAACCGCCGATACCAGTCTTGGCCGGAAACGTTCGATGATCGCTCATACTCCGAGGGTAGCGCTTCCCACTGCGGTGCGGACTCTTGTCCCCTTCACCCACGAAATGCCGGCAGAAGTCCGCACCTCAGCGGGTGACGCCCGCCGCGCGCGCCGCCTGCACCAGGCCGGCGAACAGCCGTTTGTCCGGCGCGGTCTCCGGATGCCATTGCACCGCCACTTCGAATCGGTCACCGTCCGCTTCCATCGCCTGCAGCACACCGTCGCCATCGCGTGCGGTCGCAACGTAGCCCGGATGCGAGTCGACGGCCTGATGGTGGTGGCATGGCGCGATGAGGCTCGCCTCCACGAGCCCAGAAATGCGGTGGCCCGGCTCGACCGTGACACCGATCTCGGCGTACTCCGTCGCCGTGCCGGAATGCTTGGCGTGACCGACCGAATCGGGCAAGTGCTGCACAAGCGTTCCGCCCGCGTGCACGGCCATCACCTGCATGCCGCGACAGATACCGAGAACCGGGAGCGCCGCATCCGCCGCCGCATCGAGCAGCCACAGCTCTGTCGCGTCCCGCTCGTCGTACCAGGTCGTCACATGCGGATCGGGCGACTGGCCGTAACGCGCCGGGTTCACGTCGGCACCGCCGGCGATGATCAGGCCATCGAGCGCGCCGACGATTGCACGCGCAGCCTCCGCGGATGCCTGCACCGGCACCAGCACGGGCACGCCGCCCACCGCCCCGACCGATTCCGCGTACGCGGCGGGCAGCAGGTCGGCTTCGACCTGCCTCCAGCTGCCCCAGTCGGCGGGCTGGTGGTACATGCTGATCCCGATCAGCGGATGCGGCGCACCCCCGATCCGCGCTTCAGCACCCGTTTCAGCATCGGTCCTGTCCACAGCGTCAGTCAAAGTCGCTCTCCAACGAGGTGACATACGCATTGGAGAGCCCGCCATCGACCAGGAAGTCCGTTGCGGTGATGAAGCTCGACTCGTCGCTGCCGAGGAAGGCGACCGCATTGGCGATCTCCTCCGGCTCCGCGAAACGGCCCATCGGCACGTGGATCAGCCGGCGCGCGGCCCGCTCCGGGTCCTTCGCGAACAGCTCCTGCAGCAGCGGCGTGTTCACCGGGCCAGGGCACAGCGCATTGACGCGGATGCCCTTGCGCGCGAACTGCACGCCGAGCTCGCGGGTCATCGCCAGCACCCCGCCCTTGGACGCCGTGTAGGAGATCTGCGAGGTCGCCGCCCCCATGATCGCCACGAACGATGCCGTGTTGATGATCGAGCCCTTGCCCTGTTCGAGCATGTAGGGCAGCACCGCCTTGCAGCACAGGTACACGCTGGTCAGGTTGACCTGCTGCACGCGGTTCCAGGCCTCGATGCCGGTCTTCAGAATCGAGTCGTCGTCGGCCGGCGAGATGCCCGCGTTGTTGAACGCGACATCCACGCTGCCGTAGGTGGAGTTGGCGTGCGCGAACAGCGCATCGACCTCCTCTTTCACTGTGACGTTGACCTTGACGAATGAGCCGCCCAGCTCGTGGGCGATGCGCGGGCCATTGACCGTGTCCACGTCACCGATGACGACCTTGGCACCCTCGGTCACGAACTTCTTCGCCGTCGCCAGCCCGATTCCGGAGCAGCCGCCGGTGATCACGCCGACCTTGCCCTCGAGTTTTCCGCTCATTGTCTGCTGTTGCCTTTCATTCGATGCCGAGCCCGGCACGTATTGGGTGCCGATGGTGATAGTGATGCCGATTCAGTCGTGCATTAGTCGGTCGAGATGAAGACGTTCTTCACCTCGGTGAAGGAATCCGGCGCATCCGGGCCGAGTTCACGGCCGAGCCCGGACTGTTTGAAACCGCCGAACGGGGTCCAATAACGCACAGACGAGTGCGAGTTGATGGAGAGATTGCCGGTCTCCACTCCGCGTGCGACGCGGAGCGCCCTGCCCACATCACGGGTGAAGATCGAACCGGACAGGCCGTACTCGGTGTCGTTCGCTTTAGCGATCGCATCCGCCTCGTCGGTGAACGGCATGACCGCCACGACCGGGCCGAACATCTCGTCGCGCCAGACCGGGTCTGCGGTATCCGCGGGCAGCACGACGGTCGGCGGCAACCAAAATCCGGCGCCAGCGTCGCCCGGCGCGAAGTCGACGGTGCCGGCATAGGCGACGTCGGCTGCGTCGATGTAGGCGGCGACGGCATCCCGCTGCTTAGCCGAGATGAGTGGACCCATCTGCGCATCGGGCGAGGCCGGATCGGTCGCACGGAAGCCCTTGACGGCAGGCTCGAGCAGTTCGAGGAACCGCTCATACACGTTCTGCTGAACCAGGATGCGGCTGCGCGCGCAGCAATCCTGGCCCGCGTTATCGAATGCGCCGCCGGGTGCGCTCGCGGCAGCAGCCTCGAGGTCGGCGTCGTCAAAGACGATGTTCGCGCTTTTGCCGCCGAGTTCCAGCGTGAGCCGTTTGACCTGGTCGGCACAGCCGCGCATGATGCCTTTGCCGACCTCGGTCGACCCGGTGAAACAGACCTTGCGCACTTGTCGGTGCGTGACGAACCTCTGCCCGACGACGGAACCCTTGCCGGGCAGCACCGTGAACACACCCTCGGGGATGCCCGCCTCCAGTGCCAACTCGGCGATGCGCATTGCGGTCAGCGGGGTCAGCTCTGCAGGTTTGAGCACTACGGTGTTACCCGCGGCGAGCGCCGGAGCGAAGCCCCACCCTGCGATCGGCATCGGGAAGTTCCAGGGCACGATGATGCCGACGACGCCGAGCGCCTCGTGGAAGGTGATGTCGACGCCGCCCGCGACCGGGATCTGTTTTCCGACGTGCCGCTCCGGCGATGCGGAGTAGTAGTTGAGCACGTCGCGAACGTTGCCGGCCTCCCACAACGCATTTCCGATCGTGTGGCCGGAGCCGACGACCTCCAGCTGTGCGAGCTCGCTGTGGTGAGCTTCGACGGCGGATGCGAAGGCGCGCAACAGTCGCGCCCGTTCCCCCGGGGCCATGCCCCGCCAGGAACGGAACGCGCGGTGAGCGCGCTCGATCGCGGCATCCGTCTCGACGAGTGAGGCGAGACCGAGTTCGACGATCGACGCCCCGGTGGCCGGGTTGATGACCGTCGTGGTGCCGCCGCCGCTGACGGCGGACTGTGGAAAGTTCAGACCCGTGTCGTTCACTCTTAGAGCCTTTCGAAGCCGCGGCGCAGCTCCCAGTCGGTGACGGCGGCGTCGAAAGCCGCGCACTCGATGTCCGCGTAGTGCAGGTAATGGTCTACGACATCATCGCCGAAAACCTCACGTGCGATGGTCGAGTGCGCGAGCGCCTCACGCGCCTCGCGCAGAGTCGTCGGCACGGTGGGTGCGCCCGACTCGTACGCGTTGCCGGGCGTCTCCGGCTCGAGTTCGAGTTCGTGTTCGATGCCGTAGAGGCCCCCGGCGAGCATCGCCGCCACCGCCAGGTACGGGTTGACATCGCCGCCGGGCAGACGGTTCTCCATGCGCGCACTGGCGCCATGCCCGACCAGACGCACCGCGCAGGTGCGGTTGTCCATGCCCCAGGCGACCGCCGTCGGAGCGAAAGAGCCGGGCACGAATCTCTTGTACGAGTTGATGTTCGGCGCATAGAACAGGGTGAACTCGCTCATTGTCGCCAACACGCCGGCGATGAAGTGGTCGTACAGCTTGGTGCGGGCGTGCGTCTTGTCATCCCAGAAGACAAGCTTTCCGCCATCCGCCTGTGCATCCAGGCCACGCAGCGACATGTGGATGTGACAGGAGTTGCCCTCACGCTCGTTCGGCTTGGCCATGAACGTGATGGACTTGCCCATGTTGTGCGCGATCTCCTTCGCCGCCAGCTTGTAGACGGCGTGGTTGTCGGCCGTTTCAAGCACGTCGGCATACTTGAACGCGATCTCGTGCTGACCCAAGTTGCACTCGCCCTTCGCCGACTCCACCGTCATGCCCGCGTCATACATCGCGTTGCGGATGGCGCGCAGCAGCGGTTCGACCCTGCCCGAGCCGAGCAGAGAGTAGTCGACGTTGTACTGGTTCGCCGGGGTGAGCTCCGTGTAGCGCTTGTTCCAAGCGTCCTCGTAGCTGTTTTCGTAGATGTCGAACTCGAGCTCGGTGCCGGCGACGGCGTTCCAGCCGTGCTCCGCTGCCTTCTCGACCTGACGGCGCAGCACGGAGCGCGGAGACATCGGGAGTGGAGCGCCGTCGACCAGGCTCAGATCGCACTGGATCAGCACGGACCCCTCGCGATACGGCAGTCGGCGGATAGTGTCGAGGTCGGCCTCGAACAGCATGTCGCCATAGCCCTTCTCCCAGGAGGTGATCTCGTAGCCGTCGACCGTGTTCATGTCGACATCGACAGCGAGCAGGTAGTTGCAGCCTTCCGTGCCGTGCTCTAACACAGAGTCGAGGAAGAACTGCGCGTGCAAAAGCTTGCCCTGAAGCCGACCCTGCATGTCGGTGAAGCCGAGAATGACGGTGTCGATCTCTCCGGCTTCGATGGCGGTCCTCAGTTGGTCGACGTTAAGCATCCGGTCGTTGCGGGGGTGTTGTGTTGTTCGCACGTTATTTCAGCAATCCCTTCAAAAGCGCCGCCGTTGCGTCGCAGTGTTTCTCCATAACCAGCCGCGCCGTGTCGCCGTCTCCGTCGAGGATGGCCGCGACAATGGTGCGGTGTTGTTCGTCCGAGCCCGTGATGTTGGCCCGCAAAAACGGAATCTCGGCCAGGTATTGGTGCACCTTCGTCTGCACGGTGCTGCACGCGTTGGATAGTTCGGCAGAACCACAGGCGGATGCGATTGCCAAGTGCAGGCGCGCATCCGCTTGCCGGTAGGCGGCCGGTGAATCCACCGCGTCGAATTCTTTCAGGCAGGTCGTGAGCAACAGCCGAGCCGACGCGTCGAGCGGGCGGATCGCCGCCTGGTAGCACGCCCCCGGTTCGACGATCGCGCGGAAGATGAGGATGTCGTTCATCTCCGTCTGCCGATCTCTGCCCAGTGTCGGATCGCTGAGTGCGGGGTCGAGCGGTCGAGCGTTTTCCAACGACTCGACCACTGTGCCGCCCCCGCGGCCCCGCGTCGTCGACACGAAACCGGCGGCACGCAGTGCGCTGATCGCCTCGCGAAGCGTCGCTCTCGAGACGTTCAGCCGGTCAGACAGCTCTCGTTCAGTCGGCAGTTTGCTGCCCGCCCGAAACACCCCGAGTTGAATCGCAGAACCGAGCTGTTCGACACAGGACTCGAAGGCCATGTGTCCGCGCACGGGCTGCAAGACGGTGTCGACTAACGGTGTCGCCACCCGGGGTGTTTCAGACATGTTGGGCGCTCCGACTACTGCTCGAGCAACTTGTCTACCGCAATGGTCAGATCTGCGGCTTCGTCCTTCGTCATGAAATGCTTCCGCCCGCGGGCGTACCACATGACGATCGCGAAAATCGCGACGAAGACCACCGCGATCGGCGAGTAGTTGAACGTGTCGGCCGTGATCGGAGCCACGGGCGGCAAGACGAACAGAATGCAGATGAAGATCACCCAGACCACGGCGATCCAGCCGATGATCCCGCTCCACCTGCCCAGGTGCCATGGGCCGGGAACGAAGTTCTTGTTGAGTCGCCGCAGGAACACCGGCGTCACGTAGGCGATGTACAGGCCGATCACCGCAATGGACGTGACTGCGAGGTACGCGGTCGTATTGAAGAGTGCCGGCACCGTCAGGAGGATCGAGAGCACGACGCACAGCCAGATCGAGTTGGTCGGTGTGCCGGTGCGCGGGTTGACTTTCTTCCACAGCCGAGAGCCCGGAATGGCGTTATCTCGCGAGAACGCGAAGCTCATCCGCGAGTTCGCCGTGACGGAGGCCATGCCGCAGAAGAATTGTGCGCCGCAGACGATGAAGAGCAGGAACTTCGCCATGGTCGGGTTGTTGAGCGCGTCGAGGAAGATCTGCGCGGGCGGAAGACCCGTGGATGTTGCTGCTAGCTTCGTCAGCCCGGCCTGCGTTCCATCCTGAATCGCCGCCGTGATCGAGAACAGCAGGATCCAGCCGCCGATGATCGAGATCACCACGCTCATCACGATGCCCCTCGGTGCCGAGCGCGACGCATTCATGGTCTCTTCTGCCACGTGAGCGGATGCGTCGTAACCGGTGTACGTGTACTGCGCCATCAACAGGCCCATCAGGAACACGTACGGCCCAAACGAGAACCCGGTCTCGTTGTGCCATGCGGTCATGGTCCAGTCGAACGACTGGTGACTGGTCGGAATGATCCACAGTGCACCGACAATGATGAGCACACCGACGATGTGCCACCATGCCGACAGGTTGCACAGCCAGCTGACCAGCTTGACCCCGAACGTGTTCAGCGCTCCGTGTATAGCGATGATCACGATGAACAGGATGAACGTATTGGCCGCCGTCGGCGTAACGCCGAAGGTCAGCGCGGCGAAGGCCATCATCGTGGTGGCTGCACCGAAGTCGATGGCCGCCGTAACGGCAACCTCGCCGAGGAAGTTGAACCAGCCGACGAACCAGGCCCATTGGCGCTTGTTCTTCTTGGCCAAACGCCCGGCCCAGAAGTAGAGGCCGCCTGCCGTTGGATACTTCGAGCAGACTTCGGCCATCGCCAGCGCGACGAAGAGCACGAAGACACCGACCAGAGGCCAGCCGATGTTGATCGCTGCGGGCCCGCCGGATTTCAACGCGATCGAGTACGACGTGATACAGCCGGCCAGGATCGAGATGATCGAAAAGGAAACGGCGAAGTTCGAGAATCCGGACATGCCGCGATGGAGCTCTTGTTTGTAGCCGAGTTTGGCGAGATCCGCTGCATCCGCGTCGGCGGACTGCTGAGCCTTCGACCTCGTTGTCGCTTCTTCAGTCATTGGTTTGCGTACCTATCTGGGAAATATGGCCTACCGGGGAGAGGTGGCGGCACCTGATGATGCTGAGGCGATTCTGGCCCTTCGAAGGTTAATGTGTCAATGGCCTGATGTTAGACATTTGAATCCCGTGCGGCGCACAGCGAGCCCATGCGGGTCTCGATACGCCTGCTCGCTCCGCTCGCGGGCTACTCGACCACCAACACCGGTGGTCGAGTAACGCATGAGCGCAGCGAATACGTGTATCGAGACCCCGACCCTCTGCTCAGTGAGCGGTAACCAGTCCAAGCAGATCCTGGTTGAGCACTGCGGCCACCCGTGCCCCAGCGCCGGCGGCGACGATCAGCTGCTGCGGCCCGGGCACAGCCACGTCGCCGGCTGCGTAGACACCGGGCAGGCTCGTGCGCCCGTCGCGATCGGTGACGAGCAGGCCGGACGCATCCGTTTCGAGGGCGAGCGCGTCGACCGCATCCAGCACCGGATGCCACTGCGGCCGCACGAATCCGCCGCTGGCCGGAATGACTAGTCCGTCTTGCAAACGGATGCCCGTCAGCACCCCATGATCCCCCTCAAGGTCGTCGATCAGCCGGCGTTCGAGGGCGATCCCCCGGGAGGCGAGTTCCGCTTCATCCGGTGCGTCGATGGCGTCAGTGCCATTCGTGAAGACCGTGAGATTGCTGCTCCACTGTGCGACGAGCAGCGCACGGGTCGCGAGGTCAGGCGTCTCCCCAATCAGTGCAATCGGCTTGCCGCCCTGTTCGTAGCCATCGCAGGCGACGCAACTGAACAGGCTCATGCCGTAATACGCGCGGATGCTCGGCAGCGCCGGTAGCGTCTCGCGCAGCCCGGTCGCCACCACGACGGATGCCGCGCGCACCGTGCGCGCGACCCCCGCTGTCGTGAACTCCGCCACGAACCCGCCGACATCGTCCGATCTTGCGCCGGTCCCTATGCTCTCACCGGTCCCTAAGCCTGTCCCGGTCCCTGAGCCTGTCCCGGTCCCTGAGCTTGTCGAAGGGCACACCCCGGACACGGTCCCACGCACGATCACGTCGGCATCCGGATACCGTTCCAGCTCCTCCCGGGCGAGCTTGCGCAATTCATGCGGTGGAATACCGTCGCGAGTGATGAAGCCATGCGCGATGAGCGTTGCCGCGTTGCGCGGTCTCCCCGTGTCGACCAGGAGCACACGACGTCGCGCGCGCACGAGATTCAGCGCGGCCGACAGCCCAGCAGGGCCGCCCCCGATGATCAGGGCGTCGTATTCGTTGTTCATTTCCAGTTCATCTCTTTTGCGGCAATACCGGCGACCACGGGCACGGAGTCCCGCAATCCCGTGAGTCCCGCATTCCCGTGAGTTGCCTCATGAAGGGTCATTTGAGGCAACTCAGTGGAAGGGGGTGACGAGTTCGGGGGCGCGGGCGATCGAAACCTGCTCGTCGCGGGGCACCACCTTGACCCGTTCGCGCTCAACGGGCGAGCGATCGGCAGCACCCTGTGCGCGCTCGTGTTCGTCGAGAGCCAGCCAGCCCTGCCAGGTGGTGTAGTTCACTCCGCGCACGGCGAGCAGGTCGAGCACCGCCTGCTCGTCGGGTTCCTCCGCACGCGGCAATGCATCGAAGTCGGAGACCAGGTGCTCCACCGTCTCCATCGCATCGCCCTTGGTGTGGCCGATTAGGCCAACCGGGCCGCGCTTGATCCAGCCCGTCGCGTAGAGTCCGGCCAGCTGCTCGCCCGAGTTGTCGAGCACACGGCCTTCACTGTTGCGGATCACGCCGCGGCGCTCATCGAACGGCACTCCCTGCAGCGGCGACCCGAAGTATCCCACCGCGCGGTACACGGCCTGCACCGGATAGTCGACGAACGTGCCTGTGCCATGGACTGCGCCGCCGGCGGCATCAATGCTATTAGTGCCGTCCGAACGATCCAGCGCGGAGCGCTCGAACCGGATGCCTTCCACCCGGTCCCGCCCGAGAACCTCTGTTGGCTGATGGAAGAAATGCAGATGCAGGCGGCGTGCCGCTCCGGTCTGCTCACGTTCGAGCCAGCCGCGCAGCGTGCGGGTCATCACCTTGACCTGGTTCGTGCCCGCAGCCTTCGCGACGGCGTCGATTCCGTCGACGTCTGCGAAGTCTTCCGCGTCAAGGATCACGTCGACACCGGCCACCTCGCCGAGCTCGCGCAGTTCGAGCGGAGTGAATTTGACATGAGCGGGGCTGCGTCGGCCGAAGACGTGCACGTCCGTCACCGCCGACGCCGTCAGGCCGTCATATACGTTTGCGGGAATATCTGTCCGCAGCATGTCTTGCGGCAGCTTCGCGAGCACGCGGGCGATGTCGAGCGCGACGTTGCCGTTGCCGATGACGGCGACCTCGCGAGCGTCCAGCGTCCACTCGCGCGGCACATCTGGGTGGCCGTCGTACCACGAGACGAAGTCGGCGGCGCCGTATGAACCGGGTAGCTCGATGCCGGGCACGTCCAGTGCTGCGTCACGCGCGGCGCCGGTGGCGAAGACCACCGCGTCGTAGTGTCGTCGCAGGTCGTCGAGGGTCAGATCGACGCCGAGAGTCACATTGCCGAGCAGCCGGATCGTGCCGGCATCGAGCATCTCGTGCAGAGAGCGCACGACGCCTTTGATGCGTGGATGGTCGGGCGCGACGCCGTACCGGATCAGCCCGTACGGTGCAGGAAGCGTCTCGATCAGATCGATCGACACGTCAAGTCCCGTGCAGCTGAGGATGTTGCCGGCATAGATTCCGGCCGGTCCGGCACCGATGATCGCGACGCGGAGGGGTCTGGGCATAGGGTTCCTTTCTGGAATGGTCTGTGTGTCAGTACGCCGGGACCGCAGAACAGCCCGGTCAGCCAGATCACCCGGCATAGCCGGGCAAGAGTGTCACGACGTCGCCGACGACGATGACCGCGGGGTTCTTGACACTGGCGAGCGCCGCGACGGCCGCGATCGTGCCGAGCGTTCCTGTTGTCACCCGCTGCTCGGGGCCGAAGCCGTCTTCGATGATCGCCACCGGACATTCGGATGCGCGCCCGCCCTTCACGAGCGTCGTCACGTTGGCAGCAAGCCCGCCGACGCCCATCAGCAAGATCACCGTGTGATTCGATCCACCAGGAAGCTGGTCGAGGTCCTCATGGCCGGTGACCACCGAAAACCCGTTGGCAATGCCGCGATACGTCACCGGGATTCCGACTGCGGCCGGAACGGCGATCGCGCTGGTCACGCCAGGCACAACCTCAACGTCAACGTCGGCGCGCCGGCAGGCTTCGACCTCTTCGCCGCCGCGTCCGAACACATACGGGTCTCCGCCCTTGAGTCGCACAACAGTGCGACCGGCCTTCGCGTGCTCGACGATCAACTCGTTGATCCGCCACTGCGGCACCGGATGGTGACCGGGGTGCTTGCCGACGTCGATCACGGTCACATGCGGAGGCAGCTCGTCGAGCAGAGAACGTGGGCCGAGTCGGTCGGCGATGACAACATCCGCAGCGCGCAACCGCTCCAGTCCGCGCACGGTGATCAGTCCGGCGTCCCCCGGCCCACCGCCGATCAGTGTGACGGATCCGGCCAGTGTGACGGTGCCGGTCATCGCGCACCACCCCTGGCCAGGCCGCGACCGCGGGCGAGGCGCCGCTCGAGCGGGGCGAAGACGGCGAGCTCGACAAGCATCCCGATGATAAGGATCAACAGGATGGTCGCCAGCACGGCCGGCAGGTCGGCCAGTTCGCGGCCCTGTTCGAGCATGCTGCCCAGGCCGAAGCCCATCGTTCCGCCGACGGTGATGATTTCAGCCGCCATCAGCGAGCGCCAGGAGAACGCCCAGCCCTGTTTGAGTCCACCGAGGTAACCGGGCAGTGCGGCGGGCAGCACGACAAGCGTCGACTGCTGAAGACGGTTCGCTCCCAACACCGTGCCGACGCGGCGGAATTGTGGTGGCACCTGGTCGACGCCGGCGAGCAAACCGTTGACGATCGAGGGGATCGCGCCCATCAGCACGACGAAATAGGCGGTCGCGTCCGTGAGGCCGAACCAGAGGATCGCGGCGGGAACCCACGCGACGGACGGCAGCACCTGCAGCCCGGAGATGATCGGGCCGAGTGCGCGTCGCAACGGATTGATTTCGGCCAGGAGCATGCCGATCGGCGTGCCGACGGCGACGGCGATCAGAAACCCGATCACACCGCGTTCCAGGCTGGTGGCGACCGCCTGTTGCAAGCGACCGCTTTGCCAGGCCTGCCCGATCGATGCCGCGACGTCGAGAGGCGCGGGCACGATATCAGGGCGCGGCTGTGCAATCACGACGTAGAGCTGCCAGACGATCAGGAACGCGAGCACGAGCAGCACGGGCGGGAGCACACTGCGCACAAGCGTGCGACCGGCACGTGCCGACCCGAGCCGGCCGGACAGGCCGGACAGGCCGGCCTCTCCGGTCCAGCCGTTCAACCCGTTCTGACCGGTCTGCAGGGCGTCGAGCCCGGACTCCAGGGCGCGCAGGTCGGAGCCGGACGGCGGCGCGGCCAACTCGATGTCATGCGGCATTGCGGCGGATCTCCTGCCTGAGCTGGTCGGTGATCTCGATCGCGAGGCGCGAGACATCCGGGGACTCGATGCGGCGTTCGCCACGCACGGAGACCGGCCACTGAGCGGCAACACGGCCGGGTCGCGCGGACATCAGAACCACCCGTTGGCCGAGTCGCACTGCTTCGCGCACGTTGTGGGTGACGAACACGATCGTGCGGCCGGTGTCGCGCCAGACCCGCTCCAGTTCTTCGTGCAAGAGGTCGCGGGTGATGGCGTCGAGGGCTGCGAACGGTTCGTCCATCAGCAGCACGTCGCGGTCCTGTGCGAGGGCGCGCGCGAGAGCGACCCGCTGCCGCATCCCGCCGGAGAGCTCGTGCGGGCGCTTGTCGGCGGCATCCGCAAGGTTGACCAGGTCGAGCAATTCGAGGGCGGCAGGGCGGCGCTTCTCGCGGGCGACACCGCGCAGTTTCAACGCCAGCTCGACGTTGCCCGACGCGCTCAGCCAGGGGAACAGTGCCGCATCCTGGAACATGACGGCCGCGGCGCCGCTCGGCACCGTGACCGATCCACTCGATGGCCGCTCGAGCCCCGCGATGATGTTCAGCAGCGTGGACTTTCCGCAACCGGATGCCCCGAGCAGGCAGACGAATTCCCCCGGCTCGATCGTGAGCGTGACGTCGTCCAGCACCAACGGCCCGGCTTGGCTGTATCGTTTGCCGAGCCGGGCGATCGTGACGGCCGGCGCGCCGCTTGTGCGCATTCCGCTGCTCACTCCGCGCCCAATCCGTCCGAGGAGGCCCGCGGCGCGCCCGCCTTCTTCAACTGTGCGTTCAACGCAGTCAAGTTGAAGATGCCCGACAGTTTCCCCTTCGTGGCCAGGCCTGCGGCAACCGCGTGATCCAGTTGCACCGGAAACGTCGCCGCCAGCGGGTCGACGCTGAAGGTGACCTTCGTGAGGGCGCGCTGCACGACATCCGCCGCCAGCGGTTTGCCGGTGTCTTTGGTGAGCTGAGCATTGATCGCCGTCACCGATGCGGCGCCCTTGTGCGCGTTCAACCAGTCGACGGATGCCTTATCCCCGGCGATCAGCGCCGCCACCGTCTGCGGATGCCGCGTGAGGAAGTTCGCGTTGACGACGAGCACCGTGGTGGGGAACGCGCCGTTCTTCCACTGGCTTGCCTCGTCCACGAGGACGTGAGCGCCGGCCTCGAGCACCAGCCGCGACACCCAAGGTTCGGGTAGCCAGGCGCCGTCGAGCTTGCCTGCCTTGAACAGTTGCAGCACCTGCGCGTTGGCGGTCGGGGTGATGGTGACATCTCCCCCACCGGTCACGGATGTCTTCAGCCCGTTTTTCGACAACCAGGTGCGCAGCGCGACATCCTGGGTGTTTCCGAGCTGAGGTGTAGCAAGCGTCTTACCTTTCAGCTCGGCGGCGTCGGTGATCCCGGCGCGCACGACGAGAGCCGCTCCCCCATTCGTCGCACCTGCGACGACGCGCAGGGATTGCCCGCCGCTCTTCAGGTACGAATTGATCGCCGGCGACGGGCCAAGGAAGGCTGCGTCGATCGCACCGGCGCTCAGCGCCTCGATCGTCGCGGGGCCGGCGTTGAAGATTTGGGTGGTCAGCCTGGTCGTGCCGAGATCCTTCGCGATCAAGCCCTCGCGGATGCCGATCAGTGCGGGCGCGTGCGTCACGTTGTCGAAATAGCCGAGCTGCAGCGTGGCGGCGGGCGAGCCGGCCGGCGCGGCAGCCGCACTGGACGAGCAGGCGCTGACCGCCGTGACGAGGCCGAGGCACATCAGCGCGACCGCCGTGGTGCGAATCGCGTGAATAATACCTGTGGTCATGCTGCGTTCCTTTCTTCGTTTTGGTGGTCGAGTAGCGCAGCGTATCGAGACCCGTTGCGCGATCTCGATACGGCCGCGGGCGGCCTACTCGATCACCGGTGGGTTGACGGTGCCGGCGGCGAGCGTCGCACCGTCGTGCGGGTCGATCACGACGAAAGCGCCGGCGCGGCGCTGTTGTTCATACGGCTGCAATGGCAGCGGTGACGCCAGCCGCAGCCGCGCCCGTCCGATGTCGTTGACCTCGAGAATGTCTGCCGGTTCGAGCACGAGCGTCTCCAGACTGTGCCGCCCGACGATCTCGCGCACAATCGCCTGCACGGTCGCGGTGCCGTACTTGACGAGCACGCGCTTGCCTGCCTGCGCCGGTCGGGGGTCCAGCCAGAACAGTTCACCGTCGAGGTCCGCGCTCGATTGGGGTTCGCTGAGCCCGGATGCGGCATCCGCTGCGCTGGGAGCGGCAACGATCACGTCACCCCGGGCGATATCCAGGTCATCGGCGAAGCGCAACGCGACCGCTTGCGGCGCAGAGGCGCTGATCAGCTGGCGCCCGGCCGCATCGATCCCGGCAATCGTCGTGGTGGCCCCACCGGGTAGCACACGCACCCGGTCGCCGACCGTGACCGAACCGGATGCGACGCTGCCGGCATACGCGCGGTAGTCGCGGAACGCATCCGCGTCCAGCTCGGGGGCGGACGCGCCTTGCGGCCGGATGGTCAACTGCACCGAGAGCCGGAACGGCACGTCGTCAGGCTCGAGCTCATCAATCACCGGCAGCTGTTCAAGCAGTTCGAGCAGACTCGGCCCGGTGTACCACGGCGTGCGTGCCGACGCCTCGACGACGTTGTCACCCTTGAGCGCGGAGACCGGAATCACGCTCACGTCAACGATTCCCAGTTCGCCTGCGACGGCCCGCATGTCGGCCTCCACCGCGCGGAAGACCGCTTCATCGTAGTCGACGAGGTCGACTTTGTTAACGGCGACGATCAGGTGCGGCACCCGCAGCAGGCGAACGACGGACAGGTGCCGACGTGTCTGCTCCAGCACGCCCTTGCGCGCGTCGATGAGCACAACGACGGCATCCGCAGTGGTGGCGCCGGTGACCATGTTGCGGGTGTACTGCACGTGCCCGGGGCAGTCAGCCAGGATGAACGAGCGGCGATCGGTGGCGAAGTAGCGGTAGGCGACATCAATCGTGATGCCCTGCTCACGTTCGGCGCGCAGACCGTCGGTGAGCAGTGCGAAGTCGATCGCACCGGATGTCGCCCCGCCGAATCCGCGCTCGGCGCTCACCCGGGTGATCGCGTCGAGTTGATCGGCCAGGATGCCCTTACTGTCGTGCAGCAGCCTGCCGACCAGTGTCGACTTGCCGTCGTCGACCGAGCCCGCGGTGGCGAATCGGAACAGCGCGGTCATCAAAAGTACCCGTCCTTCTTTCGGTCTTCCATCGCCGCTTCGGAGATTCGATCGTCCGCCCGTGTTGCACCACGTTCGGTCAGTGTGGAGACGGCGATCTCGCGGACGACGGAATGGACATCCGCTGCATCCGATTCGACGGCGCCGGTGCAGGACATATCGCCGACGGTGCGGTAGCGCACGATGCGAGTCTCGACCCGTTCGTCAGCGCGCGGCAGCGACACCGGGCCGATCGCCCGCCACATTCCGTCGCGTCGGAACACCTCGCGCTCGTGCGCGTAGTACAGCGGCGGCAGTGCGATGTTCTCGCGTTCGATGTAGCGCCAGACGTCCAGTTCGGTCCAGTTGCTGATCGGAAACGCTCGCACGTGCTGGCCCGGTGTGTGCCTGCCGTTGTAGAGGTTCCAGAGTTCGGGCCGCTGATTGCGCGGATCCCACTGCCCGAACTCGTCACGCAGCGACAGGATGCGCTCCTTCGCGCGCGCCTTGTCTTCATCGCGGCGGCCACCGCCGAACACGGCATCGTGTCGCCCGGCGGCGATGCCATCGAGCAGCGGTTGCGTCTGCAGCGGGTTACGTGTGCCGTCGGCCCGGTCGGTGAGTCGACCGTCGTCGATGTAGTCCTGTACGCGCACAACCTGCAGCTGCAGGCCAAGCCGGTCAACTGTGGCGTCGCGGAAGGCGATCACCTCGGGAAAGTTGTGGCCGGTGTCGACATGCAGTACCGGGAACGGGATGCGCCCCGGCCAGAACGCCTTCGCCGCGAGGTGCAGCATCAGCACGGAATCCTTGCCACCGCTGAACAGCATCACCGGTCGCTCGAACTCGGCGACGACCTCGCGGATGATGTGGATGGCCTCGTTCTCGAGTGTGTCGAGCGCGCTGGCGGCCGGTGCTACTCGACCAGCAGCATCTTCTACTCGACCAACGACATCCTCTACTCGACCAACGACATCCTCTGTGATCGTCATACGTGAATCCCGCATTCCGTCTTGGCGAGTCCGGCCCAGCGGCCGGATCGCGGATCTTCCCCTGGGGCCACGCGGCGCGTGCACGGCTCGCAGCCGATCGACGGATACCCGTCGCTGAGCAGCAGGTTCACCGGCACGCCATGTTCGCCGGCGTAGTCGAGTAGCTCGTCGAAACTCCAGGCGGCGAGTGGGTTGACCTTCACCAGGCCGTGCTTGTCGTCCCATTGGATCAGCGGGGTGTTCGTGCGGGTCGGCGCCTCATCCCGGCGCACTCCGGTGAACCAGACCTTGTAACCGGCGAGCGCCTTCTTCAGCGGGGCGACCTTGCGTAGCGCACAGCACAACGCAGGGTCGCGGGCGAACAGGTCGGTGCCGTACGCGGCATCCTGTTCGGCGACGGTCTGCTCGGGGAGCACGTCGACGATCGTCACATCGAGTTGCCGCGCGACCTCGTCACGGGTGATGCGCGTCTCAAGAAAGTGATAGCCGGTGTCGAGGAACAGCACATCGACGCTCGGCAGCGCCTGGGACACGAGGTGCGGCAGCACCGCATCCGCCATCGAGCAGGCGACGGCGACGGCGCGCACGTCGAAGTTTGCTGCGACCCAAGCGATGACCTGCTCAGCGGATGCCTCCCCCAGCTCGGCCGCGCCGGCTTCGGCGAGCGCACGCCCTTCGATGCTCACCGCAGTGCCTCCTCGTCTGCCGACAACGCCCACGCGGCGAACGTCTGGTCGTCTGTGCGATCGGTCAGAAAACGGCGGACGAGCCGCTCGACGTAATCGGGCAGGTCGACGGCGGTGACCTTGAGGCCCCGCACGGTGCGACCAAGACCTGCCTCTGCCCGGTTCACGCCGGCCAGGCCGCCGCCCAGGTGCACCTGGAATCCGGGCGATTGCACACCGGCCGCGTCGGTAAGCAGCTGGCCCTTCAGCCCGATGTCGGCCGTCTGGATGCGGGCGCAGGAGTTCGGGCAGCCGTTGATGTGCAGGCTGATCGGGTGCGTCAACTCGACGTCGGCCAGTCGGGCTTCGAGCGCGGCGATCGCGTCGATCGCGGTGTCCTTCGTGTCGACGATGGCGAGTTTGCAGAACTCGAGCCCGGTGCAGGCCATCGTGCTGCGCCGGAACGGGCTCGGCCTGGCCGACAACCCGATCGCGTCGAGCTCGGCGATCAGCGGTTCGACATCCTCTTCCGCGATGTCGAGCACGACGATCTTCTGATAGGCGGTAGTGCGCAGGCGCTCCGAGCCGTAACGCTCGAGAATGTCGGCGAGCGCAATCAGCCGTGTGCCGCTCAGGCGACCGACAGCCGGCGCGAGCCCGATGTAGAAGCGGCCGTCCTTTTGCCGGTGGACGCCGATGTGGTCGCCGGGAGTGGTGGGAGTCGGCGCGGCCGGGCCATCCGGGAGGGGCGAGTCCAGATACTCGGACTCGAGCACCTGGCGGAACTTCTCCGGCCCCCAGTCGGCGAGCAGGAACTTCATCCGCGCCTTGTTGCGCAGGCGACGGTAGCCGTAGTCACGGAAGATCGACGTAACGCCGACCCACACCTCGGGAACGCGCTTCTCCGGCACGAAGGCGCCGAGTCGCTCGCCGAAGCGTGGGATCGCCGCTAGTGCACCGCCCACCCACAGGTCGAAACCGGGGCCGAGCTCTGGATGCACGACGCCGACGAACGAGACGTCGTTGATCTCGTGCACGACATCCTGTGACGGATGTCCGGTGATCGCCGTCTTGTACTTGCGCGGCAGATTCGAGAACGACGGGTCGCCGATGTAGCGACGGCTGATCTCCTGCAGAGCCCAAGTCGGGTCGATGATCTCGTCCGCAGCGATCCCGGCGACCGGTGAGCCGAGGAACGTGCGGGGAACATCGCCGCACGCCTCGGTGGTACGGATGCCCACCGCCTCCAGCCTGCGCCAGATCTCAGGCACATTCACGATGTCGACCCAGTGCAGTTGGAAATTCTGTCGGTCGCTGAGGTCGGCGGTATCGCGGGCGAAGTCCTGTGACAGCTCGCCGATCACGCGCAACTGTTCCGTCGTGAGAGTGCCGCCGTCCAGACGCAGTCGCATCATGAAGTAGCGGTCTTCGAGCTCTTCCGGTTCGAGGGTTGCGGTGCGGCCGCCGTCGATACCTTGACGGCGTTGCGTGTACAGACCCCACCAGCGGAACCGGCCGTGCAAGTCGGTTGGGTCGATGCTGTCGAAGCCGCGTTTGGCGTAGACGGTCTCGATGCGTTCGCGCACGTTGAGGCCGTCGTCGTCGCGTTTGAGTTCTTCGGTCGGGTTCAGCGGGTCACGGCCATCGACGTTCCACTGACCATTGGGTTTGTTCGACGGGCGCGAGGGGCGCACGGCGCTCGTCCGGCCGGCTGCGGGTGGGGTTGTCGGCGCCGTCGCCGGTGGGGTTGCCGGTGGTCGGGGAGTTGTCAGCTGGGCGGATGTCATGAGTCCTCGATGGTCGGATCGGTGCTGTCGAGTCGGTGCTGTCGAGTCGGTGCTGTCGAGCGAGCCCTGGCAGGGCCGCGCATCGAATTACCCGACAGTAGGACGGGTGCTGCCGGTGATTACGGGTGGCCGCAACAGCCGGTCATGCTCGGCAACATTTCGTGATGTAGCCGTTTTCTGGGCCACCGATTGTGCGCGCTGTGCTAGGCGCGGCCTTGTCGATCCCTGAGGGCAGTCGAAGGATCGATCGCTGAGCGACGTCGAAGCGCCGCCCTGCACCGAATTCAGGTCAGGTTAGGGGTCGGAGACGCCAGCATCGCTGTCTTGAACGTCGTGTCCTGAAAGCGGTCTCGCCACCGGTGGCCACCGCAGTGCATGAGCGTCGCGAATACGCGTCTGGAAACCACGACCCTGTAGCACACGACCACTTCATCGTACTTGTGCTCCACAGGCCCGGTTACCTGCCCAGTTTCCACAGGAGAATCGGTTCGGAAAGTTGATCTGACCAGCCTCTTCTCGGGAGGGTGAATGTCGGTGGTTGCTGTGACGATTACTTCATGAACACCCCGGCGGATGCCCTCACCACGATCACCGGCGACCTCGCCGGTGCGCTGGCCGACACCGCCCTGCGCGCCCTGGATGATGAGACCCTGCTTTCCACGACCGCAGCGATCGAAGCCCTCGGCCGACGGGTCGACGCACTCCGGGTCGCCGGCGCAGCCGAGATCGCCGAACGCTCCCGGAAAGAACTCGGCACCGGCGGGCTGGCCGCCCGCAAAGGCTCCCGTAACGCCAACGAACTGGTGCAACGCCTCACCCAGGTCTGCGGAGTGACGGCGGAGAAACGCCTCCGGTTGGGCGGGCGCACCCGGTTTCGGCCGACCCTGGTCGGTTTCGAGACCCCACCCCTGTTCCCGAGAGTCTCCGAAGCATTATCGTCCGGCGTGCTCGGGGTGGATGCGGCGCAGGCGATCATTACCGCACTGCTGCCGGTATTCGACCACACCGCGATCCCCGCCCGCGAAGCCGCAGAGGAAGAACTCGTCGCCGCCGCGACCGGGACCGGAGACGCCTCCCCGGTCCCGTTCAGCGCGGACGAGATCCGGATCCAAGCGCAGGTGTGGCAGTTGGCATTTAACCCGGACGGCGCCGACCTGGCCGAGGAACGCGCACTGCCACGACGGGACCTGCGCGTGGGCCGCATCACTGACGGTTTGGTCCCGGTACACGGCCGGTTGCTGCCGGAGATCGCCGTCAAACTGACGACCCTGCTGGATGCGTGCCTGTCGCCTCGCACCGGCCCGGCGTTCGCGGCGAAACAGGAACAGGCAGAAACGGCCTCTGCGCAAGCGGCCGCAGACGCTGCCGCATCCGATACCCGCACGGCCGGACAGCGCCGCCACGACGTGTTCGCCGCCCTGATCGATGGCATCGCCCGATCCGGGCAGGTCCCCACCATCGGCGGGGCCGCCCCGACCGTCATGGTCACCGTCCGCGCCACCGACCTGGCCGCCGGGCACGGCGGCGGGTACATCGACGGGTTAGACGTGCCGATCTCGATGCGGGCGATCAAACAATTCGCCTGCACCGGCGGCCGGCAACCCATCCTCCTGAACAACGCCGGCGGGATCCTGGCCCTGTACACGGAGCAACGCTGCTTCAACCGGACCCAACGCCGGGCGATCGCCGCCCGCGACGGCGGCTGCTGCATCATCCCCGGATGTGACATCCCCGCCAGCTGGAGCGAAGTCCACCACGTCATCCCCGACCGCCACG
>DATCDQ010000048.1:0-5828 GCA_036510655.1 Microbacteriaceae bacterium | reverse complement strand
GAGGCTGGGGTGGTGCCTGCCTTGGTGCCGCGGGTGACCACCACGTGCGGGTTCTGGGTGTGTTGAGTTTGCCGATAGGTCAGGCAGGCCTGCAGTCGTGACCAGCTGGCCGGGTCTAATGGCACCGGTTGTGGCCGCTGGTGTTGGGCGTCTTGTCGGGTGACGATGGGGCCGGATCATGAGTCGCGTTGGGTGACGATGGAGCCGTCAAGTGAGTGTCGACGTCGGCGGCATCACCATGACGAGCAACACGGGTAGGCCACGAAAGCCCGAGTCGGGATCGTCACGCTGCTGCCGACCGGGCCGATCGGCATGGTGACGGCAGCTGTCGCGGCCCCAACACGAGGTGGCCCCTTCCCCGGCTGGGCTGTGGTAGACAAGACTGCCTGTCATGACCTGGTGGCAGCAGAACGGAGCCGGGGACGATGATCGTGGTCGCCTCACTGGAGCAGGCCGAGACGATGCTGCACGCGGGGCAGCTGGGCTGCCCCGGCTGCACCGGCGTGTTGGCCCCACATGGGCACGGCCGCATTCGCACGGTGCGCGGTATCGGCTCGGCTCGTGTCACGGTGCGACCGCGTCGTGCTCGCTGCCCCGGATGTCAGGCCACGCACGTGCTGCTGCCCGCGGGGCTGGTGCCGCGTCGGGCGGACACCGTCGAGGCGATCGGGGCCGCGCTGACGGCCAATGCCCGTGGTGACGGGCATCGCATGATCGCGGCCCGGCTGGACCGGCCGGTCTCCACGGTGCGCCGCTGGCTCCGGCAGGCGCGAGGCTCGCATGCGCAGTGGTTGCAGGAGCAGGGCGTGCAGCACGCGTTCCGTACCGACCCCGACATCCTGAACCATCGCATGCCCTGGCCGAGCCCGCTCGGCGACGGCCTGAATCTCCTCGCCGGGGCCGCACTGGCCTGTCAGCGGCGGTGGGATTCGAGCCTGCCGGTGTGGACGTTGATCGGGATGTTCACTGCCGGCCGGCTCCTGTTCTCGCCTCTGCGTACCTGAGAACTGGTGCCGGGGTGCTCCCGCGCGCCCGCGAAGTGTCGTCACCGTGACGACCGTCATCATCCCCGCCGTCACCGGTGACGATCAGCACGTCACGGTGCCGACCAACCCCGCCGATCCCGTCGTCAATCCGGTTGACGCCGCATCGTCATCCAACGTGACGGACAACACGTACCCATCGTCGGGTCCTTTGCGGAGTGCGATGAAGATCGGGGACGACTATCGGATCTCCGCGATCAGCATGAAGGACTTTCTCGTTGTGGCGCGGCGTCTTTCGCTCGATCCCGACTGGGCCGAACGGCGCGTCTTCGAGATCGGCAACGGGCTGGTCAGCGCCTTCGCCGAAGCCGCAGACGGAGTCGCGGGCCCGTTCGCTCCGAAGATCGTCCAGGCAATTAACACTCTCGCCAGCCAGAGAGGATTGCCGACCAGCTGACCGTGCTGGCCTGCCCGACACTCGAGACCCGGCCGCATGCCGGTCACTCCTCCATCACGGTCGGTACGCGCGTATTCTGTTTGCACATGAAGCTTCGGTTCCGCTTCCTCGCCATCGCGGTGGCGTCTGTGCTCTGTGCAGCGGTGCTGCCGTTGGCTGCGTGTTCGGCGGGCACCACTTCAGCGCGCGGTGCGAACCAATCAGGCGCTCGCACGCCCGCGCATCCCGTCGTCGCGATCGGTGATTCGATCACGGGGGGTCACGGACTCGCCCCGGATGACGCGTGGCCCATCCTCGTGGCGCGCAAACGCGGTTGGGCGTTGACCAATCTCGGCACGGACGGTGCGGGATTCAGCGCCCCCGGGGCATCCGGTGAAACCTACGACGACCAGGTCGCCGATGCTGCAGACCTCCATCCGGACTTCGTCATCATCTCCGGCAGTGACAACGACATCGGGCAGCCGGCGGACCTCGCGACGATCACGACGTCTGCGATGACGAAGCTGCGCGCCGCACTGCCCGATGCGACGATCATTGCGACGAGCGCGATCGGGCCGTCGTATCCGTCGTCCTTGCTCAAGCAGGTCGATACTCGAGTGCGCGCCGCAACCTTGAAGGTGCACGGGATCTACCTCGATATCGGTGAGCCGCTCAAGGGTCGCGCGGGCATGCTCCAAAGCGATGGAGAGCATCCGACGGCCGCCGGACAGCGGGTGCTCGCGGATGCGATCGAGGCGGCACTGACCGCGGCGAACGTCGACGAGTAGTCGGCACCAACGACGCACGGATGCCATCGGCATGCGGATGCCGTCGGCGCAGCCGGCTGCGTCGACGAAGCGTCCGAGCACCCGGTCTTCCGGTCCCGGATTCAGGCTGGATGGCCCGGAACGCCGTCCCTTGCGTCGTCGCCCGTGGGTCCAGCCTGAATTACGTACCGCGGTCCGGACTCTCGATCTGGCCCCCACCGCCAACAGCCTGTCGATGTCAGATTCGGTGTGGGCGAGGCGGTCCTGCCGTCAGCGCACGCGCAAGCCGTCGAGAACTATTGCGATGGCTTTCTCGCGCTCGTTCTCTTCACTGAGGCCGACGACCGATTGAAGTGCCAGGCTCAGCAGCAAGATCACCGCCCGGACGCGTCTGCGCGGAGCGCGCCCGCCGCACGCGCGCGGCCGATGAGGCGATCGATCGCGGCCTCCATCGCGGTGCAGGGTTTCCGGGTCAGCGTGCCCGGGTTCACCGAGCTCACTGCCGTCTCGCATTTCGGGCCCGCCATCGGCACTATCGCTGCGCTGAAGGAACGCGGGCTGGACGTGTGGCGCGGTGACGCGCTGGCGCTCGTCGAAGACGCGCGCCGCGTCCGTGCAGTCAATTCGGCAGAGCTGTGGGCGGCGGGCATCGCGGTGGACGCGTTCATCGGCCGCCAGAAAGCGATCGCGCGGATGACGGACTACGCCTGCGCAATCAGCGAACGCTACCTTTCTCGAGCTCTCGAGGATTCCGGATATCTCAGCGGGCGCACCCTGCGCGAGGATCTTCTCGACGGCCGCGGCCAGGCCGAACTCCCGGTCTCCTTGAACCGGATCATGATCGCGACATTCGGATTGGTGGCTCTCGAATTCGGCCACCGTTTCATCACGTGGGTGCAGAAACTCGATCCGGATTGGTCTCGCACTCTGTTCGCGGTCGCCGGTCGTCAGGGGCGCCCCACCGGCGGAACGACCAAATCCACCACGAATCTTGCCCGAATCATCCACATCGTCTCTCGAGCGCAGCTCGATGAGAAGCGGGTTTTCATTGCTCCCCACCTGCCCGTCTTCGCCCATCCGATCGACGGGGACCTGCAGGAGGTGATCGCCATCGAAGAACCGATCCGCTGGCAGCTCGCGCGGGTGATGTCCTCGGCCGAGCTCGCACCTCTCATGTTCGACGGCTACCCTGAGTTCGTGCAGCCGCCGCTCTACGGGCCGCAGCTCGCCGACGGCGCTCAGACGGTGACCGAGATGCCGCGCATCCAGGCGCCGGATGACTGGACGACCATGTACGCTCGTCTGCGCATGTCACTCGAAGACCCGCGGCAGCTGCTCGCGAGCGGAGTGACCGATTACATCGTTCAGCAACTCGTCGACAACGGCAACGATCCAGAGCGCATCATCGTCCCCGGCCTCGACAACGAGCCGTACCCCGAGTTGCAGGGCCGTGATCGGTAAGATGAACGAGTATGCAAGGCTTCCGATCTGCTCATGGCACAACGTGTTGTGTCACGCATCACGGAGGGTGTTCTAGGCGATGAGTTTCATCCTGCCGCTCAACTCTGCGAGCCCCGTCGCCGACCGACCACAGTCGCTCACGGAACAGATTCACGAGCGCATGCACGAAGAGATCCTGATGGGCACTTGGCGGCCGGGCGACCTCGTGCTCGAGCCTGAATTGGCCAATCGCTACGGTGTGTCGAAGACGCCGGTGCGCGAGGCGTTGAGGCTACTCAGCCAGGAGGGCTGGATCATCACAATGCCTCGCAAGGGCTACCTGGTGCGTCCGCTTCGCCTGCACGACATTCGCGAAGTGTTCGAGTTGAGGCTGCTGATCGAACCAGGGCTCTTCGTGCACGCCGCGCGGCGCGGAGATGCTGGACAGTTTGCGAGCATGCGCGCGCTGGTTGAATCCGAAGCGGAGCAGGGCGAGACGGACGACTCAGCGGGATCGCCCGGGCGCGAGTTCCACTTGACGATGGCCCGCATGGCCGACAACTCGCGCGCTACTGGCATCCTGATCGGGCTGCTCGATGAGGTGAGGCGCTTGCACCAGATCATGCCAGGTGTGCCAACGCACCCGCCCGCCCCTGACCTGATTTCCGAGCACGGCCGCATCCTTGCCGCCATGGAAGATCGCGACGCCGACGAGGTTCACAGACTGGTGCGAGACCACATTCAGGCATCGGCGGACTTGGTGATGGACGCATATCGCCTCGCGATGGGCTGAGGTCAGCGTCACGGCGGCGTGAGAGTTACCTCCCCGCCACAGGCATATTCGGGGCAGACTAGCCGTACTGCGAAGGGGAAAAGGATGGAGACAGTACGCGCGTGGCCCGAACTGACCGTGGAATCGTGGCGGCCCGCGCGGGACACCATCCACATGTGGACTCAGATCATTGGCAAGATCAAAATGGTGTCTTCGCCTCCGCTGAACCACTGGTGGCACGTGACGTTACGGGTGAGCCCGAGAGGTCTGTCTACCGGCGCTGTGCCTGGGGCCCGCGGACTGTTCGACATCGAGTTCGATTTCACCGACCACCTGCTCGTCATTCGAACGAGCCAGGGAAGACGTGAGGAATTTGCCCTCGAGGACCTCTCCGTGGCGGACTTTTACGCACGAACGGTTGGTGCGCTGGCCCATCTCGGGGTGAGCGTCGACATCTACGCCTCACCCAACGAGGTTGACGTTGCAATACCGTTCGCTGAAGACACGGTCCACAGCACTTACGAGCCGGCGCACGCAAGGGCGTTCTGGCAACAGTTGATTCAAGCGCAACGCGTGCTGCAACAGTTCCGGTCCGAGTTTCGCGGAAAGGCCAGCCCTGTGCACTTCTTTTGGTGCGCGATGGATCTCGCCGTGACCCGATTCTCTGGTCGTCGCGCGCCAGCGCATCCGGGTGGCGCATCCCACTGCCCGGACTGGGTCATGCGTGAGGGGTATTCGCACGAGCTCAGCAGTGCCGGCTTCTGGCCCGGCGGCGGAGAAGAGGGAGCGTTCTACTCCTACGCCTATCCGGACCCCGATGGCTTCGCCGCGCTGGAGGTTCCCGATGGTGCGTTCTACAGCGATCAGTACGGCGAGTTCCTATTGCCCTATGAGACTGTTCGCCATTCGGAAATGCCGGACCAGCTGGTCCTGGACTTTCTTCGCGCCAGCTACTCCGGGGCTGCCGAGCTCGCCCACTGGAACGTCATTCCGTAACAGACGAAGACTCCGCCTCGGCCCTCACCGGGCGGAGTCTTGGCTCTGGAGAATGGCCATCCAATCGTGGGGAACACGTTCGGCTGGCCCAGGAACAGTTTGATCGAGAGGATGATGCGCCGGTGCTGCCAGCGTTGGACCCTCGAAGAACTCTTGTGATTGATAGTTCCAGAACCAATCCTCGCCGGGCTCAAAACTTTGGATGAACGAGTGCCCCGTTGCCAGCGCGTGTGCGGTCGCATGTTTGGCCAGGGAGTCGTCGCAACACCCGATATTCGCGCAGACGGCACACCTTCGCAGGTGAAGCCACCATCCGCCGTTGGACTCGCAATCACGGCATCCGGCGCCGCTCGGCGGCATTGTGGGATTGATTTCAGACTGTTCGTCGGTCACGATGTGCGACCTTTCATGGAAAACGCGATCGGGGATGCCAC
>DATCDQ010000047.1:0-21651 GCA_036510655.1 Microbacteriaceae bacterium | reverse complement strand
CATTCGCATCTAACCCAACGCGGATGCCCGTGGCGCGCCGCCCGCTCGCGTCGCTGGCGTCGCCGGCTTTCGCGTGGCCTCTTCTCACGTGGCTCACGTGGCCCACGTCGCCTCGTCGCATAAGTGGTGCGCAAAGTGCGGTATCGGTCGATGCGGAGAGCAGTTAGCGCACCAGAAAGTGTGGAGCGAATGGCTGTGGCGTGGGCATCCGTCACGTCATTGCGCAAGTGGTGCGCAGAGTGTTGTGACGTGCGATCCTCAGAGCGGTTTGCGCACCGGAAAGTGTGGATGTCCGCGCGGTCCTGCGTGCCCCGCCTGTGCATCGGCGCCCATGCGCCGTGCCGACGCACCTGCGCGGGTGCTGGCGCCGATGTGCCGGGTGCTGGTGCCGATGTGTCCGCATACCGGCGCCGATGTGCCCGCATACCGGCGCCCATGCGGGCACGCCGGCGCATACGCGCCTGAGCCCTCTGTTCAGCCGCGCCAGCCGCGCTCGATGAGTGCCGTGTGCACGCGCCGGACGAGTTCCGCGGGGCGCGTGAATAAGAGCGGCGCCGTCACCTGTATCACAGTCCATCCTGCCGCGCGCAGCACCTCGATGCGCTCGATGTCCTGTGCGTACCGGCCGGCGTGGTGCATTCCCTGGTATTCGATCGCGACCTTGAACTGGGGATAAGCGAGGTCGATGCAGCCGATGTGGGCACCCCATTCGTCGTACTGATCCTGGTTGAGAACGGGTTCGGGCAGCCCGGCGGCGGTGAGGGTCAGCCGGGTCCAGGTTTCGGTGCGCGACCACGCGTCCATGCGAATGAGCGGCAGCGCAAGTCGCAGATTGCGGATGCCTCTTCGCTTGCCCGTCAGCGCCGCTGCGGTCAGCTGGTCGATGGTCGCGAGCGGCGCCATTCCGGCATTGGGGCGGAAGTAGCCGTCGTCTCGCCACACGCGCACGAAGAAGTCGCCGATCGCGACCAGGTCGAACAGTTGCAGGTGCCCGAGCATCGCCCACGTCGAGGCGGCAGAGGTTAGCTGAAGGTTGTCGTGGACTGTGGCGCTAGCCAGGCCATGGGTGACGCGGTGCCCGTGGATGTCTCGCGCTCTGGGCGCCGAATCGGTGCGCAACACGCTGACGTGCGGCTGTTCGTCGGCGAGCTTCGGAAGTGGTGCGCCCCAGATCAGCGCCGCCGTCTCGTGGCTGAAGAACTCAGACGCGCGCATGCGATGGGCATACAGCCGAGCGAGCCGTAGTGCGTTCAGCCGGCGCTTCTCCTCGCGCTTGGCGGCGGCGCTTGCATCGGTTGCGTTTGCAGATGCAGTTACAGCTGCGGTTGCGTCGGTGCCGGTGCCGGTGCGGGTGTCGGTGCCGCTGCTGATGTTTGTCCCGCTCGCTGTCACGGTGTCGTCGGCCACTGCGAACCCGGGCCTTGGTGCCGATTCAGCGTCGGCGTCCGGTGACGCGGGCGTGATTGAGCGCACGCCGTGAAACGGGCGCAGCAGGTCCGCGCTTCGCAGGCGGGCGGGTGTGACGCCAGCCTTGCGCGCATCCGCCACCGAAAACGAAGTGCCGAGTTCTGGTGGAAGCGTGCTGTGTCTGTGCATTCCAGCACGATGCCATGTTTTCGCTCGGCGCCGTTGAAGTTATCCACAGGCGGGTGTGGCTCCTGCGTCGTGCTCCCTTTCTGGTGCGCACAGTGCGCTGCCCGCACGGTACACAGGGCAGTTCGCGCACCACTTCTGCGAACCGCTGCCGACGGATGCAGCCTGGCCGCCGGCGCCAACCGTTTCCGGTGCGCGAACTGCGATTGAGACCGTGGCGAAGAGCACTCTGCGCACCACTTGTGGACGATCCCGGCAAACTGTGTCACTTTCGCATGCATTCTGCGTGTCCGATAGGATGTGTGCATGTCAAGCTTGCAGATTAGGAATGTACCGGAGGACACACTGCGGGCGCTCAAAGTGCGGGCGACTGCCGCGGGCCAGAGCCTCTCGGAGTACGCGCTTTCCGAGCTCGCCGCGAGTGTCGCGCGCCCCAGCTTCGACGAGTTGACCGCGCGCATCCGGGTGCGTGGGTTTGTGAATCCACAGACCCGTGCGTCTGATGTGCTGAGCGACACACGCACCACAGACGCGGCATAGTGCTGGTCGTCGATGCCTCCGTCCTCGCCGAATATCTCGTCGGGTCGAGTCTTGGAGTCCGCGCATCGGAGCAGATGGGGGCGCACTGGAACAGCCTGCACCTTCCCCACCTCGCGATCGCAGAAACAGTTTCCGTGTTTCGATCGTGGGTCGCCCGCAATGAATTGGCGGAGCAACGGGCGAGTGGCGCGCTCGAGGATCTGCGCGACTTTCCGGCGATCCGCTATCCGAGTGAGCTCCTGCTTCCCCGGATCTGGCAGTTGCGGGACAACCTCACATCGTACGACGCGCACTATGTCGCACTGGCTGAACTGCTCGGAGCTCCTCTGCTGACTGCGGATGCGCGCATCGCGCGAGCAAGTGGCCACACGGTGGATGTGTGGCTGATCAGTTGACAGGCAGCTCTTCCAGCGCGCTCTTCGAATCCGTGGAACGACGCGCAAACTCGTCGGTCCACGCCAACTCCGCGCGCTGAAATATGTGCCGCGTTCTGGGCATTCCGGCGGATCGCAATGCGCTGTAGAGTTTCCCTCGATTCTCGAAGCGGGTGCGCGTAGTGAAAATCCGGTGCTCCTCGCCGGCGCCCCCGTCGGCGCATCCGCACCGGAGAGGCCAATAGAGACGCTGCGCCCTCCCCGGTGCCTGTCGAGAGGAACACCGTGACCAAAAATACGGATGCGCAACCGGTGCGGTGGCCGCGAACACGGGTGCGAACACGGGTTCGAACACGGCAGCGAGCACGGCAGCGAACACGATTTCGTGTCGTGCTGGCGAGCCTGGCCGCAGCCGGCCTTGTGCTCGGCGGCACCGCCGCCTGCACCCAAACCCCGAAGCCGACCGCCACGACGACGCAGGCCGCGTCACAGGCTCAGGCCGCGCCATCCGCCGAGGCAGCCGGCATCGCCAAGATCGTCGAGAGCGCGATGCAGACTGAAAACCTCGAGGCGGCAATCGTGCGCGTCACGGTCGGCAACAAGGTCGTCAGCATGCAAGCCTTCGGCGACTCGATGACGGGTGTCAAGGCGACCACGGCCATGCACTTCCGCAATGGTGCCGTCGCGTTCGAGTACGTCTGCACGCTTCTGCTCGAGTACGTCGACGAGCACAAGGTCAGCCTCGACGACACGATCCAGCGTTGGCTTCCGACGCTGCCCGAGGCGGACAAGGTGACGTTGCGGATGCTGGCCAACCAGACCGCGGGCTACCCCGATTTCGAGACCGACCCCGGTTGGACGGCCGCGTACAACGCGAACCCGTTCCACTTGTTCACCTATCAGGAACGCCTGAAATATGCGTTCGACCGGCCGATGCAGTTCGCGCCCGGCACGAACTGGAGCTACGCGCACACCAACTTCATGATCCTCGGCAAGATTCTGTCGATGATCGGCAAGAAGCCGCTGGACACCCTCCTGAAGGAGAAGGTGCTCGAGCCGATGGGGCTGACCAACACTGCAGCATTCCAGACGTCAGAGATCCCGAGCCCTGTGTTGCACGCTTACAGCTCGGAACGCCGGGTCGCACTGGGTGTGCCCGCCGGTCAGGCGTTCTACGAAGAGTCGACCTTCTGGAATCCGGCCTGGGGCACGCCGGTCGGTGCGGCGGAGACGACGGACATCACGGACATGGCAACCACCGCTGTCGCCGTCGGCACCGGAAAGCTCCTCTCCAAGTCGAGCTACCACGAAATGACGGACTCAAAGCTGATCGGCTTCGGCACGAGACTGCCTGTCTGCGGCGGTTCCTGCTTCACGCAGATCCCGATCTACAACTATGGGCTCGGCGTGGTGCGGTCCGGTTCCTGGATGCTGCAGAACCCGCAGCTCAGCGGCTACAGCGCGACAGAGGCCTACCTTCCGTCCAAGAAGGTGGCGATCGCCGTTGCCGTCACATACGCGCCGGGAGCGTTCGACCAGAACGGCAACTATCCGAACGCGAGCGACACCGTGTTTCGGGCGATCGGAGCGTACGTCGCCCCGAGCGATCCGCCGCCGACAGTCGCGAAATAAAGCGGATGCCGTCGGCCGGCCAGATGCCGTCGGCCGGCCCGGTTGCGCCGGCTGCTTCGATCGCCGCCCCGGATTTTGCATTACATAGCAAGGCTATGTAATAATGAGGTAATGCTCACAGAACCGATCACCCTTCCGCGACGAGGGTCCGCTGAAGAGCCGGAAGACCTCCACGGCATCCTGTCTGACCTCGTCCAGGTCGCCGCCCGGCTTACTCGCCTCGCCCGCCGCGCCACCAACAACCCAGAGTCCATTGCCACCTGGCGCACGCTCAGCGTCTTACAAGAGTCCGGCCCGATGCGCCTCGGCGAACTCGCCGAATGCAGCCAAGTTGCTCAGCCGACGATGACAAAGATCGTCGCGGGCCTCGTCGAGCGCGACTGGATCAAACGCATCGCCGACACCGACGACGCCCGCGCCTGGCAACTCGCCATCTCATCCAAAGGCCTCGCTTCGCTGCGTGAGTGGCGCTCCGGCGTCGCATCCGCTCTCCTGCCTCGATTCGCGGATGTCGATGTCGAGCAGGCGCGCATCATTCGGCAGGCGATCGAACTGGTTCGCCCACGCGTGACGCAGCCGCGCACGCACTCCGCCCATAGCAAGGAAAGCACTCGATGACCCGGAAAACTCAGACCGCACAGGCGCAAATCGCGCAGACCGCACACGCGCAAATCGCGCAGACCGAGGGCAGCGGGTCGATCCTCAAGCAGCCGATCGCCGTGTGGGCAGTGGCGTTCGCGAGCGTCATCGCATTCATGGGCATCGGCCTGGTCGACCCGATTCTTCCAGCGATCGCACGGGATTTGAAGGCCTCACCGACCGAAACTGAGATGCTGTTCACGACTTACCTACTGGTCACCGGCGTCGCGATGTTCTTCACGAGCTGGGTTTCCAGCCGGATCGGCGCCAAGAAGACGCTGCTGATCGGGCTGGCGTTGATCGTGATCTTCGCGGCGGCGGCCGGGCTTAGCCCCAACGTTGACGCGATCATGGGCTTCCGCGCCGGCTGGGGCCTGGGAAATGCGCTGTTCATCTCGACGGCTCTCGCAACGATCGTCGGCGCGGCAAGCGGTGGAACCTCCAGCGCGATCATCCTGTATGAGGCGGCGCTCGGCCTCGGCATCGCCGTCGGGCCGTTGCTCGGCGGACTGCTCGGCGGCATCAGCTGGCGCGGGCCGTTCTTCGGCACCGCCGTGCTGATGGCGATCGGCTTCGTCGCAATCGTGGTGATGCTGCGCAAGAACCCGGAGGCCCCGGCGCCCACCACGCTCTCGGCGCCGTTCCGCGCGCTCGCCAACCCCGCGCTCGGCACTCTGGCCGGGGCTGCCCTGTTCTACAACATCGGCTTCTTCGTGCTGCTGGCCTACACACCGTTCGCGCTGGAGCGCGTCGGCTTCGGCGACGCGATGACTCTCGGTTTCATCTTCTTCGGCTGGGGCGTCGCGCTTGCGATCTCCTCCGTCTGGGGCGCGCCGATGCTCACCAAGCGTCTGCCGCGCACGCGAGTGCTCTGGAGTGTGCTGCCGCTGCTTGCCGCAGACCTGATCGTGGCCGGATTCCTGACTGCCTCCGCGGTCGGAATCATCGTCTGCGTCGTCGTCGGCGGGTTACTGCTCGGCATTCTGAACACCGTTTTGACCGAGTCTGTGATGGAGGCGACCGATCTTCCACGTTCGGTCGCGTCGTCCGCATACTCAGGCGTGCGCTTCATCGGTGGGGCCATCGCGCCGCCCGGAGCGACACTGATCGCGGCGACCGTCGGCGCGCCAGCACCGTATTTCGCCGGCGGCATTTCGATCCTGATCGCGATGGTGGTCATTATCGTCGGCCGCAAGGCACTCGCCCGAGTCGACGGTGTCGAAGAGGACGCGCTCGAGGAGGCCGAGGCGATCTCGCTCGCCGGCGCGAACTGAGCCGGCTCTGCTCTCACGGGCGTGGCGGCGCCGTGCTGGTGCGCTCGATCAGCATTGTCGGCGCGCGCACCGAGGTTGCGCGCGGTGGCTTTCCGGCCAGCTCGTCGAGCATCATCCGCGCAGCCAATGCACCTTGACCGAACGGGTCTTGGGCGATCGTCGTCAGGCCGAACGACTCGGACAGGTCGTAGTCGTCGATTCCGATCACCGAGATGTCGCCGGGCACGCTCAGGCCGTGATCGCCGATGGCGAGGATCGCTCCGATCGCCATCTCATCAGAGCCGGCAAAGATCGCCGTCGGATTCACGACATCCGAATTCAGGAGCGCGGCGACGGCTCGGCGGCTGGTCGGCAGATTGAACCCACCTTGCAGTAGCCACTCGGGACGCGTGCGCAACCCGGATGCCGCGAGCGCACGTTCGTAGCCCTTGCGCCGGCCGACCGGAACCCGACGGTTGAGGCCGGCTTCGCCCTGCCCTCCCAGGTGTGCGATCCCGCGGTGGCCAAGTTGGATCAGGTGTTCTGTGGCCTGTGCGGCCGCAGCTCGTTCGTCGATGCCAATGTGGCGCAGCCCGCTGACGGACCCGCCGACGACGATCGTCGGATGCCCGGACGAGGCCAACTGATGACGTTCTTCAGCAGTGAAATCCACGGAGAGCGCGATCAGGGCATCCGTTCTCTTGCGCAGTATCGATCGGTGGAAGACACGTTCGCAATCGCCGCCGCGGTCGCCGAGATTGAACAGGATCGTGTCGTAGCTGGCCGCCCGCAATTCGGCATCGATGCCCTCAAGAACCGTGGTGTAGAACCAGCGACTGAGTGACGGCACGACCACGCCCATCGCGAGCGTTCGCCCCGTGGCAAGGCCGCGCGCGCTGGACGATGCGACGTAGCCGAGTTCGTCAGCCGCACTGCGGATGGCGCTTCTCGTCTTCTCGGAGACGTTGGGTAAACCACGCAGTGCACGCGAGACCGTGGCCGTCGACACGCCCGTGACACGCGCCACATCGGCGATTCCGGTCATTGCAGCCCCCACGTCGCTGTCGGGCCCGCAATCCGCGAGGAAAAACGGGCCGCAGCGCCTGCCCCAGTCGCTGTTGTCTGATCCTCATCATCCCAGATATATCGGGCGCGCCGAACGTGTCGAGTTTGCCTCAGTTTGGTTTGCCAGGCCACACCACAGCAATTCGGCGAGGACGTGTGGCACATGACTACCCCTTTGTGGCCCCGGCCAGGAGCCCGCGAACGAAGAATCGCTGAAGCGAGAAGAACACGATCAAAGGCACAATGATGGCCAGGAACGTTCCGGCAGTCAGCAGATACCACTGTTGCCCGTATGTGCCTGACAGGTCGACCAGCAGCTTTGTGATCGGAGCATTCTGACCCGACGTGAAGATCGTTGCCACCAGCAGGTCGTTCCATACCCAGAGGAACTGGAAGATCGCGAACGCGGCGATCGCTGGCATCGACAGCGGCAGGATCACCCTGAGGAAGGTCTGTCCGTGGCCGGCGCCGTCGACTTTGGCCGCTTCGATGATTTCGCGCGGAATGGCCGCGATCGAGTTGTGCAGCATGAAGATCGCCAGCGGCAGGGCGAAGATGCTGTGCGAGATCCACACTTCGGCGAAGCTCGCCGTCGCACCATTGATGGCGAGCCCTGGGAAGATCTGCAACCCGCCGATCACGAGCCCGTTCGAGTAGAGACGCAGCAGGGGAACCAGGGCCATCTGGATCGGAACCACCTGCATGGCGAAGACGGCCAGGAACAGAAAGTTCTTGCCCTTGAAGTCGATCCAGGCGAATCCATACGCCGCCAGCGACGCCAGCACGATCGGGATGATCGTCGCCGGAATCGTGATCGTGATCGAATTGATCAGCGACTGGGCAACGGTGATGATGTCGTTGAAATTGAGTGTGTCGATGTAGTTCTGGAGGGTGAACTGCGGGTTGGCGAGCGCTGTCCACCATCCGGACGTGTTGATGTCCGCAGCGGGCCGGAACGATGACACGAACAGGCCGAATGTGGGAAGCGTCCACAAGACCGCGATGATGAGCGCCGCGATGGTCGCGCCTCTGCTGGTCAGGCGTCTCTTGGTGTGCTTGAGCGCGGATGCGTCGCCCTTGCGCGTGTCGGAGGCTACCTTGCGCGCCGACCGGGCGTCCGCCGTTGTCGAAGTCATCCGATTTCCCTCTGCACCTTCAGGTTGTGAGCGTTGTAAATGATGAACGGCGTGACCAGGATGAAGATGATCAATGCCAGCACGGCGGAGTGTCCTGACTGCGGTGGCAGCAGCGAGAACTGGGTCACCATGTCGTATGCGAGCACGGTCGTGTTGTTCTGCCCGGCGGTCGTAGCCGCGATGATGTCGTAGACCTTGAGCGACGTGATCGAGATTGTGATCCACACCACGATGAGGGTCGGGCGGATGCCGGGAACCGTCACGTTCCAGAATCGCTGCCACGCGTTCGTGCCGTCGAGCTCTGCAGCTTCGACTTGCTCGAGCGGAACGTTGCGAATCGCGGCGGACAGGATCACCATCGCAAATCCTGTTTGCGACCAGATCAGGATGACGATCAGCAGCAGCATGTTCACCGGGTAGCTCTGCAACCAGCTGACCGGTTGGAGCCCGAACCACTCCATGACTTGGTTCAGTAGGCCGATCTGATTGCCTTGCCGAAAGTCGTAGAAGAACTTCCAGATGATGGATGCGCCCACCAGCGAGATCGCCACCGGCATGAAGATCAGAACCTTGAGCACCTTCTCGCCGCGGCTCTTGTCGACGAAGACGGCGTACGCCAGACCGATCGCGGTCGCGAACACCGGGGCTATCAACACCCAGACCAGGGTGTTGATGACGGCGATCAGACCGCCCTGGCTGCCGGGCGAGAACACCCAGGCGAAGTTGTCGAGGCCCACGAAATGGGTTCCATCGTTGCTCATGAACGCCGAGATGAAGGTTGAAATCGTGGGATAGACCATGCCGATCAGCAGCAAGATCAGCGCCGGCGCCATAAAGCCGAACAGTTGCAGCAAATAGCCTGATCCCTGCCTGGCCCGAAAGTCGAGCCAGAACAGCCCGCCGCCCAGGACGGCACCGAGCAGGATCACCCAGTAAGCGCCGGACTCGACGCCCAGGACCAGGATCACGACGACCGGGACGAGCACCGCGATGGCCAGTCGCATCCAACTGTAGCCTCGTCCCGATCGCGGAACGATTTCGACGAAGAACAACACCAGACCGATCACCGCAGCGAATGCCGCGACGACGAACGGAATCTGCGCAAGCGGTGGTAACCCCGCCAGCCAATTGAAGAATTGGGACATCGACGGCCCTTTCGGAGGGGATCGCAGGGGAGAGAGGGGGTGGGTGGGCGGGGTCGTCCCATGTCAAACAGGACGGCCCGCGCCCGCTACAGCGCAACCTTTCAGTTGTGCTCGATTACGACTTGGCTGACGCCCATGCTGCTTGGATCTGCTGTTGGACCGACGATGTCGGCGTTGCGTTGATCCAAGACACCATCCCTGCCCAGAACGCGTTCTCGACAACGTTCGGCATTGCGTCGTCCGCACCGAATCGGAACGTCGTGTTCGGATCCTGCAGGGTCTTGATCGCGCTTTGGAGTAGAGGATCCGCCGCCTTCGTTGCATCGACGCCCTTGTTCGCGCTGATGAATGAAGCATCCTTGACCGTGATCAGGCTGTTGGCCCAGTCGGAACTCGAGAGGTACTCCATGACTTTCTGCGTTGCCGGGTTGCTGTTGAACGCGGCGGCGAAGTCGCCACCACCGGTCACGGCGTTCTGCCCGGACTTCACCGCCGGCAGCGGGAATGCCCAGATGTCGCCGCTCGGGCCGACAGTCGGAATGGCCCCGGATGCGGTCTTCGTCGTTGAGAAGGATGCTTCGAGGAAGGTTGCCTGGTTCGTCATTGCGCACGCGCCGCTGGCAAGCGGCGTAGCGACGTCGCCGAACGCCGTCGAGTTGATCGATGCAACGTTGCCGAATCCGGCGTTCACGTACTTCGGGTTCTGCAGGATCTGTCCCAGCAGGTCGAAGGCTTTGCCGATCGAGGCATCAGTGAACTTGGTCTTGCCCGAAACCCAGTCGTCATATACCTTCGGGCCGGCTGAGGAGAGCACCATCTCAGCGAGTTGGTCTGCGCCGGGCCAGCCTGACGCTGTACCCGAGTTGAATCCGGCGCACCACGGTGGCTTGCCGGTCTTCTGCTCGATCGTTGCGGTGTCGGTCAGGAGTTCAGCGTATGTCGTCGGGACGGTGATGCCCCAGCTCTTGAACTGTGCCGGTGAGTACCAGACGTAACCCTTCACGCTCGCATCGAGCGGGGTGGCGTACATCTTGCCGTTTTGAGTCACATATCCTTGCCAGTCTGACGAGAAGTTCTTGTCGACGTTGGCTTTGGTCGCTGAATCGACTTCCATGACTTTGCCGCTGGCAACGGCCGCGGACAGCAGCCCCGGCTGAGGGAACATTGCGATGTCGGGCAGCGAGTTGCCCTGGATCTTCGTCGCGATGTTCGTCGTGAAGTTCTTGTCACCGTCGTATTGGATGGTGATGTTGTTCTGTGCCGCCCATGCACTCCAGGACGATGCGAGTTGTGTTGCCTCCGACGCAGTATCCGCACCGTAGATCGTGACCGTTTGGTGGGCGGTGCTACTGCTGCCCGAGCCACTCGGTGAACTCGAACATCCCGCCAACGCAAGACCGGTGATGGCGACGACGGCGAGCGGTGCTATGACGTGGCGGCGCAAGGGTGTCCGCATGGTTCCTCCTCGTTGAGTTATCGGGCGATCCGGCGGAAATGTCGGGCCGCCGGCCGGCGATGTGGTGCAATTCGGCTCGCCGGTCGGGCCGATTCCTTCACGCCCTTTGTGCGTGTCTCCGGGCGCGGAACCGACTATCTTCCACGAAGGTACGTCAATATCGGCCAGACTGCAAGCGCTTGCGTTAATCGCTTGCAGCACACGCTTGCAGCTGGACAATCCGCCCACGATTGCGACGCGCGGCATAGTCTCTCTAGATGAGCGGAATGCGTGGCGGTGGCGGTGGCGGGCGAGCACAGGCCGCGGGCGCACCGCGCGGCCGGGTCAGCGGCGGCGACGTGCAGGCACAGCGCGCCTTCAACGCACAAGCGCCGAAGATCCCAAACCTGACCCGTCGGATCGGCGGGTTGTTCTCTCCGCACAAAACGGCGCTGGTCACAACCGTCGTGCTCGTACTGATCGGCGCGGCGCTCTCCGTGATTCCACCACTGCTGACGCAGCAGACTTTCGACGATGGGCTGTTCCCGAAGAGCGGGCATCCGAATCTGCCGCGGTTGATCGAGCTCGTGGTGGCGATGATCGCAATCTACGTCGTATCCGCGTTGCTTGGTGTGTGGCAGACCTATCTCACCGCGACGGTCGGCAACAAAGTCATGGGCACGATGCGGGTCACACTGTTCAGCCACTTGCAGTCGATGGAACTGAGCTTTTTCACGCGGACGAAGACGGGTGTGATCCAGTCACGGCTGCAGAACGATGTCGGCGGTGTCGCCAGTGTGCTGACGAACACGGTGTCGAGCGTGCTCGGCAATACGGTCACCGTGATTGCGGCGTTCGTGGCGATGCTTCTGCTGAACTGGCAGTTGACTGTCATCGCCGTGATCTTGATGCCGATTCTCGTCATCGCGCAGCGCCGCGTCGGCCAGGTGCGCGCGCGGATCGCGACGGCGACGCAGGAGTCCCTCTCCGACATGACGGCGATCACGCAGGAAACTCTCTCGGTCTCCGGGATCCTGCTGTCGAAGAGCTTCAACAAGCAAGCAGCCGAGACCGCGCGCTACTCGGGAGAGAACGACAACCAAGTGCGACTGCAGGTGCGCCAGGCCATGAGCGGCCAATGGTTCTTCGCGATGGTGCAGATCTTTCTGTCGAGCATCCCCGCGATCGTCTATCTCGTCGCCGGCTGGTTGGTCAACGGCGGGGCGGTGGATGTCACGGCCGGCACCATCGTCGCATTTACGACCGTGCAAGCTCGTCTGCTGTTCCCGCTGATGGGGTTGATGCGGGTGGCGCTGGATCTGCAGACTTCCGGGGCGCTGTTCGCGCGCATCTTCGAGTATCTCGACCTGAGGCCGGCGATCACAGATTCGGCGGATGCGGTGCCGGTCACGTCAGGGCCGGTTCCTGCCCTTCGAGACGGCCGCCCTTCGACAAGCGCAGGGACCGGGCCTCCTCAGGAGCCGCTCGTCGAAGGTCGAGCCGCGTTGGGCAGTGTCGCGTTCGATGATGTGGTCTTCCGCTATCCGGATGCGCGAGCGAGCGAGCGCGCCACCCTCGATGGCGTTTCGTTCGCGATCGAGCCGGGACAGTTCGCCGCCTTCGTCGGACCGAGCGGCGCAGGCAAGACGACGGTCTCGTACTTGATCCCCCGGTTCTATGAGGCGTCGAGCGGGCGTGTGCTGTTCGCCGGAACAGACGTGCGCGAGCTACAGCAGCAGTCACTCGTCTCCCACATCGGCGTCGTCAGCCAGGAGACCTACCTCTTCCACGCGAGCATCGCCGAGAACCTGCGGTATGCCAAAGCGGATGCGACGGACGCCGAACTCGAGGCCGCCGCGCGGGCCGCGAACATCCACGACACGATCGCATCCTTCCCCGACGGCTACGAAACACTGGTCGGCGAGCGCGGTTATCGCCTTTCCGGCGGAGAGAAGCAGCGCATCGCAATTGCACGCGTGCTTCTGAAGGACCCTGCCGTGCTCATCTTGGATGAGGCGACGAGCGCACTGGACACGATCTCGGAACGGGTCGTGCAGGCGGCGTTGGACACGGCATCTCGCGGTCGCACGACCATCGCGATCGCCCACCGGCTGACGACGATCGTCTCGGCCGACGTGATTTTCGTCGTCGACGGCGGGCGCATCATCGAGCGGGGCACGCACGCCGAACTGCTCGGTGCGAACAGCGTTTACTCGCGCCTCTATGCGGAACAGGCCACCGTCGTTCCCTGAGCGAAGGGCCGCGCTGTACCGCATGTTCGTTCGGCAGTCGAGGCTGGCGCTTCGGCTGCGCTCAGCGAACGACGGTGTTAGGGTGTTCTAACAAAGTAGTTAACTGACCCGCATGAAAGAAGCGAATGGCGCTCGAGCTTCAATCGCTGACGCGTGAGGGGCGACGACGCCCTCGTGGGCGGATGCTGTTCCTGCTCGGCCCCGCGTTCGTCGCCTCGATCGCCTACGTGGATCCCGGCAATGTCGCTGCGAACATCAGCGCGGGCGCCCGGTTCGGCTACCTGCTGGTCTGGGTGCTCGCTGTGGCCAACGCGATGGCCATGCTGGTGCAGTACCAATCCTCGAAGCTCGGCCTGGTCACCGGCCGCACTCTGCCCGAGTTGCTCGGTGAGCGGCTCGGCACCAAGGGGCGGCGAGCATATTGGCTGCAGGCCGAGGCGGTGGCCGCCGCAACGGATGTCGCCGAGGTGATCGGTGGCGCCGTCGCGCTCAATCTCCTGTTCGGGCTGCCACTCCTTCTCGGCGGGGTGATCGTCGGGATCGTGTCGATGCTGCTGCTGGCGGTGCAGTCGCGGCGCGGCCAGCGCTCGTTCGAGGGCGTGATCGTGGCTCTCCTCGTGATCATCACGATCGGCTTCGTCGCCGGCATGTTCGTGAGTCCGGTCGACTGGCCCGCCGCGGCTGGGGGTTTGCTGCCGCGGTTCAGCGGGCCCGAAACAGTCGTGCTGGCGGCGAGCATGCTGGGCGCCACCGTCATGCCGCACGCCATCTACTTGCACTCGTCGCTCTCACGTGATCGCCACGGCGCATCAGGCGACGCCGGGCGACTGAAGCGCTTGGTGCACGCCAGCCGCTGGGATGTGCTGATCGCCCTGGTCATCGCCGGTGCTGTCAACATCGCCATGCTGCTGCTCGCCGCTGCCAGCCTCCATCCTGCGGCGGGTGCCGCTGCCGGCGCAAGCGCCATCGACACGAGCACGATCGAGGGCGCGCACGCTGCGATCACGAACAGCCTGGGGCCGGTGATCGGAGCAGTCTTCGCGGTCGGCTTGCTGGCATCGGGGTTAGCATCGACATCCGTTGGAAGCTACGCGGGCGCGGTCATCATGTCCGGCTTGCTGAAAGTGCGAATCCCGCTGCTGGTGCGGCGCGTCGTGACTCTGATTCCCGCGTTGATCATTCTGGCGATCGGCATTGAACCCACCTGGGCGCTCGTGCTGAGCCAGGTATTTCTGAGCCTCGGCATTCCGTTCGCGGTCATCCCGCTGATCCGGTTGACCGGTGATCGTCGGCTGATGGGTGTGCACGTCGACGCGTGGTGGACACGCATCGCGGCCTGGGTTTCTGCGGGGCTGATCGTCGTGCTCAACGTCGCACTGGTCGTGCTGCTGATCGTGCAGTGAGCCGCGACACCCACACGGCATCGGATGCCCGCTCGCCCAGCTCGATCGTTTCGTCGCGCCCCTCGAGGTGCACGGTGACATCGCCTGCGAACGGTCGGTGCTCCGCGACCGTGAGGCGAGCGTCCAGCCGGATGCCTTTGTCCGCGAGATAGCGCAGCACAGCGGCGTCAGCATCCGAAATCCGGGCGACGACCAGAGGTGCGCCGGTCTCGGCAGCACGCAGTTGTAGCGCATCCGGCCGGCGCGGGTCGCCGTCTGTGGTCGGGATCGGATCGCCGTGCGGGTCCCGTGCCGGGCGCCCGAGTGCCGCGTCGATGCGGTCGACGAGGGTATCTGAGACGGCATGCTCGAGGATCTCCGCCTCGTCGTGCACCTCGTCCCAGCTGTAGCCGAGCGTCTCGACGAGGAAGGTTTCGATCAGGCGGTGCCGGCGCACCATCGCGATCGCGTGGGCTCGGCCGGTCGCGGTCAGCTCGATGCTGCCGTACGGTTCATGCTCGAGCATCCCCTGTTCGGCCAGGCGACGGATGCCATCGGAGACGGTCGCCGCACGCACGCCCATCCGCTCAGCGAGCTGCTTCACCGTGATCGGCGTCGGGGTCCACTCTGTTGCCGCCCAGATCACCTTGAGGTAGTCCTGAGCCGTGTTCGTGAGATCGGACACCGACATGGATTCAGTTTACGGTCGCCGTGGGTGCTCGAGCAGGGCCCGCCGCGCTTAAGCTTGCGCAATGAGGGTGCCGGAGCTCGACTGGGTGGTGCAGTTGCTGCGTCCGAAACCGGCACCGATTCCCTGGGGTCTCGCGGTGCGCATGGGCATCGCAATCGTGACTCCGGTCGCGATCGGTATGGCGATCAACGAACTGGGACTCGGTTTACTGGCGTCGATGGGTGCGATGTCCGCGTCGTTGTCCGATCAGGGCGGCGCATCCCGCGCGCGTGTGCGGCGAATGGGTGCTGTCGCCATCGCCGGCGCCGCCGGTTTTGCGGTCGGTGGGCTGGTGCTCGGCAACGTTCCCGTGGCGATCGTCGTGCTGCTCGCGGCCGCTCTGGTCGGTGGACTGGTCAGCATGCTCAGCAACGTCGCATCCGTTGCGAGCCTGCAGTTTTTGGTCTTCTTGATCGTCTCTTCCAGCGTGCCTTTCATCGCAGGGGAGTGGTGGCTGCCGCCGCTCGTGTACCTTCTCGGCGGGGTTTGGGCGGTGTTGCTGGCGCTGGTCAGCAGCATCGGCCGGGGCGGGGTTCCAGAGCGGATGGCCGTGGCCGGCGTGTTCCGTGCCCTCGCGGCGCTGATGGAGGCATCGGGCGGTTCCGAGGTCGAACCGGCGCGGCAGGCGGTGACAGTCGCGATGAATTCCGCTTACGACACGGTGATCGGCTTCCGAGCGCGTGCCGGCGGGCGTGATCGACGAGTACGAAGGCTGGCGGCGCTGCTGAACGCGGCGACTCCCGTCGTCGAAACGACGGTGACGCTCATTCGCGATCGCAGCACGATACCTGCCGAACTGTCGGCGCCTATGCGACAGGCAGCCGAGTATGTGCTGCGCGGATCCGGACCGAGCCCGAAAGATTCGCGGCTGTTCGAGGATGCTCCCGCAACGGCCGCAATTCGTTCGCTCGGCGGGTCAGCGGCGGCGCTCGCATCGCTGGAGCGACAAATCGGGGCGATCTTCGGCATCCTGTACGGTGCCGCTCCCGGCACCAGAACTGGCGTCACTACCGACGCCATTGTCGGCGCCAGGGTCGGCGCCAGGGTCGGCGCCAGGGTCGGCGACCTGGGGACGCAACCGCGCCCGCGCATCCGAGACCGGATGACGTCGTTGCGGCACGCGGTATCCGGCGGCGCGACGACGTGGTTGCCGATTCTGCGTCTGGTCCTCTGCCTCGGGGTGGCTGAGGTCGTGCCCGCGATGCTGCCGGTCCAGCACAGTTATTGGGTCACCCTCACCGTCGCGGTCACGCTCAAACCGGACTTCGGATCGGTGTTCGCACGAGCGGTGCAGCGCGGGCTCGGCACGGTTGTCGGCGTGCTCATCGGCACAGTGGTGCTCGTGTTCGTGCCGTACGGTGTGCCGATTCTCATCGTCATGGCGGTGTTCGCCGTGCTGCTGCCGATCAGCATCCGGCGCAACTACGGCATGTTTGCGACGTTCCTCACCCCGTTGATCGTGCTGCTGTTGGACCTGGTGAACCGCGGCGATCAGCAGTTGGTGATCTCCCGGGTAACCGACACGGCGATCGGCTGCGCCATCGTGCTCCTTGTCGGCTATCTGCCGTGGCCCGGGTCGTGGCGCTCGCGCACGGTGATCGGCGACCGGATCGCGACAGCGCTCGACGGCGTCACCGACTATCTGCGCGTTGCATTCGCTGGGGTCAGCACTGCGCGCTCGCCGGAGCGTTCGGCTGATCGATCGCCCGCGCGCCGCCGCGCGTATCGGCGGCTTTCCGATGTGCGCACGGCTTTGCAGCAGGCGCTGGCCGAGCCGCCACCGGTCAGCACCCGGGCTTCGGCATGGTGGCCGGCGATCGTCGCCCTCGAACGACTGACGGATGCGATCACTGCCGCCGCCACGCGCGTCACGCTCGGCGGGCAGCCACCCTCCGCTGCCGCGGTACGCCAGGTCGTAGACGCGATGGACGAACTGTCTGCCGCACTGCACGCCGGCCGCCGCCCGGCCGAGTTCGTGTTGCCCGAGGATCCGCACCTGGACGGCGTCGTCACCGAGTTGCAGACGGCGCGGGCGGTGTTCGCCGGGCCCGAGACCGTGGTGAGCCGGAATGATTAGCGGCGCCGGCGCCGGCACCGGCGCCGGCGCCGGAGCATCCGCGGAGCAGGCTCAGTACAGCATGTCCCACTGATGCCGATGGCAGGCGAGGACGGCGAAGATCTGGACAGCAGCACCCTGCTCGAGTGACTGCGTGACACCCGGTGTGTCCTTGGAGATCAGCCCTGTCGCGCTGTCGCGATGCTGTTCCCAGAGCTGGTCGGCATAGGTGCTCATCGCGTTGTAGTACTTCGTATCGCCGGTCGTCGCAGACAACAACAGCAAACTCTTGAAGTAGATGGAGTTGAAGTAGATCGGCTGACTGCTGAGATTGCCGTCGATGACGTAGTACTGATACGACGCCTCCGCGACGTCTTTCGCGTGCTGAAGGTAGCGCGCGTCGCCGGTGGCTTTGTAGAGTGCGACCGCTGCCGCGAGCGGGATTCCCTGGTTGTATGACCATTTGGTTTTCTGCACGTTTCCGGCCAGGTCGACATGGTCGAAGTAGAGCGAATCGGTGTCGAGCAGGTACGTGTTGGTCCAGTCGTAGAAGCGCCGTGCCCAGGTCAGGTAATCGCTTCGGCCCGTCGCGGAATACAACCGTGCGGCGAGGAGTGCCGCAGGCATGTTCGAGACGGTGTTGCGGTCCTGACTCCAGGACGCCTGCGTCCAGAAGACGCCCCCGGGGTCTGCATGCGACGCGTCGGTGTCCCAGCCCGAGACGACGAGGGAGAAGATCTGCTCCGCCCGGCTCAATGCGTCCTCATCATGAGTCATCAGGTACAACTGGATCTTCTCCAGGCCGACCCATTCGTTGTCATCGTAGAAGAGGTCGCCGCCCGTGCCATATGGGGCAGGCAGATACGACGCGTAGCCGGGCATGCCGCTCGTGCTCGTCGGCTCCCAGTAGTGTTCCTGCCCGGCCGCGATACCCGCCAAGCGTGTTCTGGAAGCATTACCCGGCTGCATTGCGAGCAGGTCGAGTGCGCCGACGTGCACCTGCGAATGCGACCATTCGTATGCATACGGGTTGTCGCCCGTCTGGCGTGGAAAGTTTTGGTACGCGAGGTTGCTGCCATCCGTGGCGAGGAGGTACTTCGCCAGCGCACTCCACGATTGTTCAGCGCGTGGGGCGGACAATATCGCCACCTCGCCTGTTGCCGGCGGCGCTCCCGCCGCCGATCGCAGCGCCGGGGTGGCCGCATTGGCCGCCCAGCCTGTCGTTCCGGAAAGGATGACGGCGCCTGCCACTCCGACACCTGAACTCAGTAGTGCCCTTCTGCTGAGGGGTTTGTTACTCGCCGATTTGTTACTCGACCGTTTGTTACTCGACATTGAGTGCTCCTTTACAACGTGTGATTTCCTCATTGTTTTGTGATTTGGAAACGTTTCATCGTGAGCGTAACACCGCACCCGGTGCCGGCGTCAAGACCCCAAAATACAAATGCAGGCAGGAGACGGGCAAGAGAAATGAGCTTCGGTCGCACGGGCCGAGTTGCGAAACGCTGGCACAATGAGGGACATGGGCGCTGACAACTCGGTCCGAGGTGCGTCGGATAGTCGGCCGACGATGCGGGACGTTGCGCTACGGGCCGGCGTCGGCGTCGGTACCGTGTCGCGGGTCGTCAACGGCGCGGCATCCGTCACCGACCGGATGATCGAACGCGTGCAGGCGGCGATCGACGAGCTCGGATTCCAACGCAACGAGATCGCGCGCTCGCTGCGGCCTGGGCAAAATTCGCTCACGATCGGGCTTCTACTCGGCGACCTGACCAACACTTTCTACGCGACACTCGCGAAAGGCGCCGTCGAGGTCGCAAAGAACGCCGGTTATGCGGTCCTCGTCAGCATGGCCGACGAGGAGCCCGCACTCGAACGTCGCTCTGTCGAGGAACTGCTCGGGCGCGGGGTCGCAGGCCTGATCATCGTGCCCGATCAGGGTGACCACTCCTTCCTGAATCACGCGAACAGGTTCGCCCATGTGCCGATCGTGTTCGTCGATCGCCCTGCGCGCGGTGCCCGCGCTGACGTTGTTCTCTTCGACAACGAGAATGGCGGGCGGATGGCCACCGAACAGCTGATCCGCTACGGTCATCGCAGAATCGCGGCCTTGATTGCGCCGTCGCATTACACGACGGGCCGCCGGCTGCGTGGCTATCGCAAAGCGCTGCAGGACGCAGGGTTCGTGCCCGACGAGCGGCTTGTCATCATTCTCAGAGAGGGTTCGGCGCTCGAGGCCGAAACCGCTACGCGGAGGCTGCTGGCGCTGGCAGACCCGCCAACGGCGATCTTCTCGACAACGAATTTTCTCACCGAAGGAATCCTGCGTGCGTTCGACCCGTGGCACATGCAGGCAGCAGTCGTCGGCTTCGACGACTTTCGATTCGCAGACATGCTCCCAACCCCGATTACGGTGATCGCCTCCGATGTGGAGGAACTGGGGCGCCGAGCAGCACATCGCCTGCTGGCCAGGATCGATGGCGACGCGAGCTCGCTGAGGAGGATCGTGCTGCCCGTGCAGTTGATCGCCCGCGGCAGCGGTGAGATCCCGATCGATGGACTCGCGCCCCGTTAGGTAGGCTGAACGCGTGCCTCCGTTGACGTTGTGTTGTTGTCGCTGAACCTCGAACCAGGTCGCAGCTCGAATTGTGCAGCTCGAATTGCGCAGTTGCGTCACCTTCACTCACACGACTCAGAGGAACAACAGGACATGAACTACGCCGACACCATCCTCGACCTCATCGGCAATACTCCGCTGGTCCGGCTGCACCGCGTCACGGAGGGCATCGCCGCCACCGTGCTCGTCAAGGTCGAGTATCTGAACCCGGGTGGATCTTCGAAAGACCGCATCGCGACGCGCATCATCGATGCGGCCGAGCGCGACGGCCTTCTGAAACCCGGCGGCACGATCGTCGAGCCCACCAGCGGCAACACCGGCGTCGGGCTCGCACTGGTCGCACAACAGCGCGGCTACCGCTGCGTCTTCGTGCTGCCGGACAAGGTCGGCGAGGACAAACGCAACGTGCTGACCGCCTACGGCGCCGAGATCGTGGTGACACCGACATCCGTACCGCCTGAGCATCCGGATTCCTATTACAGCGTGTCGGATCGGTTGGCGGCCGAGATCGCTGGCGCCTTCAAACCGAACCAGTACTTCAACCAGAATGGCCCGCTCAGCCACTATGAGACCACGGGGCCGGAGATCTGGCGCGACACCGACCGCCGGGTGACGCACTTCGTTGCGGGGGTCGGAACCGGTGGAACGATCAGCGGCACGGGTCGGTTTCTGAAAGAGGCATCGGCAGGCCGGGTTCGCATCATCGGCGCGGATCCGGAAGGCTCCGTTTATTCGGGAGGCACCGGCCGCCCCTATCTGGTCGAGGGCGTCGGTGAGGACTTCTGGCCGGGTGCGTACGACCCGTCCGTCGTCGACGAGGTGATCCCGGTAACGGATGCACAGTCGTTCGCGATGACCCGCCGGCTCGCCCGCGAGGAGGGACTGCTGGTCGGCGGCTCCAGCGGCATGGCTGTGGTGGCGGCGCTTGAGGCGGCGGCATCCCTCAGTGCGGACGACATCGTCGTCGTGCTCTTGCCCGACGGTGGGCGAGGCTACCTCGGCAAGATCTTCAACGACAAATGGATGCGCTCCTACGGCTTCAGCGACATCTCCGACGAGGCCACGGTGCGCGACATCATCAAGACCAAATCCGGAGCGCTGCCGGATCTCGTGCACGCGCATCCGAGCGACACTGTGCGCGACGCCGTGCAGATCATGACCGAGTACGGAGTGTCTCAGCTGCCGATCCTGAGCGCTGAACCGCCGGTCGTCATCGGCGAAGTGGTCGGCGCGCTCGACGAGCGCGTGTTGCTCGAGCAGGTCTTTGCCGGCCAGGCAGAGATGAGCGACAAGGTCGGCGACTTCGCAGGTGATCCGCTTCCCCTGATCGGCGTGAACGAACCAGTCAGGGCCGCGCGCGCGGCGTTGACGGGCGCCAATGCGCTGCTCGTGACGGATGCCGGTAAGCCCGTCGCCGTGCTCACTCGCCACGATCTGCTCAGCTTTTTGAGCGCGTGATGTGTCGGTGGACGAGCGATGACGTGAGCAGGCCGGGTCACTGAGGTTGCCGGAGTACTACCGTTTCGACAGCGGGAACGGTGCAATAGAAGCGCGCAGTCAGCCGTTCATTGTTGCGTCGGTTCGTCGTTGTGTTCGTTCATTGTGGCCATTGGTTGAGGATGGCGTTGTTGACGGTGGTGTCGAGTCTGTCGGCGAGAGCCGTGCGGGCTTTGCTGGCGGGTCGCCACCGGGCGTTGGGGTTGATCCAGGGTGGGGCTTTGATTTGGGGTGCCCCGTCGATGAAACGGATTGTCCAGCCGGCGGTGTCGATGGTGCGGTGATGCCACCAGCACAGGTAGACG
>DATCDQ010000046.1:0-2914 GCA_036510655.1 Microbacteriaceae bacterium | reverse complement strand
TCACGCCCATGGTGTCGTCGGTGGCCCCGAGCCGGGCACCTTGACCGGGGGTGTATCCGCCGTTGGCGTCCACCATGACGTCCACGTTGTCGCTGACGATTGATTTCACCAATACGACGCGGTGCACGTCGCGCACTGCGTTGGTGCCCCACGCTTTCCCCGACTTCGATCTCTACTGGGGTGCAGCCTGCGGCTTGCCAGCCCTCCAGTTGGTGGCGCTCCAGATCGGTCCAGCTGGTGAACCCGCCGCTGCTGCAGACCGGAACGCTGTCGCGGGCACATCCGAACAATCCGTGGTCAACAACCCGCGGATTGCTCCGGTTGACGTCATCGGCGACTTGTTCATGGAAACTCCCCACGAACTCGAAGTTCCAGCCGAGAATTCCGTCGCAGATCGCCCCGAGACCAAGGAGCGGCCTCAAACGTTCACCGTGATGGATTCCTGATTTTGCGGGCAGAAGATGCAGGCTACGGATCGTGGCTGTCGGAGGCAGGTGTATGCGACGGCTTAGACGGCTAGGCATCTCGACGCGAATCTCGATCGTTGAGCTGCCCGCTGGCATCACACAAGATCGGCGGCAGGCTAGCGTTCCTGTCACCTTCGCGCGCGGCCACACCTTGATCTGTGCAGAAGCCGGTTTGGTCGCTCTTGAGGCAAAGGAGCCCGAGGAGCCTGCCATCGTCGTTCACGACCGCTAGGCGACGCTGCCCAGAACGGACCAGCCATTGGTGGATGGTCGAGATGCGCTGCTCTGGTCGAACCGTACGGCCCCGCACCGTCGCTAACGGGAGGGCCGCCACGTTGGGCGGCAGGCCTGGTTGCAGATCGCCACGCAGCAAGGTGCCGCAGAGGATCCCGCGGTGCGTCAAGAGGAGCATGTGAACATGCGAGTCGTCGAAAGCCCTGCGCACAGCCTCCACCTGCGTGTCGATGGGCAGGGTCTTCGGCGCGGAGATCATCAACTCCGACGCCTCGCTAAGAGTGGCGACGGGGTCCGGGCTCTGGTTCGGAACGGTTATTCGCTGGTCGGGCATGTCGGGTCGCTGGGCCGTGACCCGTCCGGCTGATGCGCGTCGGTGATCAGTTGGCATCTCGGTGTGCACCGGTACGTCGAGCGGCGGGGGATTCGGCGGTTGTTTGGCTGGCTGGCCGGTTGATAGCGGCATTGCCGCACGCCTAACTCGACGTCGCTGTTGGTTTGTGATCTGCGCTGGCACCACCAGCGGGGTCGAGACGGATGACGGTTGACTTGGATACCGGCGTGTTGCTGACCTCTGCCGTGGAGTCCAGCGGCACCAGCACGTTCGCCTCTGGGAAGTATGCGGCCGCGCATCCACGCGGGGTTGGGTAGGCGACCGCCCGGAAGCCCTTCGCGGTGCGCTCTTCGTCGCGCCACACACTGACGAGGTCGACCTGGTCGCCGTCGCGTAGTCCGCGCTCGCGCAGGTCTTCGGCGTTGACGAACACCACGCGTCGGCCGCCCTTGATGCCGCGGTAGCGGTCGTCCAGTCCGTACACGGTGGTGTTGAACTGGTCGTGTGAGCGCACCGTCTGCAGCAGCAGGTGCCCGGGTGGAACCTGGACCGAGTCGACCGCATTGACGGTGAACCGCGCCTTGCCGGTGGCAGTCTTGAAGGTGCGCGAGTCATGCGGGCCGCGGGGCAGCATGAACCCGCCGGGCTGGGCGACGCGTTCTTCGTAGGCGTGACAGCCAGGTACGACGTGTTCGATGTGCTTGCGGATCACGCGGTAATCCGCTTCCATGGCCGACCAGCCGACGTCCTCGCCGAACAGGGCGCGGCCCAGTCCGGTGACGATCGCGATCTCGCTGCGCAGCTGGTTCGAGCCGGGCAGCAGTCGCCCTCTCGATGCGTGCACCATGCTCATCGAATCTTCCACGGACACGAACTGCTCGCCGCCGGCCTGCACGTCGCGTTCGGTGCGGCCCAAACAGGGCAGGATCAGCGCCTCGGTCCCATGGCATAGGTGCGAGCGGTTGAGCTTTGTGGCCACGTGGACGGTCAGCTGGCAGTTCGCCATCGCCAGTTCGGTCACCTCGGTGTCCGGTGTGGCCGCGACGAAGTTGCCGCCCAGTGCGAAGAACACGTCAACTTTGCCGTCGCGCATGGCCCGGATCGAATCCACCGTGTCCCAGCCGTGCTCGCGCGGCGGGTCGAACCCGAACTCGTCGCGTAGCGCGTCCATGAACGCGTCGGGCATCTTTTCCCAGATCCCCATCGTGCGGTCGCCCTGCACATTGCTGTGGCCGCGGATCGGTGACGGGCCGGCGCCGGGGCGGCCGATATTGCCGCGCAGCAGCAGGAAGTTCACGATCTCGCGGATGGTTGCCACGGCGTTGCGGTGCTGGGTTAGCCCCATCGCCCAGCAGACGATGACCGAGCCGGCGGCCTCGACGTCGGAGGCGAGGCTCTCGATCTGGGTTCGGGACAGGCCGCTGTGTTCGGTAATCGTCGCCCAGTCCAGCTCGCGCCACCCAGCGGCGACCGCGTCGAAGCCGTCGCAGTAGGTGTCGATGAAGTCCTGGTCCAGGACGGTGCCCGGCGCGATGTCCTCGCGCGCGAGCAGCACCTTGTTCACGCCCGCGAACAACGCCAGGTCGCCGTTGACCCGCACCGGCAGGTAGGTGTCGGCGATGATGGTGCCAGGGCCGGCCAGGCCACGTGCGGTCTGGGGGTTGCGGAACCGGCCGAAACCAGCTTCGGGTAGCGGGTTGATCGCGACGATCCGCGCGCCGCGCTGCTTCGCATGCTCCAGCGCCGTCAGCATGCGTGGATGGTTGGTGCCCGGGTTCTGGCCGGCGATCAGGATCAGCTCGGCATGCTTCTCGATGTCGTCGAGCGTTACGACCCCCTTGCCGACTCCGATCGTCTCGGACAGCGCGGCGCCGCTGGA
>DATCDQ010000045.1:0-41886 GCA_036510655.1 Microbacteriaceae bacterium | reverse complement strand
TGCGTTGCGCACGTGCCAGCCTGGCCAGGCGGAAGCCTCGATCACGCAGAATCGATTGCCCTCCGGATCTTCCATGATGATGTAGTCGGCGTCGGCCGGCTGGCGATCCCAGTGGACCGCGCGCGCCCCAAGCGACTTCAGTCTGTGGACCTCGTCGGCCTGCTGCTCTGCGTACAGATCGAGATGGATGCTGGGCGGAAGCACCCGCTCAGAGGGATGAGCGTCCAGCGACACATTTGGTCCGTGCCCGGCACGGGGGTGCAGCAATGCAAAGTCGACATCCACGGGATCGCGCGCTACGTAGTCGAGCGCGCCCGTCCAGAACGCGATCTGCGCATCGAGGTCCTCGACGCGTATGACTATCGACCCCACCACGAGCATCCTCGAAGCCTACGCCGACCTACCCAGCGACCTCCTTTACGGATCGGGTTGCCGCTATACCAAGCCAGCAGTTGAGCGAATACTTGCTCCGCTGACTGCTCCCGCTAAAAGTTCGCCTTCGGGCACCCGATCCAAGGAGAAATGCACTCTCGACCGCAGCTTCTCGACGGCATGAAATGCCGCCCGGTCACCGTCCGACTTACGGGCGTCATTGACCAGCCCGAAACGGCACCTAGAGTGGACGGATGCCGTTGTCGCCGTATGTGCAGGAACTCCGCACCCAGGTGGGGCACTCACTGCTTGGCGCGTAGCGCTTTCTGGTACTGGCAGTCCAGCGACTTGGTACTGGTGTTCTGGTTAGTTGGTACTGCGGCGTTTGTTCTGCTCTTCTGATATCGGCGTCGATGCGTTGGGTGTCGTCGCGTCTGATTGGGAAGGTGGCGGTATGGCCAACTATCGGGCGATCCTGGAGCTGGTGCTCGCAGGTCGCAGTTACGTCGAGATCGTCGATGCTGGGGGTGCTCGCAGCGCGAGGTGTCTCGGGTGAAGCAAGCGATCGCAGAGCACGAGGTCGCGTCCGCGGGGGCGGTGAGCGATGCTGACCTTGCGGGGTGGTTCCCGGACGGGCGGCGGCGGGTATCGGATGAGTACGAGCAGCCCGATCTCGCACGGGTGCTCGCGTCGATGAAGCAGAACCGGCATTTCACGCTCCTGCAGGCATGGCGTCGTTACGCCGACACCAACAGCGCGGGCAAGAAGAATTATGGGTATTCGCAGTTCTGCGCGGTGTTCGCCGATTACGTCCGGACGCATGATCTGGTCGCGACGCTGCGTCACGAGCGGGGGCGGGCGATGCTGGTGGACTGGGCCGGTGACACCATCGATCTGGTCGATGTGGTCACTGGCGTAGTCCACGAGCATCAGCCCGGGGCCGGTACCACCGCCCACGGAACGCCGATACCAAGACACGTGCAGCGCTCAGCCGCGAGTATCGACAAGTTGCCGCGCGTGCGGAATCAGGCCACGCGGAACTGGCATTAAGGGCTCGGCTTCCCGAATCGGTCGCTGCAGCCGAGGATCGCGCCCGCCGATCGCAGAGCGCAACGGTTCGTCGTATCGCGCCCCAGGGACCGGTGGTAGAAGCCCCTCAGGGGCGTGGCCCATCACCGACCTAGACCCGTACTAGACGAACGGCTGGCGAACACACGCGGATCTTGTCAGAGGCAACACATGCGCTGGAAAACGAATGGAGGCTGTCACGACCGATCAGGCTCAAGGTGCTGGGCCGCACCGTTTCCTGGACTCGGGTTGGCGGGCGTTCGTTGGATTTGGCACAGCACTCACGATTGGCTTCGTGGTCATCAAAGTTGCGTTCGAAAAGGCCCTCATGCACGGCGGGCCCTGGGACGTGATCTGGTTGATCTACTTCCCAATACTCATTGCCGCGTCCATTGCGGCGGTCGTGTGTGGCATCGTGCTTGCGACGCTCGACGCGATCGCCGCGCAACGTGCGCAGCGCGACAAGGTTGAATCATGCCGTCGGTGACGCATTGAGCGACAAAAAGGTGTCAGAGATCCCTGAGATCCTTTTGTTCGTCGCCGGTTCGAGCCGTCCGGTGCTAGCGTCCTTGCCATGAGTGGCCAGGCCAATCGAGCGGCGTCAGACGACGATGCCAACGATGTGATCGAGCTGGCCGATGATGGGCGATTGGATGTCGACGGAGAGCACGGTCGACCCCGACACGGGGGAGCGTTGTGACTCGTTCGAGACTGTGCGACCGACACCCCGCCAAATAGGGTACAAATAACGGCATGTGTTGCCCCGGCGTATTCATGACCGGCATCCAGCAGGGAAGGCCGATTTTGAGGCTCCGACGTGAGATACACGAGCGGCTATGCGGCGCTCAACAGGTGGCACGCGATGACCCTGATCTAGTCCTATAGGACGCTCGGCCACGCGTTCCCAGACGTCGTATGGCGTTCCGCACCACTCGGCATCTCCTGGGCGGCGCGCTCCACCTCGGACTAGAACGAGGCACCATCGCCCGGGAACTCGCCACGAGCCAAGAAAGCATCCGGACCCGCGGAGCAGAGGATGGAATCAAACAATTATGACCTCTCCTTCTATGCGAGGGATAGACGCCGCGGGAACGGATGCTTATCATCAGCGCGAGGGTTGGTAGAAGAATGCTCGTGCTGAGCTCATCCGTGCTGCCGCGCTGACGACGCAGCATTCGTCTGCACAGCTCGGGCCGCGGGATGCAACGCGAGCGCCCGAGATCCCCGGAGCAGGACGAGGCCGAGCCCGGCAATACCCACGGCCAGCGGTAGCAGCAACAGCATCGTGACGATGCCGCCCGATCCGGAGACGAGGAAGAGGAGTCCGCCGAGTCCGAGGATGATTGGAAGCCAGAGCGGTGCCGTGCGCGCCTGGGTCAGGCCGACCGCGATCAACACGAGGCCTGCCGGGAGCGCCGGTGCGAGCAGCCACGGAATGTTTGCTGCGGGCGCGCTGCCGCCTAGGGTCGCGACCTGCACTGCGATCGATGGATGTGCGGGAAGCAGCGTGCCCATGATGATGCCGAACATCCCGTTGCCGACTCCGAGTCCGAGGGCCGCCGTTCCAACGAGCACACTGCCGATCGTGACGAGTGTGCCGCCCCGGCCTACAGCCAGACGCATGAAACCGATGCAGTTGACGATGAGTAGCACGGCGCCCGCAGCGATCAGGGTCTGCGCCAAGACGTACGTTCCCGTCGCCGCAGAGATGTCGTGGACCCATTGGGTTGGCTGCTCGTCGGCTGGAACCGTGAGCAGGTGTCCGGCCAGGATGAACAGGGGGGCGATGAACATGCTGGCGGCGAGAAGGATCGTGCGCCAGCGAGTGACGATATTGACCATGATGGCCTTTCCGGCGTGACGGTCACGCCTCACACCGAAGCATCGTCCTTCGAACTCCGCTGCCGTATCCGTCGACCGGCATGAACATGTTGGCGGTGCGGATGAGCGCTTGAGCGCGAGGCTCCGACGATTGACGGAGGGGGTCCGCCGAACGTCGGATGACGCCGAACGGCCGGAGCGCTACAGTGATGCCGTAGTCGGGAGGTCACTGTGAGCACGGTCAACCTGCGGTCATCCAGATCGATGACGCTTGCCCGGGTCGGGGACGTAATGCTGGCCGCGCTCTTCATGGTGCTGGGCATCGTCGAGCTTGTATGGCACATCGACAGCGCCTATGCGGGCGATGCGCCGCTCTCGCTCTCCGTCGTCGTCGCCATCGCGATACCGGTTCCGCTGCTGTTCCGACGCAGCGCGCCGCTCGGGGCGCTGGTCGCGGTCGCCGCCCTCATCGTGCTTCCGCGCGCCATCCTTTCCGTCGAAGTGCTCTTCCTCGACGGGCTGGGCGTGCTTGTCGTCGCGCTCTACAGCGCATCCCGTCACGCCCGGCGTCCGCGCGACCTGTGGAGCGTGCTCGTACCGTTCTGCGTGTTCGCGGTCTTCTCCCTACTCATCTCGGGATTCTTCAGCGTCGACGAGCTCGGCCAGTCGGTGCCAATCGTCTTGGCCGCATGGGGGCTCGGCCAGGCGATCAGAACGTGGGCGCGGAGCCGGGAGGTGCTGCGACAATCGCTCGATGAGGTGACGACCGACCAGGAGCACCGGACGGCGGAGGCGATCATGGCCGAACGCGCCCGCATCGCGCGGGAGCTCCACGATGTGGTCGCGCACTGCGTGACCGTGATGGTGGTGCAGTCCGGCGCGGCGCGCCTGCAGCTGGCGACAAACCCTCAGGCGAGCGATGCGGCCCTGCTCAACGTCGAACGCACCGGACGCCAAGCACTCGTCGAGATGAGGCGGATGCTCGGCCTCCTCACTGAGGATGAAGCAGGGACCGATCTGACACCCCAGCCTTCACTCGCGGAGCTGGACGTGCTCGCAGCGGGCTTCGCGGCCGCAGGAATGCTCGTAGATGTCACCATCGAGGGCGCGCCGACCCAACTTCCGCCCGGAACCGAGCTGTCCGCGTATCGGATCGTGCAGGAGAGCCTCACCAACGCCCTCGCGCACGGATCTCCCGAGGCCGCGCATGTCATCGCCACCTATCGTCCCGACAGCGTCGAGGTCGAGATCGTGAACGCGCACGGCCACGGCAGCATTGGCAGGCCGTCCGGCGGCCACGGCATCGCAGGGATGCGTGAACGAGCCCAGCTTTTCGGCGGCACCCTCGAGAGCGGCCCTCTCGAGGGCGGCGATTTCCGCGTTCGCGCCCGATTCCCGATCGATGAGCCGGCATGATTCGGGTTCTTATCGCCGACGATCAAGCGCTTGTGCGCGGCGGTCTCCGTTCGATCCTGTCGGCGGACGGCGGGATCGACGTGGTCGCCGAAGCCGCGAACGGCGCCGAGGCCATAGACCTAACACGGCGGCACGCGCCCGACGTGGTGCTGATGGACCTGCGGATGCCCGTGGTGGATGGCATCGAGGCCACCCGGGTCATCACCGGTTCCAGCGCGGCGAGGGTCATCGTCGTGACCACCTTCGACACCGACGAGTACATCTACAGCGCGCTCCGGGCAGGAGCGACGGGGTTCATCCTGAAGGACGACCCCGCCGAGTCCCTGGCCGATGCCATACGCACGGCGCACTCGGGCATGGCGCTGCTCACCCCGGTCGTCACCCGTCGCATCATCGACGAATTCGTGCGGCGATCGCCCGCCGACGACAAGGCGGCAGCGTTCCAGTCGCTAACGTCGCGCGAGCTCGACGTGCTGAAGGCGGTAGCGCGGGGTATGTCGAACGCCGAAGTCGCGTCGGCGCTTTTCCTCGGCGAAGCAACTGTGAAGACGCACGTGACGAGCATCCTCGCCAAGCTGAGTGTTCGCGATCGGGTGCAGGCGGTCGTGTTTGCCTACGAGCACGGGCTAGTGAAACCCCGCGAAGCGTGATCGTCGGCCAGATCGGTCGATCGCGGTCGGCCTGACCCAGGCGCGCCCTGGCCGATCCTCGCTGATGGAAAAGTGGTACTTTCTTACCATGGTAACAGTCAAGCGGATGCAGACCGGGCTAAGGATCGAGCGAAACACGCTGAAAGTACTGAAAGGACTCGCGGAGTACTTCGGTATTCCGCTGGGAGAGCTCGTCGAGGGGATCGTGCTGCACGCGTTCGAGGGCAAGGCCCCGTTCGGGGCTGCGACGCTCGCGAGGATCGACCAACTCAAAGCCGTCTACGACCTGACCCTCAGCGCCGCAGACGCGCACACCCTCACGGAGACCTCATGACCGCCCGGACGCATCGCCTCACCGGTCGCCTCCAGGTGCCGCTGGCACGGGCTGATGCCTTCGCCCTTTTCACCCCACTCGGCGAACGAGAGTGGGTGCACGGCTGGGATCCACACTTCCCCCACCCGGTGCGTGATGACTCAAAGCCTGGGACCGCATTTGAGACCGACGCCCACGGCCGACACACGATCTGGGTCGTGACCGCGCGCCAGCGCCCCCGACACATCTCCTACGCGCGCTTCACCTCGGGGGACCAGGCGGGCACGGTGTCGGTTGTACTGGAACCGGACGGCGAGCACACGCAGGTCGAGGTCACCTACGTGCTCCCGCCGTTCACCCCCTCAGCCGAGGCAGATCTGCAGCAGTTCGCAGACGGCTACCCCGCCTACCTGGAGTCCTGGGAGCACGCCATCTCGGCCCGCCTGTCACGCCGCACTCGGGCCGACTCAGATGTGTGAGGCCGACGAGTCAATGCACCGCGCCACCGCCCTTGTGCGTTAGCCGTCCGCGTGGGACCAACTGGCCTGGTGCCGTACGATCACGGTCCGAAACGATCCATATTCTCGCGGGCCCGTATTCTGATGCGGGATAGAACTCCAACACGAACGAGTGGATGAACAAGGTCACAAGCTCGCCGACTGTGAGCTGGGTCTGGCGCTTCGAATCCATGTCGTAGTGCTCCCAGTACGACCAGCGGTCGTAGATTCCTGGAATGCATCCTGTCAGAGGATGAACTCCGACGGATACAGGTTCACGCGGCAGGAGCGTGGAGGTCTTCGCGGATTCAATCAATCGTCGGATCGCGAACATGCCGAGCATGAGGTCACGCTCGACGAGGAATACCGTCCGGGACGTCCAGCGTGCCATCGTTGCCCACCGCTCAAGTGCGGCAGCGATCGGTCCTCCCTCTAGCGTCCCGCCTGTCTTTGCTCCGTGGACCACGTGACGAGGATGATGGGCGAAAGGGTTTTTGTGAGTTCCTCGGCTAGCCTCAACTTCCTGTGTGCCTCCACTCGCGATGTTTCAGGGTCGCCGCCGTCGTAGCTCGAAAGCGCGATCTCGGTCCACTCAGGATCGGCTGCAGGATTTCTCACGTCTAGCCCGTGGATCACGAATCCGGCTTCGACGAGCGCGTCGATCGCGTCCGCGGCAACCGAATATGGCCACATTGTCTCCGCGTTCTCAATGGGTTGGTGGCTTTCGCGGATCGCCGCTTCTTGGATTTCTTTTGGAAGAAGTTTGAGAGCACGGGATCTGTTCACGAGCCAAGGTTATTAGGCACCGGCCGGATTGCGGCCTCGATCCTTCGCTGAACGTTCCTTGATTGACACGGCATCGATTCGGCCGACACTGTTGAAGGGTTGAGTTCCCTGGTGAGAGGAATGGCTGGTGGCACACGTCGACCATGAGGACGACACAATCTGGAGATGGGTGATCCAGCACTACCGGTTTAACCCCAAGAGGCGGGAGCGCCGTAACGTTATCGTCGCTGCTTACGATAACGAGACCGAGTTTCGGGCCGAATTCAACCGGTACGTTGAGATGATCCGCGGTGAGATCGCTGCCGCAGTCGAAGCCCTCAAGACAACCTCAGTGGCACCCCTCTGGAACCTGGGCATCTCGCGGCCGCGGCACTCGGGCATAACGTCCGCCGTGCGATAGAGCACGGTGTGAGCCCGGCGTGAATCCTCAGTACTGGGCCGCTGCCAAACAACATGGCCGTGCTCACGTTCACCCAGGACGACGCGGCGGCTGCGGTCCCGGGCGATTAGCTGATGCCCGCGGTCATAAGCCGTTCCCCCTGCGGGCACCCGATCTCCGACAAATCGGGATTCCTAAAGACACAGGCGGAGCCTCCCGGAAGGTGCCCGGTGGCCGTTCCACTTTGCGGAGAGTCGTGAGTGCGCTTGGCGCCCATCGGCCGATGAGATTCTAGTCTGTGGAACTTTTGGGACCGTCTGCTGCCCGCGCGTCGTAGAGCCGTTCGGCAAAGGAGCGCCGGCTCAATAGATTTACGACTTCGTCAAGCGTCTTACTGAGGGGCTGCGTCAGCTCGGAGTCGAGTTGTCGTGATGCGTGCGCTGTCGCATTCCACTCCGTTATGAGCAGCGGCATGATGGATGTTCCTTCTTCGCTGAGACTGATCAATCGCGCGCGCCCATCCGTGGCTACGCTGCCCACCGCGAGGCCGTCTCGAATCAGGAGGCCAACAGTCTGGCTCATGGCCGAGTGTGTGACGTTCACCGCCGTTGCCAAATTCTTGATCGTCAGTGGGCCCGATTCGTGAAGTGCTACGAGGATTGGCGTGTATCGCGGTCGGAAGCCGGGAACGCCCAGATCGGCGTAGGTCTCGGCGATGCCGTCATCGAGCAGGTCGAGGACTTGGCGCAGTCGTGTGCCGATTAGGTCAACGGATTCCATGCAAATAATATAACAGTGCTGTTATAAATTTGAGGAGGGCATTGTGGAGAGGTTTCCGCCGATCGAGCCGTACGAAACGGGAATGATGGACGTGGGTGATGGCCATCGTGTGTATTGGGAGACGAGCGGCAACCCTCACGGCACGCCGGTCCTCATGCTCCATGGTGGACCCGGTTCCGGGACAACGCCCGGGGGCCGTCGCAATTGGGACCCGGCGCGGTACCTCATCGTGCAAATGGATCAGCGTAACTGCGGGCGCAGTCGCCCGCTTGCCAGCGATCCGACGGTCAGCCTCGACACCAACACCACACCTCACCTGATCGCTGACATTGAACAGTTACGCGAACTGCTCGAAGTAGATCGCTGGGTTATCTGGGGTGGGTCGTGGGGCTGCACCTTGGCGCTCGCATACGCCGAAAGTCATCCCGAGCGGGTGCGCGCGCTCGCGCTTGTCTCTGTGACGATGACGCGCAGAAGTGACGTGCACTGGCTCTATCACGAGACGGGCCGCTATCTCCCTCAGCAGTGGGCCCGCTTTCGATCTGGCGTTCCCGAAGCTGAACGGGATGGGGATTTGGTCGCCGCGTACAATCGCCTACTCAACGAATCTGACGACCGCGACGCTCAGCGGGAAGCGGCGCAGCGGTGGTGCGATTGGGAAGACGCAGCCGTATCCCTGGAACCGGGTTGGACGCCGAGCCCTCGGTATACGGATCCCGACTTCCGCATGCAGTTCGCGCGAATCGTCACCCACTATTTCCACCACGGCGCCTGGCTGGAAGAAGGGCAACTCCTGCGTGATGCGTCTCGGCTCGCCGGCATTCCGGGCGTCATGCTCCACGGTCAGCTCGACATTGGTGGCCCGGTGGACGTTCCCTGGCTCCTGGCCCAGGCCTGGCCGGATGCAGAACTGCATGTCATTGGCGAAGCGGGACATCAGGGGAACCAACGTGTGAAGGAGCTCATCCTCGAAGCCGGAGTCCGATTCGCCGACGCACCCTAAATCCCGCTGTCGGTGCCGGGTTCGCCAACATGATTCTCATGCCTGACGAGCGCCGGGAAGCCGTTCCGCATGCGGGCACAGTACGCCAGCTCGGGCTGGAGATCGAAGATGGCCTACTTGACTCGCCGTTCTAGTTCGCTGCGCCACTTCTCATAAATTGCTGGAGCGTATGAAGCGCGCGGCTTCAACTCTTCAATGGTTCTACTTTCAGGGTTCCACTGCATCGCGCCGGCAGCGTGCATGAGCGCGTACAAACGCACGACGTCCTCTGCCGTGACAGCGAAGGTCGACCGCACAGGGCCGGGCGCCGTGTACTCGGTGATCGAGGTAACTGTCGACCCGCCGCCGTGAAACGAAATCGGGAACCGGACCTGCGAGATCTCGTCGCTCGCATCGACCCCGTTCGTCGTGCCCCTGGCAGGTATGTCCAGTATGCATGGTGAACATGCGGGAGGTCATTCCCCACCGGAACCGTCGAGCGCTGACCTTCACAAAGTCTCGCATCGGGGTCCCTCATCGCAACCGCCAGTATAACTGGTTATACTTTGAGCATGAAGACTGCAATCTCGATTCCGGACGGCGACTTCGAGCGCTTCGAGCGGGTGGCCCGGCGGCATGGGATGAACCGATCAGCATTCTATCGCCTCGCTGGTAGTCGCCTGGTTGAGGAGTTGGAAGGAGAAGCCGAACTGACGGCGCAGGCCAACGCGGTAATCGCACGGGTGGGACAACCCTCCGCGGACAGCCCCTTCCTTCGCGAGGCGGAGCGCACGGCGCTCGAGGGATCGGATTGGTGATTGCCCACGGCGATGTCGCCTGGGTCGACTTTGGCTCTCCACGCGGTTCCGACCTGGCCAAGCGCCGTCCAGCCGTAGTCATGCAGGAGAACTGGCTGCTTGCCACGGACATTGCGACCGTGCTCGTGGTGCCGCTGACGTCAAATGTTGCGCTCGAGGCCTTTCCCGGCAACGTACTTGTGCCGGTCGACGCATCCGGGCTTGGGCAGGACTCCGTCGCAGTGGTGTCACAGGTCGGTCCGGTCAGCCGGGAGTTCGTCGAACCCTATCCGGTCGGACATGTCCCGAGCTACGTCCTCTCAAGAATCGCCGACGGCATTCGACTGGCCTTGGGGATATAAGGAGAAAGGATCCTTTACGGGGCACTGCGAGCCGTTCCGTATGTGAGGCGAACCGACGTCATGCTTCAACTAAATTACGGCAGACTCAACTTATGGGACGTGATCGCATTTTGACCGAAGCGTTCGAAAAGGGTTCCAGAGGCGAGTCTGGAAGGATAATTGGGTGAGTCCTCCCAGTTCTGCCGATCGTGTGAACCATCTGCGGCGGCGCGGGTTTGTGCTGGAGTGGGTCACGTTGTCCTGGAACGTTGTCGGCGTGATCGTCCTCGCGGTTCTGGCGATTTCGGCGTCGTCGATCGCACTGGCGGGGTTCGGCCTGGATAGTTTGATCGAGATCGGTGCCAGCACCGTCGTGCTGTGGGAGCTATCCGGCACCGGTGAACAACGACAGCATCGCGCGCTACGTCTGATCGGCGTCGCGTTCATCGCCCTGGCGGTGTACCTGCTCGTGCAGTCGGCCGTGGCGCTAATCGCTCAGCATCATCCAGAAGGCAGCGTGGGTGGTATCGCCTGGACAGCGGTCACGGCCGTCTGCATGTTCACCCTCGCTGGGCTGAAAACCCGCACCGGACGCGCCCTCGGCAACCCCGTCCTGCAAACCGAGGGTCACGTCACGTTCATCGATGGTCTCCTCGCGGTGGCTGTGCTGTTCGGCGTGACCTTGAATACGGTGTTCGGCTGGTGGTGGGCCGACCCACTGGCCGGGCTTGTCATCGTCTACTACGCCGTTCGCGAGGCCGTGGAAATCTTCACACCGGACACGCACTCATGAGTTCGAATCCCAGCCCAACCCGATTCAGCCAGAGGCGCAGGCTTGCCATCGTCCTCACCCTGAACCTCGCCTTGATCGGCGGACTCGTCGCCGTCGGCATCGCGGCCCGCTCGGTGGGCGTGCTCGCGGCGGCAGGAGACACCCTGGCCGACTCAGTCGCGCTGGCACTCGGGCTGATCGCGGTGGCCTTGCGCGACCGCGACCCGGATCACCCCCGCGCCAACAGGCCGATCGCCATCGTCGCTCTGATCAACGCCGCGATCCTGATCGCAGTCACCGTCAGCGTCACCGTCGAGGCGATCGCGAGACTACGCCACGGCTCCCCTGCCGTACTCGGACTCCCGATGGCCGTGGTCAGCCTGATCACCCTCGCCGTGATGATCGCCGGGGCGCTCGTGCTCGGCTTATCCGCAGGCCGCGAAGACATCCACATGAAATCCGTGCTCCTCGACACCCTCGCCGACGCGGCCGCAGCAGCGGGGGTACTCGTGGCCGGTATCGTGATCTGGATCACCGGCGGCACCTACTGGCTCGATCCGGCCATCGCGCTCATCCTCGCGGCCGTGATCGGCTACGCAGGCATACGACTGGCCGTGCAGGCGGTCGCAGCCCTGCGCGGAGCCGATATCGACTTCGACAACGACTGAGACCCACCAGCCCCGGCGTCACATCAGGACCACGATCAGCCGCGTCCCAACCTCAAGCACTTCTACCGGAATTGAGTTCGGAGAAGGTTCGTCTTTGTGAAGCGCCAACGCCTGGATACGCGATTGTTCAGTGCGTGGCGAGATCACACAACCCAGCGCTCGGCGATGAAGAGCGTCACTGCCGCCGCGCAGCTTGTGGGGTGGCGTCGAGCCACTTACCACCGACACTGGGTCGGACGCTCCACCAACGATTAGTACACACGACTACTGCACGAAAACTAGTTTGAGCCAATCTTGAGCCGACCTTATCGCGTTCTCAGGGTGCCGCTGAGGTGGGCGCAGCAGACTCTAACTATTCCGCCAGGGATGGCGCGGTGAATATCAACCCGAACAAATCACCGGAGCCGCTCGGCGCATATCGCCCGGGATGCAAACCCGAACAATGCATCCCGGGACCTTCTCTACCCGAACTGAAGGAGCTACCCGTGCTCAAGAATCTCGATCCCATCATCACCGGCGATCTGCTGCGCGTTCTGGACTCGATCCAGCCCGGCCAGTCGCTGGCCGTTCTCAGCGATGACAACCCATACCAGCACCTCGACCTGCCCTCGGTGCAGATCCCGCCTGTCAGCCTCGAACATGCTGTGGAAGCCATCTTCAGTGCGCTACCGCTGGCTACCGACGTGAACGCGCCCATACTGTCGTGGTTCGCCCACCCCACCGCCGAGCACGCAGAAGATATCGCTTATGCCGTTAAGGGTCTGGCAAGCGACGCTGAACTGCGCCGCGTCGAAGTGACCACCATTGCGGACCCGCGCGACTTCGCGGCCGCGATGGAAGACACCGTCGCTACGATCACCCTTCCCACTGGGGCCTCGCCCTGGGCCTTCCTGATCCGCGCTGGCGTCTGAGCACCGGGCGGCGGACCACGCTCATGTGTACACAGCTACCACAGTGTCGCGCCAAGGGTTCCGCTTATGGGCGCATCGCGACTGGTTGGCACGATGGCTTATGTCGGTAGTCCATGTCATCTTAAGGTATGCCTATTGAACGTATTCGCCCTGAGGGGCTTGTCCACAGTCCAGCCTTCAGCCATGTCGCCGTTGTGCCGGCTGGTGCGACCACGATCTACGTTGGCGGTCAGAACTCAGTCGCGGCCGACGGCTCACTGGTCGGCGAAGGCGATGTGGCGGCACAGTCAACTCGCGCCCTGGAGAACGTCAGGATTGCGCTGGCCGCAGCCGGCGCGACTATCGAAGACGTTGTGCAGTGGACGGTGCTGTTCGTTGACGGGGTTGACCTGGCCGCGGCGTATGGGGCGATCGCCTCTGAACTCGCTTCGGACGAGCCTGCCTTGGTAACGGGGGCTCGAGTCGCCGGGCTGGGTGTTCCTGGCGCGCTAGTCGAAATCGGCGCGATCGCCGCCGTTCTTCGGTGACGGCCGAATACGTTGCGCCGCTGTACAGGATTAACGTCGGCGGCAAGAACCTGATCAGCATGCATTCCCTCGCCGAATGCTTCCGCGAAGAGCGCACCACCACCCGCCTACTCGAACTGCGCGACAAGAACTGAGGCTAAAACGAACTTTCGGCGCAGCGCCGTGCTGCCCAACGCGAGTCCAACGCGCATCCGCCCGCTCTGGGTCCGGCTATCGATCGAGGTCGCGGTCATCGGTCTGTGCTGCCGGACCGGGAGAGCTACCCCGATGAGTTGAGTACGGTCACACCAGCTAATGTCGCGGGTATTGCGACGACAAGGGCGGCGGCGCCTCAGCGTCGCGTCAAGCGCAGCAGCGGAATGAGGCGGCTCGTCTTCGCCTGGTACTGGGCGAAGACCGGCGACAGGCTCGTGAAGCGCGACCACGCCGCATCACGCTCGGCGCCCAGCAGTCGCGTCGCGAGGACTCCAACAGTGCCGTCATCAGGTGTCTCGATCTCGACGTCCGGATGCGTGAGGACGTTGTAGAACCACGCCGGGTTCTTCGGCGCCCCTCGTCTCGACGCGGCGACGAGCCAATCGTCGCCGTCCGGGATCCCGACGATCGGGGTGACACGTTCCGCCCCGCTCCGCGCGCCGTGGTGATGTAACAGCACGAGGACCCGTCCGTAGTATTCCACGGTTCCGCCGGTCATCCGGAACTGGTCGACGGTGTCGTCATGCCATTCGGGTGTGTCGATTGGTGTGTCGCTCACGAGCGATACTGTACCCCCAAACGTGTGAGCGAGGGCAGGCCGCCGGTCTACAGACGTCGATGCGTTCCTTGCGCGTCTCCGCCACTGTGCGTCCCGTTCAAGGTCCGGCTTGAGGGCAGGCGGGACGGGGCCGCTAGCATAGGCCGATGATCGTGTGGTTGAACGGCACTCATGGCGTCGGGAAGACGATCACCGCTGCATTCGTGCAGCAGCTGATCCCAAATTCACGTGTGTTCGACGCCGAGAAGGTCGGCGAGACGCTGATGGACATCCACCCAGGGCTCCCTGAGACGGACAACTTCCAGAACTGGCCACCGTGGCGGTCGCTCGTCGTCGAGACGGCTCACCGCATCCTCGACTACACCGGGGGCACCCTTGTCATGCCGATGACCGTTCTGATCGAGCCCTACTGGCGGGAGATCAGCCAAGGCTTGGCCTCCTACGACATTCCAGTGCGCCACTTCGTGCTTCACACCGATCAAGGCACCCTCAGGAAGCGAATTCAGGATGACTCCGTGATGGGGCCCTCCGCGTTTCGTTTCAGCTACCTCACCCCATACGCCGAAGCTTTCCAGGGCTGGCTGGGGAGGGAGGCGCACGTCATCGATACGAGCGCGCTCACGCCTGCACAAGCCGCATCGGAAATCGCAGAGGCCGTCAACGTCTCATGACTCGCAGATGATCTTTATCGCCGACGCGGCCACAGGACCGTCCGCTGAGGGTCCCGCTTGCGGGCATGCGATCAGTCCGCTACGACAACATGACTTCGGCAATGGAGATGTCTTGAGGAATGAGCTGGCCGCTGCCTACCGACGCCGCGCATCTGTAGTGTTCTCGCATGTACTACGACCGCGAAGGCATGAATACTCCGCCGCGAGATACCCTGCTCTGGCGTTACATGGACCTCGCGAAGTATCTCTCGCTCCTGCACCATTCGGCGCTGTACTTCAGTCGCAAGAGCGGGCTGGAGAACCTTGATCCATGGGAGAGCTACTTGGGGCAGGCTGTGGCCGTCAACGATGGCCAATTCTGGGAGCGGTGGCAGCGACTTCCCTATGTGAACTCCTGGCACGTCGCCGCGAACGAGTCAGCGGCGATGTGGCAGGTCTACCGAGGACGGGGATTTGGAGTGGCAATTCGGACCACGTGGGACCATCTTGCCGAATCTTTCATCGAAGACGAGGAGATCGTTTGGGGCGGCGCGGTTCGATACGTTGACTATGAGGTTGAAGCACCCAATTTTCTGAACGCCTACAATCCGCTATTCATGAAACGGAAGGCGTTTGAATTCGAGCACGAGGCACGGCTGCTTGTCCAGTCCACGGACGACGACGGGCCAGCGGGACGCGAAATCCATGTCGACATTCCGACGCTGATCCAAGAGGTGGTGGTTTCGCCCTACGAACCTTCATGGGTCGCAGAACTAATCTCCGAGGTCACCAGCGATCGATGGCCAACTGTCCCCATCGCGCAATCGCAGCTACTTCAGCCACCACCGTCCGCCGCCTAGTCGCGCGCGGGGGCTGGCAACGAAGCATCCAAGCCACCAACGCGGTCAGATCATCGGTGAGAACGTCACTTCGAGCGGGGTAGCCCACCCTCACTGCGGGTTCCGCTTGCGGGCGCCCGGCTTCGAGAGGATTGGACTGCGACACGTCTGCTGCGAGGCTTCCTGCGATGCGCCCACCCAAGGTCCCCTTACCGGCCGAGGACTTGCTCATTGAAGGGAATGCTGGCGGCTAGCGTGGGAACATGAGAGAGTACCGGCGCCCCCTGTGGAGATCTACCGTTATGAGCAGGGCAGTCCGATCGACTACGGCAATCGATGGGGAGGAGCATCTCCGCACGAAGACGCTTATTCCTGTGTTAGTAATCTGCAGCGTTTCGCGCCTCTGCACGCCGTCGCCGCCGCACTCATCGAATGGCTGCAGAACACCTTTGACGTGACCGCCGAGCAAACTCCGAGCGCCGCGAACGATCTTCTCCACACGCCAGACGAGGTCGTTCGCGCAGTACGCGTCGTGCCTCGCGATCCGACAGCGGCTCCGCTGACATTTGTTCTCACGCAGGTCCCCGGTGCAACGAGCGGGTGAAGTTCGCGCGAACCGCGCTACCGCCTGCCGGACAGTGGATACCATGGCAATTGCTTCCGCAGGGCGAGGCCGACGCAGTCGACGGAGGGGCGGAGGGGCGGGTGAGGCGGAGCTCAGGTGACCGTACCGAATTGCCAGGGCACGAACTCTTCCTGGCCGATGCCGAGCTCTTCGCTCACCGTCTTCTCGCCGGATGCCACGCGGATGATCAACTCGAAGATCTCGTCGCCCACCTCAGCGAGCGTAGCCGTTCCGTCGGCGACGCGACCGGCGTTGAGATCCATGTCGTCGGACATCCGCTCGAAAGTTTCGGTGTTCGTACACAGCTTGATGGATGGCGTCGGCTTGGCCCCGAAGACCGACCCGCGGCCGGTCGTGAAGCAGACGACCGTGGCACCGCCGGCGACGATGCCGGTTACGGATACGGGGTCGTATCCGGGCGTGTCCATGAAGACGAAGCCGCGTTCGGTGACGGGCTCCGCGTACTTGTACACCGCGGTCAGATCGGCGCGTCCGCCTTTCGCCACCGCGCCGAGTGACTTCTCGAGGATCGTCGTCAGCCCGCCCGCCTTGTTGCCCGGTGACGGGTTGTTGTCCAGGCTGCCGCCGCCGGCCGCCGCGTATTCTTTCCACCAGTCGAGCCGGTCGAGCAGTTTCTGCCCGACATCTCTGCTGACAGCGCGGCGCGTCAACAGGTGCTCGGCACCGAACACTTCGGGTGTCTCAGCGAGGATCGACGTTCCACCCCATGCGACGAGCCGATCCGATGCGACGCCCAGCGCCGGGTTCGCCGTGATGCCGGAGAACCCGTCGGAGCCGCCGCAGTTGAGTCCGAGCACGAGTTCGGAGATCGGCGCGTCCACCCGTTGGCGCCTGTTCAGCTCGGGCAGCATCGCACGGATCCGTGCGACGCCCTCCTTGACCGTGGCCCGCACGCCGCCCTCGCCCTGGATGTTCATCGTCGAGACCAGCGCGTCCGCCGGAATGTCCTGGCCGCTGACGAGCGATTCGACCGGAACCATCTCGCAACCGAGCCCCACCACGAGCAGCGCACCGAAGTTCGGATGCCGCGCGTAACCATGCAGGGTCCGCATCAGCGTCTGTGCGCCTTCGCTGGTCGGGACTAGCCCGCATCCGCTTTGGTGGGTGAGGGCCATGACGCCGTCCACGTTCTCGAATTCGTCGAGCGCGAAGCCGCGGAAGGCGTCGGCGATCAGGTTGGCCGCAGTCGCCGAGCAGTTCACCGACGTGAGGATGCCGATGTAGTTGCGGGTGCCGGTCTTTCCGTCGGCGCGCGGATAGCCGCGGAATGTGGGCATAGGCCCCTCGGGTGCCGGCAGTGTCGTGCGAGCGGTGCCGAATTCGTGCCGGCGGTCGGTGTCGTCCATGCCGAGATTGTGCGTGTGCACGTGCTTGCCGACGGCGATGTCGACCGTCGCGCGGCCGATGGATTGGCCGTATTTGTGCACCGCTGACCCTGCAGCGATTGCCGCGAGCGCGAACTTGTGACTGCGCGGGATGTCGTCGGTCAGCGTCATCGTCACGTCGGCACCGACGTCGATCACCGTACCTGCGCTGAGCGCGCGCATCGCGACAGCAACCTCGTCGTTGGGATCGAGCTGCAGGCCGACGTCACTCAACTGCACGACCGAGGATGCTGGTGCTGGTGCTGCGGGCGCCGCGGATGTCGTCATGGTGGCGCGAGGCCTCACTTCTGGGCTATTCTGCTGGAATATTGCGAATGTAACCGGTTTCACTCGTGTTGTTCATTATTGTTCGCGTGCGACGAAAGGTCAAGATGGCGACGACGATTCGGCAGGTCGCTGCGGCGGCGGGCGTCTCCGTTGCGACGGCGTCGCGGGCGCTGAGCGGGTCGGATGCCGTCGTTCCGGTGACGCGGGACCGCGTGCTGCGCGTCGCATCCGATTTGGATTACACGCCGAGCCGACTGGGCCGCAGCCTGGCCACGGGTTCGACGGGCAATATCGGCGTGATCTTGCCAGATGTGACCAACCCTTTCTATACGGGGTTTCTCGCCGCACTTGAGTCCGCCGTTGCCGAGCGCGACATCGGTGTGCTCGTCGGCGACTCGCACGAGACCCCTGAGCTCGAGCGGCGGCTCATCCAGCGGATGGCCGGCCAAGTCGACACACTGGTGCTCGCATCGAGCCGACTGGGCGACGAGGCTGTGGTGGCGGCATCCGCTCGGCTGCCGGTCGTACTCGCCAACCGGATGCTCGAGGCGGCAACCCCGGTTCCGGCGCGTTTGCGACAGATCACCATCGACGTCGAACCCGGGTTCAGTGCCGCGGTGCGGCACTTGCACGCACTCGGGCATCGCGCGATCACCTACATCGATGGGCCGGCCCACTCCTGGTCGGGGAGGCAGAAGGCACAGGCGCTCACGCGCACGTGTGCGCAGCTCGACCTGCCGCTGACGACGGTCGCGATGACCCGCCCCGACTTCGAGGGCGGACGTGCTGCGCTCGCCCGGATCGTGCCGCAGCGCGGGGGCGCGCGCTGGGATGTGCCACGGGCAATCATTGCGTTCAACGACCAGGTGGCGCTGGGCCTGCTGTCGGCGCTGCGCGACGCGGGCTGGGATGTGCCCGGCGATGTCAGCGTGATCGGCTGCGACGACTCCCTCCCCACGGGCATGGCTTGGCCCGCGCTCACGACGGTGGACAGTTCGTCCAGAACGCTCGGCGCGCTGGCAGCTGCTGCTGTACTGGAACCGGATGCGCCGCGCTCGGCCACCGTGCAGACGCGGCTGATCGTGCGCGACTCGACCGGTCGCGCCGTCGCTGGTTGAGGAGCCCCGCGCCGTCGTGGTTTCGAGACGCGGCCTCCTGCGTCGGCGCTCCTCAACCACCAGAACTGCCGTGCCTCAGCCGCCGAGCACCAGCGCGATCGCCTGCGCCCGGTCGCGCACCGCCAACTTCGAGAAGATCGCGTTGATGTGCGTCTTCACGGTCGGCACACCGACAAACAGCTTCCCTGCGATCTCGGGATTGCTCAATCCTGCACCGATCAATGCCAGCACTTCCGTCTCTCGCGCCGTCAGCGCCGGGAACCGGCTTCGCAGAGTGGATGCGGAATCCACCCCCCGCTGATCGAGCAGCGGGCTCCGGTCGTCGAGCTTGTCAAAGGGCGACCGTACCGGGATCTTCGGCTGCCCGGTGCGGTCTCGATACGCGTCCTCGCTGCGCTCGGGCACTACTCGACCAGCAGACGCGTCCTCGCTGCGTTCGGGCACTACTCGACCAGCAGATTCAATCAGCCGCGCACCGACCTCCGCGGCAAGCGTCGTCTGCCCGCGAGCCACCGCCCGGATCGCCGCGGCGACCTCGGCGCGTCCGGCGTCCTTCGTCAGATAGCCGCGAGCGCCCGCCCGCAACGCTCCCATGATCGACGCATCGTCGGCGAACGTCGTCAACACGAGCACGGCTACGCCCGGTTGATCCCGCACGATCCGCGCCGTTGCAGCGGCGCCGTCGAGCACGGGCATCCGCAGGTCCATGAGCACAACATCCGGGCTCTGCTCGGCGACCAGTCGGCAGGCCTCCTCGCCATCCGCAGCCTCGCCGACGACGAGCATGTCCGGCAGCAGACCGAGCACCGTGACCAACCCGTCGCGGATGATCGCCTGATCATCCGCCACCAACACCCGGATGCGTTCGCCCGCCTCCCCGGCAGCACCACCGGCAGTGTCGCCGTTCATTCCAGATCCGCCTCTGCTGAAACCACGAAGTTATCATCGCGTATGCCGGCGCTGACGCGTCCGCCGAGTAGTGCGTCGAAGCGCTCATGCATTCCGCGAAGTCCGTTTCCGCTGCCGCTGGAAGCCAGCGCTGCCGACGCCGCGGCGCCATCGAGCGGACTACTGACGATCAGAGCCAGGTGACGCGGTTCCCACACGAGTTGCATCGTGACCAGGGCGCCGGGCGCGTGCTTGCGTGCGTTACTCAAGGACTCCTGCGCGGCACGGCGAAACGCGTGCGCCGTCGCATTCGGAACCGCTCGAGCCACACCAGTCTCCGAGTAACGAACTAGCCCGCCCAGTCGCTCGTGCGCAACGACGAGGTCGGCAATCTCGGTCGAGATGTCGGTTCCCGCGCCCGCCGCGCCGACACCTCCCACGGCCGCGGCGACGACACCGGTCACCGCATCGACCGCGCTGACCACACCGACCGCACCAGCGGCACCGACCGCATCCGCGGCATCCGGTTCACGCAGCGCGTCGACGGCGCGACGTGCTTCGCCGAGGCCCGACACGGCGAGCGCTCGCGCATCACGAACGCGCGCTGTCGCTTCGTCGAGGTGACCGGATTCGAGGAGCGCATCCGCCGCATCCAGTTGGATGACCAGTCCGCCGAGGCTGTGTGCGAGCACGTCGTGGATGTCCCGCGCAAGCGCCTGGCGTGCCTCGAGTGCCGAGAGTCGCGCGTGCTCCTCACGTGCACGCAGCGTTCGCTCGAGGAGTTCGCGTTCGCGTTGGTCGGCGAGGCGCGCCTGTCGCCGGTTCATGCCCCCGAGCACGCCGAGCACGACGCCGCCCTCCAAAGAGAGGAGTCCGAGCACGGAGACACTGACCGTCAACGAGCCCAAAGCGATCAGGGCGGCTGTGACCAACGCGGCGCTGCCGCCGATCCAGAGCGAGGTGCGCGGCTCGCCGACCAGGCGAAGCAAGCCGATGGCCGCCGGCACGATCAGCAATCCGTTCGATGGTGCTGCACCAATGCCGCCGCTCACAGTCATGACCAGCGCAGTGATGACGCCGAAGATCCATGGCGGGCGCCAGACGCCACGGTCGCCCAGCAGCACCCAGCATGCGATGGCGATCAGTCCGACGACAAACACCCAGATCGGAATGTACGCCGTGGCGAATTGCCAGCTCAGCGCCCAGGTGACGACCACGACGCCGATCAGAGTGAGCAGCACGCTCAGCCAACTCGCGCGCAAATCGTCGAGGGTCACAGGACAATCATGCAGTGACGGCCAGGCGATTCTGAACCCTGGCGGCGAAAACGGCCGTGCGCACGGCCCTGTTCGCCGCAACCATCACCAGGATGACCCCGATCGACGTCGCCAATGTCGAGCCCAACTGGCTTGCGATGACATCGCACCCGATGCGCACGAGGATCAAGACGATCCACAGCACCAGCCCGAGCCATCCGGTGCGGCTCTCCAGAACTGTCTTGGTGCCGTCCGGGTTGAGAGTGCGCTCGATGCGCGAATCGCCGCCACGATCGCCGTCGCGAGCGCGGTCGCCGGCCCCGTACCTCTCGTCAGCCGAGTATCCATACCGGTAACCCCGACGACGGTCGCGACGGTCGGCGCGCTCGTCACGGCGCCGATCGCCCAGCCGTCCGGTCAGCGGATCTCCCTGATCGCCGGGGCGGATTGTGCGCGTGCGGAAGACGGCGATCCGCCCCATCACCAACCCGATTCCGACGGAGATGGCGAGCTCGATCACGAGCACAGCAACATCGACTGCGGTGATCACATGTGCGCCGTTCGTCTGCGCGAGCATCACGACTCCAACAAGCCCGAGCAGCAGCGGCATCCGCCACATCCTCGAGATCGAGACGATCTGCCAGGTGAGCTGGCGGTAGACGATCCACCCGACGAGCACAAGCCCGATGAGGATGTCTGTGAGCGATTGGATGGTCACGTTACTACTCCTTGCGTGTCGCGATTCGACGTACTCAGCCTCGCGTCTCGCCTGCTCCGAACCCACCGCCCGCGGGTGGAGATCGGGGGCGGCGCGGGTGGAGATTCGCAGCGGATGCCCACCCCGCCGGCACAGCGGCCGCGGCTAGGCTGGGCGGGTGGTCGAGCATCCGTCTGTCGTGTTGAAGCACAGCGGATTCCGCGCTGTCATCGAGCCGGATCGGTTCGTTCCCGGCGCCTATCAGTTGATCGTCGACGGAACACCGCAATCACACGTCAACATGGGCGACCCGAGCAACCTGTTCTTCGAATACATCCAGCGGATGGGCCACGTCATCGATCTGATCGGCGAGCCCGGCCAGCCGATCACCGCCGTGCACCTCGGTGCCGGCGCGCTGACGCTGCCGCGATACATCGCCGCGACCCGGCCGGGCTCACGCCAGCAGGTCGTCGAGCTCGAGAGCGAACTTGTGGACCTGGTTCGCGCTGAACTGCCGTTCCCGCGCGGCGCTCAAATTCGGGTACGCCACGGGGATGCCCGCGAGGTGCTCGGCAAGTTTCCGCCGGGCTTGCGCGGCACCGTCGACCTGCTCGTGATCGACATCTTCAGCGGTGCGCGCACGCCAGCTCACGTGACGAGTCTCGAGTTCTATCAGGCCGCCACGGCGCTACTGAATCCGGATGGCGTCGTTCTCGTCAACGTTGCGGATGGCCCGCCTCTCGCGTTCGCCCGCAGCCAGGTGGCCACGCTCGGCGCTGCCGTTGCGAACGTGGCAGCATTGGCGGAGGCGCAAGTACTGAAGGGTCGCCGTTTCGGAAACGTCGTACTCGTCGGGTCGAACGCGCCACTGCCGACTGACTGGCTGCCGCGCCTGATGGCACGCGGGCCACACCCGGCGAAGTCGGTGTCTGGCGCTGAACTGAGGGCGTTCACGGCGGATGCTCCCCTCGTGACGGATGCCACGGCCATCCCTTCTCCGCCGCCCGCCCGCTCGATCTTCCAGGTGAGACCGGGCACCTGAGGCTGCGCTGTGGATAACTTCAGCGCCGCTGTCGCCGAACTGCGTACGCTCGGGGACCATGATGCATCCGTTCGAGGTTCTTGCGCAGCCGATCCGGCGTCGAATTGTCGAGGTACTCGCGGTCGGTGAGCACTCGGCGGGACAGCTGACCGATATCGTCGGCCATGAGTTCTCGGTGAGCCAGCCAGCCGTCTCGCATCATTTGCGGATTCTGCGCGACAGCGACTTCGTGATCGTCCCGGTCGAGCTCACTGCGCGCCTGTATCGACTCAATCCGCAGGCGCTGGATCAGTTGGATGAATCGGTCGCCGGCCTGTTCGACCTGTGGGATCAGCGCTACGGCTACCGTTACGACCGTGATCCGATGCCGTCAGAGACGATCACCCCGCGCCGCTCACACCGATTGCACGGTGAAGGTTTGCGCCTGCGTCGTCAGGCCGGAGTCGACCCTTGGCAGGACCGATACGCGACGGCAGGCGTTTGGTCTGGAACGGCGCACGCCGATTTTCGCCTCCCCGGGGAAAGTGGACAGATTGAATCCTGACGCGGGCGCCTGGCCGACGCCGACATCAGGGACGAAGCCCCAGCTCAGCGCGCGTGGCGGAACTCGACCCGCTGACCAGGGCGCAGTTGCGCGAAGGTGTCGAGGGAGGCATCCGCTACGACGGCGATCACGGGGTATCCGCCGGTGACCGGATGATCGGCCAGCAGCACTGTCGGCTGCCCGGACGGCGGCACCTGAATCGCCCCCGCGACCATCGCCTCGCTCGGCAATTCACGCTCGACCACCCGCCGCAGCGCCACAGCCCCACCTCCACCCACCGCATCCAGCCGCACACCCACGCGGTTGCTGTCGCCCGCGACCATCCACTCGGTGTCGTAGAACCGCTCGAGCGACTCGGCCGTGAACCAATCAGCACGCGGGCCAGGGTGCAGCCCGACCAGCACGGTGTCATCCGGCGGCTGCGAAATGGTCATGGTGTCGACGACCGGGATCGGCGCATCCGGATCTGCACCGATAGGCACGACATCGCCCGCGCGCAGCGGTGCCGGACCCAACCCGGTCAGAATGTCCCTCGATCGCGAACCGAGCTCAGCCGGCACAACAATGCCGCCGCGCACGGCCAGATAGAACCGCATGCCGCGCACCGCAGTGCCGATCCGCACGACCGAACCGGCGGATGCGCGCACCGCCGTGTCCGCCTCGATCGGTGCGCCGTCCAGCGTGATGGGTCCGCCCGCGCCAGTGATCGCGAACCACAGCCCACGCTCGATCACGGCTGCGAACCCGCCGGCCGTCACCTCCAGAGTTGCGGCGCCCTCCGAGTTTCCAACAAGCCTGTTGGCCAGCCGCAACGCCCCTCGGTCGAGCGCACCGGAACGCGCGGCCCCGATCGCCGCATAGCCGGGCCGACCCAGATCTTCGACCAAGGTCAAAGGTCCCGGCTCAAGAACGCGCAACGTTCGCGAGTCGGCGACCGCATCGCGCTCGCCCGCCTCGACACGCTCGAACACACTCATGAGCGCCGCCGAAACGTCACGGTCGTTCCCGGGCTCAGGAGTGCTGCGGGGTCACGATTCGGATCCCAGAGCGGAGCATCCGTCGTGCCGATCAGCTGCCAACCGCCGGGTCCGCTGCGCGGGTAGACGCCGCTGAACTCGCCGGCAAGACCGACCGAGCCGGCAGGAACCGCGGTGCGTGCCTGTTCTCGCCGCGGCATGACCAACCGATCGTGGTCCGTGACGAGATAGCCGAAACCGAGCGCGAACCCGCCGAACGCGACTCGCCACGGCGTGCCCGTGTGCAGGTCGATGACCTCGTCGACGGTCAGCCCCAGGATGCTCGCGACCTCCGGCAGGTCCTCGCCGTCATAGTCGACGTCGATCGTGACGGCGCGCGCCCGGCCGTAGCTGCGTGCGCCCGTTTGCGCGGCCTGCGCCGCAGAAACCCACGCACGAGCCGTGTCCAACGGCATCCGGTGCGGGTCGACGAGAACGGCAACCGTGCGTGCGGCCGGCACGACGTCGAGCACGCCGGCAGGGCGGGTCGCCTCCAGCGCCTCATGCAGCGCGAGCACGTCCTGAAGCGTGTCGAGTTCGGCCAGCACCGCTCGATCGCCATAGGGAAGTAGTCGCAGATTCAAGCGAACGCCTCGATCCGGATGTCCGCCTCCTCAAGCCCCGCACGCACCGCGCGGGCCATGGCAACGGCGCCCACGCTGTCGCCGTGCACGCAGAGCGAGTCGACTGTGATCGCGATCGTCGACCCATCGTCCGCGACGACCGTCCCGTCGGTGACCATGGCAACGGCTCGGCGGGCAACCTCGGCCACGCCGCCCTGAGCGGAACCGCCGAGCACCGCGCCTGGCCGCGAGCGCGGGACGAGCGAGCCATCCGCTCGGTAACCGCGGTCCACGAACGCCTCGCTGATGAACGGCATCCCGCGTGCTTGCGCGGCGGTCGCAATCGCCGAACCGGCGAGCCCGAGCACGGATAGCCCGCCACCGAAGTCGCACACGGCGTCGGCGACGGCGGACGCTTGAACGGCATCCGTCACGATGCGGTTGTAGAGCGCGCCGTGCGGCTTCACATATGCCACCGACGCACCGACGGATGCCGCGATGCCCGCCAACGCCGCCAGCTGATAGAGCACGTCACCGTAGAGTTCGCCGGGCGGGATGTCCATCGCCCGCCGGCCGAAGCCGGCCAGATCCCGATAGGCGACATGCGCTCCGACGGCGACGCCATTGTCCGCCGCCGTGCGACAACAGGACAGCATCGTCAGCGGGTCACCGGCGTGGAAACCGCAGGCAATGCTCGCACTGGTGACAACGGCCAGCATGGCGGCATCGTCGCCGAGACGCCAGGCGCCGAACGACTCCCCCATGTCGCTGTTGAGATCGATCGAGCGGGCCATACCCCATTGTCTCGCCAGTGTCTCAATTTGTGCCGATAGCTGAACGTCGCGTTGGTAGCAGCGGATTCGGGCGACGCGCGCGAGCCGGGGCGACCAACAGCATCCGCGTGTTTACGCTGAGAGCAATGACTGTGATCCTCGGGATTGATCCCACCACACTGCGCGATCGCGTCGACCTGCTCGAGGTCGGCCACCGGCTCGACGAACTCGGCGAGATGCGCAACTTGGATGCGCTCTGCGAGCGAGCCTGGCTGCTCACCCTGGGCGGGCGGCTCGACGACGCACTCGACGCGGCGAATCAGGCATTCAGGCTTGCCCGGTTCACGGGCGATCGCAAAGACATCATCCGCCCGCGGATTCTGCGCGCACAGGTACTGCAGTATTCGGCCAAGTTTGCGGACGCGACGGCCGAGCTCAACGCATGCGTCACTGAGACGCACACACAGGACTGGCGCGCCCTCGAAGCCGTCTCGCTGCATCGTCGCGGCCTCGTCTCGTTCGATCAGGCGCTGTACGAGGAAGCGCTGGCGGACTTTCGCGCCGCCGTGAAACTGCGCGAGATCCTCGGTGTGCCCGCGGACCGGATGGAGAACATGCTCATCGCCGTCGCCGTCGCCGAGTCGTTCCTCGACGAGCAGACCACCGGCGAGGCGGCCACGGGCGACACCGACGAGGTGAGACCCGGCGCAGGCGGGCCGGGCGCGCCGGGCGCAGGCGGGCCGGGCGCGCTTTGACTGCTCCCTCACAGGGTGCATGAGGCGACGGATGTCCACAGGCGGGCCCCGTCATTGACCTCGCGTCGTCCGCTCGCGCTATTCTCGGCTCATGGCGGATCTGAATTCGGTGCGGCGATGGGCGGATGCCCTGATCGCGTTGTATCTGGACCCCTCCGTGTGGTCCTTCGGGTTCGACAACGCCAAGACGCGGGCGGGGCAATGCAATTACACGGCCAAGCGCATTACCGTGTCGCGCTACCTCGCGGCGCGCTATGAGGATGACGAGATTCATCAGATCCTGCTGCACGAGGTCGCGCACGCTCTGGCCGGTTCGCGCTCAGGACACGGCCCGCACTGGCGCACGGTCGCTGCGAATCTCGGCTACGAGGGCAAACGGCTGCACGGCGGGCCGATTGCCGACGAACTCGCGCCGTGGATCGGCCGTTGCCCGAACGGCCATCTGCACTACCGCTACCGAAAGCCAGCGCGGGCGCTGTCGTGCGGGGTCTGCTCGAAACGGTTCTCCGCTGCCAACCTGATCGAATGGAAACACCGCGAGATCAGTGCGGCAACGCGTGCGCGCGCAGCTGCCCGCACCTCCTCGGTGGTCGAGTAAGGAGCGCCGGCGACTGTATCGAGACCCCCGTGAGTCGACCTACGAACGTCTCGATACGCCTGCTCGCTGCGCTCGCGGGCTACTCGACCACCGGGGATCAGTGCAGGCAGAACTCGTTGCCCTCGGGATCTTGCATTGTGTAGGTGACTGGGCCACGGTCATCCGTCACCCAGAGCTGCCGGGCGCCCAGCGCTTCGAGTTCGGCGACGCGCTCGAGTTTGTGCTCGTCGGGGACGCGAACATCCAGATGTACACCTGAATACCGAGCATTATCGAACTCCGTCCCTTGTGGTCGACAGCTGTCAGGCTGTCGGCCGTCGTGAAACCGTAACCGACTATAGTGGTTACGTGGCGACTCAGGCAATAGTTCCCCGGGCGACCGGTCAGTGGTTCGATTCCGCAGACGGACAGCACTGGTGGTTCGACTCCGGCTCGCTTGCGCTCGACTTTGCCTACACGGGTGCGATGGAATCACGCGTGGACAATGCCCCGGTCGCGACCGCAGACGGGCGGTCGCCCCGGGAATCCCTGCACTCCCCCGCCGACCTGGATGCGTGGCTGACCGACCGGTTCCCCGGCCTCGAGGCGGCCTGCTCAGAGCGTGAACTCACGGATGCCAAGGTGTTGCGCCGCGCAATCGCGCGTCTGGCGGTCTCGGCGAGCGACGGCGTCGCATCCGCACCGGGGGACGTGGACGTCATCAACCTGTTCGCGGCGACCCCGGACATCCCACCGGTGCTCACGGGCGGGTCACGCCAGGCCGGGCGCGGGCGCTCACGCTCGACCCAGGCGCTGTCGTCGATTGCCCGCGACGCGGTGCGATTGTTCGGTCCGGATGCCGGTGGGCGCATCCACGCATGCGCGGCGGATGACTGCAGCATCGTCTATCTGGACACCTCGCGCGGCGGCAACCGCCGTTGGTGCTCGATGCAGCGCTGCGGCAACCGGGCGAAGGTGCGCGCTCACCGCGCCCGGGCGGCACAACACGTGCAACAGGGCTAAGCTGCGTGGACCGTTATTCGATGACCTGCACTTCTTTCCAGAAAGCGACGTAGTTGGAGAAGTCCTTGCCGACCCGGTCGAACGCGGTCGGGTACGGCGTTGGGTAGCTCCAGGCGCGATCCTGCAGCAACGTGCCACCGGATGGAATGCTGAAGTACTGGCATACACCCTTCCACGGGCAGGTGTACGGCGTTGAACTCTTCTGCAGCAGGCCCTCCTGCACGCTTTCCGGCGGGAAATACCAGTTGCCCTCGATCGAGATCAACTCGTCTTTCGCCGCTTCTGCAATGACGACATCGTTGAGTACAGCCTTCATGTCACAAACCTCCGTGAAAGTGAACGCTACGCGCGTCGACGGAATTCCGCATTTTCGCACGCGGCCGCACGGAGGGATGACCGCTGAGCGAAGCATCCCTTTCGCTGAGTTGCCTCACGAAGGGTCATTTGCGGCAACTCACGGGAAGGGCGGCGGGGCGGCAGCGGCGGCGAAGGCGTCATCGAGCATGACGGGGACGATGTCGGAGACGTCCAGTTGTGCGGCGAGTTCGACATCCGCTCGTTGCCCGTCGTCGATCAGCTGCTGCCCGCTGACGGATGCGGTGAGCAGTTGGCCGGTCGCCCGAGCGAGCCCGGTGTACGCCGCGCAGGCGGCCGCCGCCTCCGGCGAGCAGTAGTCGATTCCGACCGTGGCGAGCGCATCGACGACCGCGCCGGCCGTGAGCAGATCTTCAACGGAGAAACGCGTCGTAGCGTCGGCACGCACTTCGCCGGCCGCGACGATCGCCACACGCAACCGTGTGCCACGCTCGGTCTGCTGCGAGAGGATCCAGCGGGCGACGGCCGTGCGGTTGCGCAGAGCCGCTGCGACGACGGGCACGCCGAACTCGGCCGCTGCAGCGCACACGCGAGAGCCGTTGAGCGATGGCAACAGGACGCGCGTGAACGGCGCGAGTGCGGCGACGGATTCAGGGGTGATGCTCGAAGGTGAGAGAGAGACACCCGCCTGGCCGCGCGGTTTGCCGAGAGCTGCGCCGACGGCATCCGCAGCATCCGCTGGGCTCCCCTCGCCGGAGTGCGGCAGCACGGTAAGCCCGTGTGCGACGGCCAACTCGATCGTCGTCGTGAACGAGATCGCGTCGACGACGATGATGATGCCGGCGTCCGGTGCAATGGACTTCAGGCCCTCGATGGCCCAATCGAACCGCACCTCGTATCTGCTCTGCGTGGGGGTTTCGACGGGACGAGGGGCGACCATGCTGCAATGCTAGCGGCCGCCGCGCAGGTACCGAATTCAGGCCCAATGACCCCAAAACGCCACCGCCACGTCGTCACCCACCGGTCCAACCTGAAAACGGGCCACCACCTCGGTCGCCGCCGACACTCAGGGGCGCACGAGCGTCAGGCGCTGCGTCGGCCGGGTCATGGCGACATAGAGGGCGGATGCTCCGCGGGGCGACTCCGCGACGATCGCATCCGGGTCAGCCAGCACGACGGCATCGAACTCGAGGCCCTTCGCCTCGCGCGCCGTCAACACCGCAATGGCACGGCCGAGCCCGGCGGCGCCACGACCTACCATGCCGTCGAACTCATCGACCAACGTCGCGTGGGCCTCAGCAACAAGCGCGACCGGTGCGATCACGGCGAGCGTTCCGGAATCGTCCAACTCACGATCCGCCCGCACGGCCTCGACCGTCGCGACGACGAGCGCATCCGCCGCGTCCGCCGCATCACCGGCACCCGCACCACCCGTGCCATCCCCGACCTGGACGACCCGGATCGGCCAATCGCCCTCGCGCACGGCGCGCGTCGGCGTCACCGGCAGCCCGTGCTCGTGAGCGAACCGCTCGGCCTCGCGGGTGATCTGAGCGGGCGTGCGATAGTTCACCGTCAGCTCTTCGAGCCGCCAGTTCTCACCGAACAGCGGCTGAAGTGCCCCGGCCCAACTCGTCGCGCCCGCGGCCGAACTGGCTTGCGCGATGTCGCCGACAATGGTGAACGACCGCATCGGATCCCGCCGCACGAGCAACCGCCACTGCATCGGCGACAACTCTTGGGCCTCATCGACGACGATGTGCCCGTACGTCCAACTGCGGTCGGCCGCTGCGCGCTCTGCCGTCGAGGTGCGCCCGCTCTGCTCTGCGAAGTTGTCCGCGAGCTGCGCGGCCGACACGAGCCCCTTCACCTCCATATTCCGGATGGCGTTCTTCGCGTTCTCGATATCCCGCTTGCGTTGCTGCTTGCGGAGCTGCGCCGCGGCATCCGGGGCGTCGGGGGCGTCGCCGAGCAGCTCGGCGGCTTCGTCCAACAGCGGCACGTCGCTGATTGTGAACGCCGCATCGCGTGGCCGGGCGAGCAGCGCGCGCTGTGCGGGCGTCCAGCGCGGGGTCAGTTCGGCGAGCCACTCCGGCCGCGCGTACAGGTCGCGAATCAGCTTCTCGGAACTCATCGGAAGCCAGGCCGTGTTCAACAGCACGCGCACATCGGGGGCGGTGCGCAGGTCTTCGCGCAGGTCAGCGCGATCAGCGTCGTCGATCGTCGATCCGGATGCGCGCAGCTGATCCGCCAGCTGCGTCGTCAGATCGTCGAGCGCCTGCCGCGCGAACGTCACACGCGCCACGTTGTGCGGCTTGCCACTGCGCTGCGCCCGCTGGATCGCCCGCGCGATCAACTGCGGATGCACCCGCAACGTGTCCGCGTTCACGCGCACGGTCTGCACATCGGTGGGCACCCGCTGCCGTGAGCGCACTGCTTGCCCGATCAGCCGCGCCATTTGTGGCGCGCCCTTGAGCTTCGCGACGTCCGGGGTGTCGTCCTCCGTCGCATCCACCCCGGGATAGAGCCCGCCGAGGGTCTGCATCACGACGCCGGTCTCGCCGAGCGACGGCAGCACGGCCTCGATGTAGCGGAGGAACGCGCTGGATGGCCCGACCAGCAACACGCCGGACTTGCTCAGCCGCTCCCGATTCGCATACAAGAGGTAGGCAGCCCGGTGCAGCGCGACGGCCGTCTTGCCCGTGCCCGGCCCGCCTTGCACGACCAGCGCGCCGCGGATGTCCGCCCGGATGATCCGGTCCTGCTCGGCCTGAATCGTCGCCACGATGTCGTGCATGTGCCCGGTGCGCTGCGCCGTCAGCGATGCCAACAGTGCGCTCTCGCCCTGGATCACGATGTCTGATTCGCCGCCGGATGGGCCGGTTTCGGATGTGCCTAATCCGGATGCCGCGGTTTCGGCTGCGCCCGTTTCGGATGCGCCCGTTTCGGATGCGCCGCCGCGCGACTTGCGGCCGTGTCCGGTCAGCAGCGCCGGGTCGAACACCTCGTCGTCGATGCGGGTGACGTCCCGATCGTGCATGGTCAGGTGTCGCCGGGCGCGCACGCCCATCGGCGTGCCGGCGGTCGCCTGGTAGAACGCACTGGCCTGCGGAGCACGCCAGTCGACGAGGACCGTGTGTTGGTCCTCGTCACGCAGTCCGATTCTGCCCACGTAGCGCACGGTGTCGCTCGGGTCAGCGGAGCCGGGCGCGGTGCCGCTGTCGGGCGCGCTGGCGGATCCGCTCCCGTTGGCAGCGCCCCTCGCACGTGTAGAACCGGTCGCGTGTGTAGAGCCGGTCGCACTGAGCGAGCCCTCCGAGCCGTCGAGCAGTAGCCGGCCGAAGACGAGTCGGGCATCCACGTCGCGCAGCTGGGTGAGGCGGTCCTCGTGCAGGCGGGCGAACGCATCCCGTTCGCTGCGGGCTTGATGGTTGCCGCCGACGTCCTCCCGGCGCACCTGGTTCAGACGCCGCTCGGTGTCGCGGGTCAGCGCATCCAGACGGGCATAGAGGTCTGCGACGACGCGACGCTCACGCTCGAGCTCGGCATCCGCCCGGTTGATCCCTGTCACGCAGCCCCTCAGTCTTCGCCAGCCAGGCGCGTGCATACGAATCGCACGCGCCGAATTGCGGACAACCCAGTCTAGTCGCGTTGCCTGAAGCCTGATCGCGTCGCCTGAACCCACCTCGCTTCGCCTGTCCGCATCCGTCGACGCGTCATCCGACGACGCGGCGCGGCCGCGTCACCCCCAGAAGCCGGCGTGCACCTCGGATGCCTCGGGCAGCGCCACGGGGCCCTCCACCGTGATTGCTCGCCCACCGTGCGCGAACACCTCACGGCAGGGCAGTGCGAGGGTGGGGACGCCGGACTGCGTGCCGACCATACCGCGCAACTGCGCCTCGGAGAGTGCGTAAACCACCCGGGCGATTCCGGACCAGTAGATCGCGCCGGCACACATCACGCACGGCTCCGTGCTGGTGTACAGCGTGCTTGTGGCGAGCGTTCCAGCATCCAGTTGCCGGCCTGCGTCGCGCACCAGGTTGGTCTCGGCGTGCCCGATCGGGTCCGGGCCCGAGTTGACGGTGTTCATCGCCTCGATCACTGTGCCGTCGGCGGTGACCAGCAGTGCACCGAACGGGTGATCACCCCGGCCGCGTGCCGCACGCGCCAGCGCGACGGAGCGTCGCAGGTGGTCCAGGTCGAGCAGGCTGAGACCCTCGGAATCCGATGCCGTCATACGTGTTGCCCTTCCGTGCGGTGCGCGGCGTCGATATCCCCGCGCTGCTCAGCACGATACGCGAGTAGCGTTCAGCACAGAAGGCCCTCGCTCGACGGCCCGCGCGAAGGAGTCCACAATGTCCGCATCCGTCGTTTTGATCACCGGCGCGTCGTCGGGCATCGGGCTCACCACCGCCGTCGCCGCCGCGAAAGCCGGCCACCGCGTCATCGCCACACTGCGCAATCCTACGAACAATCCCGAGAAAGCGGATGCCCTCCGCACCGCCGCGAGCGCGGCCGGCGTGAGCATCGACATCCGCTCGCTCGACGTCACCGACGCCGCGGCAATCGCGAGCTGCGTCGACGGCATCATCGCGGACTACGGGCGACTCGACGCCGTGATCAACAACGCCGGCGCCGGGCATGTCGGCACGATCGAACTGGAATCCGTGGACGCGGTGCGCTCCGTACTGGAGACAAACTTCTTCAGCGTAGTCACACTCACGAAGGCGACATTCGCGCATTTGCGGGCGGCGGGCGGGCGGCTGATTACCCTGTCGAGCGTCGGAGGCGCGGTCGGTCAGCCGTTCAACGAGGCGTACTGCGCGTCGAAGTTCGCTGTCGAAGGCTTCATGGAGTCGCTGGCCCCGGTCGCCGCCACCGTCGGCGTGCGCGTCAGCATTGTCGAGCCAGGGCCGGTCAGCACCGAGTTCGTCGCCAACGTCGGCGCCGACGTGCCCGCGATGCTCGCCGCCGCCGGCCCATACGCCCCGGCGATGCTCGGCTACCTCCAGCGCACGCAGCAGCAGTTCAGTAGTGCCAGCGCCCAGAGTGCGGGTGATGTTGCGGCCGTCATCGTCGACCTTCTCACGACGGATGCCCCGCCCGCCCGCGTGCAGACCTCACCCGCCGCTTCGGCATTTGTCGGCGTCAAACTCGCGGACCTGGATGGCTCCGCCGTGCAGACGACGACGAGCGGCTGGGTACAGCAGAGCGCACCGCAGGCCACGACCCCGACCGAGCCGGTGGCCGGTTGACGCGGTAGCGCGCCGGAGCAGAGGACAGCGGGAAGCGCGCACCCTGCAGCGGGCAACCCGGCGCATCCGCTATGCTGAAGGTACTTGTGAGTCCACGACGGATTCGCTGCGTCGTAGAACGCCCCTCTTCATGTTGCGGCTGGATCTTTTTTAGAGATGATTCGGGCCGCGATTTCTGACGATCTGTGCAAAGTCTTTTGCACCGTTGCTTACGGCGAACGGATGTGCCCATCGGCACGTTCGCCACCTTTCCGGATGCGCATGGCCCAGCCACGCGTTCGGACGATGCCCTGAAAGGCACCAACCCCATGACCGAAACAACCTTTGCCGCCTTAGGCGTGCCCGCACCGCTTCTGAGCGTGCTCGCGGCCGACGGCAAGACCTCCCCATTCCCGATCCAGACCGACACCCTGCCTGACACGATCGCCGGGCGCGACGTGCTCGGCCGCGGCAAGACCGGCTCGGGCAAGACCCTCGCCTTCGCACTGCCGATCGCGGCACGCCTTGGCACGACCCTGGCCGGCGGCGCACGCCGACCGGGCCGCCCGCTCGCCCTCGTGCTTGCGCCGACCCGTGAACTGGCGACACAGATCGACGCCGTGCTTGCACCGTTGGCGGCCGCCTACAACCTTAAGACCACCACGATCTTCGGCGGGATCAGCCAGAACCGCCAGGTTGCCGCGCTCAAGGCCGGCGTCGACATCGTCGTCGCCTGCCCGGGGCGCCTCGAGGACCTGATGAAGCAGGGCTTCATCACCCTCGACGCCATCGAGATCACCGTGCTTGACGAGGCAGACCACATGGCCGACCTGGGCTTCCTGCCCGTCGTCACGCGCATCCTGGACAAGACGCCGATGAACGGCCAGCGGATGCTGTTCTCCGCCACCCTTGACAACGGCGTCGACAAGATCGTCAAGCGTTTCCTTCACAACCCGAAGCACCACGAAGTCGACGAGGCCAACTCCCCGGTCGCCGCGATGACGCACCACGTGTTCGAGGTCGGCAGCGTCGAGCAGAAGACCGAGCTGATCCGCACGCTTGCGTCTGGAACCGGCCGCCGCATCCTGTTCATGCGCACGAAGCACCACGCCAAGAAGTTGGCGAAGCAGCTGACCGAGGCCGGCATCCCGTCTGTCGACCTGCACGGCAACCTGTCGCAGCCGCAACGCGATCGCAACCTGGCGACGTTCGCCGCGGGTGATGCTCGGGTGCTGGTCGCCACGGATGTCGCCGCGCGCGGCATCGACATCGACAACGTCGAGCTGGTCATTCACGTCGACCCGCCGATGGAGCACAAGGCGTACCTGCACCGTTCGGGCCGCACCGCGCGTGCCGGCAGCGCCGGTGACGTCGTGACGATCTGCCTGCCCACACAGAAAAAGGATCTCGCCGTATTGCTGCGCAAGGCAGCGATCAGGGTGACCCCGATCGCCGTCACGCCGACGTCGCCCGAGGTTCTCGAGATGGTCGGCGAGGTCGCAGCCTATGTGAAGCCGCAGCCCAAGCAGGTGCAGCAGCAGGGCGGCCAAGGCCGCTCGAACGGCGCCAACGCACAGCGCAAGCGCGCCGGCCGTGACGGCCGTGACAGTGCGGATGCCGGCGCCTCGCGCCCGCGCCGTGACCGTTCGGGTCGTCCGGCTCGCTCGGGTGACGCCGCACCGGCCGCTTCCGGCGACGGTCGCGGACAGCGCGGTCGCGGCCGGCAACAAGGCGGCGCGCAGTCGCACGGTTCTTCGCAGCAGCGCTCGGGTCAGTCCGGTCGCTCCGGCGGCATGCGCGTCGGCAGCCTCGTCGGCGGCAACACCGGCACCGGTCGCGGCCACGGCTCGCGCCGCGCTCAGGGCTGAGGCCCCGCGCCTCCTCACTGCTCGAGTAGCTCGCGAGCGCAGCGAGCAGCACCCCGCTGGTCGAGTAGCTCGCGAGCGCAGCGAGCAGCACCTCGCTGGTCGAGTAGCCCGCGAGCGCAGCGAGCAGGCATATCGAGACCCCTGAGCCGCACTGCCCAGGTCCCGATACAGTCGCTGGCGCTCGTCACTCGACCACCGACAGGTCGGCGTAGACAGCGCGTTAACCCGGTGCCAGAATGAGCGCAGTGCGAACCGCTCCAGCACCGCTGAGAGGAACTGGACGCAGCGTCAGAAAGGCCGCCGTTGTCCGACTCCGTACCCGAGGAACACCCGCCTTTCGACTCCGACGATGCGGATGCCGCAGCAATGACCCGGGCAGGCGACGCCCGCATTGAGCAGGCTCCCGTTCCGGCCGCATCACAGGTGCAGCCCAGCTACGGGTTGCCGATTGCGTCACCGAATTCGAGAATCCCCATCGGCCCGCCTCGCACCGAAAATGTGGTTCGTGGTCTGCTTCTTGCGCTCGTCGTGATTCCTGTTGGCGCCGCAGCATGGGTGCTGCTGTGGAACTTCGGATTCATCGCATCGATCGTCTCCTTCGGCATCGCCTGGGCCGCAGTGCGCCTGTATCGTGTCGGCTCGGGCGCACCGATCACCCGAGGAGCGTTTTGGGGCATCATCGGCATCATCATCGTCGCGCTCGTCGTCTCCTTCCTCGCGGCGATCGCGAGCGACCTCATCACCGCGACCGGGCTTTCATGGTCCACGGCGCTCACCTCCGACCGGTTCTGGTCGGTCTACTGGGACAATATTTTCGCCAATCCGAAACTCTGGTCGGCTTACTTGCCGAACATCCTGATGATGATCCTGTTCGGAGCGCTCGGCTGCTTCGGGACCATCCGCCGGCTGTCTCGCGAGTCGCGGGCGCGCGCCGCCGCCCCGCGCTGAGTTGCCTCACGAAGGGTCATTTGGGGCAGTTCAGTGGAAGTGCGGGACTGCAAGCGGACGCATCCGCCCGATACGATCGAAGCATGACCTCGGCTGCATCTGTCCGTACCGCGCGCCCGAATGATGCCGAGGGAATCGCTCACGTGCACGTTCAAGCGTGGCGCCAGGCATATACCGGCGTGATGTCCGACAAGGTGCTCGCGAACCTGTCTGAGGAGCGCCGCGCCACCTGGTGGCGGCACGTCATCGAAAACGAGACGACCACCCGCTGCGCCGTCGCGGAATACGACGGCAACATCATCGGATTCGCCAGCGCGGGCCCGACCCGCGACGATGACGGCACCCGCGATCTCGAATTATTCACGATCTACACACTCGAGTCGATGTACGGAACAGGCGTCGGGTCCGCGCTCCTCGAGGCCGTTATCGGCGACGCGCCCGCAACACTCTGGGTGGCCGAAGACAACCCGCGCGCCCACGCCTTTTATGCCAAGAAAGGCTTCGAGGTCGACGGTGCAACGCGATTCGACGGCATCGCAGAGGTGCGGATGGTGCGCTGAGGCGCCCACAAACATCCGTCAGCAAGCCAGCGAGCAAGCAAGTAAGCGAGTCAGCGAGTCGCTGGCGAAACCAGTCGCAGCTCGCCGGCCCGAGCGCTCAGAACTTCGCGAGCGTGTGTCGACAACCCGTCGCCGCTGATGACGACGCTCGCCTCCTCCAGCTTGGCGAACGTGCTCATGCCGATGGTGCCCCACTTGGTGTGGTCCGCGAGAACGACGACTCGCCGAGCGGCCGCGATGAAGGCCCGATTCGCCTCGGCCTCCAGCAGGTTCGGCGTGGTGAAGCCGACACCTTCGTCCATGCCGTGCACGCCGAGGAACAGCGTGTCGAGGTGCAATTGTCGCAGTGCAGAAATCGCGATCGGCCCCACCAACGCGTCGGATGGCGTGTGCTCGCCCCCGGTGAGGATCACTTGGGGCGCGCCCACGACATCCGCCGTGTGTTGATAGAAGACGCTCGCGATCTGCACGGAGTTGGTGACAATAGTCAGCCGCGGAACAGTCAAGAGCAGTCGCGCCAAACGCCAGGTCGTCGTGCCGGCGCTCAGGCCGATCGCTGCGCCCGGCTGTGCGAAGCTGAGGCCCTCCCGTGCGATCGCTTCCTTCTCACGCTCCTCGAGCTCGAACTTGGTCTCGAAGCCCGGCTCGTCCGTCCTGAGGCCACCGGGCAGTTTCGCGCCGCCGTGCACTCGATCGAGCAGGCCGTCGCCGGCAAGCACTTCGATGTCGCGCCGGATCGTCATCTCCGACACACTGAGCATTGACGCGAGTTCGGTCACTCGCACCGTACCGCGCTCACGCACCCGAGCCACGATCGCATTCTGGCGCGCAGCCGCGAGCATCATCGTCGTGTTATCCCTTGCTCGCGCCCAGTGTCAACCCTGCGACGAACTGTCGCTGCAGCACCAGGTAGATGATCAACGTCGGGATGACGGTAATCACCGCTCCGGCCGCCAGCAGGTTGTAATCGGAGAGAAATTGGCCCTTGAGATTGTTGATCGCGGTCGTGACAGGGAGCTTGTCCCCGCTCTGGATAAAGATCAACGGCCAGAAGTAGTCGTTGTAAATGAAGATTACTTCGAGAGTGCCGAGCGCGGCCAGAGCGGGCCGGCACAACGGCATGATGATCGACCAGTAGTGCCGCCACACGCCGGCACCGTCGACGCGGGCAGCCTCACTCAACTCCACCGGGATTGCCTTCATGAAGTTCGACAGCACAAACGTGCAGAACCCGATCTGGAACGCCGTGTTCACCGCGATCACGCTGAAGAACGTGTTGAGCAAGCTTCCCGAGTCGCTCACCCAATACGGCAGCGTGAAGTTCTTGAACACCTCGAACAGCGGGGCCGCGAGCACCTGCGGCGGCAACAGATTGCCTGCCGTGAAGGCGATCAACAGGGTCACGTTGAACTTCCAGCTGAACCGGCTGACCGCGAACGCCATCATCGACGCAAAGAACAGGGTCAGGATCACAGCGGGCGCCGTGATGATCAGCGAATTGCCGAAGTAGTTGATGAATCCGCCCTGGTTCCAAGCCTGCGTGAAGTTGTCGAAGTTGAACGGCCCGGCGATGCTGAAGTAGCCGTACTTGTCCGTGGCCGCCTTGGGCCGTAGCGACGTATACAGCGCCCACGCGAGCGGAACCAGCCACATCACCGCCATCACAGTAAGGAACAGATAGGTTCCCCAATGGCTCTTCTTGTGGCGTTTCGGTTCCTGCGCCGCATTCCGACGGGCGGATGCTGCGGCGTTGATCGACGTTGCGGTCATCAGAGCCGCTCCTTTCGGAAGGTGCGGGAGAGATAGAAGACGATCGGCACGAGCGAGATCACGAGCAGAACGACCGCCAACGCTGAGCCGACACCGATCACCTGCCCTTCGCCGACGAGGTTCTGGATCACGAGCACGCTGAGAAGTTCAAGCCCATTCGTGCCTTTGTTGATCACATAGACGATGTCGAATGCGCGCAGCGACTCGATGATCGTGATCACGACGATGATAATGTTCGTCGGCTTCATGGCCGGAAAAACGATGCGAAAGAATGTCTGAGGACCGTTGGCGCCATCGAGGGCGGCGGCCTCGCGCAGACTGGAGTCCACGCCTTTCAAGCCGGCTAAGTACAGGATCATCACATAGCCGGCGTGTCGCCAGGTCGCGGCGACCATCGCCGCCCACAGATTCACATTCGAGTCGCCGAACCAATCGACGGCTCGCGGCGTCCCGGCCGTTCCAAGCAAGTAGTTCAGCAGCCCGTTGTCCTGCGAATAGAACAGTTGCCAGATGATGCCGATCAGCGCGAGCGACAACATCACGGGAGCGAAGAACACGCTCTGATAGATGCGAGTGCCGCGAATGTTCTGATTGAGCACAACGGCCAGCAGCAACCCGAGCGGTGTACCGATGAGGCCGAGAAACAGCAGCCACAGGATGTTGTGCCCCACCGCCGGCCAGAACGGCGTGTATTCGTTGAAGATGTATGCGTAGTTGCTGAGGCCTGCCGGCTTCATGTCGCTCAGCGCGAGACCGTTCCATCGCACGAACGACAGCCCGATCGACAGCAGCGTCGGTATCCAGACCAGTACGAGCTGGATCAGCGTCGGCACGCCGACCATGATGCCGAGAATGACCCGATCTCTGGTGCCGAGTTCGCGGAGACGACGACGCCGGGCTGGGGGTGTGACCCCCGGCCGGGCAGTGTCGGTCTCCCGTGTGACGGGAGTTGCAGACACGTTGGTTCCGTTCTGTTACTGCGCCGCGTACAGCGTCTTCGCCTGCGACTCGATGTTCTTCAGATCGACCGTGCCGTCCTTGATGAACGACTGCATTGCCGGCTCCAAAACGTTCGTCGCCATCGCGGGCAGCGCGTCGCGGTCGAAGAACTGGCTGATCGACTTCGCATCCGCGATCACACCGGCCAACTTCTTCGTGAATGCGCTGTAGCCGGAGGTGTCAGCATCCTTCGCCGTCATGATGTTCGACTTGTCGATCGAGTAGTACGCCTCTTGGCCTGCGGCGGTTCCCATGAAAGCGAGCATGTCGTGAGCGGCCTGGTTCTGACCGCCGCGCTTGGAGAGCATGAGGCCGTCGATCGGCGCCTCGACGGCATCCTGCCCCTCGACCTTGACCGATGGAAAGGGGAAGAAGTCGATATCAGCCAGCACCGTCGCATCCGTGAACTGCTGGGTGACGAACGAGCCGAGCAGGTACATGCCGGTCTGCTTGTTGCCGAGCTTCTGGGCCGCCTCCTGCCAGGTCATGCCGAGCGCGTCCGGGTCCTGATACGGCAGCAGCATCTTCCAGGTGTCGAACACCGCGGTCACCTGCGGAGTATCCCAACCTTGCTTGTGCGCGCACAGGTCGATGTGGAACTGGTAGCCGTTGATACGCATGTTCAGGTAGTCGAACGTGCCACAGGCCGGCCAGGCGTCCTTGTCGGCGAAACCGATCGGGATGATGCCGTCGGCCTTCATCTTCTTGGCGAGAGTTTCGAACTCATCCATCGTCGTCGGAACCGTGTAGCCCTTTGCCGCCCAGAACGACTTGCGGTAGAAGAATCCCCACGGATAGTTGTAGTTCGGCACGAAGTACTGCTTGCCGTCACTGGCGGTGGATGCCTTCTTCAGTGCGGGCGAGAAATTGCTGCCGATCTTCGACCACACGTCATCGAGCGGGGCGACGAGTCCCTTGTCTGCGTAGTAGCGCATCCGATAGCCGGCGAACCAGGTGAACGCATCATCCGGGCTGCCCTGCAAGTAGTTGTTGATCTTGTCCTGGAAGCCGTTGTGATCGACCGTGTTGGTCTTGACCGTGTCCTTCGACTTCTTCTGGAACGCCGACACGAATGCGGCGTACGCATTCTTCGGAACGGCATCCGATGCGTTCGACCCGAACGTCAGGCTTCCGCCGCCGGTCGATCCACCCGACGGAGTGCTCGAACATGAGGCGAGCGCCGGCACGGCCATGATGCCGAGGGCGCTGAGCCCGATTCCCTTGAGAACGCTGCGCCGGCCCAGGTCAACCCGCCGCGAGGCGCCACCGATGTCCTGCATGTCAACTCCTTTGTCACGTGCACTGAGAGTGTGTGCATCACACAGAACCGATCATATTCGATCAAAACCGAACGTCAAGATGTTCGATCAAGGGATGCCAATTCGTGACCTGAGGCCGCGAGTGCGCGTCGGTCTGCGCTTTTACGGCAGCATGCCCACGGACGCGAGCGCCGCGCGGAGCAGGGTGCCGCGACCGCCTTCCATCTCCGCGGACATCTCGGCGGAGGCGGCCTCGGCCGGCGTCATCCAGGTGAGTTCGAGGGCATCCTGTCGGGGTTCGCATGTGCCGGTCACGGGAACGACGTAGGCCAGCGCGACGGCGTGCTGGCGATCATCCGTGTAGGCGGAGACGCCGGGAAGCGGAAAATACTCGGCCACGGAGAACGGCACAGGGCTCGCCGGCAGTTGCGGGAACGCCATCGGGCCCAGATCTTTCTCGAGGTGCCTGAACAACGCCTCGCGCAGGGTCTCCCCGTACATCACGCGGCCGGAAACGAGCGTTCGCGTCATCTCGCCGACCGAGTTGGCCCGCAGCAGCACGCCGACTTCGATCACCTGTCCGACCCCGTCGACCCGCACAGGCACCGCCTCGATATACAGAATCGGCAGCCGCCCGCGCACCTGCGCCAGCTCGAAGTCGCTCAGCCAGCCCGGGCCAGGGCTCGGCACCTGGTTGCCCGGCCGCGCCGGGTCTGAGTCCTGCCGTTCGTTCGGATCCGGGTCCGGGGTTCGCACACTCATGCCTTGATCTTACGGATGCCACCTTCACATGGTCGCCTCGTTCGCACGGATGCCGCGTTCGCACGGATGCCGCGTTCGCGCGGATGCCGCGTTCGCGCGGTCGAAGAGGCCCGGCGGGGATTGGCTCGCAATCGGTACGCACAGTTTGAAGGAGAAAGTCGAGTTACAAGGACTGTTCTGACAAAAGCAGCCTTCAAATGTCACTATCTCCTTCTAACCGGCCGGGGCTACAGCTGGCGCTGCAAGTTGCGGCGGGCTGCCACGACGGGAGACGATGGGCAGATGTCCGACATGCCTGCCC
>DATCDQ010000044.1:0-27560 GCA_036510655.1 Microbacteriaceae bacterium | reverse complement strand
GGCCTTCGGACGTCCCGTTCTTGGCATACCCCATTCTACAACTTAACCAGAGAATTTCAGGCGCAGGACACTAGCGTGTAGTCATGGCCGAATCAATTGCACCCAGCCCGCTCGACGCTCACCCGCTCGAAGCAGGCCCGTTTGACGCACGCCCGCTCGACGCACGCCCGCTCAAAGTCGTCGCCGTTTCCGGCAGTCTGCACGCGCCATCGAAGACGACGGCTCTGGTGCGAGAGATCATCGCGGCGTTCGGGCGCGAGTTGTCGATCGATGCCCACATCATCCAGGTGAATGACATCGGGCCGGAATTTGCGGGTGCGCTGCGCAGAGACCAGCTGCCGGCATCCGTCGAGGAGGAGCTACAGCGCATCGAGAGCGCTGACCTGCTCATCGTCGCGAGCCCGGTTTATCGTGCATCGTTCACCGGCCTGTTCAAGCACCTGTTCGATTTTGTCGGTCAGTATGCCCTCGTCGACACGCCTGTGCTGTTGGCTGCGACTGGTGGCAGCGACCGGCACGCGCTGATCATCGAGCACCAATTCCGGCCACTGTTCGGGTTCTTCCAGGCGCTCACGCTGCCGATCGGCGTGTACGCCAATGACTCGGAGTTCACCAATCACGCGGTCACGAGCCTTGACCTGCACGAGCGGATCGACCTGGCCGTCGCACGCGCCATCCCGCTCATCCGGGTGAATGTCGCGGAGGCCGAGTCCATCGAGCGCTCACTGTTGGGGCAGTGAACTGCAGTGCGGATGCGCAAGCGTGCCATCCGCGCCCGCGTCAAGCCTCGTGCCGAACATTACGCACCGTTTCGCCGCGTGAACGCCCGCACCTCTTGCGCTAGCGCGCGCCTGCCGCTGTCTTCTAACGTGCCTGCATGAGTTCACACCTGATCCTTGGCGCAATGTTCCGCGCGCTCGGCGCGTACCCGTCGGGATGGCGCTACCCGGGTGCACACAACAACCCTCTGAAAGATCCGCTCGTGTTGCGCAAGACGGCCAAGCTCGCCGAGGCCGCGAAGTTCGATTTCCTGTTTTTCGGCGATTGGCTCGCGACTGGAGCGGAGCTCGCCTACAGCGAGCCGCACCTTGTCGCGCACATCGATCCGCTGAGCGCCATCGGCTATCTGGCAGGCATCACTCGCTCGATCGGGCTCATTGCGACGGTCAACACGACCTACTCGGACCCGTACACCCTGGCGCGGCAGAGCGCATCCGTCGACCTGTTGAGCGGCGGGCGGGTCGGGTTGAACATCGTTCCGGGGGCAGATCCGCGGGCGGACGCGAACCACGGACGGGATGCGCGCGGGGTAGATGGGCACTTCGTTGATGGGCACGGGGCAAATAGGCACTGGGGAAAGGAGCACCGCTACGACCATGCAACCGAATTCGTGGATGCGCTGCGCCTGCTCTGGGACAGCTGGGAAGACGATGCATTCGTGAGCGACCGCGCGTCCGGAACGCTCATTGACCCGGCGCGCGTGCATCCCGCCGACTACACGGGTGAATACGTTTCGGCGGCCGGGCCGCTTAACGTGATCCGCCCGGTGCAGGGCCAGCTGCCGATCATGCACGCCGGCCGTTCGCCGCGCTCGCGGGAGCTCATGAGCGATGTCGCCGACCTCGCGCTCGTCGCGTTCACGTCACTGCCGGATGCGCTCGAGTTCACCTCGCAGTTGCGCCGGCAGGCGGCATCCGTCGGTCGCGACCCGACGACGCTGAAGATCATCACGCCGGTGCTGCCGATCGTCGCCGAAACGATCGAACAGGCGCAGGACATCTTCGACACGCTGTTGCAGCTTGTACCGCTGGAGGGGGATGCTGCGGCTGCGGCCGCGGGTGCGAGATCAGGGAGCTTTCCGGCGAATCGGTCACTGCGGGCGCTCGGCGCCGCCGTCGGTGTACCGCTGCGTGCGGCATCGCTTGACGTCGAATTGTCCACCAGCGCTGCCGCGCGCTTCAGCGAATACGGGCAGCAGTTGCTCGAATTCGTCGTGGTGAACACCGGGCGGATGCTCGGCGGCGAGCGACCGGTGACCTACCGGCACCTGCTCGCGGCGCACGTGGCACCGGCATCCTCGGTCATCGTCGGCGACGCGATGCAGGTTGTGGACCACTTCGACACCTGGTTCAGCTCAGGGGCGGCCGACGGGTTCAACGTGCTCAGTGCGTTTCTGGGCGGGCAATTCGCGGCCTTTACAAGCCTTGTTGTGCCGGAGCTGCGCCGTCGTGGTCTGTTCCGCGCGGAGTATGAGGGGTCGACGTTGCGTGAACACCTCGGGCTGTCACGGCCGCAGAACCTGCACATCTCCGCGCTCGAGGGTGCCGATGTGTGGGGCGCACGCCACGAGACTGCCTGACCTCGCTGCACTGCCTGAACGCGCTGCACCACCTGACCGCGCTGCACTGCCCGACGGCGCTACGATCGCCGGATGGACGGATTGCTGCCGGGCGGCAACATGAACGCAGTTGAGCGAGTTGGCGACACGGTGCGCCGAAACGCCGGCCCGTGGACGCCGACGGTGCACCGTTATCTCGAGCACATTGCTCGCAACGGCGTGACCTGGGCGCCGCATCCGCTCGCCATCGACGGCGATCGTGAGGTGCTCAGCTTCGTGGTCGGCGCCGTGCCCGTGTATCCGCTTCCAGGCTGGGTGTGGGCGGATGCTGTGCTGATCGACGGCGCGAGGCGGCTGCGTCAGCTGCATGAAGCATCCGTTGGGTTCGCGCTTGATGGCGCGATCTGGCAGTCGCCCGTGCACGAGCCGGTCGAGGTGATCTGTCACAACGATTTCGCGCCGCACAATCTCGCTTTCGCTCGCGGGACGATCGTCGGAGCGATCGACTTCGACATGTGCTCGCCCGGCCCGCGCATCTGGGACATCGCGTACTTCGCGACGCGGGCCGTGCCGCTTACCGCGTCGCCGGAGCCGGGCGCGCCGGACATGACGGATGCGCGTCGCCGCGTCCAGCTCATCCTGGATGCTTACTACGCGGTCGACGTTGTAGCGCCCGATGCAGCGGTGGCGGATGCCGCCGTGCTGGGTGCCGGCGCAGCGGCAACGTGGGAAGACGTGCTGAAAGTCGCCATTCAACGCTTGCAGTCGCTTGCCGAATTCTCGGTTGGCAAGGCCGCGGAACTGCGCAAGCCGGAATTGCGTGATCATGCTGCGGCATATGACATTGACGCGGCGTATCTGCTGTCACTGCGCCGCAGCATCGGGGACTCCGCGTAGGTTGCCGGGCGCCGGTCGCTGCATCGGCGGTCTTGGAAGTGGTGCGCGAGTTGCGGTCCGCCCGGCTGGCAAGAGCATTTTGTGCGCCAGAAACTGCGGATGTGGAACGCGGCATCCTGACCTGCTGCGCGGCGATGAGCCTACTCTGAGAGCATGACCAACCGACTTGCCGACGCGATCAGTCCCTACCTGCGTGCACACGCGGAAAATCCGGTCGATTGGTATCCGTGGGGGGAGGATGCGTTCGCCGAGGCGCGCCGCCGGGATGTGCCGATGTTCATTTCGATCGGCTACTCCACATGTCACTGGTGCCACGTGATGGCGCGTGAGAGCTTCAGCGATCCTGAGCTCGCCAGCGAGCTGAACGCGCGGTTCGTGGCAATCAAAGTCGACAGGGAGGAACATCCGGATGTCGATGCCGGCTACCTTGCAGCCGCCAGCGCTTTCTCGCAGAATCTCGGCTGGCCGCTGTCGATCTTCGCCACGCCGGAGGGCCGTGTGTTCTTCGCCGGCACGTATTTTCCGCCGCAGGCGCGGCGCGGCCAGTCGTCATTCCGGCAGGTGCTCGACGCGGTATTTGACGCCTGGACGAATCGCCGCGACGACGTACTGCAGACCGCAACTCTCGTGACGGATGCGCTCGCTTCTGCCACGCCTGCGGCCGCGAGCGAGCTTCCCGACGCTCACGCGCTGGACGCCGCCGCGGCCGGGTTGGTGTCTCACGAGGATCAGCTGTATGGCGGATTCGGTGCGGCACCGAAGTTCCCCATCGCACCGGCGCTCGGCTTTCTGATGCGGCAGCCAAGCGGTGAACCGGGCGCACTACGGGCGCTGGCGAAGATGGCTGCATCGCCCTTGCGCGACCCGATCGACGGCGGGTTCTTCCGCTACGCAACGCAGCGCGATTGGAGCGTTCCGCACTACGAACGGATGCTCTACGACAACGCGCAACTTCTGCGACTGTATGCGGATGCCGCTGCTGCGGGCGTTACGGTTGCCGCGGGCCAACCGACTGTGGGCGGGGCGAGCGCCGCTACACCGACGGCGGTGGCGGACGCGCCAGCTGAGCGCGATGCCAACGCATTTACAGGCGCTACAGTCGCCCCCGAACGTGCGGATGCTGACGCACCCGATTTCACGGCGGTCGCCGACGGCATCGCGCGATTCTTGCTGGACGTGCTGCGATTGCCGACCGGTGGTTTCGCTTCGGCGCAGGACTCCGAGAGCACCGTCGACGGTGAGCGCGTTGAAGGGGAGTATTACCTGCTCGATGCGGCCGTGCGATCGCATCAGACGCCGCCGGCGCTCGACGAGAAGGTGCTGACCGGTTGGAACGGCCTTGCGATCGGGGCACTGGCCCACGCCGGCACTCTGCTCGATCGGCCGAATTGGGTGCGCGCCGCACGCGAGACCGCGGACATGCTTCTGATCCGTCATCGCGGGCCAGAAGGCGCGCTGCTGCGGGCGTCGCTCGGTGAACGCGTGTCGGAGGCATCCGCAACGCTCGAGGACTACGGCATGCTCGCCGGCGGTCTGCTCGACCTCGCGCTCGCGACCGGTGAGAGCCGTTACGCCACGGCTGCACGCGACATCGTGGACTCGACGATGACGGCTGCTGCCGCCGTCTCCGCGGTTGTGCAGTTCGCCGATGCGGCTGCGCCCTTTGCCGCGCCTGGCGGCGCCGATCCGGTGCTCGTCGCCCGCGGCCTTGCAATCACCGTGGATCCGTCCGAGGGCGCATACCCGTCCGGACTCTCGGCCACCGCGTCTTCAGCCCACCGACTCTTTCTGTTGACAGGTCACCGACGCTATGCGGATGCCGCAGCCTCCGCCATGCGCATCGTCGCCGGGTCCGCACTCGCGTCGCCGTTGTCTTTCGGCGCTGCACTCGAGCTCATGTCGGGCCTCGCACACGACCCGATCCAGCTCGTCGTGGTGACGTCGGATGGCGGCGAACCCGCCGGAGCAGAACCGACCGGATCAGCAACGGCCGATGCAGCAACGGCCGATGCAGCGCCTCAACCTCGGTTGCACCGTGCGGACACGGCATCCGAAAAGCTCGCGGCCGTTGCTCGACGCAACACGTCGGCCGACGTGACGGCCGTCGTGACGGAGGAGCAGGCATCCGCGTTCGCTCAGGCGGGGTTCGAACTGTTCGAGGGGCGCACCGCCGTGGACGGGCACGCGACCGGCTACTATTGCCGCGACTTCGTGTGCCGACTGCCGACCACGGATGCCGGCGAACTCGTGACCTTGCTGGCCGGTTAGGTGCCGGCAGATTAGCGGCCGGCAGTCTAGGCGGCGCGATTCAGTTTGCCGAGCATGCCCCAGATCGTGGGCGTCAGGGCCGGATGGTCCAGAGCGATGCGGCGCAACAACTGGTATTCGAAATCGGAAGCACCACGGCCGCCCGCGGCCGGATGGTAGGCGCGGGCCCGCTGTTCGCCGAGTTCGTGCCATTCGATCGTCTCCGCCCGCAGGGCTAGAACGACCTGCTCGTCGACGGTTGGGAGTTCAGGCAGAAAGTCCCACGGGTCGTCGCCCAGACGCGCCCGATGTTCGATGGCAGCCTCGAGTTCATCGTGCGCCTCCTGGCGCAGCAACTCAACGCTGATGGGAAATCGCGACCTCACCTCGGCCCCTCACCGGGCACCAACTCTGGTGCTCGAGATTCAGAATACGTGGAATGTGCAACCATCGCGAGTTGAGGCATCGTCGTCTGCCTCACAGCGAAATCGACCGGCCGGGGTCCGTAGAATGAGGGTTGCGCCTTCGTGTTCCACCGCTCGCTTCGCGACCGGGTCTGGAGAGCCCCGGATGCACGAAGCGAGCCGGAATGATGCGACAAGGGGCGACATGGCGGGTCACGATGTGATGTTGGATGGTGCAGCTCAGACTGAGCCGGTGCTGGTGACCTCCGGGTATCGGTCGGTACGTTTTCTGCGTGACGACATCGTGGTGCGCCACGGCGAGTACACACTTCTGAACGGTCACCTGACCCCGCATCAGTCAATGGTCGAGGATCTGTTGGCGGTGCGCAAAGCTCTGGATGCCGCCGGCATTGAATTCCTGCTCGTTCGAGGCGATCATGACCGGCCGGTGATCGCGGTCGAACGTCGTCGGCGCAAAGAGCTGGCGGCAGCGCTCGCCGCCGCATTCCGCGATGAGCCCTTCTACTCGGCGACACAGGACTCGGCGAGGAACGACTCAGCGAGACAGGACTCGTCGAAGCCGGATCGCGAGGCGGGGGCCTCCGTATTGCTGGCGGATGGTTCGCTGTCGAGCAAGCACAAGGCATCCGTCTTCAGGTTGTACCGGCCGCGGATCGAACCCCTCGGCCGCCTGCGTTACGGCCCGGAAACCGCTGTTCAACTCGAACTGTGGCGCTTCGGTGAGGAAGAGATCGTCGCGCCGCGACCGAACGCCCTGATGCGCACGCGCCTGCCGCGGTCGGAAGCCGTTGAGGACACTGTGACGCTGTACGGGCGCAGTTGGCCGACGCTGCGCAGCATGTTCACGCCGCTTGCGGGGGATGTGAACTTCGACATCGATCTCGTGTTCTCGTGGGTCGACGGGTCGTCGCTCGACTTTCAGCGCGAGCGCGCCGCTCGCATGCAAAGTTACGTGGTCGGCGACGGCGACGATTCGGATGCCCGCTTTCGACAGATCGACGAACTGAAATATGCGCTGCGCAGCGTGCACATGTTCGCGCCGTGGGTGCGTCGCATTTTCATCGCGACGGATTCTCCGCGACCGGAGTGGCTGGCGGAGCATCCGCGGGTCACGATCGTGCGCAGCGACGAGTTCTTCACGGACCCGAGCGTGCTGCCAACGCACAACTCGCACGCCGTGGAGAGCCAGTTGCACCACATTGCGGGTCTCGCGGAACACTTCTTGTATTCGAATGACGACATGTTCTTCGGGCGCCTGGTTGGGCCCGAACTATTCTTCTCCCCTGGGGGCATCACAAAGTTCGTTGAAGGGCCGACCCGCATCGGCCTGGGTGAGAGCGACCCGAGCCGCAGCGGGTTCGAGAACGCGGCGCGTGTCAACCGGCGCTTGCTGCAGGAACGCTTCGGTCGCGTGACGACACGCCACCTGGAGCATTGCGCCGTGCCGTTGCGGCGCAGCGTCATGGCCGAACTCGAGACCGAATTCGCGGACGAGTTCGCGCAGACGGCCGGTCATGCGTTTCGTTCGGCGACCGATATCTCGGTGACGAACTCGTTCTATCACTATTACGCACTGATGACCGGGCGCGCGGTCGTGCAAACGCAGGCGCGCGTCGGCTACATCGAAACGACGCTGCGGATGGCGCTGCGCCAGATGGACAAGCTGCTGAAGCGCCGCGATCACGACATGTTCTGCTTGAACGACGGCAGCAAACCGGAACTATCGGTCGAGGAACGCACTCGTGCTGTCACCGACTTTCTGGAGCGTTACTTTCCGATTCCCGCCCCCTGGGAGCGCGCGGTCGTAGCGGCGCCGCATCCGTTGGTCGCTCCCTGAGCGAAGCCGAGTGTCACGAGCGACACCGACAGTGTCCGTTTCGGACGAGAGGTTCAGGCGCACCGGACGCGCTGGTCCGAAACGGGCACTCTCGCGGGGCGGCCGGTGCATTGGCATCCGCCGGACGGCCCGAGTAGATTGGCGCATGGGCGGCGACAACGGGGGTGGCGAATGCTTGAGCTCTCAGAAGACCGGCAGGCGATCGTGCAGATGGTGCGCGGGTTCGCGGCAGAATATTTGGCACCGAATGCGGCCGAATGGGATGAGACCCACTATTTTCCCGTCGAGGTGCTCCGGGAAGCCGGTGCGCTCGGCATGGGGGCCATCTATTCGCGCGAGGAGTTCGGCGGGGCCGGTCTCGGCAAGGCCGACGGTGTGCTGATCTTCGAGGAGCTGGCGAAGGGCGACCCGACGATCGCGGCCTACGTGTCGATCCACAACATGTCCGCCTGGATGATCGACACCTTCGCCACCGACGAGGTTCGAGCCCAATGGCTTCCCAGCATGTCGACCATGGAGTCGCTCGGCAGCTACTGCCTGACTGAACCGGGTGCGGGATCCGATGCTGCAGCCCTGCGCACGAAGGCCGAGCGCAGCGGCGACGACTACATCCTCAACGGGGTCAAGCAGTTCATCTCTGGTGCCGGCGCCTCGGCCGTCTACGTCGTGATGGCCCGAACGGCGGAGCTCGGCAGTCGCGGGATCACGGCCTTCGCGGTGCCGGCCGACGCGCCCGGGCTGTCATTCGGCCCGCTGGAGAAGAAGATGGGCTGGCATGCCCAGCCGACCCGCCAGGTGTTCTTCGAGGATGTGCGTGTTCCGGCCGGATCGCGACTCTCCGAGGAAGGCACCGGCTTCGAGATCGCGATGCAGAGTCTGGACGGCGGGCGCATCGGCATCGGGGCGTGTTCGGTCGGAGGCGGGCAGGCCGCGCTCGACAAGGCCGTCGCCTACCTCACAGACCGAGAGGCCTTCGGCCGGCCTCTGATCGAGAACGAGGCGTTGCTTTTCCGGCTCGCCGATATGGACACCGAACTCGAAAGTGCGCGCACGCTGCTCTGGCGCGCCGCGGAGGCACTCGATGCGGGCGCCGATGACGCGGTGCGGTTGTGCGCCATGGCGAAGCGAGTGGCGACGGACGCCGGTTTCAACGTCGCGAATATGGCACTTCAGTTGCATGGCGGCTACGGCTACCTCACCGAGTACGGCCTGGAGCGCATCGTGCGTGACCTGCGGGTTCATCAGATCCTCGAAGGCACAAATGAGATCATGCGGCTGATCATCGGGCGTGCTCTTGTGCGCGCACGGCGGTAGCGTGGCAAGCAGACGGCAGACAGCAGCCGACAACAGGCAGCTGGTGGCGGCGGGCGGCAGCAGATGGCAAGCAGACGGCAAAGGAGCTGATCGACGTGGCGATCACTGAGAACACAGAACGCCTTCGGGCTGCTCGCGATCGGCTCGTGGCGCTGCGGGAGGATTACACCACCGCGATCGCCGAATTCGACTGGCCCGCGATCGGCCCGACATTCAACTGGGCGACCGAGTGGTTCGACGCCATCGCCGACGGCAACGACCGGCCTGCCTTGTGGATCGTGGAAGACGATGGCAGCGAGCAAATCGTGAGTTTCGCCGAACTGTCTCGCCGGTCCGACCAGCTTGCAGGATGGCTGGCAGGTCGGGGAGTCGCATCCGGTGACCGCGTCATGGTCATGCTCGGCAATCAGGTTGAGCTGTGGGAGAGCGCACTGGCGATCGCCAAGCTCGGCGCCGTCATCGTTCCGACGGCCACCGTGCTCGGCCCCGGCGACCTGACGGACCGGATCGTGCGCGGGCGCATCCGTCATGTGATCGCCAACCAATCGGATGCTTTCAAATTCGACACCGTGCCCGGCGACTACACGCGGGTCAGCATCGGCGGTGCCACGCCAGGCTGGAGCGATTACTCCGATTCCTACACCGACTTCCACAACAGCGCGCAGCAGTCCTTCACGCCCGCGTCGCCCGCTGTCGATGATCCGCTGCTGGTGTATTTCACCTCGGGAACCACCAACAAACCCAAGATGGTCGAGCATTCACAGTTGTCGTATCCGGTCGGCCATCTCACGACGGTGTACTGGCTCGGCTTGCGCCCCGGCGACGTGCACCTGGCCATCAGTTCGCCGGGCTGGGCCAAGCACGCGTGGAGCCTGTATTTCGCGCCGTGGCTGGCGGAAGCGACCGTGTTCGTCTTCAACTCCGCCCGATTCGACCCGGCGCGTCTGCTCGCACAAATGGATCGTGTCGGCGTCACAACATTCTGTGCGCCGCCGACCGTGTGGCGGATGCTGATCCAAGCGGATGCCGCAACCCGGCCCCGCGCTCTGCGCGAGGTGCTCTCGGCGGGAGAGCCGCTCAACCCTGAGGTGATCGCCCAGATCCGGCACTGGTGGGACCTGACGATTCGTGATGGCTTCGGTCAGACGGAGACCACGGCATCCATCGCGAACACCCCGGGGGCCGTGCTCAAGCCGGGCGCGATGGGCCGACCGTTGCCCGGCGTGCCGGTCGTGCTTGTCGATCCGATCACCGGCGAGGTCGGCGACGAAGGCGAGATCTGCCTTGACCTGGCGAGGCGCCCGCTGACCCTGATGACCGGCTACGTGGACGACCCTGAGCGCAACGCCGAGGTGATGCGCGGCGGCTTCTACCACACCGGTGACGTCGCCTCGCGGGATCAGGACGGCCAGATCACCTATATCGGCCGCACCGACGATGTGTTCAAATCCTCAGACTTCAAGGTCTCCCCGTTCGAAGTGGAGAGCATCCTGCTCGAGCACCCTGCCGTCGCAGAGGCGGCCGTCGTTCCGGCTCCTCACGAGACCCGCCTGACTGTTCCGAAGGCGTATGTTGTGCTCGCCGCGGGCTGGGAGCCCGACGCCGAAACCGCGCGCGTGCTCTTCGAACACGCCAGAACCACGATGGCCCCGTATATGCGGGTGCGCCGACTCGAGTTCGCCGAGCTGCCCAAAACGATCTCCGGAAAGATCCGGCGGGTCGAGTTGCGCGCGCAGGAAGAGGAGCGCTACGCCGCGCGCGGGTCTGGCTCCGGCGCCGGCGTGGAAACGGTTGACGAGTGGCGTGAGGAACAATTCCCCGAAGCAACCAGGCCGGAATGAGGTTCGCGCAGCGATGACGATCCCGGATGAAACACCTGCTCAGGACGTCTGGTTCACGCGGAAAGGTCGCCTCGGAATTATCGTCCTCAATCGCCCACAGGCGATCAACGCGCTGACACACGGCATGATCGTCGACATCCAACGCGTGCTCGACGAGTGGCGCGACGACTCGCATGTTCGGGCCGTGTTGCTCACCGGCGCGGGTGATCGCGGGCTCTGCGCCGGTGGCGACATTGTGTCGCTCTACCGCGACGCAGTGCGTGGAGACGATCGGAACGCTGCCCGATTCTGGGCGGACGAGTATCGCCTCAACGCGAGTATCGCCCGGTACCCGAAGCCCTACATCGCCATCATGGACGGCCTGGTCCTCGGCGGCGGCATCGGCCTCTCCGCGCACGGCTCGCACCGCATCGTCACCGAACATTCGACGCTCGGGATGCCCGAAGCAGGCATCGGCTTCGTGCCCGACGTCGGTGGCACGTGGCTGTTGTCGCGCGCCCCGGGCGAACTGGGCACCTTCCTCGCACTGAGAGCGGGCACGGTGCACGCCGACGACGCGATCGCCCTGGGCCTTGCGGACAGTCTCGTTGAACAGGAGCGCGTTCCCGAGCTGGTCGACGCTCTGCAGACCACGGACGCAACGGCTGCAATTGCTGCGGTTGCGTCGACACCGGGGCCGGGGGCACTGACCGGTGAGCGCGGCTGGATCGACGCGGCGTTCGCGGGCGACAGCGTCGGCGGCATCCTGCAGCGACTGCGGTCGTCGCCCGCCGGTTCGGTGACGGATGCTACGGCGGCTGCGGATGCTGCGGATCGTATCGCCTCGAAATCGCCGACCGCGCTCGCTGTCACCCTGGAGGCGCTCCGACGCGCTCGGCGGCTCGAAAGTCTCGAGGCGGCGCTTGATCAGGAGTACCGGGTGTCGCTGCGGGCATTTGCGGCGCACGACTTCGCCGAGGGCGTGCGTGCGCAGGTCATCGACAAGGATCGCGCCCCGCGCTGGGACCCGACCGTCATACCGGCCGGAACGGATGCGACGGTCACCGCCTTCTTCGAGTCGCTCGGCGAGCGCGAACTCGGCCTCGAAGACGCACAACGAGCCCGCGAGGCGCACGGAGAGGAATGAACTGAGCATGAATACCACAAATGCAGGTACGAAGGCGACGATCGCCTTTCTCGGACTCGGCCACATGGGTGAGCCGATGGCCGTCAATCTGACGCGTGTTGGTTACCGTGTCGTGGGCTTCGACGTGTCGCCCACCGCGATGGAGTCCGCGCGGCAGGGCGGGTTCCCGCTGGCGTCGACGGCAGCCGAAGCGGTGCGCGGGGCCGACGTCGTCATCACGATGTTCCCGGCGGGCAGGCACGTGCTCGAGGCATATCAGGGCGCGGCGGGGGAGCCGGGACTCCTCGAACTCGCCGCACCCGGCACACTGTTCATCGAGTCGTCGACCATTGCGGTGGACGACGCGACGCGCGCACATGACCTCGCCGTGGCGGCCGGTCATCGCAACATCGATGCGCCGGTCTCTGGCGGTGTCGGCGGTGCGACCGCAGCGACCTTGGCGTTCATGGTGGGCGCGCGCGATGAAGACTTCGCGGCGGCACAACCGATTCTTGCCGCGATGGGCAAACGCATCGTGCACTGCGGCGGTCCGGGGCTCGGCCAGGCGGCCAAGATCTGCAACAACCTGATCCTGGGCATTTCCATGATCGCCGTGAGCGAGGCATTCATTCTGGGCGAGCGGCTCGGCCTCACCCACGAGGCGCTCTCTTCGACGTCGCCTCTAACGCGTCCGGGCAATGCTGGGCGTTGACGACGAACTGCCCGGTGCCAGGACCGGTGCCGACGAGCCCCGCGAACCACGACTATCAGCCCGGATTCGCCGGCGCACTCATGGCCAAGGACCTCGGGCTCGCCGCACGCGCGATCGAGACGACCGGTGTCGACGCGCAACTCGGCACTGTGGCGAGCGCAATGTACGAGCGCTTTGCCGCGGGAGATGGGGCAGCGCTCGATTTCTCGGGAATCATCAACGACATCCGCACGCAAAGCGGGGAAAGTGAGGAACGGTGAGCAACCACGAGAGCTCCGCAACTGAGAAAGCCGATTACCAGAGCGCCGAGTACGAGAGCATCCTGGTCACGCGCCGCGGCAGAGTCGGAGTCATCACGCTCAACCGCCCCGGAGCGCTGAACGCGCTCAACGCGGGGCTCCGGCGCGAGATCATCGAGGTCGCGCTCGCGATGGACGCCGACGAGGGGATCGGCGCGATCGTGCTCACGGGCTCCGAGCGGGCCTTCGCGGCAGGCGCCGACATCACCGAGCTCGCGGGTAAGACCCACCGGGAGCTCACCATGAGTGGAATCTTCAACGTATGGGACGCGTTCGCAGCGATCCGCACCCCGAAGATCGCGGCCGTTGCTGGTTATGCGCTCGGCGGTGGCTGCGAAGTCGCGATGATGTGCGACATCGTCATCGCCGCCGACACCGCACGCTTCGGCCAGCCGGAGGTGAAGATCGGCCTCATACCCGGGATGGGCGGCACGCAGCGACTCACGCGCGCTGTCGGCAAGGCGAAGGCGATGGATCTCATCCTTACCGGACGCACGATGGATGCCGACGAGGCGGAGCGGATTGGCTTAGTTTCGCGCGTGGTTACCGCAGACAGATTGCTGGACGAAGCGCTCGAGATCGCGGCGGACATCGCGGCGCTTTCCTTGCCGGTGGTGTACGCGGCCAAAGAAGCAGTATCGGTCGCGTTCGAATCGACGCTCGCGGAGGGCGTACGCTTCGAACGCCAAACCTTCAACGGCTTGTTCGACCTCGACGATCGGCGTGAGGGCATGCAAGCGTTCATCGAGAAGCGCCCGCCACACTTCACCAACGGCTGAAGGGCGGCCGACGGGCCGCCCCATTTCCGTTCCCTGAGCGAAGCCGACGGGCGGCCCTGTACCACGTCTTCGTGCGGTAGTTCAGGCTGGCGCTTCGACTACAGCGCGGTTCCTGAGCTTGTCGAAGGGCAGCGACCGAGCGAAAGCGGCGCTACGTCAGCACCGGGATCGGCATCGTGTAAGGCGGCTCCGGATGCACCGGCGCGTTGATCCGATCAACGACCCGGATGCCGGACTCCCGCAACCTGCGCTCGCTCTCGGCAGCATCGACGTACTCGAGCGCCGTGTGCGCGCCGAGCGGCACAACCGAGTGCAGCACCGTGCCGGGGTAGACGTGCACCAGGTTGAACGCGCGGGCACCATCGCGGCCGCGCGTGCCGCCGACGGGCACGTTCAGATCTTGCGTGTAACAGGTGGCTGACGCCACGGACACCGGGATTCCGGCAAACAGCGCGCTGGACGAGTAGTGAAGGTGTCCGGCCAGGATGCTGCGGACATCCGTTCCCTCGAGCACTTCGGCGAGCCCGGCCTGGTCGCGCAACTCGACGCTGACGGCCAGTTCGAGCACGCTCGGCACGGGCGGATGATGCATCGCCAGAATCGTACCGTGCGGCGCGGACGACGCGAGCTCTTCGGCCAGCCAGTCGAGCTGGTCGCCGGTGATTTCTCCGTGATGCTCCCCTGGGACGGTCGTGTCGAGCGTGATCACGCGCAGCCCGTTGATGTCGTAAACCCGGTCGACCGGCCGCATGGTCGGCACCTCGTCGAACAATCCGGCCCGGAACGCGGCGCGATCGTCGTGGTTGCCCATGACCCAGATCAGTTCGGCGCCGAGCCGGGTCGCGGCTGGCTCGACGATGTCGCGGAGGCGTCGATAGGCATCCGGTTCGCCTTTGTCAGCGAGGTCGCCCGTGAAGATGATCGCCTCAGGTCGGCCGCGCGACGCCTCGAGCTCATCGAACAGTGCCTGCAGGTGCTGTGTGCTGTCGACTGTGTCGTAGAGTCGACCACCGTTCGCGAGCAGGTGCGTGTCGCTGATGTGCAAAAGGAAGTGATCCGGCCTCGGGTACTCGGCCGTGCGGATGGTCACAACTGGTCCATTCGGGTAACGCACGTGCTCGGCGGCGCACGCACTCGCAACACTCATTCGATCAGACGAAACCGAACGCGAGGTGAACGCCACGCGGCACCCGCGGTTTCGGATGTTGCGCCGGCCTCGCTATGCACCCCGCATCACGCTGGCCCGGACTTTGGGCGCAAGACCGGACGTGCAACCGGTTGCGGCTCCGGGCTAGCGTTGAAAGTCCGGGTCGACGCAACGCCTCCTGCTGCGGCAGGACTCCGCCGCTATGCGCCGTTTGCGGCAGGCACCCGCTCGGCCTCGACCGGCGGCCCGGGCGGCGTGCCGTCGCCGAACGGACGGCCGCCCAGAGCGGCGCGACCGTGCGGGGTGAGCCAGCCAGCGACATCCGGACCGAGAGGCACGATCCGCGTCGGATTGATGTCCGTGTGCACCATGTAGTAATGCTGTTTGATCTGCACGAAGTCGATCGTGTCGCCGAAGCCGGGCGTCTGGAACAGGTCGCGTGCGTAGGCCCACAGTGCTGGCATCTCGATGAGCTTGTTGCGGTTGCATTTGAAGTGCCCGTGATAGACCGCGTCGAATCGGGCAAGCGTGGTGAATAGGCGGATGTCCGCCTCGGTGATCGTATCTCCGACGAGGTAGCGCTGGTGCGTCAGGCGCTCCTCAAGCCAGTCGAGTCGGTCGAACAGTCGTATATACGCGCGTTCGTATGCTTCTTGGGAACCGGCGAATCCAGCGCGATACACGCCGTTGTTCACGTCGCGGAAGACCACGTCATTGACGGCGTCGATCTCGTCGCGCAGCGCATCCGGGTACAGATCAGGAGCGCCCGGCCGATGGAAGGCGGTCCATTCGGTTTCGAAGTCGATGGTGATCTGAGGGTAGTTGTTGGTCACGACCTTGCCGCTCGGAACATCTACGATTGCCGGCACGGTGATGCCGCGCGGGTAGTTGGGAAACCGCGCAAAGAAGGCCTGCTGCAAGCGTTCAATGCCGAGCACGGGGTCGAGCCCGCCCGGATCGAGGTCGAAGGTCCAGCTGCGTTGGTCGTGGGTGGGTCCGGGCATCCCGAGTGAGATCGCGCCTTCGAGGCCGAGCAGGCGGCGTGCGATCACCGTGCGATTGGCCCACGGACAAGCGCGTGCGGCGACGAGGCGATAGCGACCGGCCTCGACAGGCCAGCCGTCGCGCCCGTCCCGGGTGATGCGGTCTTCGATGTAGTTCGTGTCGCGCGTGAATTCGTGGCCGGGTTCGACGTACGAAGCGGTTGTGGTGTCGTCTGCGCTCATGACTCCAGCGTAAGTCTCCAGGCGAGCGGATGCGTCGGCGCCGGTTATCCACAGGCGCCGGCATCCGCGACTTATCCACAGATTCGGATGCCGGCCGCTCCGGCCGTCTCTCGGCACGGCAGCATCGATGGCATGACGATGATTTCAGCCGCAGAGGCGGCACAAAAACCTATCCTGACTGGCGCCGACATCGAACAGCGCGTTAAGGCTCTCATCGGGTCGGCCTGCCGGCGTTCGCTTTGGCTGCTGTTCACGGACAGGGACGATATTCAACTGAAAGTGCTGATTCCGATCGAGGACTATCCGACTGGTCCGTGCGTCGGCGATGCCGAGTCATTGGCTGCGATGATGAAACAGCTGATGGGCGATCTGGATGCCGCGCATGTGATCCTGATCTGGGAGCGTCGCGGGAGCGAGCGCTTTACGCCATCCGACCGCGCCTGGGCCCGTGCGATGCACGACGCATGCTCTGATAGTGCGGTCTCGGTGCGGGCGCAACTGATCAGTCATCGATCCGGCGTTCGGTCGTTTTCGCCGGACGACTATGTGTAGTCGGCGTTGCGCGCCGGGTTAGTTGATGTCGAATTCGTTGCCCTCCGGGTCGCGCATGGCGACGGCATAGTGGTCGATGCCTTTCTCACTCCAGACCCGCAACTTGGTCGCACCCAGAACGACCAGCTGGTTTGCCTCAGCATCGACTCGCTCGCGCCTCGTCTCGATCGGCACCTTTCGCCCACCGCTCGCGTGGATGTCGATGTGCAGTCGGTTCTTGATCGTCTTGCGTTCGGGGACGATGAAGAACTGGATTCGCGGGCCCCCGGCATCCGAATCGGCGATGATGTCCGCGCCGATATGGAGTTCGTCCTCGGGCACTCCGACGTCGCGCCAATAGTCGTCCCAGGTGTCCAAGCCAGCGGGCGGGGGAGCGAATCAGCGTTGAAATGCACGCACGGCTACGATGTGCTACAAGTGAGCTACAGTTGGAGGATGGTCCGGGTGTCGGCACGCGAATTGCGCAATCACACGGCAGATATATTGCGCACCGTCGAATCAGGGGAGCGGGTGATCATCACGTCCTATGGCGTTCCCACAGCCGAAGTGGTGCCCCTGAGCGCGAGCAAGCGCGCAAGCATCCGTCGCGCTGATTTGCTGCGGATTCTGTTGGCTCCGGCAGATGCCGCGCTTCGCGACGATCTTGCCACCCTCGCTGGAGACACGACCGACGATCTCGGCCCGATCCGATGAAGCCGCGTTCCACAACGCAAGCGCTCCTCGACACCAGTGTGTTCATCGCTTCCGCGAGTGGACGTCCGCTGGATTCATCCGCCTTGCCCGACGAGTCGTTCATCTCCGTCATTACGCTGGCCGAGCTGCGTGCAGGCGTGCATGCGGCGCCGGATACCGCGACGCGGGCCGTGCGACTCAAGACGCTCGAGGCGATCGCCGATGTCGATGCGCTGCCCGTGAATGAAGACGCGGCGGGGCACTGGGCGATGTTGCGGTTTCGGCTGCACGAGGCGGGGCGTCGGGTCAATGTCAATGACCTGTGGATCGCGTCCGTTGCGCTTGCGCACGGGCTCGCTGTGGTGACGCAGGATCGTGGCTTCGACGCACTGGCCGATCTTGGCGGCCCCGAGATAGTTCAGGTTTGATAGTTCAGGTTTGATAGTTCGGGTCAGATCATTCTGGCGTGAATGCGCTCTAATCGTGCCGCTTTGCCTGAATCGGTAACCGCGGCCGCCATGTCGGCGGGTGCGGATACGCTCGACAACACACGCGATGGAAGGACACCGATGTTTCTGCTCGATGGCACCGTGGTCACGAGCGCCAGCGACCTGACCGCGGCATCGAACTGCGAGTTCGCGTTCCTGCGCACTCTGGATGCGAAGCTCGGCCGGATCGATCGACTGCAAACCGTTCCGGATGCGATGTACGAGCGCACCTCTCGACTCGGTGACGAGCACGAACACCGTGTGCTCGAACGCTACCGCGAGCAATTTAGCGCAGGGACCGTCGAGATTCCTCGACCAGAGCGGATGTCCCGCGCGGCGCTTGAGGAGGTCGCCGGTGAGACCGATCGCGCGTTTGCCGACGGCGCGAGCGTCGTCTTCCAAGCCACGTTCTTCGACGACGGCAGTGGCGCTGCTGCGGACAACGCTGCTGCCACCGGCGCGATCGCCTTCATCGGCTTCGCCGACTTCATTGTGCGACAGCCGGATGGCAGCTATCTCGTGCAAGACACGAAATTGGCTCGTCACGCCCGGGTGACGGCGCTGCTGCAACTTGCCGCGTACGCCGAACAGCTCGAGCGCATCGGGGTGCGACCGTCGCCGACCGTGCAGCTGCTGCTCGGCGACGGATCGATCAGCGAGCACCGGCTCACCGACATCACGCCTGTGTTCCACAAACGCCGCGCCAGGCTGCACCGGATCATCGCCGAACGACTGGCCGACCCGAACAACGCCGCCCTCGAGTGGGGCGACCCGCGCTACAGCGTGTGCGGTCACTGCGACGCGTGCGAGGCCGAGATCCAGCGCACGCGTGACGTGCTTCTCGTCGCTGGAATGCGCGTGACGCAGCGAGCGTTGCTGGGTGCCGCGGGCATCCGCACGGTCGATGAGCTGGCGACGTCGACTGGCCCAGTCGATGACATCGCGGATAAGACGCTCGCCGGGTTGCGCGCGCAAGCAGCGCTGCAGACGCGCGCGATTCCGGATGCCGCGCCCCCGCTCGACGTCCACAACCCGGCGGCGCTCGCGGCGTTGCCGCGCCCCGATCCGGGCGATATCTTCTTCGACTTCGAGGGTGATCCGCTGTACACCGAGGGCGAGATTAGCGCGACCGCCGTCGGTGCGGCAAGCGGCTCCGCCGCCGGTGCGGGCAGCGGTGCCACCGCAGGTGCGCCGACCCGCTGGGGACTCGACTACCTTTTCGGGCTCGTGGAGACGGATGAAAGCTTCCGCGCGTTCTGGGCGCACGATTTCGCACAGGAGAAGGCCGCGCTGCGTGGGTTTCTCGACTACCTCGGGGAGCGGCGGCGACAGCATCCGGGAATGCATGTGTACCACTACGCGGCATACGAACGCACCCACCTGCTCAGCCTCGCGGCGCGACACGGAATCGGCGAGGACGAAGTCGACGGCTTGCTGCGGGACAACGTGCTCGTCGACCTGTATCCACTCGTGCGCAATGCGTTCAGGGTCGGTTCGCGCTCCTATTCGATTAAGAAGCTCGAACCGCTCTACATGGGCGCTGAGCTGCGAGAAGGCGAGGTGACCAACGCCGCAGACTCGATCACGGAATACGCCCAGGCACGTGAGCTCGACGCTGTCGGCGACACCGAGGCAGGGCAGCGGATGCTCGACTCCATCGCCGACTACAACCGTTACGACTGCGTCTCCACGCTGCGCTTACGCGACTGGATGCTGCAACACGCGGCCGAGCGCGGCATCCGCGTCGGAGAGGGCCGGTCAAGCGAACCCGCCGACGACCTCGAGCCGTCACCGCTGCGCGACGGGCTGCTGGCGATTGCTGAGGGCGCCGCCGTCGGCGCTCGCACCGCCGATCAGACCGCGGCGGCGTTCGCAGCGGCGGCCATCGATTATCACCGCCGCGAGCAGAAGAGCTTCTGGTGGGCACACTACGCGCGGCTGATCGACCCGATCGAGGAGTGGGAAGAAACCCGTGACGTGTTCGTCGTCGAGCACGCGGCGGTCGAGCGTGACTGGTTCCGTGAGGGTCGGCAACGGCGCGATCGCCGGCACCTGCGTCTGCGAGGCCGGTTGGCGCCGGGAAGCAACATTCAGCCGGCGGATCAGGCCGGGCCGTTCCTGTTGTACGAGTATCCGGGCCCGTTCACGGTGCCCGGTGCCGAGCCAGGCGCCCGAACCGCGCGTGAAGTGAAGGTGCTCGAGGCCGGAGATGATGGCAGCTTCCTTGTCGAGGAGCTCCAGCCGCAAGATGTCGAACCATATGATGTGCTGCCCAGCGCGCTGACTCCCGCGAAACCGCCGCCAGCCGGAGCCCAAAAGCCGGCGATCGACGAGTGGGCACAGGCGATTATCGACGAACAACCGGGCTGGCCCGCCGACCCGATGACGGACATTCTGAGACGGGTGCCGCCGCGGACCCGTTCCGGTGCTCTGGCGGCGGCGAATTCCGACGGTCGGATCGATGCCGTGATTGCTACCGCGCTCGACCTGGATCATTCGTATCTTGCCGTACAGGGCCCGCCCGGCACCGGCAAAACCTACCTCGGTGCTCACGTGATCGCCGCGCTCGTCAATGATCACGGTTGGAAGGTCGGTGTCGTCGCACAGTCTCATCGCGTCGTCGAGAACTTGCTCGCTGCGGTGGTGACCGCGGGGCTCGATCCGCGGCTGGTCGGCAAGGTGCCGCAGCGCGGTTCGGCAGACGCATCCGGCTCGTCCGCTCCCGCATTCACAGCGCTCCCGCAGAACGGTCAACTGCTCTTCGCCCTCGACAATGCCACGACGGGGTTCGTCGTCGGTGGCACAGCGTGGGACTTCAGCAATCCTGCCCGAGTCGAAAGGCGCAGCCTCGACCTGCTCGTCGTTGACGAGGCCGGCCAGTTCTCGCTGGCCTCGACGATCGCCGCGAGTGTCAGCGCACACAACCTGCTTCTGCTGGGTGACCCGCAGCAGTTGCCGCAAGTCAGTCAGGGTACCCACCCCGAGCCGATCGACCAGTCGGCACTCGGCTGGGTGAGCGCGGGTCACGATGTCCTGCCGCCCGACCTCGGCTACTTTCTCGCCGAATCCCGGCGGATGCATCCAGCTCTGACCGCGCACGTCTCACGGCTGTCGTATGAGGGCCGGTTAGGCGCGCATCCGGTTGCATCGACGCGCGAGCTGGCGGGTGTCGCGCCTGGACTGCGTGTGATTCCGGTCGAGCACGCAGGCAACGCGACCTCGTCGCCTGAGGAGGCGCAGGTCGTCGTCGAAATCGTGCGGTCGGTACTCGCCTCGAGCTGGAGCGACCCGGCTGCAGGCCGCTCGAAAGAACCACTGGGGCAAGCCGACCTGATCGTCGTGACGCCCTACAACGCGCAACTCTGGTGTGTGCGAGATGCGCTGGCGGCGGCTGGTTTCCACGACATCCGCGTCGGCACGGTCGATAAATTCCAGGGCCAGGAGGCGGTCGTCGCCATTGTGACGCTGGCTGCGTCCTCGGCAATGGATGTTCCGCGCGGCCTGCCGTTCTTGATCATGAAGAACCGACTGAACGTCGCCATCTCGCGTGCCCAGTGGGCCGCCTATCTCGTCTACTCGCCGCAGCTGACCGAGGCCTTGCCCATCACTCCGGATGCTGTCGCCGAACTCAGCGCGTTCCTCACCCTGGTCGAAAGCTGACAATGCTCGCCGCTGCCCGCAACGCACGCGCCAGGCCGGTCGATGGCCTGCGGTCGTTCAAGCCACGCCGTTCAGGCCAGGCCGACTGTTCGTCGGACGGTTTCGAACCCGACCACCTCAATGTGGGCTACCTGGTCCGCGTCTCGCGCGAGTTTGACAGTCTGGCCGACGATCAATCCGCTCGACACGACGTAGCTGCCGTCGGGCATGGCCAGCAGCGGGAAGACCCGCGGGCCGCGCGTGAGTTGCAGGTTGCGGCAGCCGCGCGCGAGGCCGCGAGAACCGCGTCTGCCCCGCCCCTGTTCAGACCGAACTGTCCGCTCAGCAGCACGTTCACGACATACGGGCCGAACAGGCTGCCGTTGGGACCGGGGTTCATGCTATTCAGTACGACGATGCCGGTGTCATGCTCTTGCACGAATCCAATGAACGTGGAGAACCCGTCGATCCCGCCGGTATGTGAGATCAGTGACGTGTCGTCGGTGAATTTCTCGTTGTTCCAGGCCAGGCCAGGCCAGGCCATAGCCGAGACTCGCACTATCTGGGTCGAGTTCGGGCGACGGCAGCGGAATCGTGATGTGGGCTTCCAGCATTCGGCGAGGTTGGCTGCGGACACCACCCGCTTGCCGTTGGCCGCAACCCCGTGCCCCAGTTGCAGTCGCACATAGGCAGCCATATCGCGCAACGTGGCCAGTGTTCCGCCGATCGGCGCGAAGCTGCCGACAGGGCCATATGGCAGAACAGACTGCTTCCCACGCAAATCCGGTCCGTGGGCGGCCGCATAGTTGCTGACCAGCCTGCGCGGATCATCCGCGATCAGCGCGCCCTTCATTCCGGTCGGTTCGTAGACTCGCGTGTGCATCGCCTCGCCGTACGCTGCGCTCAGATCAGCCTCTGCAACACCGGCGAAGAGAAACGGCAGGTAGCCGCCGACCGCAAACACCGTGTTGTTGTAGAAGAACGTTTTGCCTGGCGCGTCAATGACCGGCAGATTCACGACCGATTGCAGCAGCTGACCGGCCGAGGGATCGCCCTCATGCCAACCGGAGCCGTTGGTCGACTCGCCGATGCCTGACGCCATGCCCAGGAGGTCACGCACGCGCAAGGTCTTGGTGAGCTCAGGTGTCGGTGCCCGGAACCCCGGCCAAGCGTCGGAGCGTAGCAGGCCACTCACGGCGTTGGGCGCCCGTCGGTGACTGGTGGAAACCGGCAGCGATTAGCGGCAATCGCCGTCGCGCGTCTATCTCGTCAAGCGGGCCTGCCGTTTGCGGGCGCGTCGTTTGCCAATGTACGAGCCGATCAACACCGCTCCGATCGCGGCGATCACGAATCCGGTCGGCTGCAGCCAGAGGATGCCGTTCGACGGCAGGCCGGTGTGAATTGCGGTCACGAGCTGAGGTCCGAAACCGGCTGCGAGGCCGAGAAGAACCAGAATGATCCCCGTGGACAGCAGCGCTTTCATGCCATTCAGCCTAACCGCCGCAAGCGTCACACTGCCGCACGTGACGGTTCACGACACCGCCGTCGAAGGCCCGTATGCTCGATGCAATGAGGCTTCTTCTGATCCGCCATGGGCAGACGATCGACAACGTGCATGGTGCGCTAGGCACCGAAGTTCCCGGCCCGCCACTGACGGCACTCGGCCGCAAACAGGCGGCGGCGATCCCCGCCGCCTTGGCTACCGAGCCGCTCGCGGCGATCTACGTGTCGACCATGTTGCGCACCCAGTTGACGGCCGCGCCGCTGGCGCACGATCGGCGGCTCGCTGCCACGGTGATCACCGGGCTTCAGGAGATCTACGCCGGATCGCTTGAGCAGCGAGCGGACCCCGAAGCCATTCAGAGCTACATCGGCGCGGTCGTCGCGTGGCGACACGACCTCAGCGTTCGGATTCCCGGCGGTGAAGACGGCAACGACTTCTTCGGCCGGTACAACGCGGCGATCGACGCGATCGCCTCCCAGCACGATGGCACGGTGGCCGTCATCAGTCACGGTGCAGCTATCCGCACGTGGACGTCGTCGGTGGCCTGCAACATCGACGAGGAGTTCACGCGAACGCACGAGCTCACCAACACGGCCATCGTGACGCTCGAAGGCGCACCGACCACCGGCTGGGTCCTGACGCACTGGAACGGTGACCCGGTAGGCGGCGTCCAACTTGACGACGCGAGCGCTCTGGATCCAACGGGCGACGCCGCGTAACGTTGCCGCACAACGACGCAAGCTTGCGCGGCGCGATGCCCTTTGGTTGTGTCCTGATTTTTTTGAGTTGGGGAATGTAACCCCCGAATCGCCGCGGGTGTCCGAACTCGGATGGAATGAAATTCGGCGGTTTGTCTCATCTAACTTGAGGTTGATTGAAGAATCGTGTCGCTTCAGAGCTTGTTATTCGCGAGCGGAGGAGGCGAGATGCGCTGTTGAGGCGCCGATTGCGTGTTGCGTTTGAGGTACGCGGGATGAGAATTCCAGGCGGGCGGGCTATGTGCGACACCCTCGGCTTTGCTGAGGGCGGATCCCAGAGTCCGCGCGGAAGCGTCCGTTGATCGTCCCGCTTACGGAACAAACTCAGAGGTTGAATACCCGTCGGAGCCCGCGATCAACTTCCTCAAGGAGAACCTCCGGGATCCGACCGCTGTAGTCGCCGAGATCGGACTTGTTGAGCGTCACGATTGCGGTGACGTTGACCACAGAATCACGAGGAAGACCGGTTGAAGCAGAGTCCAAGAATACGTTGCCGGGCATCGTCGCCAGCGCAGTGTTGGAGGTGACAACGGCAACCACAACCGTCGCGAGTCGGCTCTCAGAATAGGAGTCAGATTGGATCACCAAGACCGGGCGGCGTTTTGCCGGACGACTGCCGACAGCCGGGCTCAGTTCCGCCCAATACACACCGCCACGCTCGATCACCATTCGTCGGAAACATCCAGCAGAAGCTGACGACCCGCCTGAGCAGCTGCCTCATTCGATTCGTCGGTGCCACCGAGCCGCTCCAGAGCGGCGTTGATCTGCTTGGCCACCGATGCAGCATCCAGCTCGTCCAAATAGCGGTTCGCCGCACGAGCGAAGAACTCCGATCGGCTCATACCGAGGTCATTTGCGCGACGCGAGACGCGCTCAAAGGTGTCACCAGGGAGCGAGATTGCGGTCTTCATAAGGAAAGTATAACCCGGTATGACTAGCTCGGAGCGGAAAGGATTCGGCTTGCGGACGGCGTCGTTGGTGTCAGGCGTAGCCGCGGCGTAGGAGCATTCCTGCCGCCTTGTCGAAATCGGTGCGCGAAGGTATGTCGAAGTCGAGTGCATTGGCGTAGCGCGTGACGATCGCGAACAGGCTCGCGACTGCGGCGGCGTCCCGGAGCTCGTCGATGGTGACGCCGGCGTTGAGCGCCGTTCGTGCGTCGTCCACGGTGAGATCGTCGGGGGTTCGGGTCATCTTCTCGACGAACACCAGTGCCGCTTTGAGCTTGTCCGAGATGGGAGCTGTCCGGTAGTTCGCTAAGACTGCGTCGACGACGGCCTTGTCCATGCCGCGGACAGCGACGGCGCTGTGGGCGCCGATGCAGAACGGGCACCTGTTCCACGTTGCGACCGTGGCGGCCACGAGCTCGCGCTCTGACACGGACCACGCGCTGGGTCCCCTCATCGCCCTTTGCGTCCATACCCCAATGGCGGGTCCGGCGAAGTCTTGCCGGTAGAACGCCACCCTGGCCGCGTCCGGCAGCCGCATCCCCGATAACCGCGAGATCGTCGCGATCATCATTCGGTGCCGGAGGTTATCGCCCCGCTCCACTTCAGAAAGCCTCACCACCGGCCTCCCTGATCGCTTTCTCCGCGGCATCCCAGCGCCGAAGGCCCGCACCGATTGCCGCCGTTAGGACGACCTCGAAAGCATTTCTCTCGGAGCCCGTTGTCTGAAGCACCGCTGCGACCTGTGCGTCCGTGACGCCGAACGAATCCTGAGCAATTTGATGGGCGAGCGCGTCATAGGGTTCGGACACCGCAGGTCCGCCGGCACCACGAGCGAGGATTCTCAGGCGCAGGTCCCGGTTGAGGGTACCGGACCGCTCAACCCGGGAACGAAGACCACCAGCGAGCTGCGAGTGCGAGCCCGGCTTATCTCGGGACATGCTCCGACTCTACGCCGCGCCACCCACGCTCGAAAGACTGTCACCGCACCACGCCAAAGGATCCGCTACCGGAACGTTGCAGCTATCCCGCAAGCCGTTCGTTCATCGGTACACATCGCGCCGGTGGTCGATGTCGATGACTTCGATTCGTGTGTGGTCGTCATCGATTCGGTAGATTACGCGGTAGCTGCCGCGTCGGGCTGATCGCAAGCCGGTCAGTTGGCCGCGCAGCGCACCACCCAGCCGTTGGGGGTTCTCGGCCAGCGGACCGAAGATGAATTCCAGGCAGGCGGCGCCGATCTTCTCGGGTAACCGAAGAACGTCGCGTTCTGCGCGTGCGGAGATTCGTACTCCATAGCGTGAAATCACTTGCTGGCGAATCTGGCTCGCAGTTTCTCATTGTCGGCGATTCGGCCGGCTTCGATATCTGCGAGTCCCTCGGCGATGGCGTCAGCTGCGCCGGGCGTGGCAAGGATGTTTACCGTCTCTTCCAGTGCGGCGAGGTCATCAGCCGAGATCAGAACGGCGACAGTGTGGCCATGGCGTGTGATGGTCACACGATCATGAGTTCGTTCGACTCCCGAGACGTACTCCGACAGGTGGTCTTTGGCTTCGCCCAATGGAACGGTCGTCATGCTCTCAGTTTAGGCCAAAAGTACGGCTAAACATATCCAGAAGACACGAGCACATCAGCGTCCGCAAGCCGTTCCGCATACGACGTTCCGCGGCTGCTAGTGAGAGCGTCAGCTAACCGGACTATGAACCCTAGGTGCGCTTCGGCGCTTGTTCGGTGAGCATGGCCAGTCGCTCGACGGATGCCATCAACCGCTCCGACGTCGTGCTGCGGGCCCGCTTGAAGCGGGACTCGTCAGTGAGGCCACTCCAGTCGTAGGTGTGCCTGACAAGGGTTCGTCCGGGTCCCAGCTTTTCCAGCTCCCACCGCCACAGGTGGCCTGGGCGATCCTTGCCGGGTTCTGCCGGCATCCAGGCGATCCTGCGCCCTTCCTCGAACTCGACGATGTGGTTCTCGCGCACGTTTCCGCCGGTGAGCGTCATGACGAAGATGTCACCGACGTTGTGTACGCGCTGATCCGGTTCGGCCTGAGCGAGATTGTCGTTGCCGTCCCAGCGTGGCTGTTGCGCAGGGTCGGCGATGAGTTCGAAGATGGTGGCGGCTGGAGCGGCGATCTCGCGGCTGGCGGACGTGATGTGTTGCTCGGGCGGCTGGTCGGTCATGCTTTACGTTTTACCACGGCGCCCGCTGATGCGCAGCAGCAGTAGGTACAACGCGTTGCCCGCTCGAGCTACGGCGCAGTACGACAACCCGCCGCCGGCCAGCACCTGCCAGAACCCCTGACACATCCGGAACCATGTACCCAGCGAGGCTGGCCTCTGACCGCCGAGTTGAGGGGCTGGCTTCCTGGGTAGCATCTGTCTGGATGCTGGTGCGCGACCGTTCCCAAGCGGTCGAACCTGTCGTGAGCGCACTCCGACTAATGACCTGCGATCTGTAAGACCGACCGCCGCCGTCCGCTGCGCCTAGGTTCCGACTTCCGAGGAAGCCGATTGTGCCACCCAAAGTGGCTGGTCAGGATAAGTTCCCGCAATTGTGGAGCGGATACAACAGAGGATACTCGTGTCGAAAACTCAAGACAATCGCCAAAGTTCTCACCACCAAGGTTCTCTACGCCGCGTCCGGGACTTCGCCCGGAAGCGGTGGCCCCTGCGGGGCAGCACTGGTCGCGGTGACCGGGTCAGGCTTACCGTGTGTGAGTGAAAGACGAATTCGTTGAGCACTATGGTTCACTACTGACCGGCAGCTATGACTGTGTGGACAGGATCGTGTTGAACGCCTACTACGCGCTCGGGAGCGGTCCGGGAGGCTTCCGAACCTG